>NZ_SOEJ01000003.1:0-274134 GCF_004366495.1 Methylosinus sp. sav-2
GCCTGTGACCGAGATCGCCAAGGCGTTCCAGCTCGTTTCCATGCTGACGCAGCCGGCGATTCAGGGCGCGGCGGTCGGCGCTGCGGTGAAGTGACCACTTACGCGCGAAGCCATTACTGGACCGTCTGAAATTCGGCCCGAGGCGCGGTGATAGCGATTGACGCGAAGGCCCGCCGCGGGCAAGCTGACGGTTGACGATATTGCGATGCAATAAGACGCGCGGCCCCGGGTGAGACTGTGTCACCGGCGCTATGGGCTGCGAGGGCGGGCTTGGTTTTCGAGGGGGTTTCTTGGCGAACCGATTGAACACGAGCCTTTTGGCGAGGGGCGAGCGCCACGTGCTGCAGGCGCTGGCACCGCGACTCCCCGCCTGGACCACGCCGGATCATCTGACGGCGGCCGGGCTGGTCGGCGCGGCGATGACTGCGGCGGGCTTCGCGCTCACCCATTGGTCGGCCGGTTTCCTCATACTGGTGGTGGCCGGCCTGTTCCTGAACTGGTTCGGCGATTCGCTCGACGGCACTCTGGCCCGCTACCGCGGGATCGAGCGTCCGCGCTATGGCTTCCTGCTCGATCATTCGAGCGATCTGATCGCGCAGAGCCTGATCGTGGTCGGCCTTGGCGTCTCACCCTATTTCACGCTTCCGTCGGCGCTGTTCGTGCTCTCGCTCTATCTGCTGATGAGCTCCTACACCTATCTGCGCGTGGCGACGGCCGGCGTGCATCGCCTGTCCTATGGCGGCATGGGCGCGACGGAGTTTCGTATTCTGGTCGCGGCCTGGAGCATCTTCGCCTGCTGGCTCGGCCCGCAGGTGGTGGAGGCGCAGCTGTGGCGCTTCTCCGTCCTCGACGTGACCATCGGAACGATGTCGGCCATCGCTTTTGCGCTCTTCGTCCTGATGGTGCGTCAGGATCTGTCGCGAATGGACCGCGACGACGACCATGAATCGGCGACCATCCACCGCCTGCCGACGCGCCGCTCCGCGGCCGAGCCGGCTGCGGCCGAGCCCGCGCGCGAGCTTCCCAGCGCCTCGGCCGGCTAAAGGCGACGGAACAGGACGGCAGGCTCGGTTTTGACGGCGCATCAGATTTTCCAAGGCGACGACCTTTGCCGGGGTGACGACCTGCGGCGCGAGCGAGAGCTTGCGGCGGGGCTTGCTTTGGCGGACTCGCGCCCCAAATGCGTCGTGAGAGCGGCGCCTCCGGCGCCGGCGCAATGGAGCCTATCGACGTTTTGGCTATGACGAGCGACATGCGTGATATCGCCCTCGTCACCGGCGCGAGCGGTTTCATCGGAGGGGCCGTCGCCGCCCTGCTGCACGAGCAGGGCTTTCGCGTGCGCGCTTTCGTCCGGCCGACCAGCCCGCGCGCCAATCTCCGCCCGCAATATGAGATTTTCGAAGGCGATGTGACCGACCGCGAGAGCCTGCGCGCCGCGCTCACGGGCGTGCGCTATCTCTTCCATGTCGCCGCCGACTATCGCCTCTGGGCGCCCGATCCCCGCGTCGTCATGCGCACCAATCTCGACGGAACGCGCATCGTCATGGAGGAGGCTCTACGCGCCGGCGTCGAGCGAATCGTTCATACGAGCAGCGTCGCGACGCTCGCGCCCGACGCCTCCGGCCTCTGCGACGAGACGCGTCGGCTCGCGGTCTGCGACCGGCTCGGCGCTTATAAGCGCAGCAAGCTCCTATCTGAGCGGCTCGTCGAGGATATGGTGGAGCGGCTGCAGCTGCCGGCCATTATAGTAAATCCCTCCGCGCCGCTCGGCCCAGGCGACGTCCGCCCGACGCCGACCGGCCGCATCGTCCTCGAGGCGATGCGCGGCAATATGCCGGCCTATGTCGACACCGGCCTCGCCGTGGTGCATGTCGCCGATGTCGCCGTCGGCCATCTCGCCGCTCTGCGCCAGGGGCGAATCGGCGAGCGCTATATTCTCGGCGGCGAGAATGTGGAGCTCTCCGAGCTGCTCGCCGAGGTGGCGACTCTCATCGGCGGCCGTCCGCCGCGCATGCGTCTGCCGCGCTGGCCGCTGCTGCCGCTCGCTCACGCCAATGAGGCGTTGGCGCGCCTCACAGGCCGTGAGCCTTTCCTCAATGTCGAGAGCCTGCGCCTTTCGGCGACGACCATGTTCTTCGACGATTCGAAGGCGCGCCGCGAGCTCGGCTATCGTTCGCGTCCCTATCGCCATGCGCTCGCCGATGCGGTCGAATGGTTCGGCGCGCGCGCCGCCGAGACGCGCGAGGCGCCGTCCGGCGCCCGCCGCGCGCCGGGTGGAGCGCCCGGCGAATAGGCGCTTGCGCGCGGCCGCGCGACGGGGCAATTCTCCGCGCGTGGCAGTTTTCATGACGAGCGTCGGATGATCATCGATCGGCGTCCGCCCGCGCGCGGAGCGGGACGGCGCCTGCTGTTCCTCATGCGTCTCGCTGCATCGGCGGCGGCGCTCTTATTTCCCGAGGCGGCTTTCCCGCAGGCGGCTCCTGGCTTCAATCTCTGCGTGCAGCCGGGGTCGCCCCCCTGCGTCTTCATGCCCGGCCAGCCGGCGGAGGCCTGTGGGGCAGAGGTCCAGGCCTATATCGCCTCGGTGTTCCATTATCGCGAATGTCTCGCCAAGGAGAGCGAGCGCGTGATTCGGGAATCCAACGACATCATCGACCATTGGCGATGCCGCGAGCGGGGCGAGCGGTGCCGCAAATGACGCGGCCCGTGATCTATGACGTCACGCGACTCGTCACGCGCGCGCTCAATCCGACGCCCAATGGGATAGATCGGGTCGATTTCGCGCTGGCGCGGCATTTTCTCGCCGCCGGCGACAGCGTTGCGCTGGCCACTGCGGCGCTGGGGCCGCGGCTCGCCTCCGCGAAAGAGGCGCTGCAGACGCTCACCGACATAGAGACCTATTGGAACGAGTTTCTCGATCCGCGCGAGGACGCGGTGTTCGAGCGGCTCGTCGCGGCGCTCGGCGAAGCGCCTTCCGGCCAGCTCAGTGCGGCGCGGATTCGGCGGCGCGGATGGGGCGTCGTCCCGGAAAACTGGCGCGCCATGCGCCGCTGGGCCTTTCGCCTTGGCCGGCCCCCCTCCGAAGCGCCGAGGGACGCCATCTATGTGAACGCCAGCCAGTTCCCGGTCGACAAGAATTGGCATTTGCGCTGGCTCGAGTCCCGGCCGGACGTGAAGCCCGTGTTCTTCGTGCATGATCTGCTGCCGCTCGAGGCGCCGGAGCTTTTTCGCCCGGCGGAGCGCGACAAGCATCGCGTCGCCATGGGCAATATCTCGCGGCTTGCGGCGGGCGTCGTCGTCGGCTCGCAGGCGGTCGGGCGCCGCGTCGCCGATTTCGCACGCGGCCAGGGCAGGGCCGATCTGCCGATCTGCCTCGCCGGACTGCCGGTCGCTCCCGCCTTCGAGACGAAGGCGGCCGTCGATTCGCGCCTCGCTGATAAGACTTATTTCGTGCTCTGCGGGACGATCGAGCCGCGCAAGAATCACATGCTGCTGCTCAATGTCTGGCGCGAGCTCGCCGAGCGCGACGGGGAGGCGACGCCCAAGCTCGTCCTCGTCGGCAAGCGCGGCTGGCACAATGAGAATGTGCTCGACATGCTGGAGCGCTGCACGGCGCTGCGGCCGCATGTGATCGAGGTCTCCGGCCTGTCGACGCCGGCCTTGCGGGCGCTGCTCGCCGGCGCGAGGGCCGCGCTCGCGCCCTCTTTCGCGGAAGGATTCGGCCTGCCCATCGCCGAGGCCGCCGCTTGCGGCGCGCCGATCATCGCCTCTGACATAGAGACGTTTCGCGAGATCGCCGACGATACGCTCGATTATATCGATCCGCTCGACGGTCTCGGCTGGCGCGACGCCATTCTCGACTATAGCGCCCCCGATTCTCCGCGCCGCGCCGCGGCCTCGCGTCGAATCAAGGGATTCCCGCGCCGCGATGCGGCTTCTTTTTTCGAGACGATCGACGAATTCCTCCGCGCTTTGTGAGCGCCGCCGCTCCCGCGGCGCGGCGCGCCTTGCCGGAGCGGCGGCGGTTTCCTATTAAGGTCGAACAAAGGCCCACCAGCGAAAGAGAGGCGTCGATGACGGACCCTTCGAGCCCGCCGAAATGGAAGCGGGTCGTCGTCAAGCTCTCGGGCGAGGCGCTGATGGGCGACGCCCCGCACGGGCTGCATGCGCCGACATTGGAGCGCATCGCCAAGGATCTCGCCGCTTCCGCCGCGCTCGGCGCGCAGATCGCGGTCGTCGTCGGCGGCGGCAATTTCTTTCGCGGCATTCAAGGCGCCGACAAGGGGATAGAGCGCGCCCGCGCCGATTCGATCGGCATGCTGGCGACGGTGATGAACGGGCTCGCGCTCGAGCAGGCGATAGAGGCGCAGGGCCGCCAGGCGCGCGCGCTCTCGGCCGTGCCCATGCCCTCGCTCCTCGAATCCTATTCGCGGCGCGCGGCGCTGCATCATCTCGCCAAGGGCCGCGTCGTCATCGCCGCCGGCGGCACGGGCCTGCCTTTCTTCACCACCGACACCCCCGCCGTGGTGCGCGCCGCAGAGCTCTCGGCTGACGCCGTGCTGAAGGCGACTCAGGTCGATGGCGTCTATACCGCCGATCCCAAGCGCGACCCTTCGGCGCGGCGCTATGAGCAGCTGACCCATGACGAGGCCATCGCCAAAAACCTCGCCGTGATGGACACCGCCGCCTTCGCTCTTGCTCGCGAGAACAAGATTCCCATAATCGTCTTCTCCATCGCCGAGGCGGGCGCGATCCGCGCGGTGCTGGAAGGACGAGGGCGGGCCACCCATGTCGTTCCTTAGAGGACGACGCGCTCGGAATGCGGCCGGTGATTTCCGCCTCGGCGGATTATGTTCTATGAAACGCTCCGACCCCTGAGCCGGCGCGGCCCGCTCGTTCGAACCGACAGAACTTCACGAATAGGCAAAGTTTCCTATGGCTCAGACTTTCGATCTGCCCGAACTGAAACGCCGCATGCAGGGCGCGCTGGCGACCCTCAAGCACGAGCTCGGCGGGCTTCGCACCGGACGCGCTTCGGCGAGCCTGCTGGAGCCGATTCACGTCGAGGCCTATGGCCAGGCGACGCCGCTCAACCAGGTGGCGACGATCAGCGTGCCGGAATCGCGCATGCTGGCCGTGCAGGTGTGGGACAAGGGCCTCGTCGGCGCCGTCGACAAGGCGATTCGCGATTCGAATCTCGGCCTCTCGCCGACGATCGAGGGTCAGGTGCTGCGCATTCGCACGCCCGAGCTCAACGAGCAGCGCCGCAAGGAGCTGGTCAAGATCGCGCATAAATATGCCGAGGATGCGCGCGTCTCCGTCCGGCATGTGCGCCGCGACGGCCTCGACACATTGAAAAAGCTGCTGAAAGACCACGCTCTGCCCGAGGATGACGCCAAGCGTCACGAGGCCGAGGCGCAGAAGGCGACCGACGAGTCGGTGCGCGAGATCGACACCATTCTCGCGCAAAAAGAAAAAGAGATCATGCAAGTTTGATTTGTCTTTTCGATTTTCACGAGACGCCGGCCGGTCCGGCTCGAGCTCTCGAGTATGGCGCGGAACAAAAAAAATGGGAGACGGTGGAATATTGGAGCTGGGAGCGCCGGCCTTGGCGCCGAGATCCGCGCCGCGTCATGTCGCTTTGATCATGGACGGCAACGGTCGCTGGGCGGCCGCGCGAGGCCTGCCGCGATTCGAGGGTCACAGGCGTGGCGTCGACGCCCTGCGCAAGACAGTGCGCGCGGCGATCGAGCTCGGAGTGGATTATCTGACGGTCTATTCCTTTTCTGTGGAAAATTGGTCGCGTCCGCCCGAGGAGGTGCAGAGCCTGCTCGCGCTGCTGCATCGCTTCATCCGCAATGATCTCGCCGAGCTGCAGGGCAATAATGTCCGCGTGAAGGTCATCGGCGCGCGCGAGGATCTCGCGGCCGAGATCGCCGCGCTCTTGCGCGAGGCCGAGCAGACGACCGCCGCCAACACCGGCCTCACCCTCGTCGTCGCCTTCAATTATGGCGCGCGGCAGGAGATCGCCGCGGCGGCGCGCGCGCTCGCCGAGGAGGTCGCGGCCGGCCGGCTGCGCCCGCAGGACATAGACGCCGAGGCAATCGCCCGTCGCCTCGACACGGCGGACATGCCCGATCCAGACCTCATCATCCGCACCAGCGGCGAGCAGCGCCTGTCCAATTTCATGCTGTGGCAGGCCGCCTATGCGGAATTGCTGTTCGTGCCCGTCCATTGGCCGGACTTCAGCCGGGCGGATTTCGAGGCGGCGATCGACGAATATGCGCAGCGCGATCGGCGGTTCGGCGGCCTTGCGCCGGTCGATCGCAGAGCGAAGACCGCTTCATGAGCGAGCCTTCCGAGCCGCCCGCCGCCAAAGCCGGCGCGAAGGGCGGGCAATTCTCCGATCTCGGCCCCCGCATCGGCTCGGCGGCGGCGCTGATCGCGACCGCGGTTGTCGCGCTCTATGTTGGCGGCGACGCCTTCGCGCTGTTCTGGCTGCTCGCCGGCTTCGCCGTCTCCTGGGAGTGGCAGAGCATCGTCGGCGGCAAGATGGCGCTCGCGCGCTTCGCGCTCGGCGGCGCCTCGCTCGCCGGAGCGACGGCCTTCGCCGCCCATGGAGCCGGCCCGGCCGCGTTGGCCTCGCTCGTCTTCTTCTCGGCGATTCTCTCGATGCTGGCGGGGCCAGGGCGCAGGCTGTGGGCTCCGGCCGGGCTGCTCTACGCCGGCTCGCTGATCGTTTCCACCAATGTGCTGCGCCAT
The DNA here is from genome assembly GCF_004366495.1 of Methylosinus sp. sav-2. Lineage (NCBI taxonomy): Bacteria > Pseudomonadati > Pseudomonadota > Alphaproteobacteria > Hyphomicrobiales > Methylocystaceae > Methylosinus > Methylosinus sp. sav-2. The sequence goes on from NZ_SOEJ01000003.1 coordinate 6,763, forward strand.
TCTCCGGATTTCGGCGCCATCTCCATCGCCTGGCTGTTCGCCGTCGTCTGGGGCACCGATGTGATGGCCTATTTCGGCGGAAGGCTGATCGGCGGGCCGAAGCTGTGGCCGCGCGTCTCGCCCGGCAAGACCTGGTCGGGAACGCTGGTCGGCCTCGCCAGCGGCGCGCTCGCCGGAGTCGGCGTCGTCTATCTCAGCCGCTGGAGCGCGGCGGCGACCCTGCCGTTGTTTTTCGTCGGCATTGTCGCGGCGGCGCTGGCGCAGGCGGGGGATCTTTTCGAATCCTGGATCAAGCGCCGTTTCGGCGTGAAGGATTCGAGCCGGCTCATCCCCGGCCATGGCGGCGTGATGGATCGCGTCGACGGCTTCATCTTCGCCAGCGCCTTCGCGGCCATGCTCGGCGGTTTGCGCGGTCAGGAGTCCCTGGCCGCCGGCATTTTCATCTGGTAGGCGGCGTCACATGACGACAGGGACAGGATCGGAGCAGCTCGGGACACGGTCGCGCGGGCGGCCGCCGAAGCGAATCGCGCTGCTCGGCGCGACCGGGTCGATCGGGCGCTCCACCGTCGATCTGCTGATGCGCGACCCGGAAGGCTATTCCGTCGCGGCGATCGCCGGCGGGCGCGACCATGCCGCCCTGGCGCGGACCGCGCTGGCGTTGAAGGCCGAATTCGTCGCCATCCGCGACGAGGACGCCTATGCGGCGCTGAAAGAGGCGCTCTCCGGCACCAATATTCAGGTCGCCGCCGGACGCGAGGCCGTGATCGAGGCCGCGACGCGCGAGGCCGATCTCGTGGTCTCGGCCATCGTCGGCGCCGCCGGCGTCGAGCCGACCCATGCGGCGCTCACGCTCGGCCGCGTCGTCGCCCTCGCCAATAAGGAGTGCCTCGTTTGCGCCGGCGCGCCCTTCATGCGCACGGCGCATGACAAAAAGGCCAGGCTGCTGCCCATCGACAGCGAGCACAACGCCATTTTCCAGGCGCTCGGCGGCGAGGACGTCTCGCGAATCGAGAAAATGACCATCACCGCCTCCGGCGGCCCGTTCCGCACCTGGACCAGGGAAGCGATCGAGGCCGCGACGGTGGAGCAGGCGCTCAATCATCCCAATTGGGCGATGGGGCCGAAGAACACGATCGATTCGGCGAGCCTGATGAACAAAGGCCTCGAGCTGATCGAGGCGCATCATATTTTCGCCGTGCCGGCGGAAAAGCTCGACGTCATCGTGCATCCGCAATCCATCGTGCATGGGCTCGTCAGCTTTTCCGACGGCTCGGTCACGGCCGGGCTCGCCCGCCCGGACATGCGCGTGCCGATCGCTCATTGCCTCGCCTATCCCGAGCGAATCGAGACGCCTGCGCCGCGGCTCGATCTCGTCGCCCTCGGCGCGCTCACTTTCGAGAAGCCCGATCTCGGGCGTTTTCCGGCGCTCGGCCTCGCGCTCGACGCGCTGCGCGAGGGCGGGGGCCTGCCCACGGTGCTCAACGCCGCCAATGAGATAGCGGTCGAGGCTTTCCTTTCCGGCCGCATCGGCTTCGCTGGTATCGCCCGCGAGGTCGAGAAAGCGCTGGAGGCCGCGCTCAAGGACGGCACGGCGCGTGAGCCCTCCACCGTTGAGGACGCCCTCGATATTGACCATATTGTGAGAGAAAGATCGCGCGGCGCCTTGGCGATGAACCAGGCTTCGGGCATGTTAACGCTTCAGTAACCAAGAGGGCGAGGCCGCGTGGCGGACTCTTGGTGAGTAGCGTTTGCCAGGAGTATCGCTTTGCTGGACTTGCTCATGACGATCCTCATCTATGTCGTCCCCTTCGTCTTCGTGCTGACGATGGTGGTCTTCTTCCACGAGCTCGGCCATTTCCTCGTCGGCCGCTGGTGCGGGGTCAAGATCGACGCTTTCTCGATCGGCTTCGGGCCAGAGCTCTGGGCCTTCCACGATCGCTATGGCACGCGCTGGCGCGTGGCGGCGATTCCACTCGGCGGCTATGTGAAGTTCCACGGCGACGCCAATGGCGCCAGCGTGCCCGATCCCGAGCGCATCGAAGCCATGCCGGAGGAGGAGCGCAAAGTCACTTTCTTCGGCCAGCCGGTGTGGAAGCGCGCCGCGATCGTGGTCGCCGGGCCGCTCGCCAATTTCGTGCTGGCGATCGTCATCTTCACGCTTCTCTACGCCTCCTTCGGCCGCAATGTGCTGCTGCCCAAGGTCGCCGCCGTGCAGGCGGGCGGCGCCGCCGAGCAGGCCGGCTTCCAGAAGGGCGATCTCGTCCTCACCATAGACGGCGAGCCGATCGACAGTTTCGGCAAGATGCAGGAGATCGTCTCCGCCTCCACCGGCAAGCCGCTCAGCATCGTCGTCCGCCGCGCCGGCGAGGATGTGTCGCTGCAGGCGACCCCGCAATTGCGGGAGATCGAGACCGCGCTCGGCAAGACCAAGATCGGCATGATCGGCCTGCAGGCGAGCTCGGACCCCGCCGACCAGCGCGAGGAGCGCTTCGACATCGGCCAGTCCTTCGTCCTCGCGGTCAATGAGACCTGGACGATCATCGGGCGGACCGCCTCCTATCTCGGCGGCCTCGTCGTCGGCCGCGAGGCGACCGACCAATTGTCCGGCCCGATCGGCATTGCGCAGGTCTCCGGCCAAATGGCCAAGGCGATCGACAAAGTGGGCGTCGGCCCGCTGTTCAATCTCATCGCGATCCTGTCGATCTCGATCGGCCTGCTCAATCTTGCGCCGGTGCCGCTCCTCGACGGCGGACATCTGCTCTTTTATCTGATCGAGGCCGCGCGCGGCCGCGCGCTCGCGGAACGTACGCAAGAATACGCGTTCCGAGTCGGGCTCGCCATGGTGTGCACCTTGATGGTGTTCTCCACCTATAATGACCTCGCCAGGTTGCTGCGCCGCTTCACCGGCGCAGGGGTCGACTGACCAGCTTCGTGTCTCGTCCTTTTCTCCCCACTGAAATTCGGGGCGAATTGGTCGAGACCGGCGGTTATGACCGCTTTTCGCCATCATTCTGGGGAGGATCGCTCATGGGACTCGCGGCCTGCGCCGCGGGTTCCCGACGTTAACGCGACGCTGACCATAAAAAGTGGCTTCGCGGCAACGGGCCGGGCAAAACGGGGAAACTCGTGGCGTTCGGCATTTGCAGTAAACGGTAAACCTTGTAGAAGGTGAACATCGGATCGGACGGCGTGCGGTAGCGTGCGTGCGTTGTCCCAGTTCGTGAGCCGCGCCGCTTTCGGCGGGCGACGGCGCGACGAGGACTTAGGATTGACAATGCGGTCCATCGAGGCTTTTCGGAATCGTTCCTATCTCTTGGCAGCCGTGGTATCGGCGGTCCTCGGCTTCTCTCTTCCTTCCTTTGCTCAGGATATCGTCGTCGTCGGCAACGCCCGCGGCGATTCCGACGTGATCCGCTCCTATTTCTCCGGCACCAGCCCGGAGGAGGTCGAGAAAGGGCTCGAAGCGCTGCGCAACAGCGGCCGCTTCGCCAATGTGAGCGCCACCCACGAGAAGGGACGCGTGGTCATCCACGTGTCGGAGACCAATCTCATCAATCGCGTCGTCTTCGAGGGCAACAGCAAGGTCAAGACCGACACGCTGACCTCGGAAGTGCGCACGCGCGCGCATGGCTCCTTCAATCAGACCGTCGTGCAGCAGGACATTGCGCGCCTGCTCGAGATCTACAAGCGCTCGGGCCGCGCCGCCGCCAAGATCACCTATCGCACCGTGCAGCTGCCCAATGGCCGCATCGATGTGGTGTTCACGGTGGAGGAGGGCGACAAGACCGGCGTCAAGGACATCAAATTCGTCGGCAACACCGTCTACTCGACCGGGCGGCTCGTCGATCTGATGGAAACGACGGAGATGAACTTCCTGTCGTTCATCAAGACGAGCGACGTCTACGACCCCGACCGCATCGCCTCCGACCTCGAATTGGTGCGCCGCTTCTATCTGAAGAATGGTTACGCCGACTTCCATGTCGTCAGCTCCGACGCCGTGTTCGATCCGGCCCAGGGCGGCTATGTCATCACGGTCGTCGTCGAGGAGGGGCCGCAGTATCGCGTCTCCAATGTCGACGTCGAATCGCATCTGCCCGATATCGATCCGGCTTCTCTGCAGCCCTATCTGCGTCTCTCGCCCGGCGACGTCTATAATGGCGACGCGGTGGAGAAGACGGTCGAATCGCTGACGCGCGAGATCGCCAAGAAGGGCTACGCCTTCTCGCAGGCGCGCCCGCGCGGCGAGCGCAATCCCGCCGCTCAGACGGTGGCGATCCGCTTCGTCGTCGACGAGGGTCCGCGCGTCTATATCGAGCGCATCAATATTCGCGGCAACACGCGCACGCGCGATTACGTCATTCGCCGCGAGTTCGAGATCGGCGAGGGCGACGCGTATAATCGCGTACTGGTCGATCGCGCCGAACGCCGCCTCAACGGCCTCGGCTTCTTCAAGAAGGTCCGCGTCACCAATGAGCCTGGCTCGGCGGCCGATCGCGTGATCGTGAATGTGGACGTCGAGGATCAGGCGACCGGCAATTTCGGCGTGTCGGGCGGCTATTCGACGACGGAAGGCTTCATCGGCGAAGTCTCTGTGTCGGAGAGCAACTTCCTCGGCCGCGGCCAGGCGACGCGCCTCTCGGTGCAGGCCGGCCAGCGCGCGCGCGGCGTATCCTTCAGCTTCACCGAGCCCTACTTCCTCGATCAGCGCTTCTCGGCGGGCTTCGATCTCTTCGCAAAGAAGTCGGACGCTTATAACTACTCCTACTATTCGACCACCTCGATCGGCGGCACGTTGCGATTCGGCATTCCGATCACCGAGGAGATCAGCCTCTCGCCGCGCTATTCGATCTACACCACGACGATCTCCATCCCCAACGACAGCAACCGGCCCTACAACGACTGTCAGACGCCGCTGCCGGGATATACGCCTGGATATGGTTATATCTACGCGCCGACGCAGGCCGATCTCAACGTTCTCTACAATTGCCAATCCAATGGCGAGGCCTCGCTGGCCATCAAGGAATCGGTGGGAACGCGTCTGACCTCGCTCGTCGGCTACACGCTGTCATTTAATTCGCTGGATAACTTCCGTAATCCGAAGAACGGCATTCACTCGCAGCTCTCGCAGGATGTCGCCGGGCTCGGCGGGGACAGCCGCTATGTGCGCACGACCGGCGATTTGCGCTACTTTCACGAGATTCCTTTCGTGGACGATGTGGTCGGCATCGCGCGCGTGCAGGGCGGCAATATGTTCGCACTCGGCGACTATAAGATGCGGGTGATGGACAATTTCAATCTCGGCCCGACGTTGGTGCGCGGCTTCGCGCCCGGCGGCCTCGGCCCGCGCGACATTTCCAACTGGACCAGCTCGCGCGGCAACTCGCTCGGCGGCAGCAATTATATCGGCGGCTCGCTCGAGGTGCAGTTCCCGATCTGGGGGCTGCCGAAGGACATCGGCCTGCGCGGCGCGCTGTTCGCCGACGCCGGCACGCTGTGGGGCTACAAAGGCCAGACCAACTTCAGCGATTCTTTGTATGGCGTCGCCAACCTGCCCTGCGTCTATCCCTACACTGCCCCCACCTATGGCCAGGGCTCTTGCATCGTCGTCTCGGGTGACAAGGCGCAGATCCGCTCCTCGGTCGGCGCCTCGGCGCTGTGGCAATCGCCGCTCGGGCCGATCCGCTTCGACTATGCGGTGGTGCTGTCCAAGGCCTATGGCGACATCACGCAGCGCTTCCGCTTCTCGGGCGGCACCAATTTCTAAAAGCGACGCGCTGGCGCCGCCGCCACACAGCGACTAGAATTTGCGATCCCCGAGCGGCGAGACCCGCCGCTCGGGGATCGTTTTCGTCGAGGGCGCCGCAATGGCTTCGGGCCGGCCGGCGCTCTCCTTGCGTTTTTCGTCCCGGCCGCGGCCGGGCGCGACGGGGAGGAGCGTGGCATGGGCGCCGCTGGGTTTTTCCGCCTCGACCGGCCGCTGACGCCGGTGGAGGTCGCCGAGATCGCCGGCGCGCGCCTTCACGAGGCCGGATCGGGCGTGCAGGAAATCATCGTCGGCGTCGCGCCGCTCGATCTGGCGCGGCCGGGCGAGCTCGCCTTCTATGATCGCAGACGCTATGCGTCGGCGCTGCGTCTCTGCCGCGCCACCGCCTGCCTGTTGCGCGCGCGCGATCTCGACTCGCTGCCGAGCGGCGTCATTCCGCTGGTGACGTCCGAGCCGCACAAAGCCATGGCGAGAGTCATGGCGCGGCTGTTTCCAGATTCGCTGCGGCCGCAGTCGCTATTCTCGGCGAGCGGCGTCTCGCCCGGCGCGATCATCCACCCGACGGCGCGGCTGGAGCCGGGGGTCTCGGTCGACCCCGGCGCCGTCATCGGCCCGCGCGCGGAGATCGGCTCGGGCAGCGTGATCGGCCCGCTGGCGGTGATCGGACCAGATGTGCGCATTGGGCGCGACTGCTCCATCGGCGCCAATGTCAGCGTCATTTGCGCGCTCATCGGCGACCGCGTCATCCTTCATCCGGGGGCGCGGCTCGGCCAGGATGGCTTCGGCTTCGCGCTTTCGCCGGAGGGCCATGTGAAGGCGCCGCAGATCGGCCGCGTCATCGTGCAGGACGATGTGGAGATCGGCGCCAATACGACGATCGACCGCGGCGCGACGCGCGACACAATCATCGGGGAAGGGACGAAGATCGACAATCTGGTCCAGATCGGCCACAACGTGGTGATCGGCCGCGACTGCGTCATCGTCGCGCAATCGGGACTTGCCGGCTCCTGCGAGCTCGGCGACTTCGTCGCCCTGGGCGGCCAATCGGCGATCGGCGGCCATATCACCATCGGCGAGGGCGCGCAGATCGCCGCCAAATCCGGCGTGACCCGCGATGTGCCGGCCGGCGCGCGCTGGAGCGGCGCGCCGGCGCGTCCCGTGCGGCGCCATTTGCGTGGCGAGCTTCTGCTCGATCGTCAATCCCGCCGCGAGGCGAGGTAAACCGGCGCCAGACGCCGGAGGAATGAGAGACGGGCCGGCGGGAGAGAGACGCCCGGACCCGGAGGGGAGAAAAGAAAATGAGTGAAGAAACAACGGCCGACGCGCCGGAAACCCTCGGCGTCCATCAGATTTTGGAGCTGCTGCCGCACCGTTATCCTTTTCTGCTCGTCGATCGCATCATCGATATTCGCGGCGACGAGAGCGGCGTCGGACTGAAGAACGTCACTTTCAACGAGCCTCAGTTTCAGGGCCATTTCCCCGAGAATCCGGTGTTTCCGGGCGTGCTGATGGTGGAGGCCATGGCGCAGACGGCGGGCGCCATCGCTGCTCGCATGCAGCCGAAGGGCTCGACTCGCAAGGTCTTCTTCACGACGATCGACAAAGCGAAATTTCGCCGTCCGGTGACGCCCGGCGACCGTCTCGAGTTCCATGTCGTCAAAAAGGCCCGCAAGCGCAACATTTATTGGTACGCCTGCCGGGCGCTGGTGGATGGCGCGCTGGTCTGCGAGGCGGAGCTGAGCGTGATGATCGGCGCCTGAGCGCCGCCGCATCGCCCGGATGGGCCTCATGACATCGAGCGCGCGCATCCATCCTTCCGCTGTCGTCGAGGCCGGCGCGCGCCTCGGCGAGGGCGTCGTCATCGGGCCATTCTGCCATATCGGCGGCGAGGTCGAGCTCGGCGCCGGGGCGCGCCTCCTCTCGCATGTGGTTTTGGCGGGGCGCACGCGCATCGGACCGGATGCGGAAATCCATCCTTTCGCCGCGCTCGGCGCCGCCGCGCAGGATTTGAAATCCCGCGGCCTGCCGGGGGCGCTCGTCATCGGCCGCGGCTGCCTCGCGCGCGAGGGCGTCACCATCAACGCCGGAACGCCAGCGGGCGGCGGCGAGACGCGCATCGGCGACGATTGCGCCTTTCTCGCCTATTCCCATGTCGGCCATGATTGCGCGATCGGCGATGGCGTCGCGCTCTCCAATAATGTGCTGCTCGGCGGCCATGTCCGCATCGGCGATCATGCGGCGATCGGCGGCGCGACGGTCGTGCATCAGCGCGTGCGCATCGGCGCGCATAGTTTCGTCGCCGGCCTCTCGGGCCTCGAGGGCGATCTTATTCCCTTCGGCCTCGCGGGCGGCAATCGCGCGCATTTGTTCGGCCTCAATCTCGTCGGCCTGCGCCGGCGCGGCTTTTCCGACGCCCGCCTCGCTCTTCTGCGCCAGGCGTTTCGCCGTTTGTTCCCGCAGGAGACGGGCGCGGAGGTGCTGGCCGAGCGCGTCGAAACCGTCGCTCGGGATTTTGCCGGCGCCGAGGATGTCGAGTCGCTGATCGCCTTTCTGCGCGCCGAGCGGGAGCGGCCGCTCTGCGCGCCGCGCCCGGCGCGGGGCTAGGGCGGTGGCAAGGCCCGGCCATGTGTTTCTCATCGCCGGGGAAGCCTCCGGCGATCTCCTCGGCGCGCTGCTGATGCGCGCGCTGCGCGCCCAGCAGCCGGACATTCGCTTTTCCGGCGTCGGCGGCGAGGCGATGGCGCGCGAAGGGCTCGCGAGCCTGTTCCCGCTCGGCGATATCGCCGTCATGGGCCTGGTTCCTGTGCTGCGCCTCCTGCCCAGGCTGCTCGAGCGCATAGACCGAACGGCGCGGGCGGTCGTGGAGGCGCAGCCCGATTGCCTCGTCCTTATCGATGCGCCGGATTTCACGCATCGCGTCGCGCGGCGGGTGCGGCGCGCGCGGCCGGAACTGCCGATCCTCGATTATGTGAGCCCGACCGTCTGGGCCTGGCGGCCGGGACGGGCGCGGGCGATGCGCGCCTATATCGACGAGGTGCTGGCCGTGCTGCCCTTCGAGCCGGCGGCGCATCTGCGGCTCGGCGGCCCGGCCTGCGTCCATGTCGGTCATCCGCTGCTCGATTGTCTCGACGCGCTGACGCCATCCGCCGCCGAGCTGGCGGCGCGGGAGGAGGAGAGGCCGCTGCTGCTCGTCCTGCCGGGCTCGCGCCGCGCCGAGGTCGCGCGGCTCATGCCGGCTTTCGGCGAAACATTGGCGATGCTCGCCGCGCGTTGTGGGCCGCTGGACGTCGGCCTGCCCGTCGTGCCGCATGTCGCGGAAGAAATCGAAGCGCGCCTCGCCGGCTGGCCGCTGCGGCCGCGGCTCCTTTCGCAGGAGGAGAAGCCGGCGGCTTTCCGCCGGGCGCGCGCGGCGCTGGTCGCCTCGGGCGCGGCGACCTTGGAGCTGGCGCTCGCCGGCGTTCCCATGGTCGTCGCCTATAAGGTCGCGCCGATCGAATGGCCGCTGCGCGTGCTCATCAGCGTCGACAGCATCGTGCTGCCCAATCTGGTGCTCGGCGAGCGGCTCATTCCCGAATTTCTGCAGCAAGGCGCGGAGCCCATGGCGCTCGCGGCGGCGCTGGAGCCGCTTCTGCGCGGCGGCGCCGAGCGCGCGGCGCAATCGAGCGGTCTTGCACGCGTGCGCGAGCGTATGCTGGCGGATGGGCGCAGCCCGAGCGCGCGCGCCGCTGAGCGCGTGCTCGCATGGATGGACGGACGGGCGCACGGCTGAGCGGCGCAAATAAAATAGGGGAGGCCGCGCTTCCGGACGCGTGACCTCCCCGCAATATGTAAAACGTATCGACCAGCAACAACGCTCGAGCATTAGCTCCGCTCCGCCGCCGCTGCATCCCCCATTTGGGATAGATCGCGCAAAGTTCGCGAGTAGAGCCTCGTCGTAACCGTCTCGTCCTGCTCTTTCGGGAGCGAATAACGCCGTCTCGAGCTATTCCTGACGCTTGCCGCCGCTGTCGGCCAGCTCATTGGAAAAATACTCTCCCGTCGACGTGAACAAATGACAGGCGCTCTCGTCGAGACGGAAAGTGAAAGCGACGCAGGCGTCTTCTTCGCGGCAGGCGGCCTCGCAGGCCTCGGGACCTTCGACGGACGCCGTCTTATAGCCGGCGCCGGGGAAGGCCTTGGAGGGGTAGCGCTCCATGGCGAGCGCGCCGGAGGGCGCGCGCGGGACGCGGATATCCTCGCGCAAGCTGCTGGTCATGCGCGGATTGAGTGTGAAAGCGATGGCCGCGGATTTGAGGCGACAGATGCGATTCCAGCGATCGAAGGAATAGGCCCGGCAATCGGCGCGGCCGCGGCAGGCGGCGACGCAGGCGGGCTGATCGAGCTTGCGCAAAGTGGCGAGCGTCGGCCCCACGAGGTCGCGATTGTCGAAGCCGCGAAAGGCGGCGGGCCTTTGCAGGCCGATGACGGCGGACGGAAGCCGCTCGGGCTCCTCCTCCGGCGTGAGCGCTGCTGCTTCCGAGACTTCGGCTTGCGGCGCATTTTGCGGCAAAGCGGCGATCGGCTCTTTCGCCGGCGGCTCGGACGGCGCTCGTGCGACAGGCGCCGGGCTGCTCGGCGCTAGAGAACCATCCGAGCCGGCTGGATCGGATGGTTCTCTCGCATTCTTTCGTTGGAGCGAACTCTGATCGATCGAACGATTCCGTTCGATCGGAAAGCGCTCGACCGCGTCGATCTTGGCGCGCGCGAGCTCAGGATCGGCGGCGATCGCGCGCGCGATCAGATAGGACTTGTCCTCGCGCAGCAGCGCCGCGAGCGCCTCCTCGCGCGCCCGGCTCGCTGCGAGATCGCCGAGTGCCGTGCGGCCGCGCGCTTCCAGCTCGCTCGCGGATGCGTCCAGATACGCGAGCGCCGCGCGCAGCTCGGGCGGCGTCGCCGCCGATTGCCGCGCCCATTGCGCCGCGCCGATGATGGCGGCGAAAAGGACGAGCGCCGTGACGAGAAGGGCGCGCCCGCGGCGGCGTGGCGCCGGAGGCGCGGTGGCGAGAGCGGCCGCCGTCTCCGCCGCCCTTTGCGCGGCGCGTCGTTGAGCCTCGGCGAGGCGCTGCTCCAATTCCTGTATATGGCGGGCGCCTTCGTCGAGGCGCTGCTCCAGTTCCTGCGATCGCGCATCGGCTTCGGAGCTTTCGCTCGGCGGGCTGGGCGGCTCCAGCCGCCGCGCGCCGCGCTCTAGCCAGATCTCGAACAGTGTGGAGAGGTTCGGCTTGGGCGTGGAAATTCCGCGCCGCTCGCGATCGAGCCAGGCGTCGAAATCGCGGGCGAAAGCGGCGAGCACATTGTCGATCGTCGTCTGCTCACGCGCGGCGCGCTGCTCGTAATGCCGGCGCGCGTCGCGTAGCATCGTCGCGCATTCCTCGCGATATTGCGCCTCGACCTCGTCCCATGAACGTCGCGCGTCGGGGGCGCTCGCCTCGCGCCGCGCCAAATCGTTCACAGCCCCCATCGTCGTCTCCCGCTTCGTGCTCTCGGCCGCTGCGCGGTCGTTCGATCACGTTCGGTTTCTAATACGGATTTGCAGCGCTCGTCCAAATCATGCGCCGTCGTCGCGGCGGCGACGACGGAGTTCACGGCCGGTCCCTTGGGACACGGGGGATTTTGCCGCGCGCGGGGCGGGGGCGTTTCGCTCATGACGAATGATCCGATCATGGCGAATCGCGCAAGATGCGATTCTGCGATTCGCCGGGGCTGAAATCGATGATTGAAACGCAGCGACGAAAAGCACGCGCAGGGCGAAAAATGATTGCGTGAATCGAGAGGCGAACGTCGCCATTGGCGGCGACGAACATGTCAATTTCGAGTCGCGCGCTCGCTCCCGTGCAACTTACGGAAAAGCCGAGGCTGGCAGCTCGATGATCACGCGCGCAGGACGGCGCGGCCGGAGCGAATGGCGGAGACGATGCGAACGACGATCTCCGAGCCCGCGCGGCTGCGCGCATCGAATTCCGTCGCCGCCTCCGGCGTCAATATGTCGAGATAGGACTCGGCGACGCGCAGCTTCTCGCTCATCGTGGGATCGACATAGCCGAGCGCGAAAGAGAGCGCGGGCGTGCGCCCGGCGACGACGGTCGCATGATCGTCGGTGACGAGATGGCTCGCATAGAGGGAGCCGCCGATCTCGCAGCGGCCGGCGCTCGAGCTGTTGAAGACCGCGCCTTCCACGCGCAGATCGCCGCGCACCACCACCTCGGCGCCGCCGAGCGTGACCGTGCGCGCTCTGAGATTGCCGCGCGCCAGCACGAAGGCCGCCGAGCCGTCGAAGGAATTATCCATGAGATCGCCGTCGATCGTCATATCGCCATCGACGACGAGCCCCGCGATCTTGTCGCACCACATCCATTGATAGAGCTCTATGTCGCCGACATAGGCGAAATCGCCCGCGCAATAGGCGATGCGGAAAGTGGAGAGATCGAAGAGGCCGAGGCTGATCTCGCGATCGAAGCGCAGCTTCTGGCGCGCCTCCTCGAAAGAGAGCAATTCATAAGACCCCGTCTCGATCATTTCCGCCTCCTCGTTTGGTGAGGAGACAATGGCGGGAGCGGAGCCGGAAAGCTGTGCGTGAGCGCACAAGACGTTTCGGCCTTCGCATCCTGGACGCGAAGGCCGCGGAGTAGATGATATCAGCGCTTGGACATGGGCAGATAGTCGCGCTGCTTCTCGCCCGTGTAGAGCTGGCGCGGACGGCCGATCTTGGAGCCCGGATCCTCGATCATCTCTTTCCACTGCGCGATCCAGCCGACCGTGCGCGCCACCGCGAAGAGCACGGTGAACATTGTGGTCGGCAGGCCCATCGCCTTCAGCGTGATGCCGGAATAGAAGTCGATGTTCGGATAGAGCTTCTTCTCGATGAAATATTCGTCGTGCAGAGCGATGCGCTCCAGCTCGATCGCCACATCGAGCAGATCGTCCTTCACGCCGAGCTCGGCCAGCACCTCGCGCGTCGTGCGCTGCATGATCTTGGCGCGCGGATCGTAGTTCTTGTAGACGCGATGGCCGAAGCCCATCAGGCGGAACGGGTCGTTCTTGTCCTTCGCCTTGGCGATATAGATCGGAATGCGGTCCGGCGTGCCGATCTCGGCGAGCATCTTCAGCACCGCCTCGTTGGCGCCGCCATGCGCCGGACCCCACAGCGAGGCGATGCCGGCCGCGACGCAAGCGAAAGGATTGGCGCCGGACGAGCCGGCGAGACGCACGGTGGAGGTGGAGGCGTTCTGCTCGTGATCGGCATGCAGCATGAAGAAGCGGTCGAGCGCCCGCGACATCACCGGATTGACCTTATATTCCTCGCAAGGAACGGCGAAGCACATACGCAGGAAGTTCGACGTATAGTCGAGGTCGTTCTTCGGATAGACGAAAGGCTGGCCGATCGAATATTTATAGGCCATGGCCGCGAGCGTCGGCAGCTTCGCGATCATGCGCGTCGAGGCGACCATGCGCTCGACCGGATCGGCGATATTCGTCGAGTCGTGATAGAACGCCGAGAGCGCGCCCACCGACGCCACCATCACCGCCATCGGATGCGCGTCGCGGCGGAAGCCCTGGAAGAAGCGCGCCATCTGCTCATGCACCATTGTGTGGCGCGTGATGCGATAGTCGAAATCGGCCTTTTGCGTCGCCGTCGGCAGCTCGCCATAGAGCAGCAGATAGCAGGTCTCGAGAAAGTCTCCGTGCTCGGCGAGCTGGTCGATCGGATAGCCGCGATAGAGGAGAACGCCCTCATCGCCGTCGATATAAGTAATCTTCGACTCGCAGCTCGCCGTGGAGGTGAAGCCCGGGTCATAGGTGAACATGCCCGTATCGCCGTAGAGCTTACGAATATCGGCGACGCTGGGGCCGATCGTGCCCTCCATGATCGGCAGGCTCACGGTTTTCTCGCCGGTGTGAAAGGACGCTTCTTTTTTCGTCATGGCCCCACCTTCTCGCGTTATCCGTGTAATTTCGCGGCGCTTCGGCGAAGCGCCGCAGCATTTTTTACGCCACGCCCGAGCCGCGCTTTCCCCCGCGGCTCGACCTCGCCAGCGAAAACGTCCGAGCGCGGACGCTCCTGCGCCCATGGGCCGCCGCGCCCGCTCGATCAAACGTAAATCGCTTTAAATTCAAACCCTCCTGCGAATGGGCGGCGGAATTGCGTCGGTCGCCGCGCCGTTGCGGCGCATGCGCAGCGGGCGGGGAGAGGCAATGCGGCGCATATGGTCGAGCAGAGGAGCTCTTGTGCGTTGCACAAACTATAGCATCCCGCGCCTGCGGTTCAAGCGAGTTACGCCGCCTGGTCGCGCAGTCGGCCGAGGCTCTCCTCCTTGCCGAGGATGGCCAGCACGTCGAAAATGCCGGGCGAGGTGGTGCGCCCGGTGAGCGCGGCGCGAAGCGGCTGCGCCAGATCGCCGAGCTTGACGCCCTGCGCCGCGGCCGTCTCGCGCACGATATTCTCGGTCGCCGCGGCGCTCCACTCCTCCAGCGCGGCGAGCTTTTCCGTCAGCGCGGCGAGATGCGCCTTCGCCGCCGGCGACAGCAGCGCGGCGGCCTTGGCGTCCAGCGTCAGCGGCCGCTCGGCGAAGAGGAAGCCCGATCCGTCGACCAGCTCATTGAGCGTCTTGGCGCGCGCCTTGAGGCCGGGCATGGCCGCGGCGAGCTGCGTCTTGCGCTTGTCGTCGAGCTTGGCGGCGAGCGCCGCGCCGCCCTCGAGATAGGGCAGCGTTGCGATCAGCGCCTCGAGCAGCTCGGAATCCTCGCTGCTGCGCAGATAATGGCCGTTCATATTCTCGAGCTTCACGAAATCGAAGCGCGCCGGCGAGCGATGAATGCTCTCGAGATCGAAAGCCTCGATCATCTCCGGCGTCGTGAAGAACTCGCGGTCGCCCTGGCTCCAGCCGAGGCGCAGGAGATAGTTCCGCAGCGCCGTCGGCAGATAGCCCATGCCGCGATAGGCGTCGACGCCGAGCGCGCCATGGCGCTTCGACAGCTTGGCGCCGTCCGGCCCATGGATGAGCGGAATATGGGCGAGCTTGGGCGCCTCCCACCCCAGCGCCTCATAGATGTGCTTTTGCCGCGCGGCGTTGGTGAGGTGATCGTCGCCGCGGATGATCTGCGTGACGCCCATGTCGTGATCGTCGACGACGACGGCGAGCATATAGGTCGGCGCGCCATCCGAGCGCAGCAGCACGAAATCGTCGATATCCTTGTTCGGAAACACGACGCGGCCCTGCACGGCGTCCTCTATGACCGTCTCGCCGTCCTGCGGAGTCTTCAGCCGAATGACCGGCGCGACGCCCGCCGGCGCCTCGGACGGATCACGATCACGCCAGCGTCCGTCATAGCGCGGCGGACGACCCTCGGCGCGCGCCCTCTCGCGCATCTCCTCCAGCTCCTGCGCGCTGGCGTAGCAGCGATAGGCCTTGCCCTTGGCGAGCAGCTCCTCGGCGATCTCGCGATGGCGCGGCGCGCGCGCGAATTGATAGGTGACGTCGCCGTCCCAATCGAGGCCCAGCCAGCGCATGCCGTCGAGAATGGCGTCTATGGCGCCCTGGGTGGAGCGCTCGCGGTCGGTGTCTTCAATGCGCAGCAGGAAGCGCCCGCCGTGACGCTTGGCGTAGAGCCAATTGAACAGCGCCGTGCGCGCGCCGCCGATATGGAGGAAGCCGGTGGGAGAGGGGGCGAAGCGCGTGACGACCTGAGACATGAGCGCGGCTGACGATTCCTGAGAATTTAGAGTGGAGGCCCGTCTAGCACGGTGCGGGCCAGGGGGGAACTGCGGGGGGACGGAGGCTCCCTGGCCTCGGCGTCCGACTGATGGCGCAATGGGCTCGCAAGATGGCGATGTCGATTTTTATCTTCGGCTATATCAAATATTTGAGAGCGCCTTCACCTGTCGGCGACCTTCAATGCTCCTTGCAACTCTTCCGCCCGCGCCCCACATCTCGCGCCGCATGATCCGCGGCTGCGCCGAAGGCGCGGCGCCGCATGCTCCCGGCGGAATGCGCCTGGGAGAAAAGGCTTTGAACCGCGCATTCCGCTCAACCATGAGCAAATGAGATGTTTCCCCTCGATTATCCTCTGACGCCGTTCTGGCAGACGAGCCTTCTCGTCGCCGGAGCGGTCGGATTTCTGCTGCTTCTCGCGCTCGTCGGCGGCGCCGTTCGCTATATTCCGAACGATCGGCTCGGCGTTTTGGAGAAGCTGTGGAGCTTTCGCGGCTCGGTCAGCGAAGGCTTCATCGCGCTCAAAGGCGAGGCGGGCTTTCAGCCCGATGCGTTGCGCGGCGGCTTTCATTTCTTCGTGCCCTTCCAATATCGCGTGCATCGCGTGCCGCTGGTCTCCATTCCGCAGGGACAGATCGGCTATGTCTATGCGCGCGACGGCGCCGCGCTCGCGCCGGAGCAGACGCTTGCGTCGAATGAAAAAGCCTCCGATTTCGAGGATGTGCGCGGCTTTCTCGTGCAGGGCGGGCAGAAGGGGCCGCAGCGCAAGATTTTGCGCGAGGGCGTCTACGCCATCAATCTCGCGCAATTCGTCGTGCTGACGGCGGCGCGCAATTACGCGGTGGCGCTGTCGCCCAATGACAATGAGCTGTTCGCGCGCACGGCGGCGATCATCGGCGCGCGCCACGGCTTCGAGCCTATCGTCATCAAGGACGAGCAGGACGTGCTCGGCGTCGTCACCGTGCATGACGGTCCGGCGCTGCGCGAGGGCGAGATCATCGCGCCTTCCGTCGGCGGCGAGGCCTCCGATCCGTGCTTTCACAATAATTTCCAGAATCCTGAAGCCTTTTTGCGCGCCGGCGGCTTTCGCGGGCGTCAGCATCAGGTGCTCGTCGACGGCAGCTATTACGTCAATCGCCTGTTCGCGACGGTGGAACTGGTTTCGAAGACGATCGTCGACGTCGGCACGGTCGGCGTCGTCGTGTCCTATACGGGCGCGAGCGGCGTCGATATTTCGGGCGACGATTATCGCCATGGCGAATTGGTCGCGCCAGGCTGTCGTGGCGTGTGGAGCAAGCCGCTGCTGCCCGGCAAATACGCCTTCAACACTTACGCCGGAAAAGTCATCGCCGTGCCGACGACGAATTTCGTCCTGAAATGGACGGCCGAATCGACCGGCCCGCATCGTCTCGACGAAAATCTCTCGGAGATCGCGCTCATCACCAAGGACGCTTTCGAGCCTTTGATGCCGCTCTCCGTCGTCGTCCATATCGACTATATGAAAGCGCCGCTGGTGGTGCAGCGCTTCGGCGACGTCAAGCGGCTCGTCGAGCAGACGCTCGATCCGATGGTCTCGGCCTATTTCAAAAATATAGGCCAGACCAAGACGCTCATCCAATTGCTGCAGGAGCGCAGCGACATTCAGAGCCGCTCCAGCGAGGAGATGCGCGCCAAATTCGCCGCCTATAGTCTCGATCTGCAGGAGGTGCTGATCGGCACGCCGCGCGCCGACAAGGAGCGCGGATCGTCGGCGATCGAGTCGATATTGGCGCAGCTGCGCGAGCGGCAGATCGCGGTCGAGAAGGTGGAGACCTATCGGCTGCAGGAGGCCGCCGCGGCGCAGGAGCGCAGCCTGCGCGAGAAGCAGGCGCTCGCCGAGCAGCAGGCCAATATCACGGCGTCGTCGCTCGCCATTCAATTGCGCGAGAACGAAGGCAAGGCGCGCCTCGCGCAGACGCGGCAGGAGGCGGAGACGATCCAGGTGACGGCGAAAGCCAACGCCGAGCGCGCCCGCGTCGAAGGGCAGGGCGAGGCGGATCGCATTCGCGCCATCGGCTTTGCCGACGCCGAGAAGATCAAGGCCGTCGGCCTCGCCCAAGCGGAGGCGACGGAAAAGCAGGTCGCCGCCTATGGCGGGCCAGAGTATCAGCTCAACTCGACCGTGCTGCTGCGCTTCGCCGAGGCGATCGAGAATGGCAAGCTGCCGCTCGTTCCCGGCATTGTCGTCGGCGGCGGCGACGGCCGGGCCAATGGCGGCGGGCTCGTCGAAATGCTGCTCGCCATGCTGGTCGCCGAGAAGGGAGAGGCGCGAAAGGGGCTTCCCCCGGCGTAACATCGGGGAATGCGCTCGCGTATAGACCGTGAGCGGGCGGCGGCCGTGGCGTCGCCGCCCGTTTCTCCCGGGCCTTCGCGGACCCTGAACAACAGAGGATTTCACCCATGAAACTGCGCTTCGCCGCCGCGTTTTGTTCCGCCGCTTTGCTCGCGACGCCCGTTTTCGCCGCCGAGAAGCACGCCTTCACGCCGCAAGGCTTCGAGGCGGCGCAAACGGCCGGCAAGCCGATCCTCGTCGAGATTCACGCGCCCTGGTGTCCTACCTGCAAGGCGCAGCAGCCGATCCTCGAGAAGCTCGGCAAAGATCCCAAATTCGGAACGCTGCAGGTGTTCGAGGTCGATTTCGACAGCCAGAAGGACGCGCTGCGTGATTTCCACGCGACGACGCAGAGCACGCTCATCGTCTTCAAGGGGAAGAGCGAGACCGGCCGCTCGGTCGGCGACACCAGCGCCTCTTCGATTGGAGCGCTGCTCGACAAGGCGCTGTGATGACGGTCGATCTCGCCGGCGCCGGCCTCGCCTTTCTGGCGGGGCTGTTCTCCACGCTCTCGCCCTGCGTGCTGCCGCTGCTGCCGATCATTCTCGGCGCGGCGGCCTCCGAGCACAAGCTCGGGCCGGCGGCGCTGGCGCTCGGCGTCGCCTCCTCATTCGTCGCCATCGGCCTGTTTCTCGCGCTCATCGGCTTCGGGGCGGGGATAGACGGCGATAGTCTGCGCTTCGGCGCGGCGCTGCTGATGGTGGCGCTGGGCGTGCTGCTGGCGGCGCCGGCGCTGCAAGTCAGGATCGCCGCCGCCGGCGGGCCGGTCGCCGATTGGATCGAGCGGCGCTTCTCCGGCTTCTCGACCCATGGGCTGCGCGGCCAATTGGCGCTCGGCCTGCTGCTCGGCGCGGTGTGGAGTCCCTGCGCCGGGCCGACTCTGGGCGCCGCCTCGCTGCTCGCGGCTCAGGGCCAAAACCTCGGCCAGGTCGGGCTGGTGATGGCGTTCTTCGGGCTCGGCGCCGGCCTGCCTCTGGTCGCGCTCGGCGCCGTCTCGCGGGGGCTGGCCATGCGGCTGCGGCAGTCGCTGCTCGTTGGCGGCAAATGGGGCAAGGGCGCGCTCGGCGCGACGCTCGCCTCCATCGGCCTCATGATCGCCACCGGGCTCGACAAGCCGCTGGAGGCGGCCCTCGTCGCCGCCTCGCCGGAATGGCTGACCGAACTGACGACGCGTTTTTGATCGTCGCGGCGCTCGCGCGCTCGGTGGTTTCGGATATAGCATGAGCTCGACCTTGCTCGAGCTGCGATATCCGGGGCCTTTGGTGAGTTGGAGCGCGAAAGCCGTCGCCGGCGCGGCCGATCGGGCGAGGGGCGTCATACGCCCCGCCTTTTCGGCCGCTTTCGCGTCGCTCGCCGACGCCGCCCGCGCCGCGCTGGAAGAAGAAATCGCGCTGCGGCGGCCGTTTCTGTGGCTGCCGGTGGCGTCCGGCGCCGGCGTCCTTCTCTATTTCGTGGCCGATCGCGAGCCCTCGCTCGCCTTCTCTGCGGCGGGCCTCGCCATTCTGGCGGCGCTCGCCATCCTTCTGCGCGCGCATAGGGCGGGCGCTCTGCTTCTCCTGCTCGCCTGCCTCTCGGGCGGCTTCTTCGCCGCCGTCTGGCGCGCCGCGCGCGTCGATGCGCCAATCGTCTCACGCGCCGGGGTCGGCTTTCTCACCGGCTTCGTCGAGGAGCTGGACCCGCGCCCCAATGGCGCGCGCTTCATTCTGCGCCTCGCCAGCGCGGAAGGATTGCCCAATGACGTCGCGCCGTTTCGCGTGCGGCTGACCACGCGGGGCGAGGCGAAATTTTCGGCCGGCGATTTTATCGCGCTGAAGGCGCGCGTGCTGCCGCCGGCCCATGCCGCTCTGCCGGGCGGCTATGATTTCTCGCGCGACGCTTATTTCGCCGGGCTAGGGGGCGTCGGCAATGCGCTCGGCCGCATCGACGTCATGCCGCCGCCTGATCCCGCGTCAATGTCGCTGCGCTTCTTCGCGGCCGTCGATCGGCTGCGCAATGCGCTGGCGGCGCGGGTCTATCGCGCGCTCGGCGGCGACACCGGCGCCATCGCCGCCGCAATGGTGACGGGCAAGCGCGATTTTCTGAGCGAGGAGGCGAAAGAGCTGATCCGCCGCGCCGGCATATTCCACATCATCACAATATCCGGCGTGCAGATGACGCTCGTCGCCGGCATTTTCTTCGTCGGGCTGCGTCGGCTGCTGGCGCTCTCGCGCACGCTGGCGCTGAATTATCCCATAAAGAAATGGGCGGCCGGCGTCGCCATCGTCGGCGCCGTTCTCTACGACATAGGCACGGGCTCGCGCGTCGGCACGGAGCGCGCGCTCATCATGACGACGATTATGCTGATCGCCGTGCTCTTCGATCGGCCGTCGCTGTCCATGCGCAATCTGGCGCTGGCAGTTTTCTTCATCGTCGCCTTCCAGCCGGAGGCGCTGCTCGGAGCGAGCTTTCAGCTCTCCTTCGCCGCAGTGGCGGCGCTGGTCGCCGTCTATGAGGCGCGCGGCGCGCTCATCGAGCGTCGGCGCGAGCCGCCTGCTTTCGGCCGAACGCCCTCCCGTTTCGCGCGCTGGCGCGAGAATCTGGGCGAGCTATTGCTGCGCGGGCCGGCGGCGCCGATCTTCGCGACGCTCTGCGCCACATCGGCGACAGCCTCCTTCATGGCCGGTGATTTTCACGAATTGAGCCCCTATGTGCTGATCGGCAATCCGCTGACGCTCGCCATCATCGAATTCTTCGCCGTGCCAGGGGCGCTGCTAGGCGCCTTTCTCTATCCTTTTGGCCTTGACGGCCCGGTCTGGCGCTATGTCGGCTTCGGCATCGATCTCGTCACCGCCATAGCGCGGCTCATCGGCGCCGCGCCCGGCGCCAGCCTGCCGGTGAAGAGCTTCGCGCCTTTCGCGATTATTTTCCTGTCGCTCGCGGTTCTGTCGCTCGTGCTGTGGCGGACATGGCTGTTCCGGGCGATGGCTATTCCCTTCGCCATGCTCGGCCTGTTCGGCGCCGCCAGCGGAGAGGGTTTCGATCTCGCCGTGGCGCCCGGCGGCGACGCCGCGGCGCTGCGCCTACCCTCCGGTGAGCTGGCGCTGCTCGGCCGCGGAAAGCTCTCCTTCGTCGGAGAGCAATGGCTGCGCGCCGACGCCGACACAAGAGCGCCGGCCGACGCCCGTGGCGGCGTCTCCTGCGACGATCTCGGCTGCGTGGCCAAGGCGATCGATGGCCGCGCCGTCGCGCTGGTGACGGATCGCAAGGCGCTGATCGAAGATTGCGCCCGCGCGGCGATCGTCATCGCGCCCTTCTACGCGCCCGAAGGCTGCGGCGCGCCTATCCTTCTCGATCGCCGCAAGCTCGCTGAGACCGGCGCGGCGACCCTGCGCTTCGTTGGCGAGCGAGTAGAATGGCGAACTGCCCGCTCGCCGGGCGAGGACCGGCCTTGGTCGCGCGCGCCGAAACAGAAGGCGGCGAGCGCATCGCCTGCCGGCGCCGAGGCGCTCCTCGAGGAGGAGGAGCGGCTGAACTGAGTTAGACTCTCTCGAGCGTCTTGGCGCATTCGGCGATGAAGGGCACGGACTTCCAAGCGTCGTCCATTCTGCCGAGCGATTCGAAGATGATGTCGATCACGCGGGACAGCGACATTTCGCGAGGCGCATATTGGGGCTGCTTGAGCCAGGTGAAGCCGCCCTCGAACCCGAAGCGATGCGCGATTTCGGGATAGACGGGCCATACTTCCGAAATGGCGAGCCTATCGGGTTGCGTGCTGCGCAGCGACTCTGAGCGGGCGAATGCTTCTTCGTCGAGAAAGCGCCCCCTGAGAGCGTTCCGAGTGATGTCGACGAGAACGAAGCTGCGAGGGTGGTGGCAGATATAGAAGAAGTCGCGCTGCGTCTCCCAAAAGTCGAACGCGTCTTCCAGCCGAATGCCATACTTGCCGAATTCTGCGACGACGCGGCTCCGCTCGGACTTGTACAGGTCGAAATAGCCCAGTCTCTCATAGACGTCCTCGCGGAAGAGCGCCTGCGTCTCCTCCGCCGTCTTGCCGATCGCCTTCGCGCCGAGCGCGATCAGAGAGGTCTGTGTGTGCGGCGCGCCCTCGCTGAAAGGACCCCAGAAGCCGTCCAGCATGGCGACGTCTGGATGCAGGCCTCGGAAATTGATTTCGGGAATGATCACGCGCTCGGCGTTCGGATTGAGCACGCTCGCCAGGCGGAGCCCGTCGAGCGGCCAGCCGATATAGAGATCACACTCTTTGAGATATTTCTCGAACTCGGGCTTCTCGCCGGTCTCGAGCCATCGTTCCGCCTCGTTGAACCCAGCGGCCTTGATGGTCCAATCGGGGAACAGCGTCAGGACCACCTCGTAATAGGTGGACGTCGCGCAGTTCGAAACAACGATGACCTTCATCTCAGAACCCTATGTTCGTGCCGTATTTCTCTTCGTCGCAGATGATGCGTCCCGCATAGGACTGGTTCAGCACGCTGCTTTCTGTGGCCGGCTTCGGGGGCGGTGCGACGGGCTCCGGCGTCTGACCGAAATAGGCGGTCTTGAAGACGCGCATGACGTGGGAGACGCCGATTTCGGGCACGGTGCGCTTATTGCTGTCGTAATATTTCCCATCGTTGAAATGGCTGGAAATAATCTCGTAGGACGGGAAATAATAGGCGTTTTCGACAGAGCTCTCGACGCTGCCGCAGACGGCGCGCAGCACTGACTTGCTGTAGACGGTCGCCGACAGCACATGCTCGTCGGTGTAGGTCGCCGTGAGCGGCACGGGCGAGACCGTCAGAATGACGCGCGCGCCCGGATTGATCTTGCGCAGCCCGGCCAGGAACTCTTCGAGATCGGCCTTCACCTCCTCATAGGAATAGCGATGGAAGAGGGCGGCGGCGGCCTGCGGATCATCCGTCGTGACGCCGGGGTGGATGGGCAGAACGAACTGGCCGTCCGGCGTCGTCCAGCCCTCGATGAGTCCCAGCGTGAAGACGAACACGGTGCAATCGGCGAACACACGGCGCACCGCCTCGAGATGCGCGCGCCGCGCGGCGGCGACATCCTCGGGGCTCGCAAAGCCTTCCGTATAGGTCGTCGGACGAAAAGCGTCGACCAAGCGGCCGTCGGGACGCGGCAGGACGAGCGGCGGCAGGCTCAGCTGGCCGGTGGCCTCGAGCAGCAGCTGGCGCAGCTGGGCGACCGTGTAGATATTGCCATAGCGCGCCGAGAACACCGGCTGATCGGCGGGGCTCGCCTCGGTCTGCAGGAAGCGGACGCCCGGCATCGCCTCAATGTAGCGGGACACGTGCTGCGCGAAGCAGCTGCCCGCGGTCGCTATGCGGTCTTCCTCGCCGATGAGGAATTTTTTGTGCGGGATCGGGCTGACATCCTCGGGAGCGAGGTCGGCGACAGCCGTGCGCCAGAATTGGGAAGGCCCCTTCGTCGCATATGGATTGCCCATCGGATCACCTCATGAAAGTCGTGGCGACCCGGTCGTCTCTCGGCGCCGCAATGGCCGACGTTCGAAAGAGATGATAGCAAGGGCCGCCGCTGCGCATCGTCCCGACTTGTGCGGTGCGTTGGGCATATCGACACCGGAGGACGATGGCAAGCCCGCAATCGGGCTCGCCTTTTTTATCCGGATTGTCGCTGGTCGGCCGGGGGAAGGGTCAGTCGCGCGGCTCGCGCCCGCCCGACTGGCTGCGGCGCTCGCTCACCGGCCGCGCAGCGCGGCGCTCGAGGCTCGGCCGGCCTTGCTTGCTGGCGCGCTCCAACGCCGCGAGGCGGCGGCGGATCGGCTCGTCGAGATCGGGGGAGCGGGCGAGGGGGCGGAAGTCGCTCTTCGAATAAGGATAGCGGCTGGCCCCGTGGAAGATTTCGACTCCATGGGTCGTCATCACGGCGTCGCCGCGCCGCAGCGTCGGGTCGAGATAGATCGCCTCGATCGAGCTCTCATTGGTCTGGCCGGCGTGGCAGGAGCATTCCTTGTCCTTCTCGCCCTCGGCCTTGCCCTCGTTCTTGCGCTGCAGGGCGGCCATCAGCCGCGCATAGGTCGCGCCGCCGCGCGCCGCCACCGCGTCCTCCATCTTGTCGGTGCCGCCGCGCATCACATAGAGCGTCGTGCGCGCGCCGGGGCAGAGGCGCCCGCAGGCGCGCTGATGGCTCGCCGTGTCATTGGCGCTCGAATAGAGGCCGACGGGGAAGAAATAGCCGTCGCATTCGCGCACGCAGTAGGAGCGTCCGCCGGCCGCGGTCTCCGTATAGACGGAGCGCTCCGGCTCGCCGCCGCGGGAGGCTCTGGGCTGCTCGCCCCGGCGGTCTCGCGGGACATAGGCGCGGCGCTCCTGCTGGGCGACGCCATGGCGCCGGGCGTGGCCGTGGCGGCGATAGCTCTGATAGCCGCCCGCGCCGCCATAATCCGAATAGCCGCCGCCTCCGCCGCCGAACAATTGCTGGAAGAAATCCTGGGCCAATGCGGAAGAAGGCTCGAGCGTCGCGATCACCAGGCCCAAGACCAAGCCGCCGAGAGCGGCGAGGCGACGTCGGGAGCATCCCCGATCGCCGCTTTTACGCGAAGACATGACGCGGCACCCGTTTTGAGGCAACTCCCCCTTACATGGAGCGTGATCGCAAGAGACAAGCCGTCCGGTCCTCGGTATCTCGCCGTCTCTGCCTCAGGCGTCTTGCGCGGCGCGTCGCGACGCCGCGACCAGGGCCGCGATCAGCGCCTCGGTGCGGAAGGGTTTTTCGACGATCGGGCGCGTGGCGTGGGCCGAGGGCAGAGCCGAGCGGCCATAGCCGGTCGTGAAGACGAAAGGAACGCCCATTGCGGCGAGGCGGTCGGCGACCGGCTCGACGCTCTCGGCGCCGATGCACAGGTCCAGCAGAGCGACGTCGAATTGCGCGCTGGCGATGTTCCGCAATGCGACGGCGACGGTCTGGG
Source organism: Methylosinus sp. sav-2 (assembly GCF_004366495.1). NCBI lineage: Bacteria > Pseudomonadati > Pseudomonadota > Alphaproteobacteria > Hyphomicrobiales > Methylocystaceae > Methylosinus > Methylosinus sp. sav-2. The sequence continues at coordinate 31,572 of NZ_SOEJ01000003.1, forward strand.
CCGAGGCCACGACGCGGAAGCCATGCTCGGCGAGCGTCTCCTCGAGCGCGAGCGCGATCAGCGGCTCATCCTCGACGACGAGCACGCGTCGACCGAGCGCCGCCTCCGCGCTCCATTGTTCCATCTTCCCCATCTCGCCCCCACGCTCGCGAGGGTGAGGTCGATTCCGGCCTCCTGTCCAGAGCGGGAAAGCGCGGGCTGCTACCTCGCCCGCAGCGCGGCGAGCGCCCAGACCGCCAGCGCCAGCCAGCTTCCGATCGTCAGCGAGCCGCCGATGGGCGCCGCATAAGGAAACAGCCGATCGCCGGTGAAGCTGCGGGCGGCGAGGTCGCCGGAAAACAGCGCGACGCCCGCGATGAGGGCGAAGCTCGCGCCGCCGAGCCAGCGCGCGAGCGGCGGCTTTGCCGCCAGCAGCGCGCCGAGGCCGAGCGCCGCCGCCGCATGGATCATCAGGAAGCGGCTCGCCGTCTCGAGATTGGCGGCGTTGGAAATATGCGCGCTCGCGGCCGCGAGCGCGACGCCCGCCGCGCCCGAGAGCGCAGCGAGAAAGACGATGAGAAGGCTCGGGCGCTGCATGAACTTCGCGATCTAAATACAAGCAGAATAACGATAATTCTGCTCATGTTGATGTGATGGATCAGGTTCGGGCGCTCCGGGGAATCGCATCCGCGCGCGTCGGCGAAGGCCAGGATAGGCCTCGCTGGCGCATGGATCAATCGGATGGTTTTCGCGGGGATGAGAGCGAGCCTCGAGGGCTCGCGTTTCGGGGCGGGGAGAAAAGAGCGAAAGCCTCGCGCGGCGAGGCTCCCCTCAATAAGCGTTTTCGGTCTTCAGCAGCGCGATCGGCGTGAGCGCGAGAATGTACATATCCAGCAGGATCGACCAGTTCTCTATGTAATAGAGATCGCATTCGACGCGCTTCTGGATCTTCTCCGGCGTGTCGGTCTCGCCGCGCCAGCCATTGATCTGCGCCCAGCCGGTGAGGCCGGGCTTGACGCGGTGGCGGGCGAAATAGCCGTCGACCACCTCGTCATAGAGATGCTCGGCGGCGCGCGCATGCATGGCGTGGGGGCGGGGGCCGACCAGCGAAAGATTGCCCTGGAACACGACATTGAACAGCTGCGGCAGCTCGTCCAGCGAGGTTTTGCGGATGAAGCGGCCGACGCGGGTCACGCGCGGATCGCCCTTGGTGACGAGCTTGGCTGCGGCGGGATCGAGCTTGTCCGCATACATGGAGCGGAATTTATAGACCTCGATCTTCTCATTGTTGAAGCCGTAGCGCGTCTGACGGAACAGCACCGGGCCGCGCGAGTCGAGCTTGATCGCCAGCGCCACCGCCGCCATCACCGGCGCGAAGAGCAGAAGGCAGAACGCGCCGACGATTTTGTCGAAGGCGGATTTGATCAGCACGTCCCAATCGGCGATCGGCTTGTCGAAGACGTCGAGAACCGGAACATTGCCGATGTAGGAATAGGAGCGCGGGCGAAAGCGCAGCTTATTGGTATGCGCCGCGAGCCGAATGTCGATCGGCAGCACCCAGAGCTTGCGCAGCATTTGCAGAAGGCGCGTCTCGGCCGAGATGGGCAGGGTGAAGATCACGAGATCGAGCCGCGTGTGGCGCGCGAATTCGACGAGATCGTCGATCGTGCCGAGCTTGGGATAGCCGGCGACGACATCCGGCGAGCGATCGTCGCGGCGATCGTCGAACACGCCCAATATGCGCAGATCGCTGTCCTGCTGCGAGGCGGCGAGCGCGCGTAGCACGGGCTCGGCCGCCGGGCCGCCGCCCACGACGACGGTGCGACGGTCGAGCTTGCCCTGCTGCGTCAGCGAGCGCACCACGGCGGCGACGGCGAAGCGCTCCGCCGCCAGCACGCCGAGCCCGCCGGCGTACCAGCCGAGCAGCCAGACGCGCGACAGGGCGTTGTCGAGCTTCAGGAAGAAGATCGCCGCGAGCGCCGCGAGAAAGACCAGAGTCCAGCCGCCGGCCAGCTTGAGCCCATGGCCGATGGGCGTGCGAAAGGCGGCGGGCGTGTAGAGATCGAGCGCCTGCCACGCGACGACCGCGAGCAGCGCCATTCCTGGTATGACGATGAAATATTCGACGCCATAGCCATAGCCGGGCGCGACATGCAGCCGATGCACAGCGAAGCCGGCCGCCGTTATCAGCGCGAATTCGAGGATACGGACGAGGCCCGCCAGCACGACCGGCGAATAGGCGGGAATCGGCCGCGCATCGGCGGAGATTTCCGCCAGCCGCGAGGCGACGCGACTATCATCATTGGCCGGCGCGGCCGCTTTGATGTCGCGTAGGGCGAAAGCACACATGACGTTACTCCACTCATCAGGCTCGCTGCGGCAGAACGGCCTCCGCGGCGCGGCGATGTCCGGCGGCCTCCAGCGCATCGCGATATCCACGCAGCACGGCCTCGACCATTGCAGTCAAAGAGAAATTTTCTGCTACTCGTTCAGCGAGCTGGCCGGCGGCGCGGCGCCGCGCCTCCTCATCCATGCCGCTGGCGGCGATCATCGCGCGCGCGAGCGCCGCCGGATCGTCGCTTTCGACGAGACGATTCGCGTGCTCGCCGAAAATCTCTGGAATGCCGCCGACATTGGTGGCGATGAGCGGCATGCGCGCGGCGATGGCCTCGAGCACGATATACGGAAGTGACTCGGCCCGGCTCGGCACCACCAATATGCGCCCCAGTCGCAGCGCCTCGCGCGCCGGCATGGGCGGCGCGAAAGAGAGACGCTCGCTCATCCCGAGCCTTTCGGCGCAAGCGCGCAGAGCCGCTTCGTCCGGCCCGGAGCCGACGAGCGCGAGCCGCGGCGCTTCGCCGGTCGCGTCGCGAATGAGCGACAGCGCCTCGATCAGCGTGTCCACGCCTTTGAAGCGGCGCCATTCGCCGACATAGAGAAAATCGGCGGCGTCGGGGATCGGCGTGAGCGGCTCGAACTCCTCTGGCCGCAGCCCATTGGGCACGACGCGCGTCACAGAGCCGGAGAAGCCGATCGCTCTGGCGAAGCGCTCTTGCGCATAGGCGCTCTCGAAGGGGATGAAATCGGTCACGCGCTCCAGCGCTTTCTCCACCGAGAGATAGAGACGATTGACGAGCGCGTCCGGATCGTAATGGAGGCTGCCGCCATGCGGCGTGTAGACGCGAACATGCGGATGCGGCAGCGTCGGAAACATCGGCAGCAGCGCCGGCAGGCGCGCATAGAGCCCGCCCTTGGCGCCATGGCCGTGCACGACATCGGGCGAGAGCCGCTTCAGCGCCGTGGCGATGCGAAAGGCGACGATCGGATCGCTCCAGCTCGGCAGTCGGCGCATGCACAAGCGCGTGACGCCGAGCTCCAGCGAAGGCTCGAGCATTCGCAGCGTCGCCTCCGCGCGCTCGCCGCCGGTGGAGGAATCGGCGATGAGGCCGACAGCATGTCCGCGCGCCGCCTGGGCGCAGGCGAGATCGACGACATGACGAAAGAGTCCGCCGATCGGCGCGCGCATCACATGCACGATGCGCAGCCGTCCGGGGCTCTCGTCGTCGCTCGTCTGGCTCTGCCGATTCTCGCGCATCTTTCTTCTTAGAAAATCCGTTCGCGAACGGTGATCGTGTCTCCCGGCCGGACCGCCTGCAGCAAAGGCACGCGGCCGGTGACCGGAACGCCGCCGCCGTAGTCGCGCGTCAGATCGACCTCGCCTTGATAGCCGCGCGGGCTGAAGCCGCCGGCTATGGCGATCGCCTTCTGCACGGTGAGACCCTCGACGAACGGATATTGTCCAGCGCTCATCACTTCTCCGAGCACGAAGAAGGGACGATACGCCTCGACTTCCACCGAGACGCGAGGATCGCGGACGAATCCGTTGCGCAAACGTGCGGCGATTTCATGTTGCAGCGCCTGGGTCGTGAGGCCGGCCGCCGGAACGATGCCGATGAGCGGCATCGAAATATGGCCGGAGCCGTCGACCGTGTAGCTGTTGGAGATCGCGTCCTGGCCGAAGACGATCACGCGCAGCCGATCGCCGGCCGCGAGCGTGTAGGGCTCCTCGGTCGAGGAGGTCAAAAGCTCTGGAATATAGGCGCCCGGCAGGGCGCATCCCGACAATGTCGCGCACATCATCAGCCAGAACAGGAGAAAGCCATATCTCGGCATTTAGAATCTCGGGCTCGAGGAACAGCTTAAGAACGTGTCCCGGCGGAAATTTTTAACGGCTCATGGTTAACAAAGCCTGATCGTCGCGGGTCGCGGCGTCGCCTCTTCTATGGCGCCGTCTCGCCGCGGTTAACCCCGCGGAAACCATAATCTCGGTACAAGGTCCATGCGCCAAATGGAGTTCGCGAGATGAGTTTCGGCCACCCTCACGATGACGCGGGGAGCCCCCGGGGCGAGATGGGACGTGAGATGTCGCGCGAGATTTCGCATGGGGATGTCTCGACCGGCGAGATCGATCTCGGGCAGATCGCCGGCGCCTTGTCACGGCGTCGACGCATCGTCATCGGCGTGACGCTCGCCGCTTTTCTCGGCGCGCTGGCTTTCGTCAATATCGTCAAGCCGCGCTACACGGCCGAGGCGCGCGTGCTGCTCGAGAATCAAGAGAGCTATCTGACGCGCGCCGATAAGGAGCGCGCCGACCCCGCCGCAGCGCCCGACGCCGAGGCCGTGCAGAGCCAGATTCAAATGCTCACCTCGCGCGATCTCGCGCGGCGCGTGCTGAAATCGCTCGATCTGCAGGGCAATTCCGAATTCGATCCGATCGCCAATGGCCTCGGGCTCGGCACGAAGATCGGCGTGATGCTGGGGCTGACGCGCGATCCCTCCAAGCTCGCGCCGGAAGAGCGCATGCTGGACGCCTATTTCGACAAGCTGCTCGTGCTCTCGCCGACGAAAACGCGCGTGCTGCAGATCGAATTCTCCGCGCGCGATCCCGATCTCGCGGCGCGCGCCGCCAACGCCATCGCCTCCTTCTATATCGACATTCAGCGCGAGGCGAAGCGCGAGAACGCCCGCGACGCCGCGCAATCGCTGAGTCCGTTGGTCGCCGATCTGCGCGAGCGGCTCGCCAGGGCCGAGGCCAAGGTGGAGGCGTTCCGCTCGCGCTCCGGCCTCTTCGCCGGCACGAATAATATGACGATCGCCACGCAGCAGCTCGGCGATCTCGCCAATCAGCTCTCCATCTCGCGCACCGCGCAGGCCGACGCCGAGGCAAAAGCCCGGCTGGTGCGCGACATGCTGCGGCAAAATCGCGTCGGCGAGATTCCCGACGTCGCCAATAATGAGATGATCCGCCGAATCGGCGAGCAGCGCGTGTCGCTGCGCGCTCAGCTCGCGCTCGAATCGCGCACGCTGCTGCCCGGCCATCCGCGCATAAAGGAGCTGCAGGCGCAGCTCGCCGATCTCGAAGCCGATTGGCGCCGCGCCGCCGAGCGCACGGCGCGCACATTGGAGAATGAGGCGCATATCGCCTCCGCCCGCGTCGAAAATCTCGCGCGTGCGATGGATGAGCAGAAGCGCGTCGCCGGCGCCGCGGGCGCGGATGAGGTGCAGCTGCGCGAGCTCGAGCGCGCCGCGCGCGTGCTCAAGGATCAGCTCGAGGCGGATTCGGCCAAATATCAGGAGGCGCTGGCGCGCGACGGGCCGAAGGCCTCGCCAGCCGATGCCCGCGTCATTCAGCGCGCCGTCGCTCCGCCCATTCCGTCCTTCCCGAAGAAGGTTCCGATCACCGCCTTTGCGACGATCGCCGCTTTCGTTCTCTCCGCCGGATCGATCATCGCGATCGAGCTGCTGAGCGGCCGCGCGCGCGTGCGCGGCACGGCGCCGCTTCCGGCTCCGCGCCTCGAGGAACGCGAGGAAGAGGAGCTGGAGACGCCGCCGAAGGCTCGCATCGCCGCCGCCAATCGGCGCGAGCCGATCTTCGTGGAGCCTGAAGACGAAGAGGAGGAGGCGCCGCCTCCGCCGATGGCGAGCCTCGCCGCCGAGTCGCGGACGCGTCTGTCGCCGGCGCGCACGCCCAAGCTCGAGAGCAGATCGACGACGCGCGCCTATCGATCCAGCGTTGTCGGAAAGATCGATGCGGCGCGCATGGCGACGCTCTCGGTAAAGGTTCTGATGGTCGGCTGCGCCGACGCCGAGCATAGTTTCGACAGCGCGGTGACATTGTCGCGCGCGCTCGCGCGGCGTGGTCTCGCCATCATTGTCGCTGCCGATGCGCAGGAGCGCGGCGAGCTCTATGATCGCCTGATCCCCGATGTGGATCGCGCCCGGCCGCTCGGCCTCGCGGATCTCTCGAGCGGCGCCGCGACCTTCGCCGAGGCCATTCATCGCGACGCGGATTCGCGTCTGCATGTGATGCCGGGCGGCCGCGCCGCGGCGGAATATGATCAGGACGCCGAGCCTGTGTTGGAAGCGTTGGCGCAGACCTATGATTTCATCGTCTTCGCCACGCGCGATTATGATCGCGCCATGTTCCTCGCGCCATCCTTCGATATCGTTCTGGTGAGCGGCTCCGAGCGCGCGGCCGAGGCGGTCATAGACGAGCTGGCGCAGGCCGGCGTGCGTGACGCCTTCCTGCTCGAGGATGAGACGGCTCCCGCCGACGCTTCCGCCGCGTAAAATCAGCGCGCGAGGCGGCGCAGCTCGGTGAGCGTGGCGAGGAGACGCGGGTTCTGCTTCACCGCGCGCTTGGCGCGCGTGAGCGCGGAAAGCACGGGCGCCGCGAGCGCGCCGAGCGGCGTCGCCGGAACGAGCGTGTCGACGAGCGCGATCGTCTCGTCGCAGACAGCGTTCTTATAGCGCGCCTCGCCGACGCCGAGATCGAAGCGTGCGACGCCGCGCGCGAGCAGATCGCGCAGCAGCGAATGCAGCAGCAGATCGCCGGGCGAGGAGCGCGCGATCTCTTCCTCCGCCACAAAGGAGTTGAGCATCGCCGAAAAGCGTCCACGATGGATGAAGCCCGCATAGGTCGCGATGATGCGTCCATCCAGCGTCAGCGCATGGACATCGAGCGCGCCGCCACACAGGCCGAGCACGAAATCGCGCATGGCGCCGCTCGCAAAGGAGGGATCTTGCAAGCGTTCGGCCTTTTGCGCGAGCAGCGCCTCGAGAATTTCTCTCGCCCGCGCGCCCGTCGCGCAATGCTCGAAGACGAGCGCGCCCATCTTCTCGAGCCGCGCCTGCTTCTTGCGCAGCTTCTTGCGCGCGTCGGCGGAGAAGCGCGCATCGAGCTCGCTCGCCGTCGCGGGAAGGCTCGTTCCATAGGCGAAGCTCGGGCTCGCGCTCGAGCCGGGCAGGGCGAGCGGATTGGCGACGCCTTCGAAAGCCTGCGGCTGATTGCCGAGACGATAGAGATCGACGCCGCCCGCGCGCGCGGCGCGGCGCAGCAGCGTGCGAAGCGCGGCGGCGTCGAGACGCGCATCCGCGGCGAAGAGGCCGAGATTGAAATTGCTCTCCTTGCCACCGAGAAATTGCGCGATCCGCAAAGGGCCGAGACGCGACGTCGCCAGCGCGAGCAGCGCGAGAGGGCGTGCGCCCTCGCCATGACGCACGCCCTCGCTATGTCGCGCGACCACGATCATAGGCGTGAGGCCGCGCGTGCGTCCGAATGTCTCGAACCAATCGAGCGCGAAGCCGAAAGATTGATAGGCGCTCGCCGGCGCATTGGCGAACAGAACCTCCCAATCCGCGCGCGCCGCCTCGAAGGAGGAGAAGACGTCGAGCGAGATTTCATCCACGGAGGTCTCCGGTCGCGACAGCTCCATGAGGCTTTCTTCTCTGAAATTCTCTGTTCTTGCGTTAACCATATCGTCGCCGCATTGCTGATGTTTTCGCTTCTTCGCGACACTAGCAAGGAAAGGTCAACGAGACCTCGAGATGGTGCGGCAGAAAAAGAAATGCGCGGGGAGGCGCGGCGGCTGTGACGAAATGGCGTCGAATGGCCATAGAGGCGGGCATGGAGTTCTTCCGCGCGAGCGGCGCGCACCGCCTCGCCGAGCCCTACACGCGCGGGCTGGGCGCGATATTGATGTTCCATCGCGTGCGGCCACGGCTCGAGCAGGCTTTCGAGCCCAATCAGCCGCTGGAGATCACGCCGGAATTTTTGAACGCGCTGATCGCGCGGCTGCGTCAGCGCGGCGTCGAGATCGTCTCGCTGGAGACGGCGCTCGCGCGGCTGCGCGCCGGCGAGGCGGGAGCGCCCTTCGCCGTTCTCACCTTCGACGACGGCTATCGCGATTTCGTCGAGCATGCGCTGCCGGTGCTGGAGCGCCATAACGCGCCATTCACGCTCTATCTCACCGCGGGCTATGCCGACGCTTCCGCGCGGCTGTGGTGGGTTGAGCTGGAGGAGGCGATCCGACGCCTCGATCGTCTCGACGTCATCGCCGGCGGCAAGCGTATCTGTTGCGCGGCGGCGACGGCGGCGCAGAAGCGCCTCGCCTTCGCCGAGGTCTATGCGCAGCTGCGCGCCGGCGACGAGGCGGAGCTGCTGCGCGTCGTCACCGCTCTCTCCGCCGAGGCGCGGATCGAGCCTCACGCGCTCACGCGGCGTCTGTGCCTCGGATGGAACGAGCTGCGCGCGCTGTCCGCTCATGCGCTGGCGACGATCGGCGCGCATTCGGTGACGCATGCGCGATTGGCCAAGGTGGATTGCGCGGCCGCGATCTATGAGATGGCGGAGAGCCGGCTGCGGATAGAGTCCGAGCTGCAACGGCCGGTCCCGCATTTCTGCTATCCGGTCGGCGATCCGACCTCGGCGGCGCGACGAGAATTCGAGCTGGCGGCGCGGCTCGGCTTCGCCAGCGCTGTGACGACGCGTCCGGGCATGATTTTTCCGGAGCATCGCGAGCATCTCATGGCGTTGCCGCGGCTCTCGGTGAATGGGCGGCATCAGTCGCTCGCCGCGCTGGACATTCTCCTGTCCGGCGCGCCATTCGTTTTGATGAACGCAGGCCGCCGCGTGACGGCGGCCTGATCTGCGCTTACCTACGCTGTCCCTCGTCAGGCCAGGCCGAGACGCTGCGTGAAGCTGCGCCACAACTCGCCGAGCGATTTCTTCTCCGCGACGGAACGTGCGCGAGCGGCGACGGCGCCGGGCGTGATCGCGCCGGAATAATTGCAATCGCAGAAAATGTGATGCGCCTCGCGCATGGAGAGCTGGAAAAAGTCGATCGCATCGCCGAGCTTGTCGCCTTTCAAGCCGTCCTCGCGAAAGGCGGCGTCGCGAAAGGCGATCGACAAGGGCGACTCGTCCTGGCGAAGCTTCACGCGCTCCTTCACGGGCACATATTCCATCATCGAGAAGAGGCGGATGCGTCCGACATGCGCTTCGATGAGAGTGGCGAGCCGCTCCAAGCGCGCGCGACGCAGCGACGCCTGCTCACGCTTCGCCTCGACAGGCTCGACGCCTGCAAGTTTCGTTATTTCTTCGAGAGTTCTGTATTTCATCACGCCCTCCGTCGCCAATGGGGTCTTTCGCCCGACAAAACAAATCCCCGACTCGACTGAACACATTCGACGAAGATTGGTTCCTGCGGCTTTCCGCTGTCGGCGCCGATATGGCGACGCTCGCGTCGACGGGCGCGATCGTCGCTCTTGCCGGCTCGGACAGCGCGACTAGATGCTTCGCGGGGTTGCAGGACGGGCTGCAGGAACGGAGATCCTCATGTCCATGACCTTCCGAGAGGCGACAGCGCAAGAAAACGCCGCAGTCTATGGCGGCCTCGTCGATGCGGTGGGAGGCATCGCAACGATTGTCCTCGCCGTGTGTGGGCTCGCCGGAGTCAATCCGCCGCTCATGGCCGGCATAGCGACGATCGTGTTCGGCGTCGCTCTGCTCATTCAAGGCGGCGCGATGCTGTCGGAATATGCGCAGATCATTTTCCCAGCGGGCGCGAAGACTGCGAATTTCGAGCATTTCGGAGGCGGCAGCCTCTCGGCCGTCTTCCTCGTGGGAGCGGCGGGAATTGTGCTCGGCGTTCTCTCATTGCTCGGCATCAATTCCGGCGTGCTGACTCCGATCGCGACGATTGCTTTCGGCACGGCGCTCGTGCTCAGCAGCAACGCCGTGTGGCATCTCTACACGCTGCGTCATGCGCAGGCGAAGAGCGAGGCCGTGCAGTCGCAGAATGTCGGCGGTGAGTTTCTGGCGAGCGAGATGGCCTCTGGCTCGGCGGGCATTCAGGCGCTGGCCGGTTTGGCCGCGATCGTGCTGGGCGTTCTCGCGGTCGCGGGAAACACCAATGATCTCGTGCTCAATCTCGTGGCTCTGCTGGCGCTCGGCGCGACGGTCGTGCTCACCGGCAGCACGCTGAGCGCGACGGTGCTGAGCTTCATGCGTCCGTGGTCGTCGTCGCAGTCCTGATCCGGCCGCTCGTCTCTCGGAGCCGTGACGAAGCACGGCTCCGGGGGTCGTCGTGGGCATGACGAAGCGCGCTGCGTCAGCGCGTCGGTGGATCCTGCGACAGGCTGTCCGCCTGCGTGTCGAAGAGATGCAGAAAGGCGTTCTTGTCGGCGCGCAGCTTGCGCAAATGCACGAAAGCGAGCTGCGCCAGCCGGCGGTCGCCGAGCATTGTCAGCACGATGAGCGAGCGGCGCCGATCGAGAGGATCGCTCTTACGCTTGACGAGCTTGGCTTGCTCGAGACGCGAGACCAGCTCCGCGGCGCTGTGATCGCGGATCAGCAATTGCTCGGCGAGCTCGCCGACGCTGATATGCGCCCCCTCGCGAAACGTCTTGATGGCGAGCAGCGCCTGATAGCGCTGCATGGTGAGGCCGACATCCGCGGCCGCCTGCTCGCTGAAGGCGAGAAATTGCCGTAGCGCATAGCGGAAATCGGCGAGCGCGCGAAGCTCCTCCTCGGAGGGGCGGCCGTCGTCATCGGCTTCCTGAGGGCGGCTCTCGAGCGCCGTCGACATTTTTCTCATTCTCCTCGGATTCGCTGCCCGCGATCTTCGGCCAAGCGCCCATGATGGCCTTCGCCCCGCGCGGGGTCAAGGCGTTCCGCCCGGGACCGTCGCGGCCAGGCGGCGCAGCGGGCGCGCGCGCTTGCATTTATATCGCTATACGATCTATATTCATCGTGTCACGATGAGCAGCCGATGCGGCGGCGGCGCTCGGGGAAAAGCGCGCCCCTTTAAAGACGCGCGATCGGGAGAGAGACATGATCGTTCGATTTTTTGCCGCCGCGATTTTCGTCGGCATGGCGACGCAGGCGCAGGCGCATGGCGGCGTCAGCATCGACGAAGGCCAATGCAAGATGAAGATCGGACCCGATCAGATGAATTTCACTGGCTATCAGCCGCTGAAATCGCGCGAGCAATTCTGCGACGACATTCCCGATGTCGGCCCGACCATCATCGTGCTCGACGCTGTGCAGGATGAGCTGCGCGACATGAATTTGGAGATCCGCATTCTGCGCGACGTCGGTCAGGCGAGCGACGACGAGAACCTCGAGAAGAACACAGAGACCTATGTGCCGGCGAAGAAATATCGCACCGGCACGCTCAACTTCGAATACGACTTCAAGAACAAGGGAAAGTTCATCGGCCTGGTGAAGGCGAAGACCGACGACGGGACGAAAGAATATGTCTCGCGCTTTCCCTTCTCCGTCGGCGAGACCGAGAGCCGCAACATCACCATCGCGACATTTTTTGCGGCGCTGGGACTGGTCGGATTCGGACTCTGGTACAAAAACTCTTTCAAGGCGAAGCCGCCGCGAGCGTGATCGCGGCGGCTTCTTTCGTCATTGTGCGCGACGCCGCGATCCTGCGGCGCGCCGAAAGGGAGGCGGGCATGTCTATCGATCGACGGCGCGTTCTGTTTTTGACCGGAGGCGCTGCGCTGGCTGCGAGCGGCCTCTCTCGCGCGAGCGCGCATGAATATGAAAAAGGCGGCATCAAGGTCGAGCATCCTTGGCTGCGCGCGCCACGCGACGGCGAGAGCGACGCCAATCTGTTCATGGTCGTCTATAATCGCGGCGACGCCGCCGATCGTCTCATCGGGGTGAAATCTTCCGAGATCGGCGGCTTCGATCTGCATGTCGCTCCACAATTCGCGGTCGCGGCAGATGCGATCTTCTTTCCCAATGGTTCGAAGGTGACGCTCGCACCCGGCGGCTCCTTCGTCCATCTCTCGGGCATAAAGAAAATCAACCCCGTCGGCTGGGGCTTCGAGCTCACTCTGGTGTTCGAGAAGGCCGGTGATTTGCTCATCGACGCGGCGATCGACGCGCCGGACGCCGCGCATGCGCATGATGCGGAAGCAATGGAGAGATGGGAGAAGGCGCATGAGACGCCACAGGCCGGCGAAGCGCCGGCCGAGGACCATCGTTCGGGCCATGAGGAGCCCAAGGGCCGGGGTGAGGCGCAGCCGGGCGTCGGCGAGCCGCAGCCGGCGCAGCAGTAAGCCCTTTTCCCGACGCTGCTCGAAAAATTAACTTGCGCGCGACGCAATATGTCGCCATTCGATAGGTCAAGCTGCGACCCCTGACGCCTCTGCACGCAGCCAATTCGAAACAACGAGCGGCGGCGTACCAATGGAGAAGAAAATGGCTCTGCAGACCTCTGGGAAGGACATCGTCAAGTCTCTGGCGTGGTTCATCGGCGCGATCGCGCTGATCATCACCTTGGTTCATTTCGCCCCCATCATTTCCCACGGGGGCTGAGCGGGACACTCTCGCTGGCGCTACGCCGGTCGCGATCCGTCAGCGATCACGGCCGGCGTCCTCGCATTCGGCGGCCCACGCGCGCCGAATGCGCATTTGGATTAGCTCGATCGTGCCGCTATTGTCCGCGACCATCACAGGCGAGGTCGCGAGCATATGGTCGAAAGAACGTCGGGCGATGGCCGTATAGAGGCCTTTCTTCTGCACGAGATGAAGGCGGAGATCGACGAGCTCGCGCGCAGCGAGGTCGACGACGTCACCAAGTTCGTCTATGCACGCGCCCGCGAGTTTTATTGGACGGTGACGCGCCTGTTCGGCCTCGGCCGCCTGCATGACGGCGTATGGCGAAAGCCGAGCGACGATAAGGCGAGCGCGTGGCGCACAGCGCTCGTCGGTGATATTCCGCCGCCTGCGATGCAGGCGCGGCTGCTCGTCGATATGACGGCGACACATCGCACCATAGGCCGCACCGGCATTCAGCGTGTCGTTCGCGAGATCGCGCGCGCGATGGTCGAGAGCGGCGCCGGAATTCCCGTCTTCATGGAGGATGGGCGGCTCTTTTCCCATTTCACACATGACAATCTTCCAGACGAGGTGACGCCGGCCGCCGGCGATAAATTTCTGCTGCTCGACGCCGGCTGGCATCTCACGGCGGAATATTCGCGAATGATCGAAATTGTCGCGCAGGCCGGCGGCGAGACGATCGGCTGCCTCTACGATCTCATTCCGATCCTCTATCCCTCCGTGGTGACGAATTCCGCGCATCGGGCCTTTGTGGAATGGTTCGATCTCCTCATTCGCGAGAGTGACGCGATCGTCGGCATCTCCAAGGCGGTCATCGATGATTTCCAGGCCTATGCGCGGGAGCGTGGGCTGCCATGCAAGCGCGGCTTGCGGCTCGGCTGGTGGCCGCTCGGCGCGGATTTTCGCGCGCCCGGCGACGAGACGCCGTCACCGCACGCCGTCGAGGCGGCGGCGGGAGGACAGCCGCTTTTTCTCAGCGTCGGCACGCTGGAGCCGCGCAAAGGCCATGCGGTCGCGCTCGGCGCCTTCGATCGCTGGTGGGAGCAGGGCGCCGATGTCCGCTATGTCATCGTCGGCTCGAAAGGCTGGAATGTGCGCGCGCTCGAGCGGCGTATTCTGGAGCATCCTGAATTCGGCCGTCGCCTGTTCTGGCTGCGCGGCGCGAGCGACTCCGATCTGCGCTATCTCTACGAGCGCACGCATGCGCTCGTGTTTCCCTCCATCGCCGAAGGCTTCGGCCTGCCGCTCGTCGAGGCGGCGCATTTCGGCGCGCGCGCCATAGCGAGCGATATTCCCGTGTTTCGCGAGGTCGGCGGCGACTGGGCGTCCTATTTCGATCCGGGCGACAGCGACGCTCTGCTCGCCCGGTTGAAGGAGGCGCTCACCTCTCCGCCCGCTGCGCCTGCCTGCGACATATTGTCCTGGCGCCGCTCCGCGGAGGCGCTGGCGCGCATTCTGCGCGAGGGGGACTATCCCGCGCGGCTCGCGGAAAACGTCGCCGTGGAGGCGCGCTGAGGCCCTCAGAACGGGTGATATTGGAAGAGCCAGTTCTCCGATAGCACTTCGTTCTTATGCGTGAGGAAGAGCCGCATCTCGACGGGATCATGTCCATCGACGGTGAGATCGAATTGCGCGCGCCAATGTCCCGGCACGCCGTCGAACACAGCTTCCGTGTAGATGTAGGAGAAGCTTCCGCGCGAGGACCAGAGCACCGGCTCCGGCTTCACGCCGAAGGGTAGGCGCGCGAGCGGTCCGCCGAGAAACTCCACCATGAATTTGCGCACGCCTTTGGGGCGCGGCTTGCCGGGCTGGCCGCCATTGCCGAGCCGCGTCGCCACGCAGCGCGCGAGCGGCGTCGGATCGGGCTCGTCGGCGAGCCAATGCAGGCGATATGAGAAGTCGAAAGACGAGCCGGGAACGGCGGGCTTCGCAGGAACCCACATGGCGACGATATTGTCGTGGATCTCGTCGTCGGTCGGAATCTCGACGAGCTGAATCGTTCCCTTGCCCCAATCGCCTTTGGGCTCGATCCACACGCTCGGGCGGCGGTCATAGAAAACGCCGTCGAGATAATGATCGAAATTGCGGTCGCGCTGCAGCAGGCCGAAGCCTTTCGGATTTTCGTCGCCGAAGGCCGAAGCCATCACGCGATCGGGATTGTTGAGCGGGCGCCACAGACGCTCGCCGCGGCCGGTCCACATTGCGAGGCCGTCGGAATCATGCACCTCCGGCCGCCAGTCGACGGCGGTGGGCTTTTTGGTCTCGGAGAACCAATACATGGAGGTGAGCGGCGCTATGCCGAAACGCTCGAAGGAGCCGCGCAAATGCAGCGAGCAATCGACGTCCATCGTAACGCCCTTGCCGCGCTTCGCCAGGATGCGAAACGCGCCGACGATGGAGGGGCCTTCGAGCAGGAGATGCAGCGGCAGCCCGTCTTCTGTCTCCGTGCCGATATAGACATTGGTGAAATCGGGAAACTCCTCCGGCCGGCCGGAGACCCAAGTGTCGAGCGCGACGCCGCGCGCCGACAACCCGTATTGGCGCAATTCGCCGATGGCGCGGAAATAGGACGCGCCGAGAAAAGCGACCCAATCATTCTTGCGCCAGTCGAGCGGGCCGTCCTTGGGCTCTTGAATGCGAAAGCCCGCAAAGCCCGCGCCCGGCGGCAGACGACGGGCGATCGAATCCTCCGGCATGTCGAAATATTTGGGGTTGTAGAGCACCTCGCGCGCTTCGCCGCCTTCCACCGCATAGAAGCGCACGGCCTTTTTGAAGAACATGCCGAGGTGGAAGAATTCGACCGGGAAGCGGCCGGCGCCCGTGGTGAGCGCGTAATTCGTGTCGTAGCTGATCTTGCCCCAGGCCTCGTAGTCGATCTTGGAGGTGATCTCCGGATCGGGCTGGCTCGGCGGCCGGAAGGGCTCCGCTACGCGGCGGCGCGCGGTCTCCTTCAGACGCTCGAAGGAGAAGGGTTCCGCCGGCCCGAGATCGAGACGGCCGGGAATGGGCTGGGCTTCGGCCTCGTCGGCGCCCAATGCGCCGAGCGCGCCTGTAGCCGCCGCAGCCTTGAGAAAGGAGCGGCGATCGGTGTCGTCGATCATGCGGGGAACCTCGCTGGGCGGGGAAGCGCTTGTCGTCGGCCTAGGGTCGAAAAATCAGCGGATAGGCTCGTGGCGGACGGCGGTGCGCATGAAGAAATACAGGCCGACCAAGCCGGCCAGCGCGAAGACGATCTCGAAAATGCGGCTGACGGCCGGATCGAGCTGAAACAGGCCGCCGAGCGCCCAGCCGGCCGCCCAGGAGGTCGCGACCAGCTCCGTGCCGACCAGGATCGCGACTGCGACCAGCGTCGACAAATGCACCAGGTTCAACGGTTTCTTGCTCATCGGGCGAGGGACTCCGGGCTCATCGTCCAGCGGAACCTGCTATACGATCGGCCCGCCCGGCGCAAGTCGGCGCTCGAGCGGCGGCCGAACGCCCCTTGCGATGCGCCGTGCGCCGCTGGTATCCTGTAAATGGGGGCGACGCAGGCGCTTTTTTTGTTTTTTTCGCGCGCTGAAGCAAAGTCGCTGTTATTTCAGGGGCGGTACTATGGGCGGAGTCGTCGAGCGCGTCGTCATTCGACATTTGTCGGGGTCGAAGGCCAATCAGATCGAGCAGCTTCCGATCGGCGATCTGAAAGAGATCACCATCGGCCGCGATCCGACATCGAAAATCGCTTTCGACCCCACCATAGACGGCGTCGTCAGCCGGCAGCACGCCGTCATCCGCATCGAGGGCGAAGGCGACGATCTGAAGTTCGAGCTGATCGACCTCAATTCCAGCAATGGCACTTTCCTCAACGGCCAGCGCATCTCGCAGAACGCGGAGCTGCTGCCCGAGGACAAGATCGAGCTCGGCGGCGCCAAGGGGCCGAAATTCACCTTCGATCTGCAGCCGCGGCCGGCCAGCTTCGCGGCGCGCACGCGCGTCATCGGCATAGATGATTCCGCCGCGACCCGGCTGATCGAGACGGCGCAGACGGCGGCCTCCACCGCCGTCGCCCAGATAAGCTCGACATCGACCCAGGCGCACCCGCACAAGGCCGGCGTCGGCCAGGAGACGGTGCAGCGGCTGATCGTCGAGGAGCGTCGCTCGGTGAGCCGCACCTGGGGCGCCGTGGCGGCGGGACTGCTCGCCTTCATCGCGCTCGGCGGCGGCGCCGTCTATTGGAAGCAGATCAAGGACGACGAGCGCCATCAGGCCGATCTCGCCGATGTGAAGGCCGACGCCAAGCACGCCGATCAGCGTAGCGCCGCGCTGCAGGGCGAGGTGAAGACCAATCTCATCGGCATGACGCCGCTCGACATCTACAACAAATATTCCAACGCCACCGCGCGCGTCGATCTGCGCTGGCGCCTCTTCGACACACAGACGGGCAAGCCGATCTTCCATCAGACCTTCCGGTTCGGAAAGGACACGCTGCCCGCCTATGTGCGCTTGCCCAATGGCAAGGTCGTGCGCTGGCTGACGCTCGAGGACGATCAGCGCTCCAATCTGCAGATCGCCGGCGCCGGGCGGGGCTCCGGCTTCGTCATCAGCGAGCAGGGCTATCTGCTCACCAATAAGCATGTCGCCGCCGGCTGGAAGGTGACCTACGATTCGCCGCGCCTCGGCTATGTGTTCGATCTCGGCGGCGGTCCGGGCGCCAAGAACGCGAAGCTGCGGAAGCCTATCGGGGTCATCGATCTCGAATCCGAGGATTACGCCGATCTCAACATGTGGGTGCCGGAAGCGGGAGGAGTCATTTTCCCGTCGAGCGTCGCCATTCCGATCGGCCGCAACAATATTCCGGACATGACGCGCAATGAGCAGCGCACTTTCGAGGGCCGCAATGAGCAGCTCGAGGTGCGTTTCCCCGGCGCGCGGCTCGGCGTCAACGCCGCGCTGGTGCGCGCTTCGGCGGATTCCGACGCGGCGCTCATCAAGATCGACTCGCCGCAGCTCCTCGAGAAGGTCGAGCTCGCCGACGACGATCAGGTGACGATCGGCGAGAAGGTCATCGTGCTCGGCTATCCCGGCATTTCGGTGGAGAATGTCCAGCGTCAGGTGACGGTGGAGAACGGCCTGACGCGCGTTCAGAACGAGGTCATTCCCGAGGCGACGGTGACGGATGGCATCGTCTCCAAGCTCTCCACCGGCTATAAGGAGAAGGATGGCGTCACGCTGACCAGCGCCGGCGAGCGCATTCAGCTCAGCGTGCTGGCCACGGGCTCCGGCAATAGCGGCGGGCCGGTGTTCAACGCCAATGGCAAGGTCATCGGCCTGTTCACCTACAGCCGCAGCCGCGGCGACGCGCGCGTGACGCTCGCCGTGCCGATCAAATTCGGGCGCGACCTGCTGCGCGCGCAGCGCAACTGATCGAAGGTCGAGAAAATGGCGACGGGGCGCGAGGCTCCATTGGGCGCTTTCCGCGTCGTCGGCGCGATGCGGACGGACGTCGGCCGCGTGCGCTCCTCGAATGAGGATAGCGTCGCCTTTGTCGCGCCCGCGGACGCGCCGGAGGCGAGACAGGGCTATCTCGCCATCGTCGCCGATGGAATGGGCGGACACGCCGCCGGCGAAGTGGCGAGCGCGCTCGCGACGGAAGTCGTGCGCCGCGTGTTCTACTCGCTCGACGTCGAGCCGCCGCGCGCGTTGAAGGCGGCTTTCGAGGCCGCCAATCGCGCCATCTTCGAGCAGAGCGCGCGCGAGCCCGAATGCAAGGGCATGGGCACGACCTGCACCGCCGTCGTCATTCGCGACGGAAGACTGTGGCTCGCCCATGTCGGCGACAGCCGCGCCTATATGCTGCGCGGCGGCGAGGTGACGCAGCTCTCCGACGATCAGACGCTCCACGCGCAATTGGTGCGCGAGGGCGTGATGACGCAGGAGGAGGCCGAGCGCAGCCCCGGCGGCAATGTCATTCTGCAGGCGGTGGGAACGCGCAAGGAGGTCGCGCCGACCATATGGTCCGAGGGTCTGCCGCTCGCGATCGGCGACGCGATCATTCTGTGCTCGGACGGCCTCTCCAATCTCGTTTCCGAGGCGGAGCTCGCCGCCGTCGTTCCCGATCGCGCGCCGCAGGACTCCTGCCATTTGCTGGTGGAGGCCGCCCTCGCGGCGGGCGGGCACGACAATATTTCCGTCGGCGTGTTTCAGATCGTCGCGCCGCCGCCGGGGGCGCGCGATCAGGCTGCGACGCAGAAGATTCCCGTCGTCGCGGACGGCGCGCCGCCGACGCGCGTCATCGTCGTTCGATAGAGGCACAGCGTCATGAGCGACCAGAGAATGATCGGCCATTACCGGATCGTCGAGCTGCTCGGAACCGGCGCGATGGGCAAGGTGCATGTCGCCTTCGACACTTTCATCGAGCGCGAGGTGGCGATCAAATCGCTGCGCCCCGAGCTGACGCAGGATCCCGAATTCGTCGGGCGCTTCAAGGCGGAGGCGCAGAGCCTCGCGCGCCTCAACCATCCCAATATCACCACGCTCTATTCGCTGCTGCCCGAGGGCAGCGAGCTCTATATGGTGATGGAGCTGGTGCGCGGCCGCGCGCTGGACGATGTGTTGCGCGAGCGCGGCGGACCGCTCGGCGTGAAGGAATGTCTCGCCATCATCGCGCAGGCCGCCGATGGCGTCGCCTATGCGCATCAGATGGGCGTGATCCATCGCGACATAAAGCCGTCCAATCTGATGATCGGCAATGACGGCCGCGTGAAGATCATGGATTTCGGCATCGCCCGCGTGCAGGGCAGCGTGCGCATGACGCGCGCCGGTACGGCGATCGGCACGCCGCTCTACATGGCTCCCGAGCAGCGTCGCGGCAGCGAGGGCGATGAGCGCAGCGATCTCTATGCGCTCGCCGTCGTTCTCTATGAGATTCTCTCCGGCGCGGCGCCCTTTGCGGGGCTCGACGAGGTGGAGCTGCTGCAAGCGCAGATCGGCAGAGATCCGCCGCCGCTGGTGCCGCGCATTCCTGGCGTGACGCCGGAGCTGGAAGCCGCGCTCATGAAGGCGCTCGCGAAACGGCCGGAGCAGCGCTATCCGTCGATCCGCGCCTTCAGCGACGCCATAGGCGCGACCGTCTTGCGCGTCGACGCCACATCCATTGTGCAGAGCCCGGCTCATCTTCTCGATAGGGCGACGCAGACGAGCGCGAGCGCCGGCTCCGCCGCCTCTCTGCCGTCCGTCGCTCTGGCCGTCGCCAAGAGCCGTTCGAGCTCGCTGGTGCGACGCTTCAAATCGCTGCATCCGGCGCTGCAGGGCGTGTCCGTGGCGGTTCTTGCGTTCGCGGCCGTCGCGCCTCTGCTGTTCAGCGGCGACGGCGGCGAGGGCCTCAACAGGAGGCGCGAGTTCGAGAAGGCCGAGCACGAGCGCCGCACGACCGCGGAGCTCGAGAGCGAGCGTCGCCAGACGGCAAAGACTCTGGATTTCGGCCAGACCGGCGAGATCAAGCCGGTACGAAACGAGATCGAGCGTCTGGCCGCGCCGACGAATGATGCGCCGCCAGCCAAGCCCAAATGCAATGAAGGCTTCAGCATCGCCGATTGCCAGCCCTCGACAGTGCCCGGCCAGAAGACCGCGGCCGTCGAGCAGGCGTCCCTGGGCGCGTCTTCGACGATCGCCGATCTACGCAGAGCGGTGAAGGAGAAAGAGTTCGACCGCGCTTCGTCGATCGGCGAGTCTCTCGCCGCTTCAGGCGAGCGCGAGGCGCAATTCATCATCGGCATGATTGCGCTGAAAGGGCAGGGGCGGCCGCAACATCTTCCGACAGCCTTCAAATGGATCAAGAAAGCCGCCGACAAAGACTTCCCCGAGGCGCAGGCGGTGCTCGGCAATATGTATCAGAACGGCGACGCCGACGGCGGCGAGAATGTCGAGGAGGCCCTGCGCTGGTATAAGAAAGCGGCGGACCAGAATAATCCGCGCGGCCAATTCTGGCTGGGCAAGGCCTTTGAGAAGGGCGTGCCCAATGTGCTGAAGAAAGACGCGAAAAAGGCGGGCGATCTGTTTCGCCTCGCCAAGACCCAGGATTTTCCGGGCGCTGCGGAGGCGCTCGAGGCGCTCCGCAAATCTGGCAAATATTGACGCTGCGCTTGGCGGATCAGTAATCCGCCTTGCCGAGCCCGGTCGCGCCTTTGGTGGATGTTCCGCCGCCATTATCGCCGCCGCCTCCGCCTCCGCCGCCATGACGGCCGCGCCGTGAGGCGTGACGCGCGTCGCCGCCGCCGCTTTGATGGTGCCCGACATGGCGCGCGGGTCTGCGCGGGCGATAGCTGCCTCCGCCTCCGCCGCCATAACCGCCGCCTGTCGGCCCGAGATGCAGCCGGAAGGGGCCGAAGCCGATATATTGCGCATTGGCGGAACCGGCGTCGAGCGCGGCGATGGGCAGCGCGAGGAGCCCCGTCAGCAGCCCACGGCGGGAGAGTTTCGGCAAATCCTTCGATGAGGATTCGGCATGCAATTCGCCACAATGTTCGTCGATCATCTTCGCCAGCCTGAAAAATTCCCCGCGTGAACTATCAGGTGCGGCCTCGACATTGTCAAACGCGCTCTGCCTCGCTCGCGGCGCGACAATTCGGGTCGCGCCGCGGCTCAGCCAAATCTACCAGCCCCAGCCCCAGCCGCCGAAGCTCGCGCCGACGAGGCCATAGCCGGCGCCGTAGCCTCCTCCGTAGCCGCTATAGCCGTACGGGTAGCTATAGCCGTAGGAGTAGGCAGGATAGGCGATCACCGGCGTCGCCACCACCTCGGGCTGGGCCACATAGACCGTCCGGCGCTCGACGATGCGGCGCACATAGCTCGTCCTGTGCTCGCAAGTCGGCTGCTCATATTTCGGCGGCTCGTACTCGGTTCTGTCCTCGCAAACTTGCCGACAGCGCTTCTCCTTGGCGACGGCGGCGTCGGCGCCGAGCGCGCCGATGACGAGCGCCGAGGCGCAGATCAACGACAATCTGACGACTGTGCTCATGATGCGGTTCTCCTTCGTCTGCGCTTGGAACGAATGTGCGCGAACGCGGTTGAACCTATGTCGCCGATCCGCAGCGGCGAGTGCGTTTCTTTCGATGCGACGCAGCGATGAGTCTTTTGACGAAAATCAAATTCGTGGCGTTTTGTCTGAGATTTTCGTGATTGCGGTCGATTGACGCTGCGGCCTCGCGCGCGCTCGTCGCGCGCCGCTGCGAAGGCCTAATCTCTCACGCAAGCCTGGCGTCTCGAAATATCGCACAGGCGACTGGAGGAATCGGCAATGTCCACTTACGGAGCCAATGATCCGATCGTTTTCACCTTGCTCGCGGAAGCCGTGGTGATCGCTGTCGCCGCCGTGTCGATCGTCGGCTATCTGCTGTTCAAAGCCGGCGCTAGCGCCTTGAGCAAGCCGCACGCGCATTGAGCGCCGAAAGCTGAGCGAGCCGACCCCGCCCTTCGGCGGGATCGGCGCTGCCGTTTCGACTAGAAGTGATAGTTGAGGCCGCCGCGGATCGTCGATGTGTCGATATTCGTCTGCAGCGAATTGGCCGAGAAATCGAAATAGCGATCGCCGCCGACCGAGGTGAAGAGATATTCAGCCTTGGCGGAGAGATTGGGCGCGAGGCCGAATTCTATGCCGGCGCCGAGCGCCCAGCCGGCGAGGAATTTCGACTGCTGGCCGTAGAAGCCCTGGAAGGCGTTGTTCACGCTCGCCGTCGTGTTGCTGCCGGCGAAGCCGCCGGTGACGAACAGCAGTGCGCGATCGACAGTGACGCCGGCGCGCGCGCGAATGGTGAGCGTGTTGTCGACGGAGCCATTGCCGGAGACGCCGGCGAAAGGCGAGCGCCCGTCCTTCGAGCTGTTGAAATCGAAGTCGCCTTCGACGCCGACGAGGAAGTTGGGCGCGAAGGTGAGATTATAGCCGGCCGTGCCGCCGACGACCCACCCGTTCGGCTGGCCGAGCAGATTGCTGCTGCCGTTCTGGAACGAGCCCAGCGCATAGCCGCCGTTGATGCCGATGTAGAAGCCCTGCCAGGAGAAGGCGGGCGGCGGGCTGTAATAATCGGTGGCGGGCGCCGAGCGCCGCGGCAGATCGGCGGCGAGGGCGGAGGCGCCGGCGCAGAGCAGGGCGGGCGCCAGCAGCGCGGGAAGCAGCATAGGTCTCATCGAACTCGACTCCACATTCGCGCGCCTTTAAGGGCCTTCGGCTCGCGGTCACAAAACTCGGCGCGGGCGAGGGGCAAGGCCCAGCCAGAGCTCAGTCGAATTAAAATCGTTCACGTTAACGGAACCTTTCCTCGCCCGAGCCCGCGCTCGCGGCGAAGCAAAACCACAGCGCGCTGTAAGGTATTGATTGTGTCGAAACCATGTTATATTTAGAATTAACCGAGCCATTCTGGCCATTATCCATTTTCTCTCGATCATCACGTCGCATAGTGCCGTTGAGATTGCCTAATAATTCGTAAAATCGTCCGCGGTTACGTCTCGGCGGCGCATTGACCGCGCCGGCGCGGCGTGAGAATTGCCTTGCACGGCGGCAAGATGGGGATTCGGGCGATGAGCGCTGGCGGCGCAGGCGGTTCGGGGCCGGTTCTGGTGACGGGCGCGGCGCGGCGGATCGGCTTGGCGATCGCCGCGCGGCTGGCGCATTGCGGGCGCCCGGTGGTGCTGCACGCCTCGCATCGCTCCATAGAGGAGGCGGAGCTCGCCGCCGCGGCGATCCGCGCCAAGGGCGGCCGCGCGGCGGTGGTCGGCGCCGATCTCTCCGACGCGCGCGAGACAGAGGCGCTGATGGGGCTCGCCGCGCGCGCTTTCGGGCCGGTGACGCTGCTCGTCAACAACGCCTCGGTGTTCGAGCTCGACGCGGCGCAGGATTTCTCGGTCGAAGTGTTCGATCGGCAATTCGCCGTCGATCTGCGCGCGCCGCTGCTGCTGGCGCGCGACATGGCTGCGCAATTGCCCGAGGAGGCGGAAGGGGCGATCGTCAATATCGTCGATCAGCGCGTGTTTCGGCTAACGCCGCGCTACTTCACCTATACGCTGGCGAAATCCGCTCTGTGGACGGCGACGCGCACCATGGCGCAGGCTTTCGCGCCGCGCATTCGCGTCAACGCCGTGGGGCCGGGGCCGGTGTTTCCCAACGCAGTGCATGGGCAAAAAGGTTTCGAGACGGAGGCGCGCGGCGTGCCGCTGCGCCGGCCGGCGGACGTGTCCAGCGTCGTCGACGCGGTGGTGTTTCTCGCTGAGGCGCGCAGCGTCACCGGGCAGATGATCGCCGTGGACGGCGGCCAGCATCTCGCCTGGGAAACGCCCGACGTGCTGCCAGATTAGCGCGTCGCCGGGCAATTAGCGTCACCGGGCATGACAAAGCCTTCGCGATAGGGGAAAAGGCGCGAATGCGTCCCTCGATCCTCGATCCGCTGTTCGGCCGCGCCGCCGCCCTTCCGGGCATAGGCCCCAAGACGGCCAAGCATTTCGACCGGCTGCTCGCCCGGCCGGGCAAGGAGACGCGTCTTATCGACGTGCTGTTTCATCTGCCGATCAATCTCGTCGACCGCAGCCTGCGCCCCACCATCGCCGAAGCGCCGACGGATCGCGTCGTCGTGCTGAAAGTGCGCGTCACCGAGCATCGTAAGCCACAGGGGCGCTACGCCAAGGCGCCGTTCAAAGTTCATGTCGAGGACGACACCGGCGACGCGGAGCTGGTCTTCTTCCTCTCCAACGCCGAATGGATCGAGCGCAGCCTGCCCATAGGCGCGACGCGCTGGGTCTCCGGCAAGATCGAGCTCTATGACGGGCGCCGGCAGATCGTGCATCCGGATCGCGTGCTGGACGAGGCGGGCCTCGCCAAGCTGCCGCCGGCGGAGGCGGTGCACGGCCTCACCGAAGGGCTGCAAGAGCGTTTCGTGCAGCGCGCCGTCGCGGGAGCGCTGGAGCGGCTGCCCAAGCTGCCGGAGTGGCAGGACGCCTCCGTGCTGGCGGCCAATGGACTTCCCGATTTCGCGACAGCGCTCGCCGCGGCGCAAAACCCCAAATCGCCGGCCGATATCGAGCCCGCCGGCAAGGCGCGCCAACGCCTCGCGCTGGACGAATTGCTGTCGCAGCAATTGGCGCTCCGCCTCATCCGCTCGAAAATGCGGCGCGAGCCCGGCCGCGAGAACGCCGGCGACGGACGCATCACGCGCGTCATAGAGGCGGCGTTGCCCTATGCGCTCACCGGCGCGCAGCAGCGCGCGCTCGTCGAGATACGCGAGGATCTCGCCTCCTCGCGGCGCATGCTGCGGCTGCTGCAAGGCGATGTCGGCGCCGGCAAGACCATTGTCGCTCTGCTCGCCATGGCCAGCGTCGTCGAATGCGGCCGCCAGGCGGCGCTGATGGCGCCGACGGAAATTCTCGCGCGCCAACATTACGAGCGCCTGCTGCCGCTCGCCGAAGCCGCCGGCCTGCGCCTTTGCCTGCTCACCGGCAGAGCCAAGCCCTCCGAGCGCGCGCGAATCTACGAGACCATAGCGGCGGGCGCCGTCGATATCGTCATCGGCACTCATGCTCTGGTGCAGAGCGAGCTTTCCTTCGCCGATCTTGGCCTCGCCGTCGTCGATGAGCAGCATCGCTTCGGCGTGCAGCAGCGTCTGGCGCTCGGCGCCAAGGGCGAGAGCGTCGATGTTCTGGTAATGACGGCGACGCCCATTCCGCGCTCGCTGGCGCTCACCTATTTCGGCGATATGGACAGTTCTATCCTCGACGAGAAGCCGCCCGGCCGCTCGCCGATCGAGACGCGCGCGCTGCCGGTGTCACGCATCGGCGATGTGGTGGAGGGCGTGCGCCGCGCTCTCGCCTCCGGCGCGCGCGTCTATTGGGTGTGCCCGCTGGTGGAGGAGAATGAGGACCTCGATCTCGCCGCTGCGCAGGATCGTCACGAGGATCTGACGCGCATTTTCGGCGAGATCGTCGGCCTCGTTCACGGCCGCATGAAAGCCCCGGAGCGCGACGCCGCAATGGAAGCGTTCAAGCAGGGCGTAACGCGCATTCTCGTCGCCACCACGGTCATAGAGGTCGGCGTCGATGTGCCGGAGGCGACGGTCATGGTGATCGAGCACGCCGAGCGTTTCGGCCTCGCGCAATTGCATCAGCTGCGCGGGCGCGTCGGCCGCGGCTCGGGCAAATCCTCCTGCCTGCTGCTCTACAAAGGCCCGCTCGGCGAGACGGCCAAGGCGCGGCTGGTGATGCTGCGCCAGACCGAGGACGGATTCCGCATAGCGGAAGAAGATTTGCGCCTGCGCGGGGAGGGGGAAATTCTCGGCGCGCGGCAATCCGGCCTGCCGGGCTTCCGCCTGGCCGATCTCACAGCCCATGCGCGGCTGCTGGCCATAGCGCGCGACGACGTCGAGCTGACCCTGCGCCGTGACCCGGACCTCTCCAGCCCGCGGGGCGAGGCGCTGAGGGTTCTGCTCTATCTCTTCGAGCGCGACGAGGCGGTGAAGCTGCTGCGGGCGGGATGAGCGCGCCGGGCCTTTATCGGGAGCGCCATTGCGCGTAAATTCCGGACCTGCGCCGCTAAAGCGGCGAAAATGAAAAAAACGGGCGGCGAGCGCCCGTAAAGGGAGAGCGAATTGTCCTATCTGCACACGATCTGGAGCCAATTGTCGTGGAGCGACAAATGGGTCCTCGCCATCAACGTCTTTCTCGCGGTCATCTTCTTCGCCTCCTGGCGGAACAAGAAGCGCCGCCAGAAGCAGGGCGAGTGAACGCGCTCAGACGGCGCCGCGCAGGTTCGCCGCCGTCTGGCCGAAGAGGATTTTGCGCTCCTCTTCCGTGAAGCCGTCGCGCGGGCGGGAGAGGGCTTCGCCTTTCGCATAGGCGCGCTCGACCGCCGGCCGCGCGCGCATCGCCTCGAACCAGCGCCGCACATTGGGAAAGTCGTCGAGAGACTGTCCCTGCCGCTCATAAGGAACGATCCAGGGATAAGCGGCCATATCGGCGATGGAGTAATCATCGGCGATGTAGTCTCGTCCAGCGAGACGCTTGTCCAGCACGCCATAGAGGCGATTGGTCTCGTTCACATAGCGATCGATCGCGTAGGGAATCTTCTCCGGCGCGTAATTGCGGAAATGATGGTTCTGCCCCGCCATGGGGCCGAGCCCGCCGACCTGCCAGAACAGCCATTCGAGCACGCGCGCGCGGCCGCGCAGATCGCTCGGCAGAAAGCGCCCCGTCTTCTCGGCGAGATAGACGAGGATCGCGCCGGATTCGAACAGCGAGACCGCGGCGCCGCCGTCGGCCGGCGCATGGTCGACGATGGCCGGCATGCGATTATTCGGCGAGATGGCGAGAAAGGCGGGAGAAAATTGCTCGCCCTTCGATATGTCGACGGGGATGATTTTATAGGCGAGCCCCGCCTCCTCGAGAAAGATCGTGATCTTGTGGCCATTGGGCGTGGGCCAAAAATGGAGGTCGATCATATGAGGTCTCCGTGTCGTGCGAGGACGGGCTACTCGCTATTCGCTCGTCCCAACGGAATCGTGACATAGAAAGTCGATCCTTGTCCCGGCTGCGATGTCACCGACAGCCGCCAGCCATGGCGATCGGCGATGGATCTGCAGATCGCGAGGCCTATGCCGGTGCCGGGATATTTGCCCTTGGGATGCAGCCGCTTGAACGGCTCGAAAACGAGCTGCGCATATTTGCTCTCGAAGCCTATGCCATTATCGACGAAGGCGACGACGATCTCGCGCTCGTTCTGCGTCGCCTGAATGACGATCTCCGGCGCGCAATCTTGCTTGCGATATTTGAGCGCGTTGGAGACGATATTATGCGTCAGCCGCGCGAATTGCGAGCGGTCGGCGCGAAAGGCGACATGCGGCGCCTCTATGCGCATGCGTGCGCCGCTCTCCGCGATCGCCTCGGAGAGGTCGTCGACAGCGAGGTCTATTTCGTCGCGCAGATCGAGCTCCTGCACATTCTGCGCATCGTTGATCGCGCGCGAATAGGTGAGGAGATCGTCGACCAGCTCGCGCGCGCGCAGCGCCGAGGAGCGCATCACGCTATTGGCGTAGCTCATGTCGTTCTCATTGGCGCTGGAGATCGCCTGCTCGAGAATATCCGCGAATGCGGCGATCTTGCGCAGCGGCTCCTGCAGATCATGCGAGGCGACATAGGCGAATTGCGCCAGACGCTCATTGGCGCGCTCCAGCTCCGCCGCGCGCTGCGACAGCGCATTCTCCGCTTCGCGCCGCGCGGTGATGTCGAGCACGGTCGCCAGCACGATCGCGCCGGTCTCGCTCTCGATCGGCGTCAGCCCGATCTCGACTGGAAACTCGCTGCCGTCGCGCCGCGTCGCCTTCAGATCGCGGCCGGCTCCCATCGGGCGCTTGCTCGGATGCGCGAGGAAGCTCTGGCGCAAGGAGGAATGCGCCGCCCGCATGCGCGCGGGGACGAGAATATCGATGGACTTTCCAACCAGTTCGTCGCTACGATAACCGAACATACGCTCGGTCTCCGCGTTGACGAATTGGATGAGTCCATCGGCGCTGCTGACGATCATGGCGGCAGGCGCCGACTCTACCGCGAGGCGAAAATGATCGTCGCCTATGCTGTCGAAGCTCATCCTCGCACCCCTCGTCGCGCGCATTTGGTAGCGCTCGTTGCTGCGCGCGGGGCGACCGCATCCTATTTATAGGAAACAGCGTCTGAGAAACGAGCGCAAGTCGAGAAGATGGGGATTGTGATGTCCGCTGTCGAGACGAAGAATCGGGCCTGCCGCGTATTGATCATCGAGGACGATCAGGACGACGTCTTCCTGTTCAAGCGAGCCCTCGATTCCGTGCGCTCCTTGCTGGAGCGCGACATCGAATGCGAGCAGGTCGACAATGGGCTGGACGCGATCTTTCTCGTGTCGCGCGAGGAGATCACGGACAAGCTTCCGGATGTGCTGGTGCTGGACCTCAACATGCCGCGGCTCGATGGCGTGAAGTTCTTGAAGTCGCTGCGCCGCTCGCTTCTGCTGAAGGAGCTGCCGGTTTTCGTGCTGACAACCTCCACCGCGCCGTCGATCCATGAGGAGGCGATGCGGGCCGGCGCCGACAAGGTGTTCGTCAAGCCCAATGACGCTGAGGCGCTGCTCGCCATCGCGCTGGAGATCGTGAGCTCGGCGTTGGAGCGGCGCGGCGAGCCGGCGACGCGTCAGTAATACCAGAGGCCGTCGTGCAGCCCGCGCGGCGATGGCGGCGGCGCCTGGCGCGGCGGCGGATTGACGTAATCGCCGCCGCCATAACCGCCGCCGTAAGGCGCGCCATAGCCGTAAGGCGCCGGGCCGCCGGCGTTCTGGCCCGAGGGAGGGGCGTATCTCTGCCGCTCGCGCTGAAGCCGGCGCTGCTCGCGCGCCCGCTCGCGCGCCTCCCATAGATCGCGTCGCTGCTCGGCGGCCTGCGCGCGCGAAGGCCCCGCGCCGCCCTCGCGGTCCCGCGCGAATGGCTCTGCGAGCGCCGAGGTCGCGATTGCGACGCCTGCGAAGACGATCGATGCGACGAGCAGGGCTTTCGACATGGGACGCCTCCGATTGCGAATGGAAGCCTAGTCTAGACCATGGCGCGGCCGCTGGCCGGCGGCGCAAACGGATGTGGTTAAGCTCCTCTCTCTCGCTTGCGCGCGCCGCAACGCTTTTTTCAGCCTTTGCTGGAAGTGTCACAGATCTCGCCGCCCGACGCGGCGGCGGCTTGTTTTTCGCGATGTGATGCGAAAATTCCTTTTGTGGAGCGGCGCCATGATGACGCTTGATCCGACGACGTTCGGTCCCGCCGGCGACGACGCCGCGAATCGAATCGCCTGCGCCTGTCTGCCGCCGCCGACGACGCGCTGGGTGGTGCGCCGCAAGGCCGAGGTGGTGGCGGCGGTGCGCAGTGGCGTCGTCTCGCTCGACGAGGTCTGTCGGCGCTATTCGTTGACGCCGGACGAGTTCAATGCCTGGGCGAGCTTCATCGACCGCCATGGCGTGGACAGCTTGCGCACGACTCGTCTGCAATATTATCGCCGCCGCGCGGCGCGGCTCGCCGCCGGCAAGCGTTGACCTGTCAGCCCTGCGGCTTGCTCTCGATTCGCAGAGCCTCGCCGGCGTGTTGGGCGAGCGCGGTCTGAATCGGTCCCGCCAGCGCCGCCAGCAGCCAGGGCAGCCAGACCTCTATGTGCAGCGAATCGGCGAGCACCTCTATGCGCGCCTGCATATTGTGGCCGAAGGCGCCGACCTTCAGATCGGCGGCGTTCCCGGTCCAGACGACCTCGGAATGCGCGAGCTTGTCCACATAGTCCCGCCGCAGCTGCTCGAGCCCAGCGGCGACGCGCGCCCGCGCGGTCTCGACGCCGAGATCATGGCTAACGCTGATGACGATGGATTTTTGCATAGTGAGGCTCCCGTGCCGCCAATCTAGGCGTCGAGAGGCGGATTTCACAGGGGCGGAATGATTACTGGCTCCCCGAGCAGGACTCGAACCTGCGACCCAGCGATTAACAGTCGCTTGCTCTACCGGCTGAGCTATCGGGGAACGGTGCCGGGCATATAGCAAGCTCTAAGCACTCTTGCCAAGCCCTGTTCTCCGCCTTTCTCGATTTCTTTCGGGCTTCCCACAAGCCATTCAATCGGCAGGGGGAAAAAGCGCGAGTGTCGCTACTATGTCATTCTGCGACGGCAGGCCCGCCTCATTGCCCAGGTGCTGAATCTTATATCCCGAGGCCGCGCGGGCGAAGTGGAAGTGCTCGCGCCAGGGCGCTTCCGGCCGCTGGAGATAGGACGCCATATAGGCGCCGTGGAACACATCGCCTGCGCCCGATGTGTCGACGATGCGCTCCGCCGGTACAGGGAGGGAAGGGAGGCGCTGCACCTCGCCATTCTCGTCGTACCAGAGCATGCCGCGCTCGCCATTGGTGACGCCGCCGATGCGGCAGCCCTTGCTCTTCAAATAGGCCAGCATATCGGCCTCCGAGAGCGTCATCTGCTCGCAGAGCCGCTCGGCGACGATGGCGACGTCGATGAATTCGAGCAGATCGGTGATTCCCGACCGCAGCGCGCCGCCGTCAAGCGAGGTCAACGCGCCCGATTCGCGGCAGGCGCGCGCGTAATGGAGAGCCGCGTCGGCGATATGCCCGTCGCTGTGCAGTGCGCGCACCCCAGTCAAATCGAGACGCGGGAAGTCCTCGAGGAAATTATTGTCGCGGGCGCGCAATATGGCGCGTTTGCCGTCTTTGGGCAGCACGAAGGACAGGGACGAGCGGCGCACCCGGCGCGGATGCACGCGCAGCCCATAGGTCGCGGCCATATCCATGAACATATGGCCGAGCCAGTCGGGCGCGAGCTGCGTCAGCAGATCGACGCCGTCGCCGACCAGCTTGGAGCAGGCGAAGGCGGCGGTCACGGCGTTGCCGCCGAAGGAGACGGCGTAATCCTCCGCCACATCCTTCTCGTCGCCCTTGGGCATGACCTGCGTGCGCATGGTCACGTCGATATAGGAATGGCCGATGAACAGAGACTGCAATCGAGGACTCCGAAAGGAGGAGCGGAGGAGGGGGCGCCGTCAGACCGAGAAGCTGGAGCCGCAGCCGCAGGAGGCGGTGGCGTTGGGATTCTCGACGCGGAAGGATTGGCCCATCAGATCCTCGACATAATCGACGCGCGCGCCGGCTATATAGGCAGCAGAAATCGAATCGATGACGAGCTTCGCCCCATCGCGCTCGACGACGATATCGTCCAGCTTGGGCTCGGTCTCGACCGTATAGGCGTATTGCAGGCCGGAGCACCCGCCGCCATCGACGGAGAGCCGCAGCGCCGTCGCGGCGGCCTCGCCGGCGAGAATGGCGTGAATGCGCTCGGCCGCGCGCTCGCTCATTTCGATCTTCGCAATCGTCGCCGTATCGGTCATTAGGGCGCGCCTTCCTCTTTTTTGGCTTTTGTCTCGCCAGCCTCGTCGCTTGCGCTCCCCGGGGCGGGCGGGATATGCGAAGCGAAAATATGGCCGCCCGCGTGACCTTGCAATGACAGGAGCAGACGATTGGCGATCGAAGATCCCGCCGTCCGCGTCCGCGCCCCCTACGGCAGCGATCCTGCGGCCTCACGCGGGCGCTTGTTTCCCGAATCGGCCTCGCCGACGCGCAGCGAGTTCCAGCGCGACCGCGACCGCATCATCCATTCGACGGCCTTTCGCCGTCTCGCGCATAAGACTCAGGTCTTCGTGCCGCTGGACGGCGATCATTTCCGCACGCGGCTGACCCATACGATAGAGGTGGGGCAGATCGCCCGCGCGCTCGCCCGCGCTCTGGCGCTGGACGAGGATCTCGCCGAGGCGGTGGCGCTCGCCCATGATCTCGGCCATACGCCCTTCGGCCATGCCGGCGAACATGCGCTGCAGCGCTGCATGGAGGCCTATGGCGGCTTCGATCACAACGCGCAGGCTTTGCGCGTCGTCACTCTGCTCGAGCGCCGCTACGCTCGCTATGACGGGCTGGACCTCACCTTCGAGACGCTGGAAGGCCTCGTCAAGCACAATGGACCTTTGCGCGGCCCGCGCTCGAATCGCGCGCTCGCTCCTTATGTGGCGGAGTTCGACGCGCTGTTTCCGCTGGAGCTGGACAGTTTCGCAGGCGCAGAGGCGCAGGCGGCCGCTCTCGCCGACGATATCGCCTATGACGCCCATGACATAGACGATGGGCTGCGCGCCGGCCTGTTCTCGCTCGAGGATATCGCCGCCGTGCCCTTCATCGGCGTGATGCTGGACGAGATACGCGCCGTCTATGGCGCGCTGGAGCGCACGCGGGTCATTCACGAGCTGGGCCGGCGCGTCATCACCCGCTTTGTCGAGGACGCCATCATCCAATCGGAGAAGCGCCTGCGCCTCGTCGGGGCGAAAAGCGTCGAGGATGTGCGCCGCGCCGGCGTGGCGACGATCGCCTTCTCGCCGCCCATGGCCGAGGCCGATCGCTCGATCAAGGCCTTTCTCTTCCCCAAAATGTATCGGCATGAGAAAGTCGTGGGCGTCTGGGACCGCGCCGAGCAGGTCATCTCGCGGCTTTTCCCCGTCTATTTCGACGATCCGGCGCAAATGCCGCCGGAATGGGCCGAGCTCGCCCGCGTCGAGGAGAGCGCCGCCCGCGCCCGCCATGTCGCCGATTACATCGCCGGAATGACCGACCGCTACGCGCTCGGCGAATATCGCAAGCTGTTCGGGGAGAAAATGTCCTTGGGCTGAACAGTCGGTCCCGCTCACCCTCCCCTTTAGGGGGAGGGTCGGCCGGCGTCAGCCGGACGGGGTGGGGTTCAACAGCAAAAACTCGGGGCGTCACCCCCTCCCGATCGCCTTCGGCGCTCGACCTCCCCCCTCGAGGGGGAGGTGGAAACGCCCTTTCGAGCGACACCGCTCATTTCCCCCATCGCCCTGAGGGCGGACCACAGCTCGCCTTGACGGAGCCCCTCGCGCGCCCGACCTCCTGGTTCTGACCCGGGAGGCCCCCATGCTCGTCATCGAATTCGTCGGCGCCGCTCCAGAGGGAATGACCGCGCAGGTCATCGATCGGATGAACACCGACATCAGCGACGTGCGCAAGGCCGTCACTCACGCCAAGTCGCTGTTTTCGAATGTGATCGTCCAGCGCACGCATAAGCCGCTGCCGCATGGCTTCCGCATATTGGACAGCGATGGGCGGGAGGTCGCGAGCTGGAGCATAGACGAGTGAGGCGGGCGAGCCTGAAGGCCCGCGGTCCGGGCGCCGCTCTTGGACCGCCGATCAGTCGCTGCTGTCGCGAAAGATGCGTTCCGCTCCCCATTCTGCTAAACCCCCGGCCGCAATCGCCCCCGGCCCGGACATTCGATGAACATCTTCTCCGACTTCCACGTCGCCATCGCCGCCATTCTCGATTCGATCAAGGCCTCCGGCCGCCTGCCGGAGACGCTGGATCATGCGCGTTTCGTCGTGGAGCCGCCCAAGGACGCCGCCCATGGCGATCTCGCCACCAACGCCGCCATGGTCTTCGCCAAGGAGGCCAAGGCCAATTTCGCCAATCCGCGCCAGCTCGCGGTGGAGATCGCCGCCGCGCTCGCCGATCTGCCCGATGTGGCCGAGGCCGAGGTCGCCGGGCCGGGCTTCATCAACATCCGCCTGAAGCCGAGCCTCTACGCCGATGTGCTGCGCGCCGTGCTGAGCGACTGCGAAGCCTATGGAAGGCCGCAGGGCAGGGGGGCGCTCGCGGGCAAGATCAATGTCGAATATGTCTCGGCCAATCCGACCGGGCCGATGCATGTCGGCCATGGCCGCGGCGCGGTGTTCGGCGATGCGCTGGCCAATCTCCTGGCCTTCGCGGGCGCCGAGGTCACGCGCGAATATTACATCAATGACGCCGGCGCGCAGGTCGATGTTCTCGCCCGCTCGGCCTTCCTGCGTTATCGCGAGGCGCTCGGCGAGACGATCACAATTCCAGAGGGGCTCTATCCGGGCGACTATCTGAAGGCCGCCGGCGAAGCTCTGGCGAAACAATTTGGCCGCGAGCTTTTGGACAAGAGCGAGAGCGAATGGCTGGAGCCGGTCAAGCGCGCCGCGATCGACGCCATGATGGCGATGATCCGCGACGATCTCGCCGCGCTCGATATTCGCCATGAGGTCTTCTTCTCCGAGCGTAAGCTGCATGAGAAGATCAATGGTCTGTCGCAGATCGACAAGGAGATAAACGAGCTGCGCGCGCGCGGCCTCGTCTATGACGGTCGCCTGCCGCCGCCCAAGGGCCAATTGCCGGATGATTGGGAGGATCGCGAGCAGACCTTGTTCCGCTCGGTCGATTTCGGCGACGACGTCGATCGCCCGCTGAAGAAATCTGACGGCTCCAATACCTATTTCGCGGCCGATATCGCCTATCATAAATCCAAGATCGACCGGGGCTTCACCACGCTCGTCGATGTGTGGGGCGCCGATCACGGCGGCTATGTGAAGCGCATGACCGCGGCGGTCGCCGCGCTTTCGGACAATAAGGTCACGCTCGACGTGAAGCTCTGCCAGCTCGTGAAGTTGATGCGCAATGGCGAGCCGGTGAAAATGTCGAAACGCGCCGGCGATTTCGTCACCTTGCGCGAGGTGGTGGACGAAGTGGGCGTCGACGCCGTGCGTTTCATGATGCTCTATCGCAAGAATGACGCGCCGCTCGAATTCGATCTCGCCAAGGTCATCGAGCAGTCGAAGGACAATGCCGTCTTCTATGTGCAATACGCCCATGCGCGCGCCAAATCGGCGATCCGGCAGGCGCTCGGCGCTTTTCCCGATCTCGATCTGACGCCCAAGGCGCTCGCCGCTGCGCCGCTCGATCTGCTGCAGGACGAAGGCGAGATCGCGCTCGCCAAGGCCATTGCGCAATATCCGCGATTGATCGAATCGGCCGCCACGGCGCATGAGCCGCACAGAATCGCCTTCTATCTCTACGATCTCGCCAGCGTCTTTCATTCGCATTGGAACAAAGGCAAAGATCGGCCACAATTACGCTTTGTTAATGCAGATGATAGAAATTCGACCTATGCGCGGATGGCGTTGGTCGTTTCTTTGACTTGCGTCCTGGCGTCGGGTTCGAGACTCCTAGGCGTGAGCGCCCCCGACGAGATGCGGTGATCGCGGCCGGCGCTTTGCAAGAGTGCGGCGTGCGCTCGCATCCGGGAATGGCGACGTCGCGTCCGTCGGGTAGTGAGCAGGAAGGTGCATCATGCGCGAGGCGACGGCCCGAGGGCCTTCCATCGACATCAGCGAGTTCGAGCGGCGCCTGCGTGGCGGCGAGCCGCAAGAGAATCAGGCGGGCAGGAGCGAGGCGAAGAGCGATCCGCTCGCCGAGCTGGCGCGGCTGCTGCACGGCGACGAGACGGCCGGCGCGGCCGATCCTTATGGTAGAGTCTTCGCCGACCAGCAGCGTCGGGAGCCGGCCGTGAGCCAGAGAGACAGAGACGTTTTCGATACGGCCGAGCTGCGCGGGGCTCTGCCGCCGGTCTCGCCGTCGCCCTTATCGCCGCCGCCGCTTTCGCCGGCGGCGCAGCAGCAATCGCAGTCCGACGACTATTACGCCGTGCGCTCGCCCGGCGAGGGTCAGTGGGCGCATCAGGATCAGCAGGACTATCTCGACTATGGCGTCGAGGACGAGCCTTATGACGAGCCGCGCGAGCGGAGAGGCTTTTTCGGCGCTTTGCGCGATCGGCTGCGGCCGTGGCATGCGGTCGTCGCTCTCGCCGGCGTCGGCGCGGTGAGCGTCGGCTTGGCCTTGGGCCATCGCGGCGGCATCGTGGCCCCGCAGGAGCTCGCCACCATAAAGGCGCCGGAAGGGCCGGCCAAGGTGCAGCCCTCCACCGTCGCCGAAGCCGCCGCGCCCCAACGCGGCGCCGCCGTGCTCGATCGCAATCAGACCGCTCCGGTCAAGAAGGTCGTCTCCAAGCAGGAGCAGCCCGTCGATCCGGCGGCGGCGGTGCGCGTCGTCAAGCTCGGCGACGGGCCGGTCGACGCGCCGCACGAGGCCGCCCCGGCCGGCGGCCCCAATAATCCCTATGGCGCCGAGCCGCGGCGGGTGAAGACCGTCTCGGTGCGGCCCGACGGCACCGTCATCGATCATGACGCGCCGACGCCGGCGATCGCCCGTCCCGTCAATGTCGCGCCCCCGGCGCGGCCGCCGTCCCTCGCCGCCCGGCCGAGCGCCGTCGACGCCGCGGCCGAGCCGCCGACCGCGACGCCCAAGGGTCCGGCCAAGCCGGCGACGACCCCCAAGGTCGCGCAGCCGCCGCGTCCCAAGCCCGCCGCCCCGGCGGCGGCCGCTCCCGAGCAGACCGCCGCGCTCGAAACGGCCCAGCCGGAGGCCGCGACCGGCGGCAATGGCGGCTTCGCCGTGCAATTCGGCGCCGCCGGCTCGGAGGACGAGGCCCGCCGGCTGATGCAGACGGTGAATTCCAAATACAGCGCCCAGCTCGGCGGCAAGCGGCTCGGCTTCCGCCTCGCCAAGGTCGGCGAGAAGAGCGTCTATCGCGTCCGCGCCGCCGGCATGAGCCGCGAGGCTGCTGTCGGCGTCTGCGAGAAGGTCAAGGCCTCCGGCGGCTCCTGCTTCGTCGCCGCCAATTGATGGAGACAGCGGCTCCGTGACGCGCGCTTTCATCTGCGGCTGCGCCGGCCTCGCCCTCTCGCAGGAGGAGAAATCCTTCCTGCGCGAGGCGCAGCCCTGGGGCGCGATCCTGTTCAAGCGCAATGTCGCCTCGCGCGAGCAGCTTTCCGCCCTCACCGCGGAAATCCGCGAGGCGCTGGGGACCGACGCCCCCATTCTCGTCGATC
Organism: Methylosinus sp. sav-2; assembly: GCF_004366495.1. Taxonomy (NCBI): domain Bacteria; kingdom Pseudomonadati; phylum Pseudomonadota; class Alphaproteobacteria; order Hyphomicrobiales; family Methylocystaceae; genus Methylosinus; species Methylosinus sp. sav-2. The sequence goes on from NZ_SOEJ01000003.1 coordinate 68,557, forward strand.
AGGAGGGCGGGCGCGTCCAGCGTCTCGGCCCGCCGGTCTGGCGCGCCTATCCCGCCGCCGCCGCCTTCGAGAGGCTGGGGCTTCCGCCCGAGGAGACGGCTGCGCTCGTCCGGCTCGGCGCGCGACTGATCGCCCATGATCTGCGCGAGGTCGGCATCGACGTCGATTGCCTGCCAGTTCTCGACACGCCGGTGGACGGCTCCCACAATATCATCGGCGACCGCGCCTATAGCCGCGTTCCCACCGAGATCGCGCGGCTCGGCCGCGCCGCGGCGGAGGGGCTGCTCGATGGCGGCGTGCTGCCGGTCATCAAGCATATCCCCGGCCATGGACGGGCGCGGGCGGACAGCCATCTCGAGCTGCCCGTCGTCGACGCCTCCCGCGCCGAGCTGGAGGCGCAGGATTTCATTCCCTTCCGCGCCGACGCCGATCTGCCGCTCGGCATGACCGCCCATGTCGTCTATCGGGCCATCGATCCCGAGCTTCCGGGCACGCTCTCCAAAGCCGTGATCGAAGGGATTATTCGTTCCCTCATCGGTTTCGACGGCCTGCTGATGACCGACGATCTCTCGATGAAGGCGCTCTCGGGCGGCTTTCGCGCGCGCGCCGAGGGCGCGATCGCCGCCGGCTGCGATGTGGTCCTGCATTGCAACGGCGATCTCGCCGAGGCCCGCGCCGTGGCGGAAGGGGCTGGCGATCTCGCCGGCCGGGCGCTGGAGCGGGCGCGTGCGGCGAAAGCGAGAATCGCCGCGCCGAAGGAATTCGATCCTGTGGACGGCGCCCGCCAGCTCGACGCGGCTCTTGCGGCCGGCGTCTGATCGGCCCAATCTCTCGCCTTCCCGATGGGCGGAGGCGTGAGACAACGCCGTGAGGCGAGATGGCGCAGGATTTGGCTTTCGACATCGCCGGAGAACATGAGCGCGCGGAGGCGGAGCCCGCCTTCCTCGTCGATGTGGACGGTTTCGAAGGCCCGCTCGACCTGCTGCTCGAGCTTGCCCGCCGCCAGAAGGTCGATCTCGCCCGCATTTCCATTTTGGCGCTGGCCGAGCAATATCTCGCCTTCGTCGAGGAGGCGCGGCGCGTCCGGCTGGAGCTGGCCGCCGATTATCTGGTGATGGCCGCCTGGCTCGCCTATCTGAAATCGCGCCTGCTGCTGCCGGAGCAGCCAAAGACGGGCGAGGAGCCCTCCGCCGCAGAGCTGGCCGCGGCGCTCGCCGATCGCTTGCGCCGGCTGGAGGCGATCCGCGCGGCGTCGGACAAGCTTCAGGAGCGCGCGCGGCTCGGCCGCGACATGTTTCTGCGCGGCGGGCCGGAGGGCATAGAGACCAAGACGAACTCGACCTTCACGGCCAGTCTCTATGATCTTCTTTCGGCCTACGCCCGCCAAAGGCAGAAGCAGGCGATCTCCAAGGTCACGCTACGCCAGCGCAATGTCTGGTCGCTGGCGGAGGCGCGCGAGACGCTGGAGCGGCTCGCCGGAATCGCGGCCCAATGGACCGCGCTCGACGATTATCTTTTGGCTTTTTGTGTGGATATTCAAACGGCGCGCACCGTCCGCGCCTCGTCTTTTTCCGCTTCGCTGGAAATGGTGCGGGAAGGGCGGTTCGACATTCGCCAGGACCGCGCCTTCGCGCCGATCTGGCTGCGGCGGCGGGAAACGGAACTGGACCGCGAGCCTTCGGACTCGCCAAGCGAAGCCTCGGAGGCGTGAGCCATAGGGCTCCGATCCAAAGGCCAGGGAGAAGAAATTTGGCGCGAGCCTTGCGACCCGTCCAACTGTTCGAAGACGATGTGACCCTCGATCAAGAGGCGGCGGCGCTGCGCGAGGCCTCCCGCATCGCCGAGGCGCTGCTTTTTGCGGCCAGCGAGCCGCTCGACGAGACGGAGATCGCCCGCCGCCTGCCGGACGGAACCAATGTCGAGGCCGTGCTGGCGCGGCTGAAGCAGGATTACGCCGAGCGCGGCGTGACGCTGACTCGCGCCGGCCACAAATGGTTTTTCCGCACTGCGGCCGATCTCGGCTGGGTGCTGGCGCGCGAGCAGGTGGAGCAGAAGAAGCTGTCCCGCGCCGCGCTGGAGACGCTCGCCATCGTCGCCTATCACCAGCCGGTGACGCGCGCCGAGATCGAGGACATAAGAGGCGTCGCCGTGGCCAAGGGCACGCTGGACGTGCTGCTGGAAACCGGGTGGATTCGCCTGCGCGGCCGTCGCCGCGCGCCGGGGCGTCCGCTCACCTATGGCACGACCGATGCGTTCCTCATGCAGTTCGGCCTGGAGCAGATCGGCGATCTGCCCGGCCTCGACGAGCTGAAAGGCGCCGGCCTCTTCGATGGTCGCCTGCCCAAGGGCTTCGACGTGCCGCAGCCGACCGACGACGCCACGCTCAAGGAGGACGAGGATCCGTTGGAGGGCGACGCCGAGGCGGCGCTCGAGATGGATTTTCTGCTGGAGCCCGACGCGCCGGAGGAGCCCGAACCGATCGAGGAATAGAGCGCTTTCGCCCCGTCTCGCCCGGGCCAAATCGAAATCCTACCTAAAGCGTCGGAGAATTCGACGCAGGGCGCCTCATCCAACTTGTTTTTGCGCGTCCGGCGTCCTAGGTTCCGAGAAGTTTCGGCCGGCCTCGCCGGTCCACGAAAGACGAGTGGGAGGTTCGCGTCATGGGCGGTCTGTCGATCTGGCATTGGATTATCGTCGGCGGCGTGGCCTTCATCCTGTTCGGCGGCCGCTTCAAGATTTCCGACGTCATGGGCGACGTCGCCAAGGGCATCAAGGCCTTCAAGAAAGGCCTCGCCGAAGACGACACCGAGGCGAAGGCCGAGGAGCCGGCGAAATCGCTGGAGCATCAGGCGCTCGCGAGCCAGACGACGCTTCACGTCGATAAGACGGCCGAAGCGAAAAAGGCCTGACGCCACCCTTGTTTCGCCTGCCGCGGGCAGGCTCTCGAGAAGACCATGTTCGATCTCGATCCCGGAAAGCTGATCGTCATCGGCATCGTCGCGCTCGTCGCGATTCCGACCAAGGACCTGCCGCGCGTATTGCGCCAGATCGGCCAGATCACCGGGCGCATGCGGCGCATGGCGGCCGATTTCCAAGGCCAGTTCATGGATGCGATGCGCGAGGCCGATCTCGCCGACGTGCATAAGAATTTGAAGAGCGAGGTCGATTCGGCCTTCGCCGGCGTCGGCGACGTCGCCTTCGATCCGCTCAAGCAAGCGCGCGAGCAGATCGTCGGCGCGATCGAAGGCCCGCCTGCCCCGCCGCAAAGCGATGAGAGCAAGGCCGCTGAGCCGGCCGTCGAAGCGCAGGCCGAGCCTCATGCGGCGAGCGAGCCCGCGCCGACGAGCGAGACCGATACGCCGCCCGAAAGCCAGCCGAAATGACCGACGCCGACATCGACGCCACCAAAGCGCCGCTCCTCGAGCATCTGATGGAACTGCGCGAGCGGCTGATCCGAGCGCTGCTGGCGTTTTTCGGCGCCTTCATCCTGGCCTTCTTCTTCGCCAAGGACATCTACAATCTCCTGGTCGTGCCCTATACAATGGCGGCGGGGCCGGAGGCCAAGCTCATCTACACGGCGCCGCAGGAATATTTCTTCACGCAGATCAAGGTGGCGATGTTCGCCGCGGCCTTCATTTCCTGCCCGATCGTCATCGGGCAGCTCTACGCCTTCGTCGCGCCCGGCCTCTATCGCCACGAGCGGCAGGCGTTTCGTCCCTATCTCGTCGCCACGCCGGTGTTTTTCGCGCTGGGCGCGATCGTCGTCTATTTTCTGGTCATGCCCAATCTGCTGCATTTCTTCATTTCGATGCAGCAGGCCAATGAGCCGGGGAAGGCGCAGATCGAGCTATTGCCGCGCGTGTCAGAATATTTGTCGCTCATCATGACGCTGGTGCTCGCCTTCGGCGTCGTCTTCCAGCTGCCGGTGGCGCTGACGCTGCTCGGCCAGATCGGCATCGTCTCGTCGAAATTTTTGTCCGAGAAGCGTCGCTATGCGATCGTCCTCGTCTTCATCGTGGCGGCGGTGCTGACGCCGCCCGACGTGTTCAGCCAGCTGGCGCTCGCCATACCGGGCCTGCTGCTCTACGAGGCGTCGATCATTTCCGTGCGCTGGATCGAGAAGAAGCGGGCGGCGGCCGAGGAACAGCAAGCCGCGGGTTGACCCTTCGTTCTGCTCGAGGGACAAGGACCCTCATCCGACCCTCGCTGACGCGAGGGCCACCTTCTCCCACGAGTGGGAGAAGGATTCGCGCCCCTCAACGTCGGCCGCTCCCTTCTCCCACTTGCGGGAGAAGGCAGCCCGGCGCAGCCGGGTCGGACGAGGGCCTCGCACCAGTCGGCGGATCGATTCTCATGCACGACATCAAATTTATTCGCGATAATGCGGAAGCTTTCGACAATGGCCGCCGCCGCCGCAATCTCCCGCCTCTGTCGGAAAGCCTCTTCGCGCTCGATGACGTACGCCGTACGGCGATCGCGGCTTTGCAGGCGGCGCAGGAGCGACGCAACGCCGCCTCGAAAGAGATCGGCCTCGCCATGCGCGAGAAGGACGCCGCCCGCGCCGAGGCGCTGAAGGCGGAAGTCGCGAAGCTGAAGGAGGACTTCCCGCAGCTCGAGCAGAAGGAGCGCGAGGCGAGCGCTGCGCTGGACAAGGCGCTGTCGGAGATTCCCAACACGCCGCTCGAGCAAGTGCCGGAAGGCAAGGACGAGCACGACAATGTCGAGGTTCTGCTCTGGGGCGAGCCGCGCAAATTCGACTTTGAGCCGAAAGAGCATTTCGACATTGGCGAAGGCTTGAAGCTGATGGATTTCGAGACCGCGGCCAAGCTCTCCGGCGCGCGTTTCGTCGTGAACAAGGGCGGGATCGCGCGGCTGGAGCGCGCGCTCGCGCAATTCATGCTCGATCTGCATACGGGCGAGCATGGCTATACCGAGGTCGCGCCGCCGCTGCTGGTGCGCGACGATGCAATGTTTGGCACGGCGCAATTGCCGAAGTTCGAAGAGGATCAATTTTGGGCTATCAGTGGCCAATTCATTCCAGAGATATCTGATGAAGAACTTATCAAGGACTATGTTGACGTTCGAAGCGAAATGCCGAAGGGGCTGGCGCAGACTTTGAGAACAATGAAACGCGAACGCCTAGGTCTGATTCCCACCGCCGAAGTCCCGCTCACCAATCTCGTGCGCGAATCGATCCTCGACGAATCGCAGCTCCCTCTGCGCTTCACCGCCGGCACTTATTGCTTCCGCGCCGAGGCTGGCGCGGCGGGGCGCGACACGCGCGGCATGATCCGCCAGCATCAGTTCTATAAGGTCGAGCTCGTCTCCATCACCACGCCCGAGCAATCGCTCGAGGAGCATGAGCGCATGACCGGCTGCGCGGAGAAAGTGCTGCAGCTGCTCGAGCTGCCCTATCGCAAGGTGACGCTCTGCACCGGCGACATGGGCTTCGCCTCGCAGAAGACCTACGACCTCGAGGTGTGGCTGCCGGGGCAGGGGAAATATCGCGAGATTTCCTCCTGCTCGGTCTGCGGCGATTTCCAGGCGCGGCGCATGAACGCCCGCTTCCGTCCCGCCGAGGGCAAGGCGACGCGCTTCGTGCATACGCTCAACGGCTCCGGCGTCGCCGTGGGTCGCGCGTTGGTCGCGGTTCTGGAGAATTATCAGGAGGCCGACGGCTCCGTCACAGTGCCGACGGTGCTGCGCCCCTATATGGGCGGGCTGGAGCGAATCGCCGCGGCGCGGTAGCCCTTAGCGAAATCTATGTGCGCGCTTCCTTCTCCCGCCTGCGGGAGAAGGTGGCCCCGCTAAGCGGGGGCGGATGAGGGTCCTTCGCGTGAGGCGAAGACTCGTGTCGAGCTCGACGAGCCCTCATCCGACCCTCGCTGACGCGAGGGCCACCTTCTCCCACGAGTGGGAGAAGGAGCGCCAACGATCAGCGTTTGTGAGCCTATGCGCATCCTCATCACCAATGACGACGGAATCCATGGCGCCGGCCTCGCGCTGGCCGAGCGCGTCGCGCGCAGCCTCACCGACGATGTCTTCGTCGTCGCGCCGGAGAGCGAGCAATCGGGCGTCGCGCATTCGCTCTCCATCAATGATCCGCTGCGTTTGCGCGAAATCTCCTCGCGGCATTTCGCGGTCAAAGGCACGCCGACCGATTGCGTCATCATGGGCGTGCGCAAGCTGCTCGCCGACAAGCCGCCGGATCTCATTCTCTCCGGCGTCAATTCCGGCCAGAATCTCGCCGAGGACGTCAGCTATTCCGGCACCATCGCCGGCGCCATAGAGGGCACGCTGCTCGGCATTCCTTCCATCGCGCTCTCGCAGGTCTATGATTTCTTCGCCGGACGCCGGCACATCCACTGGGATTGCGCGGAGGCTCACGCGGCCGACGTCATTCGCAAGCTGGTCGCGGCGGGCATTCCGCCGGGCGTGCTGATGAATGTCAATTTTCCCAACTGCACGCCGCAAGAGGTGAAGGGCGTCGCCGTCACCATGCAGGGCCAGCGCTCCAATGATCTGATGCATATAGAGGATCGCAAGGACGGTCGCGGCATTCCCTATTATTGGATATGCTTCCGGCGCGGCAATTTCACGCCGGGGCCGGGCACCGACCTCGAGGCGGTGGAGGCGAATAAGATTTCGGTGACGCCCCTACGCCTCGACTTCACCGACCATCCGACCTTGACGCGGCTCTCCGCCGCTTTCGAATAGGAGTCAAATGGAGGAGCGCGCGGACGAGGGACAATCGATCGAGGCTCGCGCGGCGCTTCTCCTGCAATTGCGGCGCGCCGGCGTGCGCGACCTCTCCATCATGCGCGCCTTCGAGACGATTCCGCGCGAGCTGTTCGCGCCGCATCGCTTCCGCGATCTCGCCGCTCGCGACATGTCGCTTCCGATCGGCTGCGGACAGACAATGCCGGCCGCCGCCGATCTCGCGCACAGGCTCGAGGCGCTACGAATCGAACCGCATCACCGTGTGCTGGAAGTAGGGACGGGCTCCGGCTTCGGCGCGGCGGTGCTGTCGCGGCTCGCGCGCGAGGTGGTGACGATCGAGCGTTACGAGACTTTGGCGATAGAGGCGCGCCAACGTCTCGCCGAGCTCGGCTGCGCCAATGTCGAGGCGCTGTTCGGCGACGGCCTCGCAGCGGACGAGACGCGCGGATATTTCGACCGCATCATTCTCCATATGTCATTTCACGAGCCGCCGCCGCATGCGGTCATGGCCGCGCTGGCGCCGGACGGGGCGGCGATCTTCGGACGCTATGCGCCGCCGGCTTCCGAGGATGCGCGGCCGTTGGAGCGCCTATCGCTCTCGCATCGCGACGGCGAGGCCCTATGGACGACGAGCGATCTCGGCCCGTGCCGCCTGGGCGCAGCGCTGACAGGACGCGCGAAAGCTCTGTGAACGCCCGGAATTTACCTAAATTCGTCGAGGCGCCGCTGAACCCGCATTCATCTTAAACGCTCCCTTAACCGGGCTGTGACTAAATGAGCACAGTGAGGATAGCGTTCGAGTGTAGGTCGCGTCATGGCAATTGAGCGTCGTGTTTTTCTGTCGCGGGTCGCAAAGCGGCTCATGTTCGCCGCCGGCGCCGCCGGCCTTCTCGCCGGCTGTTCCGACGCCTCCCGTTTCACCGATCCTTTCACCAATCCGTTCCAGGATTCCGCGCCGGCGGGCCGCGTCGATCGCGTGCCGACCGGCACGATCTCGCAGCCCGTGCGCCGTAGCGTCGTCGAGCGTCATCCGCTCGCGCCGCAGCAGGCCGTGAGCCAGGCTGCGCCCGCTCCCGTCGCCGCTGCGCCTGCGCCGGCGCAAGCTCCCACTCGCATGGCCGGCGCCTATAATCATTGGAGCGCCGAAGGCGGCACGCCCGTGGTCGTCGCCGACGGCGAATCGGCCGGCGTGATCGCGACGCGCTATGGCGTTCCGCTCGACGCGCTGCTGCGCGTCAATGGCTATGGCAAGCCGGCCGAGGTGCATTCCGGCTCGCGGCTGGTGATTCCGATCTATCGCGCTTCCGCCGCTCCGGCGACTCCCGCTCCTGCGCCCGTCGCTGCAGCGCCGGCTCCGGCGCCCGTCCATGTGGCCCAGCCGAAGCCATTGCCGCAGCCTGTGGTCAAGACGGTGGATGTGCGCGATCGCAAGACCGAGAAGAAAGCGGTCGCTCCCGTCGAGCCGAAGCGGAAAACCTCGAGCGTCGAGCCCGAGCAGGAGCCCGCTCCGGCGCGCCCCATCGTGGCCGAGCGCCCGCACGCCGCGCCCGTCCGGCAGGCGCAGGTCGAGGCGAAGCCGGCGAAGCCAGCGCCTCGTCAGGTGGAAATCAAGCAGGCCGAGACTCAGCCCGCGAGGCCCGCGCCCAAGCAGATCGTCGCTCAGGCGCCTGTGCAGCCGAAGCCGGCTCCCGCGCTGAAGCCGCAGGCCGAGGCGCATCCGGCCCGCGCGCAGCTCGCGCAGCGGACCAAGGAGCCTGAGCCCGTGAAGGCGAAGGCCGAGCCGCAGCGCAAGCTCGCTCAGGCGGAGCCCGTGCGCAAGCCGGAGCCCGAGGTCCGCGCCAAGAAGAAGCCAGAGCCGGCTCCGGCGAAGGAGATCGCCCGCGCGCCGCAGGCCGAGAAGCCGCAGCGTTTCGCCGAAGCCGCGCCGGCCGCGCAGCCGCAGGCTCAGCGCAGCATCGACAAGACGCCGACCGCCTCGATCCCGCCGCAGGCGCAGCCGGCCGAGGAGAAGTCCGCGTCGGCTCCGGCCTCCGCCGACGCTCGGCCGGAGTTCCGCTGGCCGGCGCGCGGCCGCATCATTCAGGGCTTCAACACGGGCGGCAATGACGGCATCAACATCTCCGTGCCGGAAGGCACGCAGGTGAAGGCGGCCGAGGGCGGCGTCGTCGCCTATGCCGGCAGCGAGCTCAAGGGCTATGGCAATCTGGTGCTGATCCGCCATCCCAATGGCTTCGTCTCCGCCTATGCCCATAATGGCGAGCTCGATGTGAAGCGCGGCGATCAGGTGAAGCGCGGCCAGACGATCGCCAAATCCGGGCAGTCGGGCAATGTCGGCTCGCCGCAGCTGCATTTCGAGCTGCGCAAAGGCTCGACCCCGGTCGATCCGACCGGCTATCTCGCCGGGCTGTGAGCTTAAGGAATCTCGGGCGTTCGCGAGACACTTGCGCCGGAGTGGGGCGACGGGCGGCACGACGCGCCCGTCGCCCGTTTTCTTTTCCGGCGGGAGCCTCTATAGGGACGTCCGGGTTGGGCGATAGGGGAAAATTCGGCAGTGAAACGTCTCATCTCTCTCGCGGCGGCTGTTCTTTTCGTCACGCCGGCGCTCGCTATCGATCCCACCGGAATTCCAGTCTGCGACACATTCTTGAAGCGCTATGAGGAATGCTCGGTCGAGCTGCCGCGCGCCAATGTCCACGCCGCGCAGAAGGAGCTGCTCGAGGGCGCGATGAGCCTGCGCGCCAACGCCTCCAATCCCGAGCTGCGCCCGACATTGGAGAAGTTCTGCGCCGACACATTCGAGGCGATGAAGGCCTCGAGCGACATCAAGGCCTGCATGTCGAAGTGAGCCGCCGCTCAATGGATCGGTATGGTGATCGCGTTGCGCAGGGCGGATTCCGCGGCGAAATAGCCGTAGCATTCCGCTGTGTGCAGCGCGGTCCAATTGTTGACGGTGAGGAAATTCGCCTTGGTGTCGTAGGTGTGGTCGCCGATGCGATCCGGGCTTTTCACGCCGGGGCCGACGAAATGCGCCAGCTCGTGGATGATCGTCTCGAGCATGAAATTATCGGTCTTCGTCAATAGCTGCCCGACCGGAAAGAAAATCGTGTCTTCGCGCAGATTCTTGGCGCCTTTGTAATTGTCGTCGCCGGAGAGGCGCGGCCTGCCGTCCGGGCGGCGGGCCTGCCAGCCGCCGTAGAAAGTGTAGGCGACATAATCGAGCGCGGCGAGCGTGCCATCCGCGGGATCGGGCTGGAAATAGCCGACGCCCCAGCCGAACATCGGCGCCTGCAGCAGCGAATGGGTGATGACGGTGGTCATCGAATCATAGAGCCGCTTGGCGCGTTGCAATTGCGCCAGCTTCGTCGTCGTCGGCTCCTTGTGTGTATGGAAATATTTGTCGAACAGAGCGAGCTGCCCTCTGCCGATGTCGTGCAGGGAGGGGAAGGGATCGTTGCGCCCCGCCGGCGAGCGACGCAAATATTCCGAGGCCATGTCGATATTGAGCTGCGCCATGGAAATCCAATGGCGCGCGCGCGGCAGCAGCGAGCCGATGCGCTCGACGAATTGCGCGTTTTGCTGCGCCGTGGCCTTGGGCGGCGGCGCCTTGGGGCCGGCCTTGGCGGGGGCGGCCTGTCCGCCGCTCTGGCCGCTCAGCGCGTGAATGGTCGGCCCGTCGGGATCGACTCTTCCGTCCGACCAGCCGAGCTGGCGCTTCTGATATTTCTCGATCGCCGCGATGGTGATCGGCCCGACGATTCCATCGACGTCGAGCTTCAAGATCGGTCCGCCATCCGCCGGACAGACGCCATTGAGCGCGGATTGGATCGTCCGCGCGTCTTCGGGCAGGTTGCGGCCGCCGCGGCCCACGGAGCCGCCGATCGAAAAGCCGGGCGCCGGAGGCGGATCGCAGCTGGAGCAGCCGCCATTCGATAATTTCATGAGAATTTGCTGGGCCATGGGTCAATTCCCCGGGGGAGCGCTGGATCGAAATCGCGAGCGGCGCCGCAGCGTCACTGACCTCACATTAGCCGGGCGGCTTTTCGTGTTCTGTGCGCGCGCTCACAGTCGCGACGGCGACGTTATTCGCGCGACGCCTGCGGACATGTCCGGAGGGGCTCTAGCGCCGAGCCCTCGGCGCGCCAGATATGATGGTCATGCGTTCCCTCTGCCTGCGCTGGCTGCCGAATTTCATTACCATCGGGCGTCTCGTGGTGACGCCGGCCGCGATCGACATGATCGTGGGCGATCATTGGCGCGCCGCCTTCGCGATCTTCGCTCTCGCGGGAGCGTCGGACGCGCTGGACGGCTGGCTGGCCAAGACCTTCGATCTGCGCACCGAGCTCGGCGCCGTGCTCGATCCCATCGCCGACAAGGCGCTGATCGTCTCCATTTATGCGACCCTGGCGTTCAAGGGCGTGCTGCCGCCGTGGCTCGCTCTGCTGGTGATCTCGCGCGATGTGATGATCGTCGGAGCGGTGTTCGTCTCCTGGCTGCTGGCGCGTTCGATAGATCTCAGCCCCTTGCCGGTCTCTAAGGCCACGACGGCGGCGCAGCTGCTGCTCGCGGCGATTGTGCTCGCGGGCGAGGCCTTCTCTATTCCGCTCCATGGCGTGGACAGCCTCGTCATGGCTGCGGTCGCGGCATTGACCGTCGCTTCCGCCAGCGTCTATCTCTGGCGCTGGGTCAAGCTCATGGGACCAGACGATGTCGGAGCGTGAGATGGAGGAGGCGCGCGTCCCGAACGGACTGGACCGGCGGCTCGCCTTTTGGATGGCGGCGATTCTTCTCGTCTTCGCGCTGTTCTATTTTCTGAGCCCAGTTCTCGCGCCGTTTCTGGCGGGGCTCGCGCTCGGCTATCTGCTCGATCCGGTCGCCGATCGGCTGCAGGCGCTCGGCCTCTCACGCCTCGGCGCTTCTTTTGTCATTTTGACCGTGTTCGTCGTGCTGACGGCGGCGATCGTGCTGCTGGTCGCGCCGGTGCTCACGCGGCAATTCAGCGAGTTCATCGAGAGCCTGCCCGGCTATCTCACCACTCTGCAAGGGCTGCTCACGCGCGTCAGCCGCGAGGCCACTGGCGATTTTATGCGCAGCGTCTATGAGAAGCTCGGCCTGCCGGTCTCCGACGCCTCGCTCGACACGCAGAAATATGTGAACGACCTCGCCAGCGAGGCGGCTCGCATGGGCGCCGCTTTTCTGAAATCGCTGGTCTCCGGCGGCGCGGCGCTCGTCAACATGGTCTCGCTGGTGGTGATCACGCCGGTCGTCGCCTTCTACATATTGCTCGACTGGGACGATATGGTCGCGACGCTCGATCAGCTGACGCCGCCGCGCTATCGCGACGATGTGCGCGCCATCGCCCGCGACATAGACAGAGCGCTGGCCGGCTTTCTGCGCGGCCAGGCGCTCGTCTGCCTGTTCTTGGGCCTGTGGTACAGCATCGGCCTATCGCTCATCGGCCTGAATTTCGGCTTTCTCATCGGCGTCAGCGCAGGCGTGCTCAGCTTCGTGCCCTATGTCGGCTCGATCACGGCTTTCGTCCTGTCGATCATCGTCGCTCTGGTGCAGGGCTGGCCGGATTGGCGCCTGCCGGCCATGGCTGTGGCGGTCGTCTCCACCGGCCTCTTCCTCGACGGCAATGTGCTGTCGCCGCGCCTCGTCGGCGGCTCCATCGGCGTGCATCCCGTGTGGCTGATGTTCGCTCTGCTCGCGGCGGGATCGTTGTTCGGCTTCACCGGCCTGCTGCTGGCGGCGCCGGTTGCGGCGGCGCTCGGCGTCATTCTGCGCTTCGCCGTGCGGCGCTATCGGCAGAGCGCGCTGTTTCTCGGCCCGGCCGCGCCGGGGGAGAGCTGAGCCCATGCCGGAAGGCGACGCTCGCCGCGGCCCCGCCCAGCTCTTTTTCGATCTGGCCGGCGAGCCGCGCTATGGCGAAGCGGATTTTCTGATCTCGCCCGCCAATCGCGCGGCCTATGAGATGATCTCGCGCTGGCCGGATTGGCCGGACAGCGCGCTGCTGCTCGTCGGGCCGCCGGGATCGGGCAAGACCCATCTCGGGGCCATTTTCGCGCGTCGCAATGGCGCCGTTCTCGTCTCTCCGACCGAGATTCCGGAGCCCGGCCGGCTCGCCGGCGCCGTTGCGCTGCTCGATGGGCTGGAGGCGGTGACAGACGAAACCGCTCTGTTTCATTTGATGAATTTCATTCGCGAGAGCGGCGGAACGCTGCTCGTCACCTCGCAGCGGCCGCCGTCGGCGTTGAAAATCGCGCTTCCCGACCTATTGTCGCGTTTACGTCGTGCGCCGGTCGTAGAAATCGGCGCGCCGGACGATTCTCTGATTCGCGCCGTGCTGGAAAAGCTGTTCCGCGACCGTCAGCTGGCGGTCGAGGCGACGCTCGTCGACTATGTCGCGCTTCGGCTCGAGCGCTCGCTCGAGGCGGCTCGCGCCTTTGTGCGCATGCTCGACGAGGAGGCCCTCGCGCGCGGCCGTCCGGTCACGCGCGCGCTCGCGGGCGAGCTTTTGCAGCTTCTCGACGCCTCACGCGGCGCGTGAGGGGTTTCGGTCGGCGGAAAATCTGTCAGAATCGCGCCGGCGGGCGAGAGGTGGAAAAAGCATGACGAAGCATATCCAGGACAATCTCGAGGCCGAGCGCACCGGAGCCGATATTCCCGTCATGGACAAGCCGGGCGATCTCTTGGAGCGCCCGCAAGAGCTGGCCGCTCTGCCGCAGCGCTTCATCAATCGCGAATTGTCCTGGCTCGAGTTCAACCGCCGCGTTCTCGAGGAGGCGTCCAACCGCAATCATCCACTGCTCGAGCAGCTGCGCTTCCTGTCCATCTCCGCCAATAATCTCGATGAATTCTTCATGGTGCGCGTCGCCGGCCTGCGCGGCCAGGTCCGCACCGGCGTCGCTACTCTGTCGCAGGACGGGCTGACGCCGGCCGAGCAGCTGGTGAAGATCAACGAGCGGGTGGCGCTGCTCACCACGGCGCAGACGCGGCGCTGGCGCGAATTGCGCCGCGAGATCGAGGATGTCGGCATCGTCATCGTCGAGCCGGGGCATCTTTCCAAGGGCGACCGCGAATGGCTGGAAGAGCATTTCATGTCGCGCATCTTCCCGGTGCTGACGCCGCTCGCCATCGATCCGGCGCATCCTTTCCCCTTCATTCCCAATCTCGGCTTCACTCTGGCGCTGGAGCTGGTGCGTCCGGGCGATCGTAAGACCTTGCATGCGCTGGTGCGTCTGCCGTCCAAGATCGAGCGTTTCGTGCGACTGCCGAGCGCGGGCGGCGCGGGGCAGGGGCGCGAGCGCTTCATGCTGCTGGAGACGCTGATCGCCATCAATGCGCAAAAGCTCTTCCCCGGCTATCAGCTCAAGGGGCAGGGCATTTTCCGCCTCATTCGCGATAGCGATCTCGAGGTGGAGGAGGAGGCCGAAGATCTGGTCCGCCTGTTCGAGACGGCGTTGAAGCGTCGCCGCCGCGGCTCGGTCATTCGCCTCGAGGTCGCCTCGGACATGCCCGAGGCGCTGCGCGCCCTCGTCGCCGAGGAGCTCGATGTCGGTGGGGACGAGATTTTCGTGCTCGACGGAATGTTGGCGCTGAACGATCTCTCGGAGGTGGTCGGGCTCGATCGGCCCGATCTCAAGTTCAAGCCCTACACGCCGCGCTTTCCCGAGCGCGTGCGCGACAATGGCGGCGATTGCTTTCTCGCCATCAAGCAGAAGGACCTCGCGGTCCATCACCCTTACGAGTCTTTCGACGTCGTCGTGCAATTCCTGCAGCAGGCGGCGCGCGATCCCAATGTGGTCGCGATCAAGCAGACGCTCTATCGCACCTCCTCCAACAGCCCCATCGTGCGCGCACTGGTGGAGGCGGCGGAGGCCGGCAAATCGGTGACGGCGCTGGTCGAGCTGAAGGCGCGCTTCGACGAGGAGGCCAATATCCGCTGGGCGCGCGATCTCGAGCGCGCCGGCGCGCAGGTCGTGTTCGGCTTCATCGAGCTGAAGACGCATGGCAAGCTGTCGATGGTGGTGCGCCGCGAGGGCGGCAGCATCGTCACCTATTGCCATGTCGGCACCGGCAATTATCATCCGGTGACGGCGCGCATCTATACGGACATCTCGCTCTTCACCGCCGATCCGGCGATCGGCCGCGACGTGTCGCGCATCTTCAATTTCATCACCGGCTATGCGGAGCCCGCCGGGCTCGAGCGCATGGCGGTCTCGCCCATCTCGCTCAAGACGCGGCTGCTCGAGCATATCGAGCAGGAGATCGGCTTCGCCAAGGCCGGCAAGCCGGCGGCGATCTGGGGCAAATGCAACGCTCTCGTCGATCCGGAGATCATCGACGCGCTCTATCACGCCTCGCAGGCGGGCGTGTCGATCGAGTTCGTCGTGCGCGGCATCTGCTGCCTGCGGCCGGGGGTGCCTGGCCTTTCGGACAATATCCGCGTGAAATCGATCGTCGGGCGCTTCCTCGAGCATGCGCGCGTCTATTGCTTCGGCGGCGGCCATGCGTTGCCGCACGCCAAGGCCCATGTCTATATCTCCTCGGCCGATCTCATGCCGCGCAACCTCGACCGCCGCGTCGAGGTGCTGATGCCGATCACCAATCCGACGGTGCATCAGCAGATTCTCGATCAGATCATGCTGGCCAATCTCATCGACAATGAACAGAGCTATCGCGTCTTGCCGGATGGCTCGTCCTTACGCATAACTCCCCCTGAGGGCGAAGAGCGGTTCAACGCCCATAAATACTTCATGACCAACCCGAGTCTCTCTGGCCGTGGCAAGTCTCTCAAGGAATGGCGCCCGCGTTCGCTCCTCAAGCCGCGTGAGGAATGACGCGGCGGAGGTCGAGGCCGCGGCGCATGCGGAAGCAGCGCAGCGGCCGGTCGCAATCGTCGACATCGGCTCCAATTCGGTGCGCCTCGTCGCCTATTCGGCGTTGCGGCGGGCGCTGACGCCGATCTTCAACGAAAAGGCCATGTGCGGGCTCGGGCGCGGCGTCGTCACGACGGGCCGGCTGCCCGATGACGCGATTCGCAAAGCGCTCGCGGCGCTGCGACGCTTTCGCTCGCTCTGCGAGATCATGGAGATAAGCGACATAGAGGTGATCGCGACCGCGGCCGCGCGCGACGCCGTCAATGGCGCCGCCTTCCTCGCCGCCGCCCAGGAGGCGATCGGCCGCGAGATTTCGCTGCTGTCGGGCCGCCGCGAGGCGGAGCTTTCGGCGCTCGGCGTCATCTCCGCCATACATGAGCCGGATGGCGTCGTCGGCGATCTCGGCGGCGGCTCGCTCGAGCTCATCGACCTGCAAGACGGCGAGATGGGCGAGGGGGTCACGCTGCCGCTCGGCGGTCTCGCGCTGATGGACGCCGCCAGCCGCTCGACCCGCCAGGCGGCGCGCATCGCCCGCAAGGCGATCGACGACGCGCTGCCTCTGCAGCGGCTCAAGGGGCGGACCTTCTACGCCGTCGGCGGCACATGGCGCGCGCTGGCGCGGCTGCACATGCGTCAGCGCAATTATCCGCTCGACATGATGCATAATTACCGCATTCCGACCAGCGACGCGGCAGAATTCGCCAGCCTGTTGGAGCGCGTCGACAGCGAGGCGCTGGCCGATATCGCCGCGGTCTCGACGGCGCGCCGTCCGCTGCTCGCCTATGGCGCGATCGTGCTCGACGAGGTGATTCGCAAGGCGCGGCCCAAGGAGATCGTCATCTCCGCCGCCGGCGTGCGCGAGGGCCTGCTCTATGAGCGCCTCGCTCCACAGCAGCGCGCGGCCGATCCGCTGGTCGCCGCCGCGCGCGAATTGGAGGGCGCCATGGCGCGCGCGCCCGGCTATGGCGATGAACTCATCGCCTGGACCGACGCGCTCTTTTCCTCCTCCGGCCTGCCGGAGACGGAAGATGAGGCGCGGCTGCGCCATACCGCCTGCTTTTTGTCGGATGTCAGCTGGCGCGCCCATCCGGACTACCGCGCCAATCAGGCGATGAATGTGATCGCCAATTCCGCCTTCGTGGCCGTCGATCATCCGGGCCGCGCCTTTTTGGCGCTGGTGGCGGTGCTGCGTCACGCCGGGCCGGACAGTGAGGGCGCACTTCCGGTGCGTGGCCTGCTGTCGCCGCGCCTGCTGGAGCGCGCCCGCGTGCTCTCGGCGGCGCTGCGGGTCGCTTATCTGCTGACGGCGGCCATGCCCGGCGTATTGCCGCGCACGCCGCTCGTCACTCATGAGGGGAAGCTGGTTCTGTCGCTGCCGCCGGAATTCGCCGATCTCGTCAGCGAGCGGCTGGCCAGCCGCTCCAAAGCGCTCGGCCGACTCATCGGTGCCGAGGCGATTATAGAGGCCGCCGCCCCCGTGCTCTGACGGAGGCGGCGTCCGTCATTTTAGTAGGCCGCGCGGGGCGCGACGCGCTCGCTCGTGCTCACCGTGACGGCGCCGGCGTCGGCAGAGCAGGAGAAGCGCAGCGTCTTGGCGACGGCGGTGTCGAGATTGGCGGAAGAACCGCTGGAAATCGGCACGATGAAGCGTGTCGTCGCCGTGGTCGTGCCGGCCGCCTCGAGCGTGGGCGCGTCGAAGACGATCACCGTCAGCCGGCAAGCGCCGGAACCGCCCACGAAATAGCTCAGCACATGTTTCTGGCCCGCGTCGAAGCTGGCCGCGGCGAGCGGCTTCAGCGTCACGGGCGCAGCCGCCGGGCCGTAGGGCTCGGCGTGCAGGGCCACGCCCGCCGTGAGGCTCAGCACAGCGGCGAGGGCCAGAGCGAAGATGCGTTTGCCTGCAGTCATCATGGTCTATCCTTCCTCGAATTCAGCGACGGCGCCGGAAAGCGCCTCCTGCGACCACCGCTCCTCGAAGCGCCGAAGCCGCGTCG
The DNA here is from genome assembly GCF_004366495.1 of Methylosinus sp. sav-2. NCBI lineage: Bacteria > Pseudomonadati > Pseudomonadota > Alphaproteobacteria > Hyphomicrobiales > Methylocystaceae > Methylosinus > Methylosinus sp. sav-2. Next base: position 86,150 of record NZ_SOEJ01000003.1, read on the forward strand.
AGCTCGCGTTGCGTCGCAACATGACTGTATGTTGCAGCGCAGCAGCTAGATTTCAAGGCGCGGTTTGTCGCAGGGCTGTCTCTATAGAACTATTCGATTTCACAATGAATTCAGATCGAAAGATGAGTTGTGCGTCGCAAAATGGATAGGTTCGTGCGGGCTGGATGGGTCGGCAAAGAGCCACCCATCCCTATCCATGAGGATAGGGATGGGAATGGGTGAAAGAATGGGGAGCCTGCCTACCCGGAGGCTGACTTCAGCGCGCGGCGCTCTCGTCCAGTTCTTGCCAGTCGAGGGTGACGACCCTGCCTTTTTCGACCGCCAGGGCGAGCCGTCCAGCCTTTAGCTGCAGAGCTTTGTCGCCGAAGATCGCCCGCCGCCAGCCGGACAGGGCAGGGACATCCGCCCCATCGTCGGCGGCTATGGCCTCGAGGTCTTCGACGGTGGCGATCATCTTGGTGGCGACGCCCGTCTCTTCGGCGACCTGCCGCAGCAGCACCTTGAGCAGCTCGACCGTGGCGCCGCTGGAGCTGCCGCGCTTCTCGCGCTCTATGCGCGGCAGGGTGGCGGGATCGCGCTCCAGCGCTCTTTCCACGGCGGCGACGATTTCCGCCCCCGAGCGCGAGCGCTCGAGCCCGCGCGGGAAGGCGCGCAAATTGCCGAGCGCCTCCTGCGTGCGCGGGGCGGCGAGGGCGATCTCGATCAGCATATCGTCCTTGAGCACGCGCGAGCGCGGCACATCGCGACCCTGCGCCTCGGCCTCGCGCCAGGCGGCGAGCTCCATCAGCACGGCGAGGTCGCGCGGCTTGCGCACGCGATGACGCAGCCGCTCCCAGGCGTTCTCCGGGCTCTGCTCATAGGTCTCGGGCGTCGTCAGCGTGCGCATCTCGTCGACGAGCCAGTCGAGCCGATTGGAGCGCTCGAGCCGCGTGCGCAAATGCGTGTAGATCTGACGCAAATGGGTGACGTCGGCGATGGCGTAGTCGATCTGCGCCGTGGACAAGGGCCGCTTCGACCAATCGGTGAAGCGCGAGGATTTGTCGAGGCTCTCCTTGGAGATGGCTTTCACCAGCTCGACATAGGAGACCTGATCGCCGAAGCCGCAGACCATGGCCGCGACCTGAGTGTCGAACAAGGGCGCCGGAATCAGCCGCGCCAGCCGCCAGACGATCTCGAGATCCTGGCGGGCGGCGTGGAAGACCTTGACCACGCGCTCATTGGCCATCAGCTCAAAAAAGGGCGTGAGGTCGAGCCCTTCGGACAGGGTGTCGACGGCGAAGGCCTCCTCGGGCGAGGCCAGCTGGATGACGCAGACCTTGGGCCAGAAAGTCGTTTCCCTCAAAAACTCCGTGTCCACGGTGACGAAGGGATGACTGGCGAGACGGGCGCAGGCGGCGGCGAGATCTTCGGTAGAGGTCAAGAGGCTCATCGACATGCAGTCTTAGAGTACTTTTTTGTGGTCCTGAAGGGCTTGCGTGCATGTTTTCGCATTCTTGCCGCATGTTTTCGACTGATTTTCCCGGCGGACCGCCCGAGCTGGCGCTTCTCGCGGCGGCTCGCGGGGCGCGCGCGATAGCGGCCAATCTGTTGAGCCGTTTTGGAAAATGATCTATCCGAGAGGGGATGAGGACGTCTCCTCCTCCCATTCTATGCGCCCGGCCCGAGCGGCGGTCCGGCGCGGCGCGCGTCTCGATGCGCAGTTTTTCCGATTGCTCTCGATGCGGCGAAATGAAATCATAGTGAAATAGTCAACTATATGGAGCCCTCGGCCACATGGCGCCCCTCGCTTTCGCCTCCACCTCGTTTCAGTCTCCGCTTCGGCTCGCTCTGGCGGCGGCATTTTCCCTCGTCTGCGTCGCGGCCGAGGCCAAGGGCGACGCCTGGGCGTCCTGCCGCGCCGCCGATCCGGACAAGCGCATAGAGGGTTGCGGCGAGGTCATCGCCCGTGGCGACAAGGAGACCAAGCCGAACCGCGTGGCGGCCTATGTCAATCGCGGCGGCGCCTTTCACGCCAAGGGCGATTTCGACCGCGCGCTCGCCGATTACGACAAGGCGCTGGAGATCGATCCGGCCTCTTCCGTCGCTCTCGCCGATCGCGCCGCCGCCTATCGCGCCAAAGGCGATTTCGACCACGCTATCGCCGATTACGACAAGCTCGTCGCCGCGCAGCCCAAGGCGGCGGCCTATCTCGGCCGTGGCGGCGCCTATCAGAGCAAAGGCGATCTCGACAAAGCCATCGCCGATTACGACAAGGCGCTGGAGCTGGACAAGAAATCGACGGCCGCTCTGGCCAATCGCGGCCGCGCCTGGCGCGCCAAAGGCGATCTCGACCGCGCGCTCGCCGATTTCGACGCGGCGATCAAGCTCGAGCCCAAATCCGCGCAGGCCTATCTCAACCGCGCCGCGCTCTATCAGGGCAAGGGCGATCTCGACCATGCGCTGGCCGATTACGACAAGGCGATCGCCAGCGACGGCAAGCTCGCCATCGCCTATAATAATCGTGGGCTGACGCTGCACGCCAAGGGCGAGTTCGACCGCGCCGTCGCCGATTTCGGCAAGGCCGTCGGGCTCGATCCCAAATATGCGCGCGCCTATCTCAATCGCGCCAACGCCTATCGCGGCAAGCGCGAGCTCGATCGCGCCAAGTCCGACCTCGAGCAGGCGCTGGCGCTCGATCCCAATCTCGCCGCGGCGAAGAAGGGGCTGGACGAGGTGACGAAGCAGCTCGCCGCCCGCGCCGCGGCTGCGCCGGCGCAATAATCCTGAGTTGCGCTCGCGCCGTCAGAGCGACGGCGAGGGCGCTTCGTCTATGGCGAGGAAGAGGCGCTCGACTCCCGTTCCGGCGATCGGCGGCGATCGATGCGGAAGGGCGCGGAGGTCGGCGCTCGCCGCTTTTTCTCCGCGCATAATCGCGACCCAGCCGCGTTCGAGCTGCCGAATCGAATTCTCCGCGAGCGGATCGGCTTCCGGTCCCGGCGCGATCCATTGCGTGCCCGGGCCGCGATAGGTGGTCACGAGACGAAAGCGCACGAAATCGACATGGAACAGCCGGCAGGCGTCGTCGGCGATCGTCTCCAGCCTGACTCGCAATTCGCCCGCCCGAGTCGCCTCGCGATAGAGGCGCGCGAGGCGCATGACGTCATTCGCCAACCATTCGGCGAGCCACTTCGGCCCGAGGGCCGCCTCGTCGAGCGCGTCGAAGAGCGCGCGCGGCAGCGTCTCCTCGGCGCCGGTCACGCGCAACCGTAGAGGCCGCGCGAGACTCATCGCATCCAGCGTCTCCGCGATCCGCGGCTCCAGCGCGCGCGGCAACAGGCAGATGGAGCGGGATTGCATCAGTCGGCGAGCGGAGCTGGACGGCGGCGCGGCCGCCTCGTCACGCAGCATCGGCGCTCTCCCAAGCGGGGAAGGGATCAACGAGCGAGCGATAGGCGGAGGCGTCGAAGCGCTTCGGCTTTTGCGGCCCGACGAGGCAGGCGTCGAGCGCAGCGCGAATCGCGGCCTCGTCCATGCCGATTCCGATGAAGACGAGCTCTTGCCGGCGATCGCCCCAGACCTCGTCCCAATTGCGCTCGAAATGGCGCTTCCAATCGGGATGATCGGGCCAATGCTGCTTCGGCACCGCGATCCACCAATAGCCCATTGCGGTCACGCGGGCGATCGCGCCGGCGATCGAGAATTCGCCGACCCATTTCGGCCGGGTGGCGAGCCAGAAATGCCCTTTGGCGCGCACCAGTCCCGGCCAGGTCGCATTGATGAAAGCGTTGAATTTTTCCGGGTGGAACGGACGCCGCGCCCGATAGACGAAGCTCTCTATTCCATATTGCTCCGACTCCGGCACATGCTCTTCCGGGCTGTAGAGCGCCTTGTGCCATAGCGGATGGCGCTCCGCCTTCTCCTCGTCGAAGAGGCCGGTGTCGAGAATGGCGTCCATCGGCGCCGCGCCGAAATCGGTCTCGACGATGCGCGCGTCGGCGTTCAGCGACTTCACCACTTTGCGCACCAGCGCCAGCCGCTCCTCCGACACCGCCGAGGCCTTGTTGAGGACGATGACGTCGGCGAATTCGATCTGCTCGACGAGGAGATCGACGAGGGTGCGGTCGTCGTCCTCGCCGGCGACCTCGCCGCGGTCGCGCAGAAAGTCGTTCGAGCCATAGTCCTGCAGCAGGCTGGCGGCGTCGACGACGGTGACCATCGTGTCGAGCCGCGCGAGATCGGAGAGGCTGGCGCCATTCTCGTCGCGAAAGGAGAAGGTGCTGGCGACCGGCAGCGGCTCGGCGATGCCCGTGCTCTCGATCAGCAGATAATCGAAGCGGCCTTCCTCGCCGAGGCGCCGCACTTCCGCGAGCAGATCGTCGCGCAAGGTGCAGCAGATGCAGCCATTGGTCATTTCGACGAGCTTCTCGTCGGTACGCGACAGCTCTGCGCCGCCGTCGCGGATGAGGTCGGCGTCGATATTCACCTCGCTCATATCGTTCACGATGACGGCGACGCGCCGGCCCTCGCGATTATTGAGAACATGATTGAGCAGCGTCGTCTTTCCGGCCCCGAGAAAGCCGGAGAGGACGGTGACGGGGAGGCGAGGGTCGGGAGTCTGGGCCATGGCGCGCCATATGTTATGTTATAACATATATAGGCGTAGCCGAGCGGGATAGCGGCGTCAAGCGAAGGCGAGGGTGGGCCGTGGATTCGCTCAAGTTTGATCTATGCGCACCCATCGATGCATGTTATATAGATATATTAACATGTGATAGCAGGAGATTTGCATGGAAAGTAAGCTACTTGACATGTTTGACGAGGGATACCGAGAAGCCGGCATATCTCCTTCCGTTCGCGCCGAGGCTTTCGACGATTTCCTGACGATGAAGTCGATTGCCGCAAAGCGGACATGGACCTTCGGGAATGGTCTGGGCGCGAACGCCGGAGCCGTTTGTATGGGAGGCCATTCCAAGGAGCTGGTTCGCAATTTGTGCGTCCGCATCGACGCCCTCACCCTCGCGCAACTCGATGCAGTCACAGACGTGATGGAGTGCTCGAAGCAAGAGTTCGTCTTGGAAGCCGTGTCGAGCGCAATAGCAAAGGCTACGACTAATTTGCGCGCGCAAGGCCTCTCTCAGCCATTGGAGCAATCGCTGCGGACTCAATTAGAGAAAGCCGAGTTGAGCTACGAATATTCCGACGACGCCAAAGGTGGAGCGCTGCGCTATCGTGGCGAAGTTATTCTCAATCGTGATTCTCGAAAGCATGAAAATACGGTCAATGCGGTCAGAAATCTGATCGCGAACGGCGAATAAGTCGCGCCAATTCGCTAGAGCATTATCCGATCCGATCGGATAATGCTCTAGGTATCTCTCTTTTGGAGCGAATTCTGATCGATCGAACGATACCGTTCGATCGGAACGCGCTCTAGCAGGCGTAGTCCGCGTCCTGGCAGAGAGCTGACTACGCTGAACGTTCGAGCCCGGCTCGTCGTGGAAGTCTCGAACCGGCTAGACTTTAGGCGCCAAGTGGTGGGCGAGGGCTCTACTTCCCCTTGGCCGCCGCCAGCACCTCGGCCGCATGGCCGGGCACTTTCACCTTGCGCCATACCTTCTCGATCTTCCCATCCGGGCCGATCAGAAAGGTCGAGCGCTCCACGCCCATATATTTGCGGCCGTACATGCTCTTCTCGACCCAGACGCCATAGGCGGAGAGCATTTCCTTGGTCTCGTCGGAGGCGAGCGGGAAGGTCAGCTCATATTTGGCGCGGAATTTGTCGTGCTTGGCCGGCGAATCGGGCGAGACGCCGACCAGCGCGGTCTTAGCCTTGCCGAAATCGGCTTTCAAAGCGTTGAATTCGATCGCCTCCTTGGTGCAGCCGGAGGTGTCGTCCTTGGGGTAGAAGTAGAGCACCAGCTTCTTGCCGGAAAAGCCGGAAAGAGAGAGGGTCTCGCCGCCGGCGCCGGGCAGCTCGAAAGAGGGGGCGGCGTCGCCTTCGCGCAAGCCTGTGGATTTCTTCGCCTCGGTCACTGCGCCTTCCTTTCGTCTCATCCGCCGTTACAATCGGCAGCATGCAGAGGATGGCGCGCTCCGCAAGGGATTCTGGTGAAAATCCCCAGTTGCGCGCCATTCGAGTTGTGATCTTCTCGCCGCCGTGCAGATTCGGCGCCGGCGCGCGCGGAGCGGCGCGGTGGAACCGAAGGGCTGGCGCTTGACGCAGAGGATAGACGAAGGTCCGGCGGTCGGAGCGCGGGCGCCGCGCTTTTTATTGGGATTTTTCCAGCGCGGCTCCACCGCAGTCCGGCTGCGCGGCTTTTGCGTGGTGCGTTGCCTTTCCATCTTGGCGGTGACGGCGCTGCTCGTCATCGTGCTCACTGTCGGCGCTTTTTTCGCCGCGCTCGCCCGCGGTCCCATCGCCTCCGACTGGCTCGCTCCCAAGATCGTCGAGGCGCTCGACGATCTCTATGTGCATCGCTACCAATTCGGGATCAGCTCGGTCGCGATCGCCAGCACGGATCACGGCCTCACCTTCACCGTGAACGGCCTCGCCGTGAAAAGCGGCGAGCGCACGATCCTCGCCGCGCCGCGCGCGCAATTGTCGGTGGACCCGCGGGCGCTGCTCATCGGCCGGCTGACGCCGCGCCGGCTCGACGTTCTGGACCTGGAGCTGAGGCTGGAGGTGCTGCCCGACGGCGTGGTGGCGATTTCCGCGCCGGGCGCCGATCCGGTCGCCATACCGCTCGACGCTCCGTCGCCTGCGGAGCCCGCCGCCGAGGCGCAAGCGGCTCCTGTCATCCCATCGCTGCGGCAGGCGGCCGGCGCCTTGCGCGCGGTGATGAATTTCATCGTCGATCCAGAGAGCCCGGTCGCCGCCATCGACAAGATCGGCGTCTCCAACGCCCGTCTCGTGATCGACGATCGCACGCTGGACAAGACGATCGTCTACGATGATCTGACGCTGAGCTTCGACAAGATCGCCGGCGCGCGGCGACTGCGCCTCGGCGCCACCGGCTCCACCGGCCATGTCGGCGCCGAGGTGGAGGCCAAGGGTGGCCTGGGCGAGCGGCGCACGCTGGACGCGCGCTTGCACAGCCTCTCCATGGAGGAGATCGCGCTGGCGGCGGGGGCGCGCACTCTGCCCTTCGACACAGACGCGCCTCTGTCGCTCGATCTGCATTTCGCGCTGGCGGGCGACGGCCGCGTCGTCGAGGCGAGCGGGAAATTCTCTGTCGGCGAGGGCTTCTTCCGCCTCGAGGAGCCGGACGCCGAGCCTTTCATGCTGCAGGAGCTGTCCATCTCCGGCCGCTGGGACATAGAGCGCCGGCTGCTCGCCATAGAGCCGGTCGAGATCCGCACCAGCGTCGCGCGGCTGAGCTTCAAAGGCGCGCTGACGCCGCCAGCGGAAGGGACCGGCGTTGTCGCGCTCTCCTTCGATCTCGCACGGCCGGGCGCCTTTCTGCCGACGCGCCATGGCGAGGCGCCGCTCGTCGTCGAGAACGCCGGCCTCACCGCGACGCTCGATCTCCTCGCCAAGAAATACAAGGTCGAGCGCGTCTTTCTCGACGGGCCGGAGGTGCACGCCACGGCTTCCCTCGATGTGGATGGCGCGCAGCCGGATGGGACGCATCTCAAATATGCGATCCACGCGACGCAGACGCCGCTCCGCTCCGTGCTTCGCATCTGGCCGACGCAGGTCGCCGCGCCGACGCGCATGTGGATGGACGAGCATATCACCGCCGGCGTCATGCGCAGCGGAACGCTCACGGCCGATCTCGACCAGCAGGCGATGACCGCCGGGCGCTATGAGCGGCCGCCGCCGGACGCCGCGCTGCGCGGCGATTTCGATCTCGACAATGCGACGCTCATCGACGCCGTTCCCGGCTTATGGCCGATCAACGGCATGAACGGCCATATCGCGCTCACCGGCCGCACCGTCTCCTTCGTCGCCACATCAGGCGTGATGGAGAGCGCGCCGGGCCGCAGGCTCGCGATAACGGAAGGCGTGTTTCGCGCGCCCTCGCTCGGCTTCGATCCGGCGCCCGCCTGGATCGAATTGAAGCTCGCCGGTGGCGTGGAGGCGGTCGCCGATATTCTCTCGCTCAAGAGCGTCGCTCCGGCGGCGAGCCTGCCCATGGACGCCAATCAGCTCAAAGGGCAGATCGAGGGCAAGCTGCGCATCGATTTCGAGCTCGGCCTGGCGGCCAAGGAAGAGCATACGCGCATCGCCGTCGACGCCGAGACGAGCAATCTCACCATGGAGCGCTTCATCGGCAAGGAGCGGCTGGAGGGCGCGGCGCTGCGGCTCGTCTCGGATCGCGAGGGGCTGCGCGTCACCGGCGCCGGCCGCGTCTTCGGCGCGCCGGTGACGCTCGATCTGCGCCGCGCCGCCGGCGAGAAGGGACAGGCGCAGGCGCAATTGTCGCTTTCGCTCGACGACGCCGCGCGCGTGCGCGCAGGCTATGGATTTACCGGCGTCTCCGGCGTCGTCGGCGTGCAGGTGCAGACCAGGCTGCCGATCGAGGATTCCGAGTCGCAATTCGAGATCGATTTCTCGAAAGCCGCGCTCGATCATCCCTTGCCCGGCGTGACCAAGCCGCTGGGCAAGCCGGGCCGCGCCAGCTTCACTCTGGTGAAGCGGCCGGACGGCTCGGCGCTCGAGCAATTGCAGGCGGAGGCGGGGCCGCAGCAGTTTTCCGGCGTTGTGGAGCTCGGCCGCGACGGCGTGCTGCGCTCGGCCAAGCTCTCGCAGGCGAAGCTCTCGCCCGGCGACGATATGCGTCTCGAGGTGACGCGCGGCGGCGATGCGCTGAAGCTCGTCGTGCGCGGCGCCAATATAGATGCGCGTCCGCTGCTGCGTTTTCTCTCGCAGCCGGCGGCCGAGCAGAGCGCCGCCGCGGTCGCCGGCAAGCCGCCCAACTCCGACGATTTCGATCTCGATCTCAAATCGCCGATCGTCACCGGACACGGCAAGCAGATCCTCTCCAATGTCGATCTGCGCTTCGAGCGGCGCGGCGGCAAGCCGCGGCAATTGTCGCTGACCGGCAATTTCGGCCGCGAGCCCTTCGCTGCGATGCTGACGCGCCATCCGAGCGGCGCGCCGCAGATCGATCTTTCGACCAGCGACGGCGGCGCCTTTCTCTCCTTCCTCGATCTCTATCATCGCATGGAGAGCGGCGCGCTGTCGGCGACGCTATTGCTCAATCCGGGCCGTTCCGACGGCACGATGCGCATTCAGGATTTCTATCTGCAGAACGAGCCGGCCATACGTCAGCTCGTCATGCAGGGCGCCGCGCGCACGGATGACAAGGGCGCCGCGCATTTCGATCCCGATTCGGTGAAATTCGCGCGCGTGCAATCCGCCTTCACCTGGGCGAACGGCCGGCTCACAATGCGCGACGCGGTGATGTCGGGGACGGAGATCGGCCTGACGGTGGACGGCTATATCGACTTGGCGCGCGATCGCATCGACGTGTCGGGCTCTTTCGTGCCGGCCTATGGGCTCAATAATCTCGTGTCGAATATTCCGGTCATCGGCTTCATGCTGGCCGGCGGCCAGCATGAGGGCGTCTTCGCGGTGAGCTTTCGCGTGAGCGGCGCCTTCAGCGCGCCGGTGCTGACCGTCAATCCGCTGTCGGTGATCGCGCCCGGCCTATTGCGCAAAGTGTTCGGCGTCATTGACGGCACCGGCACAGGGCGCCTGCCGGAGAGCGCGCCGGCGCCGCGGTAGAGGGCGGCGCAATCGCGGCGTCATCTCGCCCGGCGGCAGATCGGGCCGCCGGGCTCCGTGGCGTCTCGCAGCGTCGCCATCAATGCCGAGACGCCGCCGCAGGCGAGGAGCAGGAGAAGCGCGAGCCATGCTAGGGCGGCTCGCGCGTGGAAGGGCGGGGCGCGCCACATGCCCGCGCTTAGAGCGCGTTCCGATCGAACGGTATCGTTCGATCGATCAGAATTCGCTCCAAAAGAGAGATACCTAGAGCATTATCCGATCCGATCGGATCGGATAATGCTCAGTGGTGATGGCCGCCGCCACCGCCCGCCGCGCCCTCCGCCTCGTCGTCTGACGGCAGCTGGCCGACGCGCTTGAGAAACGCCGCATGCTGCTCGGGCGTATGGTTGGCATGAATGCCGCCGAGCTTCTTATAGTCCTCGTTGGCGGCGACGGCGGGCTTTGGCGAATTCGTCGAATTGCAGGCGGCGAGCATGAGCGCGCCGCCGATAGCGACGATAGAGAGTGACGCCTTCATCGTTTCTTTTCTCCGGTAATGATTTCGTAGACTCAGAATGTGATCGATGAGGTGACGCCGAATGTGCGCGGCCCCTGCGTCGAAATTCCGACGGTCGTCGGCGCCGAGGAGGCGCCGGGCGACCAGCTCGACCAGGGTCGGTTGTCGAAGAGATTCTTCGACCAGAGGGTGAGGCTGTATTTGCGATCGTCGGTGCGCAGTCCAACGCCGGCGTCCAGCATCACATAGGCTGGTTGCCAATATTGGACCAGCGAGAAGGGGTTCGTATATTGCGCCTTGTTGAACCATGACGCATTCGAATAAACGAAGCCGGTGACCGGCTGATTGCTCCAGTCGCCGAGGCCCGCGAGCGCATTGCCGAGTCTGTGCTCGTAATTGAAGCCGCCATTGACCTGCCACCAGGGTATTCCGGTGATCCTCGTACCATTCATCGGAATGGTCGCCGGTCCGCCGGTGATTCCCCAATCCGCGGGCGCCGGTCCATCCTTGTAGTCGATATAGCGGGCCTCGGTATAAGCGCCCGAGGCATTCAGCGTCAGCCCTTCGAAGGGAATCCAGCGCTCAACGAATTCGACGCCGCGCAGGCGCACATGTGGCGCGTTGCCGAGATAGGAGACATTGGCGGTGACGCCGGCGCTGCTCGTCTGCACCTTGGTCTGGGTGATCTGGAAGTCGTAGAGATCGTTCCAATAGAGGTTGACGTTGGAGATCAGCGCGCCGTCGAACCAATTGGTCTTCGCGCCGATCTCATAATCCCATGAGGTTTCGGGCCGGGAGAAGGCCGTCTTGAACCCTTGCGCAACGCCGCCGATGTAGGTCGGCGTGTTTTGCGTGTTCACCGATTGCGGCTTGTCGCCGCGTCCGACCAGGCCATAGATCAGGACGTTCTCATCGACCTGATATTGCGGGTTGAAGACCGCCACGACGCCATTGTGATATTTCGTCTCGCCGCCCGAGTCGGCCCATCCGTAGCCGCCGCCGGCGATGATGGCGGCGTTCTGCTGCCAAACGGTGTAGGGCACGCCGTAATAGAAGTTCGGCCGAAACTTATTCGCGCTATAGCGGATCTCATAGCTGTCGCGCAGACCGATGGTGAGGGCGAGCTTCTCGTCGAAGTGATAGGTTCCCTGGCCATAGGCGGCGAAGGAAATGTCGCCGGTCTTATTGAGCCACCAAGGCGTCAGATCGGGCAGAGCGGCGGCGTTGTTGAGCCATTTCGCCGTGTCGACGCCATATTGGTAATGGTGCATGCGGTCTTCGCCATATTCCAGATAGCCGTAGAGACCGGTCGTCCATTCGAACTCCTGGTCTTTGGGCGAGGACAGCCGCAGCTCCTGCGAGGTCTGCATGAGATAGGTGTCCATGCTGCCCGAGCCGAGACCGAGCTGCAGCAGCTGATTGTCCGAATATCCCAAGTTACGGAACGATCCATAGCCGATCGCGGAAATGGCGGTCAGCATATTGTCGCCGATCTGATAGTTGAACTCGTTCGACAGCATGAAGACATGCGTCGGATCGCGACCGCCGCGCGCGAGATAGGGCGTGTTGGGATCGATCGTCCAAATCGGCTTGCCGAGCTTGTTGATGACATTCTGGAAGAAGGTCGTCGATGGACGCGTTCCATTGACATAGACGAGGCTGGTGTCGCCGATCGTGCCGGTGAGATAGTCATTGTGCTCATTGGACGCGTTGTAGATGAAGCTGAAGCGGTCGCTCCATCCATCGCCGACGCCCAGAAGCTGGAGGTGCAATCCGAGGCGATTGGTGTCCTGATAGGTCGAGCCCGTGGACGGATCCTTGATCCAGCCGTCGCCGCGGTCGAGATAGCCGGCGAAGCGATAGGCGAGGGAGTCTTCGATCAGCGTGCCGGTCGTGTTGATCGTCTGCTTGAAGTGATTGTAGTTGCCGAAGGTGGATTTCACTGTCGTCTTGGGCTCGAAGGACGGCGCCTGCGTATGCAGGATGATCGAGCCGACATTGGTGTTCTTGCCGCCGGCCGTGCCGGTCGGGCCGAGAGCGAGCTCTACCGAGCTCAGATCGATGAGATCGCCCCATTGGAAGCCGGCGAAGCTCCAATAGACGTTATCGACGATATATCCGGTGTCCGACGGAGAGCCAGTGCCGCCGCCCGCTGCGACGCCGACGCCTCTGATTGCATTGCGGGACTGTCTCGGCGTCGAAATGTTCGGACGATAGCCCGGCACGCGGCGCGAAATATCGGTGACGGAATCGATCTGCTGATCCTCGAGGGTGCGCTGCGTCACCACGTTTCCCGCCCGAGGAGTCTTGGTCAGCACCTGCTCCAGCAGCTTCTCGCCGACGGCCTCCGTGCCGCCGGTCACCTGCACATCCTGAATCTGTGCGGAAACGGTCCCCTCACTCTGCGTCGCCGCCGATGGCGCGGGCGCCGCGGTCTGAGCGAGCGCCGCGCCGCCCGAAGCGCTCACCGAGAGCCCCAACAAGATGGACGCCACTGACACGCTCGAAGACAGACGCCTATTCGAATTAGCTTCCCCGACCTCTACCATTCGATCGATCCCTCACCGTTCGACCCGTAATGGTCCCCCCGGACCATGCCGCCTCGCCGCTCCTGATGAGCGGCTGCGTGTAGCGCCTACGAAGTCTCGCTTAGTGTAGGGAAAATACACAGTATGTCTACAAATTTAATGTGATTATGATGTAGCGGTGCGTCTCCATAGATTCTATATCATATTGAAATATATCGAGTTATTGTGAAGCGCAGAATGCGGAAGGGCGCCGATTCCATGGATTTACCCTATAATTCTACACTGCTGTAGCATTTATGGCTACCTTTGCCGGGGTCGGAGAGACGCGCATCTCGGCTCGGCTCCTGCAGGACGAGACGGCGCTTCCTGGTCCGTGGACGCGGAATCGTCGAGGCGCATGCCGCCGACGGCGGCCGCTCTCGAACCGGCCGTGAGACATGTCATCCGCTGTTCAGATTCGTACAGCTAACTTCACGCTCGCGCTCACCATTTCGAGACGGGCGCCGAAGTTCTCATGGAGATAGACGTGAAGCATTCCTGGAAGCGAAATATGGCCGCTCTCGCCCTCGCCATATCGACCGGGCTCGTCGCCGGTTCCGCCAATGCGGCGGGCGCCTGCAACGGCCTCAGCGGCTATTATGGCAATGTCACCGCCATTGTCGTCGGGCAGGACGGCAAGACGGTCAATGTCACGCTCGCCGGCGGCCGGCCCAATGCTTACGGCTCCTGCAGCGGCAATCAGCTCACCGTCAATTTCACTGACGACAAGACGATCAAGGGCGTGTTCGACGGCAAGACGATCAGCTGGGACAATGGGACGAAGTGGACCAAGCAGTGAGCGGCTCGGGCGCGCTTCGCCATTGCCAGTGAACGGCTCGACATGACAACAGCGCCACCGAGCAAGTCTCGGTGGCGATCTCGTCAGGGCGGGAGGACGCCGACGCTCGCCAGCCTCGGCGCTTCGCATCAAGCGCCATCGGCGTCTTCCTTGCGCTCCAGCAGCACATGCTTTTTCTTGCCGAGCGATAATTTGGCGACGCCCTCGACGAAATCCGTCTCGCCGAGCACGGCCTTCTCGTCGCTTACCACGGCGTCGTTCAAGCGCAATCCGCCGGCCTTGATCTGCCGCCGCGCCTCGCCCGTGGAGGCGACGAGACCCGCCTTCACAAAGGCGGTGAGCACGCCGATTCCCGCCGCCACCTCGCTCGCCGTGACAGCGACCTTGGGCAGAGAGAGCGCGAGCGCGCCTTCCTCGAAGGTGCGGCGCGCGGTCTCGGCGGCGAGCTCGGCCGCCTCGCGCCCATGCAGAAGCGCGGTCGCCTCGGTGGCGAGTATCTTCTTCGCCTCGTTGATCTCGGCTCCGCCGAGCGCGGCGAGCTTCTCGATTTCGTCCAGAGGCAGGAATGTGAACAGCTTCAGGAAGCGGACGACGTCCGCATCCTCGGTGTTGCGCCAATATTGCCAATAATCGTAAGGCGCTAGCATGGAAGCGTCGAGCCAGATGGCGCCCGCCGCCGTCTTGCCCATCTTGGCGCCGGAAGAGGTGGTGAGCAGCGGCGCGGTCAGCGCATAGAGCTGATGCGTCCCGAGCCGGCGGCCGAGATCGACGCCCATGACGATATTGCCCCATTGATCGGAACCGCCCATCTGCAGGCTCGCGTCATAGCGCTTGGCGATCTCGACGAAATCATAGGACTGCAGGCACATATAGTTGAATTCGATGAAGGATAGCTCCTGCTCGCGATCGAGCCTCAGCTTCACCGAATCCATCGACAGCATGCGATTGACCGAGAAATGCCGGCCGACATCGCGCAGAAAGTCGATGTAATTGAGCTTGGTCAGCCATTCGGCGTTGTCGAGCAGGATCGCATCGGTCTTGCCCGCGCCGAAGGAGAGGAATTTCGCGAAGGTCTTTTGGATCGCCGCCTTGTTGGAATCGATCGTCTCGATTGAGAGAAGCTTGCGGCTCTCGTCCTTGCCGGAAGGGTCGCCGACGCGCGTGGTGCCGCCGCCGACCAGCGGCAGCGGCTTGCCGCCCGTGCGTTGGAGCCAGGAGAGCAGCATGATCGACAGAAGATTGCCAATATGCAGCGAGGCCGCCGTGCAGTCGAAGCCGACATAGGCGGTGAGCTCGCCGGAGCGCGCCTTTTCATCCAGCCCCTCGAAATCGGAGCATTGATGGACGAAGCCGCGCGCGATGAGCGTCGCGAGGAAGTCGGATTTGGGGCGGAATGCGTCGGACATGGGGGCAGGGTGTTACGGGGAAAGGGGGCGGGGCGCAAGCAATAGTGACGGGGCTGGCCAAGCGGCGCTCATGGTCGTTCGGCGGCGACAATCGAACGCCGCTCGTCCATATCTGCGCCCGACGTCCTGACTTAGCTTACTGTTTCTGCTAGCTTTAGCGTCATTACAATAGTGAGTGTGTCCGATGAAATCGAGCAGTGTCGTTTTTGTGCATGGCCTCATGGGATGGGGGCCGGACGATCTTGGCGGGCTCCCCTATTGGGGCGACGCTCCGGCGCAATTCTCACCGCGCTTTCGCACCCATCTCGCCAAATGCGGGCCGCTCAATTCCGTTCACGATTGCGCTTGCGAACTCTTCGCGGAGATCGCCGGCGCGCGGATCGATTATGGAGAGGCCCATAGCGCTCACGCTGGTCATGCGCGCTTCTCCCGCGATTATTCCGGGCGCGGCTTCGTCGAGGGCTGGTCGGCAGAACGTCCAGTGATTCTCATCGGCCACAGCGCTGGCGCGCAGACTTGCCGGATGCTGCAAAATCTTCTGGCGCAGGATTTCTGGGGCGTCGGCTCCAACGCCGATTGGGTGGAGGCGATCGTTTGCGTCGCTGGCGCGCTCAATGGCTCGACTCTGGCTTATCGCTACTGCGACGAAGAGCGCGGCAGACCGAAAATGCTGCCGAGCGCGCTGGTCGCTGGCGCGCTCGCCGCCGTGTCGGCTCTGGCGCGCGTCGGCGCCGCGCGCTTCTATGATCTGCATCTCGATCATTGGACGCGAGAGGAGGAGGGCGGCGAGGCGTTCCTGCGGCGGCTGGACGCCACCCGCTTCGTCGAGAGCGGCGATAATCTCAGCTTCGACGTCACGCTGCACGGCGCGGCGCGCCTCAACCAATCGATGGAGACTTTCGAGAACTGCCTTTATCTCTCTTTGGTCTCTTCTGCGACGCGCGAGGGACGTTTTTGGAGTCTGCCGTTTCTGCGCAATCGGCATCGGCCTGATCGCTCCATGGAGCTGACGATGCGGGATTCCGCCTCCTACATCGCGACTCGGCCCGAGTTCTCGGTGGCTCCGGCGCCCGATTGGGGGAGCGGCGATCTGACGATGGATCTCTGGCGCGAGAACGACGGCGTGGTGAACACCATCTCGCAGCGCTATCCTTTCATCGGCCGCGCGCATCCGATGAGCGGCGAGGGAATCTTCGGTTTCGAGGATCGCCTCGAGCCGGGGAAATGGCGCTATCAGCGACTAGACGAAATCTTCGGAATGGCCTTCGACCACAATGATGCGACCCATGGCGCCCGTATGAAGCCATTCGAAAAGGGACGGAGGGAGGCTCAACGGGAGCTGTATCGAAAGCTCGCGAATCTTCTGGCGACGTTCGATGCGCCTCATGAGAAGATGACGACGCGAGAGCCGCCGCCCGGCTCGAACCAGGATCGAGCAAAAAAATAACGGCGCGCTAAAGAGCGCGCCGCTTTTTTGGTGAGTGTGAGCCGACCGATCATACAGCCCCCTGAGGAGCCCACGAAGCAGGCGCGTTCGGTCCTGGAAGCCGTATTACACGTCGAAGCCGCCGTCCCCGCCGCCGTCGTCGAAGCCGCCGGTATCCGTATCGTAATCGGCGCTCTGCACGTCGGGCGCGCCCGGATCGGGGCTGTCATAGCCAGCGTCGGGGTAGGGCTGGTTATTGCCGCCCTGGTCGCCGTAGTAATTATTGATGATCGTGTCGCCGCCGCCGGCGTTGGCGTGCTCATAGCCCGAGCCTATGCCGAGATTGCTCCCGGCTCCGCCGGCGCCGCCATGGAACAGGCCGCGGATCGAATCGGCGAGCAGCACGCCGCCGGCGACGCCCGCCGCCGCGCCCAGCGCGCCCTTCAGAAAGCCGCCGCCGGGAGCCGCCGCAGCCTGCTGAGGCGGATAGCCCTGCGGGGCGTAGCCGGGAGGCGGGGGCGGGGCATAGGCGGGGCCGCCGGCCGGGGGCGCGCCCCAAGGGCCGCCCTGCTGCTGCGGATAGCCGGGCTGCTGGCCATAGCCCGGAGGCGGGGCCGGACGCGGCGGGGGCGGGGCCTGGCGCTGAGCGCCGCCGAACAAGCCGCCCAAAAATCCGCCGGACTGCTGAGGACGGCTCTCCAACTCATGCACGCGGCTGTCCAGCTCGTGCAGACGTTGATTGGCCGCCTGCAGCGCCTGATCCTGCACCAGAACCGTCTGCGCCAGCAGATAGGGCGCGCCCGGCTGCGACTTCAGCTGCTCGGCGATGAAACTCTCCGCCTCCTGATCGCGCTGAGCGCCGGCGGCGCTGCGCGTACGCTCGAACAAACCGGCGAGCAGTTGGCGTTCTTCGGGTGACATAGGTCTCTCCCAGTTGGAACCAGCCCTCTTCGCGGGCGTGGCGCCAGAAATATGGGAGCGCTTTTTCGCTCTCACAAGGGCTGTGGTCGCGGTCGAGCTGGCGATTTCGCCGGCTCAGTCGCCGGCGAGCGCCATGTCGTCGCGGTGGATGATCTCGTCCGGGCCTTTGAAGCCGAGCAGCCCCTCTATGTCGCGCGACGATCGGCCGATGATGCGGGCAGCGTCCAGCGCGTCGTAAGTCACGAGGCCGCGGCCGATTTCGCCGCCCGAAGCATTGCGGATCACGACGCAGTCGCCGCGCGCGAAGCCGCCTTCCAGAGCGGTGACGCCGGCCGGCAGCAGGCTCTTGCCGGAGAACAGCGCGCGCGCCGCGCCTTCGTCCACATGGACGACGCCCTTGGGCTCGAGCGAGCCGGCGATCCATTTTTTTCGCGCCGTCACCGGCGAGGAGGGGGTGAGGAACCAGCTGCAAGGCCCGCCCGCGGCGATTCGCGAGAGCGGCGCCTCCACGCGGCCGTCGGCGATGACCATATGGGCGCCGCCCGTGGTCGCGATCTTGGCCGCCTCGATCTTGGTGCGCATTCCGCCGCGGGAGAATTGCGAGGCGGCGCCGCCGGCCATCGCTTCCACCTCCGCCGTGACGCGCGGCACCACCTCGAGCAGCTTGGCGTTCGGATCGCTCGCCGGCGGAGCGGTGTAGAGGCCGTCCACATCGGAGAGCAGCACCAGCAGATCGGCGCTGGCCATTGTGGCGACGCGAGCGGCGAGGCGATCATTGTCGCCATAGCGAATCTCGGAAGTGGCGACAGTGTCGTTCTCGTTGATGACCGGCACGGCGCGTAGCGCCAGCAGCCGGGTCAGGCATTCGCGGGCGTAGAGATAGCGGCGGCGCTCCTCCGTATCGCCGAAGGTAACGAGAATCTGCCCGGCGGTGATGCCGAGATCGCCCAATGTCTCCGCCCATATGCGCGCGAGGGCGATCTGCCCGACGGCGGCGGCGGCCTGGCTGTCCTCCAGCGGCAGCGCGCCGGAGGGAAGGCCGAGCACGCTGCGTCCCAATGCCACCGCGCCCGACGAGACGACCAAAACATCAGCGCCGCGCCGATGCAGGGTGGCGATATCTGCGGCGAGCCGCGCGAGCCACTCGCGCTTCACCTTCGCCTCGCGCGGATCGACGAGCAGCGAGGAGCCGACCTTGACGACGATGCGGCGGAAGGATTCGAGGGAGGGACGTTTCACGGGCGATCGGCTCATTCGAGATGCGGGACGGCGGGACTTATAGCCCGTCTGCGCGGAAAGCCCACCCCGCGCCGCGCCGCAACGAGAAACGGGACGGAAACGAGAGAGAGACTTTCCGCCGCGCATCCGACACCGGGCCGCTTCATCCTGCATGCGCTGACGAAGACCAAGGAAATTCCATGCGTGACAAAATTGCTTTGACGCGACGCGGCCTCGTGGCCGTTGCGCTGGCCGGCTCGGCGACTGCGGTCCTGCCGGAACCGGCCGCTCCCGAGCCGGCCCCCGGACCGCTGACGGCGCCGGCGGAAGAGGGGCCTTTCTATCTCGATCTCGATCTCCAGCGAGCGGACATAGCCGAAGGGCTCGCCGGCGTGCCGTTGGACATCGTCTTCGCTGTCCAGGACGAGACCGGCGCGCCGCTGCCCGGCGCCCGAATCGATGTTTGGCATTGCGACGCGCAGGGGCGCTATTCCGGCTTCCCCGGCCAGGGCGAGGATGGGCGGCTCGATCTCTCCGGCAAGACCTTTCTGCGCGGAAGCCAGATCGCGGGAGCGGACGGACGCGCGCGCTTTTCCAGCGTCTATCCGGGCTGGTATCCCGGCCGCACCACCCATATTCATTTCAAGATCATCGACGGCGGAACGGCGCGTCTCACCTCGCAGATTTTCCTGCCGGACGCGCTGAGCGAGTTCCTCTACGCCAATCTCGGCGATTATGCGCGCGGGCGGCTGCGCGACACGCTCAACTCGACCGACGGCATAGCGCTCGCCGCGGGCGAGACGACTCGTGGCGAGCTGCGCGAGGCGGCCGGCCGTTATGTCGTGTTCTTGCGCGCGCGGATCGACCGCAAGACGGTGCGCGCCGTGCCGCCTCCACCCTTCCTGCAGCCACGCGGCGATCGTTTCGCCGGACCGCCGCCGGGGGGATTCCCGCCGGGAGGTCCGCCGCGCCGTCCGGCGCTGGAAGGGGCGGAGCGTCTGCGCGGGCTGCTTCCCAAGGCGTGAGCCGATCGCTCATGGCGCGGCGCGATTGCGCAGAAACACCACATAGCCGAGAAAATTCGGCCGCTTCGCCAGAGCGGCCGGAGGCGCCCATCGGGCCCCTTCGGCGAGGCCGAGCCGGAAGGGAATGCGAAGCCGCGAGAGCCGCGCCAGATAGGCGTCGATATTCTCGACCGTCTGCGCGCCTTTGTAGGTCTGGAAAACGAGCTCGTCGACGCTTCCCGAAAGCGCGTTCAAATCCTCGGGCGAGGCCTGAGACGCCCAATCCATGAGCCCGGTGACGCCGAGCGCGCAGTTTCGAGGCAGCTCTCGCCGCAGCGTGCGCAGGAAGGTGGCGTAATTCTGCAAGCCGCGCGTCGCAGCGTCGAAATCGATCTGCACGCCGGCGACGCCGCCCGGCTGTGCGCGCCAGGCATCCAGACGGCGGCGAATTTGGGCGACGATCTCCGGCGGCCAATCGAGGCTGCGGATGCGATAGGCGAGCCAGAGAGCGGCCTTGTGCGGGCCGGGCTCTACGCCGCCTTGCGCCTTCATGCGAACAAAGCCGTCGCGATCCGGCCCGATCTCGCCCGAATGGAGATAGATGGTTTTCGCCGCGGCGAGCTCGGCGCGTCCTTTGACGCCGGCCCACAGCCAGAAAGCGTCATGATCCGCCGCCCGCACGAGAGGCTCGGCCATTGCCGGAGACGCACAGAGCAGCGCGCAGAGCGCGAGGAGAAGAACCCGCGATCTCACCAGTAATATTGCAGCCCGCGCGCCCATTGCGTCGCGCCATAGCGTGACTTCAGCGTTTGGAACCAGGCTTTTCGCTGCGCCTTGTCGACATCCTTGCCGCCGCAATCATTGCTGCCCGCCGGCGCATAGCAGTTGATCGCGCGGTAGAGCGCATAGGCTCTGTCGGCGTCCTTGGTCGCCGGATCGGCGATCAGCCGCTGATAGACATCGCCCCGCGAGAAAGGTTCGCCGGGGAAAATCGCCTTGGCGCCGCCCAGCTCGTCCGCCGCCGGACGCCAGGCGTCGAAACGGGCGAAGCCCGAGTGGCGGACGAAATCGCCGAGGCAGAGCAGGCCATGCGCGGAGCGTGGATCGGCGGCGAGTTCCGCCACCACCGCCTTGGGCGCCGGGCATTTATAGGGCTCATTGGCGGGCGAGGAGAGGAAGATCGCCGATTTGGGAAGATCGGAGACCTCCGGCGCCGCGGCGTCGTCCTGCGCGAGTCCTTCAGCCGAAAAGTCGCGCAGGAAATTCGCATATTGGCCGCGCGTCGCCTCCTTGTAGAGGAGCAGGAAGCGGGCGAGCTTGCGCTCCTCCGCGCTCGCCTGCGGATCGGCCACGGCCATGCGCAGCAGGATCGGCCCGGCCGTGTGGCGCAGCAGGATCGCGCGAATGCGTGGCGAGGAGAGCCGCGTCTCCGGCAGGAAAACCTTGTTCGCCATGCCGGCGCGCTCATAGCTCAGCGCGAGGCCCAGCTCGATCGCCTCTTTCCACAAGGGATTGGAGACGGTTCCGCGCAGCTTCGTCCAATGCTCGATCGCCTGTGGATATTGCCCCGAGGCCATCAGCGCCTGACCGCGCAAAGTCTCACGGCTGAAAGCGAGATAGGAGCGCGGCGCCGCGACCGGCGCTCCCAGCGCCTGCAGCGTCGCCGCAAAATCGGCGTCGGCGTAATAGGCGCGCGCGGCTTTCAGAAAGCCGAAGAGATCCTCGCGTCCGGCGAAGGCCTGCGCCTGCGCGTCCAGCTCCGCGGCGGCAAGATGCGTCTCCTTGCCGTCGGAGCGCAGCTTCATCAGATCCTGCGTCGCCAGCAGAATCGGCTCGCGGCTCGCATGGTCTTTGGCGGCGGACAGATATTTGGCGTCGATCTCCTGCGCCAGATCGACGCCGTCGAGCCCGACCTTGGCGCCGCTCCCTTGCGAGATCTGCCGCCCATATTCGGCGGCGAGGCGCTCGTCATCCGCCGCCAGCCAATAAACGCGCCGCAACAGTCCTTGCGCCGAGGCCGCGTAGCGCCCCGTGGGATAGGATTTCAGATAGGCCTGGAAGGCGGCCTGCGCCGCGGTGAGAGTGGCGCGATCGGTCACATTGGGCGTCGCGGTGCCGTCGAAGTCGGCGAAGGCGCCGATCTGCGCCTTGTTGAGCAGGGCGCGGGCGGTCATGTAACGCGCCGCCTCGCGCAGCCAGGCGTTGCGCGCCGATTCGAGCTTGCCGAAACGCTCCAGCGCGCGATCGAAATCGCCTTCGTAGAAGGCGTCGGCGCCGATGAGATAGGAAGCGAATTCCTGCCCGGCGGCGGAGGGCGCGATTTGCGCGAGCGCATTCTGCGCCGCCGCGTCGGCTTTCTCATTGCGGCAGGAGGGGGCGATCTTCTCCCGCGCCGCCGTCAACGCCCGCCGCTCTTCGACGGAAAGCGCGGGCTCCGCCTCGACCGCCGCCGTAAAGGCGGCCCGGCCCGACTCTATGGAAACGCAGCGCGTTCCCTCGCCATCGGCGAAAGCGCTCGCGGCTTCGTCCTTGCGGTCGCGCGCCGCCGCGCCTTTTCGGCAGGCGTCGGTGAAATCGGGCCGCGAGAACAGCACAGAGGAATAGAAGTCGAGCTTCTCCTCGCCCTTTGAAATCGCCTCGTCCTTCGGCCGCAGCGCCGGATCGGCGTCGATCATCAGAAAGAGGAGATTGAGACGGGTGTCATTGCCCGGATCGAGGAAGGGCATGCCGTTCTGCTCGGCGTAGCTCCTCTGATCGAGCGACCAGCGTCCGGGCGTCGGATCGCCGCCGCCACAAGCGTGCGCCGTCCCGGCGGAAATCAGAAAAGCGAGAATGGCGGCGCTGGCGAGTATGGAACGCATCGAAACATCCCGATCACGAAATGCGCTTCGATATCGCGCTTCGCCGAAAGCCCGGCTGCGCGATCTTTGTTGGGCGGAATTTTGGGAGGAGCTGGCAGGAGTGGAGGGACTAGACATTCTGTTGTGCTTCAACGGGTTGGGCAGAAATCCTGCGTCTTTCTGCTGACGGAATAATCTAATAATATCAAAGAAGGGTCAACGACCATGTCCCACCCTTTGGCATTCGTCAGCGGAGGTCCGATAGAAGGTTCGCGACAACGGCAGGCCGTTAAGGGTGCTAGCTGAATATTCGGGTAGGCCGACGACGTGAGCTCTCAAAAACCAGAACGAATCGGCGCAGATCTGATCTTGACGTAAGAGATCTGGTGACCTCGACGCTTGGACGTTCGGCTCGCGTACGTCGCTATAGCGAGGAGGAAGAAGCGATAGGATTCAAGGGAGGACGTTTCGCAAGCGATTCAGAAGCTCGTAGCAGCTCGCTATTGCCCGAGTAGCAAAAAAAAAGCATTCTGCAATTGGGAGTGATTTTCGAGCGGACTGGGTGGAATCGTTTGAGCGGCGGTTTACGGACAAGCGGGGAAGCGCGGCACGGCGACCGGCTTCTAGAGGATCGACGGAAAATCGGAGCCTTTTACACGCCCGAACCACTTAGCGAGATTCTCTCCAATTGGGCGATCCGCTCTTCAACCGACACCGTGTTAGAGCCGAGCTTTGGGGGCTGTGGCTTTCTCCAGTCTGCGAAAAAACGCCTCACTGATTTGGGGTGCCATGAGCCGCGCCAACAGATCTATGGCTGCGATGTCGACCCGGTGGCATTCACCTACCTCGCGGAAATCTTCAGTGGGCCGGTTGACCTGAAGCGCTTCGTGCAAACCGACTTCCTCGATATGCAGCATAGCGGCGAATGGCCTGGCCGCTTCTCTACGATTCTGGCGAATCCTCCTTACATCCCCTACCAGGAAATTTGCACGGAACGCCGCCAATCTCTTTCGAATCGATCATGGGCGATAGAAGGAGTCAGCGGGCGGGCGAGCCTTTGGGCTTATTTTGTAGCGCATGCGTTGTCATTCTTAGAAGACAAGGGGCGGATGGCATGGGTTCTCCCCGGAGCCTTTCTCCAAGCCGACTACGGTCAGTCAATCCGCACCTATCTCGCGACTAATTTCAGACGCGTCGCAGCGTTCGTCCTACGTGAGCGAATCTTTTTAGAGGCAGGCACCGACGAAGAGACTGTGATTTTATTGGCGGATGGCTATCGCGACAATTGCTCGTCCTCTCAGATCGAACTCGGGGAAGCACAGACTTTTGGCAAACTCTCGCAACTGATCGACAAATGGGATTCTGGAGTTTGGAGAGGCCGCCCGGCTGATGGCCGGCCGGCAGCACTTTGTTTGAGCAACGCGGAGCATCGGCTTTTTACGAAATTGGCGGAGTCGGGCGCCTGCAAAAAGTTGGGCGAGATCGCGTCCGTTCGAATTGGACTGGTTACTGGCGCGAACGATTTTTTCGTTCTCACCGAAGAAAAAAGAAAAGCGGTCGGGCTTGAGAATAGCGACTGCAAGCCCATACTCGCGAAGCTTGTTGCCGCCCCTGGAGCAAGTTTGACGCTTCAAGATCACGCTCGTTACCTCGCTTTGGGAGGCCGTGGTCATCTTGTAGACAGTGACGGCAAAACGGGAGGTCCTGGAATCGAAGCATACCTTAAAACATTTCCAGATGAACAAAGAGAAAGCATTAGCACATTCAAGAAGCGGCAGATATGGTCTAAAATAGATGATGGGAAGATTCCAGATGCATTTTTCCCAGTTATGCATCAATTCGGCCCACGACTTATCTTGAATCCAGATGGGCTGACTTGCACAAACACAATTCATCGAGTCTACTTTAAGGAAAGTATGAGTATTTTGTATCAATGGCAACTCGCGGCCGTTTCGATCCTAACCACATTCTCTCAACTCTCCGCGGAACTCGTCGGGCGCCGCTATGGCTCCGGGGTGTTGAAACACGAACCTAGGGAAGCCGAAGAAATTATGATCCTACTCCCGAAGGTTAAAGCGAGCACACTCGATAAGGCATTCAGGGCAATCGATAAGGATCTGAGGGCAAGTGATCGATCCTCCGCGATGCAGCGCGCAGATGCGCTTATCTACGGCGCAACCTTGCAG
Source organism: Methylosinus sp. sav-2 (assembly GCF_004366495.1). Taxonomy (NCBI): domain Bacteria; kingdom Pseudomonadati; phylum Pseudomonadota; class Alphaproteobacteria; order Hyphomicrobiales; family Methylocystaceae; genus Methylosinus; species Methylosinus sp. sav-2. The sequence goes on from NZ_SOEJ01000003.1 coordinate 110,719, forward strand.
GACGATTGGAAGGCAGTTTCTGCGCGGCTCTCTCGAATTTTAGAACGAGTGCGGCGTCGCCGTCGTCCGAACCGAAGCTTAAAGAAAGCTAGTCATGGCTGCTAGCCCACATTCGATTTAGAGCGGTTGTTGAACTGACGAAGAGGCTATTTTGGAGCTGATCTACATAATGAGAGTAGCATAGCCGTTCGTACAGCGAAATTGCGTCGCACCAGTTCGGATCTTCCCGTAGTTTTAGCCAATCCTCCTCATAAAAGTTCGCAGCAACGACCTCGCAAAGGAGCGCGACCTCCATCGGCGGATGGCACCAGCGTGGTACCTTGAGTGGATGATCGTGCGCCCGGGCAGCATGATGATGCCCGCCATACTGCAGATGCGTGATCGGCCCCGATTGGTAAGCACCTTCTTGCTTATTCGCTAAATCAAGATGCCAGCGGGAAACTGGATTGTTAAAGTCATCATCGATCTCCAATGCAATGTCCAAGGCCTTGAATGGAAGTTGTATTTCATCGCTCTGCGCTATTTCGATGCCCTTTGAAACAATAGCAGGCGTGATCCAATTGTTTGAACGATCCTTAGTTTTCTTGAATAGGATCGGGTCTCCTCTATCCACTGAAACTGACCAGCTGACAGCATTCTTCTCACGCCCGATATCTCTCGCGACTCTCAAAAGAGCGTTGAAGCCTTCAGGCTGAACTACGTCATGAGTGACCAGGATGTGTGCAACGGTACTAAGAGCGGTGCCTGCGTCGGAAGCCTTGACAACCATGAAAATCGAACCCCTTTTATTCGGATCGTTCCCTCGTCTTCACCTTATTTGCCAACTCCTTGTCAACATCTTCGACAATGAAAGATATATCGCCGCTTTCATGTCGGTCAGTCTGAATGCAGTCCCAGCATATACGACGCCGGGTAGCATAGCGGGGCAGCATTGGCTCAAAGGCCGCAACCGAGTGGCGCAACTCTGTGCCTCGACGACAACAAGCACACGCAAAAGCGATGAACTCCTCACCTGAATTATTCCAAGGTGACCTCGCTGGTTCAAGGCATTCGCCCGTTAAATCTGAGAGAATTTTTGCACGGGCTGATGCAGGTAAGCCAGTGGCGCGTCGACCGAAATGGGTGGTCGCCCAATCTTCCAGTCGGTTCAACCACCACCGCTTCCAGCCATCCCCAAAGATCCCAGTATATCTGATGCCAGCAGTATCTAAAAATTTGGCGATCGTGTCCTGGTGACGAATGTCGATCCCGAGATGTGCGCACACGTCCTCGATTTCGATGAGCAGCCCGGGGCGATCGATCAGTCCGAAAACGATCCGCGATATGACGTGCGGTGCCTTCGCCTCAGAAACCTTGGTCCTTAATTCTTGAACATCTATAAAGGGGCGATCATTCTCTATGCCGTCCAAGAGCTGATGTAAGTCGTAGTACCCATCCGCGGCTCGAAGTTTTTCGTAACCTTTACAGAGACTCACTAATTGTTTCCGCGTCCTCTCGCGATAGTTATTGATATCCTCTTTAACGTAGACTCTATCGAACAAGTCATGAGCAGTTTTGTCGGGCCGATACAGGCTTTTTATTTTAGTTTCTGCAGACACGAGCACGAGCGCAAAATCTCGACTCGGGCGCTCCACTGCGATATCGCGTAGATGTTGACCAAGTGCGCTGCCCTTGAAAGTCTGCTCGGAATTTAAACCGTCAGGAGCCTCGTCGAGTCTATAATCTAAGGCAACTATCATCGGGTTTTTGTCGATGATTTTGCGCGCTAGCAAGGTGAGTTCTGTCATATCTATTGCGTCGAAGTGAAGAGCGCCTGACGACAACGTCTCAGCGTAAACAGACTCTTGATCGTCGACGAGCACACCGATGTAGGTCAAGATTCCTCCAGAAATGCAAGGACGCGAAATTCAAAGCGGCAGCCATATCCCTCGGTTGCTTCGACTACGCGTACAGATCCGCCGTAGCTAGCCGCAATATCTGCGACGATTTTGAGGCCCAGACCAGTCCCGGGTCCCGTCACTCCATCGTCCTCCGCCGCCATCGTTGTGGTGAAGAAAGCGTCGAATATACGTTCTCGATCTGCGAGCGGGACACCTGGTCCTCTGTCCTCAAAGCCTATGACGACGTGGCGACCGTCGCGATGGCCATCTAAGCGAACCCCCCTATCACTTACCCGTGCCTTCCGCATCGATTTTATGGAGTTGGTTAGAAAATTAAGTAGCACAGCATCTAATTCGCTGCTGTGCATCGGGATTGTCCGAAGTGTCGCCGGATCGACTTCCACTTTAAAACTCACACCTTGCCGCTTCATGTATTCCGAGAACTGCTCCGCAAAGCGACGCAGTGCGCCTAGAACCGACAATGAGTGAAGTTCTCTACTCTCCGTAGTTGACATTAGCTTCCCAATATATCCACCAATGTCAAACATTCGATCTGCCGCCCTTTTCATTTCCAGGAACTGACGCTCTAACGGCGCTTTTGGGCAATCATCTCGCACTCCCGCGATTGCATCCTCCAAAAGATCGAGTCTTGCACGCATCGCGTCACGAGCCCCCTTGACCTCGTGGCTAAATACAGTGATCGAAAGTCCGAGCGACGCGAGCAGTCTGAGCATCTCTTCATATTCGAGAGAAGCTGCTCGTTCTTTGTCTACCTGGTTCTCATACTCGGCCGCGATCGCTTCAGCTTGCGCGAGCATGTGCTCGGCGACGACCAGATCGCGTTGCGCGGCGCGAGGGTCCGGGCTCTCCCGCAAAGTCCGATCCTGATTCTCCCGCAATGTCCGAAGGAACTCAGACGGCTTACGTGGTTCCGCGACGAAATTACGCTGACCTGCATCTTGCTTCCGATTGCGAGAGTGGGCCACACGTTTCACGGCCCATTCGACGGCGTTACGAACAAAGCTCTTCAACTCAAGAAATGCCTCGTTTTCAAGTAGACCTTCGCGGCTGCTGGTCTCCTCGAAGAGCGGGTTTTCAACGGTGTGGAGTTCGACATGGCCGAAAAAATTACGATTGTTGGCCGGGACTAATAATTCTCGACGTGAGACGTCTCGGTCGAGTTCAAGCCAATCGTCGGTCGACTCGCCATAGGGGAGGACACGAAAGCCATCCCGGTAAACTCGTATTCCACCAAAACTTCTACCAAGCTCGGCGGCGGTCGCCATTTTCATTCCGGACAACGTATTACTGTGGTAAATAAAATATGATGCGGTTAGAGATACTGGTCCTGTTATAAGATAATGCTGATCCATTTTTTGAATATCATTTAACATCAGCTTCGGAGCTGATACATTAGCCGCAGCATTTCCATCCTCGTCAATGGTGGCAGTTATTGTTGCGAAAGCCTGAGATAAAAACTCCGATTCGATCGAATATTCTGATCTCTTTTGGTCGCGTGTGATTCCGTTTATCGTAACTGCAAAACCCGGGTCTACCCGTTGGCTAATTTTTGTTGATAAGCGAGAGATAGGAAATGGAGGCTGAAGAAGAAGTACAGAGCGCCATACTTTGGCAAGCGCTGAGTCGCTCCACGCGTCCCTAAGGTCCATAATTCTTAAGGTTGTTCCGCAATCATCTGCTTCTTTGTCGAAGCGATGTATTTTGCTAAATACCTCATTTAGATCCCGCCCTGCGCGGAACTCCTCATCCCAATTGAAGGCTACTCGGAAGCCAAAAGGTAGTCCCCTTGGGCGGGATTCTAGCTGCAACTTTTTTCCAAGTCTTTGCACAGAAAAACGTCCAATCCCCTTTCTGCCGGCGCGCACGCGGTTGAAGAGAGGCGAGCGAGGTTGGTCGATTTTTGCCGCCGTTGAAATCCTCATCCAACTTGAGCGAATGACGTCATCTTGCATTCCTGAGCCATTATCGACGATCGCTAAGGCGCCGCCGGGACGGTTGCAGTTGCTGAAGGTAATTGAGACCTGAGTGGAATCAGAGTCGTAAGCATTTTTGATGAGCTCAGAGAGCGCAGTGTCTTGCTTGCCAACAAGTTCTGCGCCCAAACGGTTTATATGCCCAGCATCAACTACGAACCGAACACTGTCCGGATCGGACTCGACGAGTCGGCGGCTCAGCTGCTCGATGCGGAGCCAATTCGGCGCGGCGTTTTTCAGTTCGGCCGCGACCGCCTCCCTGATTTCTTCCTGTGTCAAATTCTACCCCACTGGTGCTTGTGCCGTTGATTCCACTATGAAATCTAAAATCGCAATTCCCTAAATGCATGTTTGAAGCGGTACCTCAAAATCCTAACCAATGATTCAAAATGTGGACATTGTCACGCTTTTCCGAAATCCGGCACGAGGGCCCCGGCTTCCTGGCGGTTCGTTGAAGCACGGGACTCATTCCTCTCGACGAAAGCATGGAATTTTGATGACTGACAGCCCGAACTTAGTTCGCTCGATCAGCCAACGGCAAATGTCGATGCCGGTCAGGCCGAGGACGAAGCCGGTAAATCCGGGGACCGCATCGACTTGAATCGTCGCCGGGTCGAGCCCCGCCCAACTGTAGAGCGACGCGAGCCCGGCCCCGACGAGCGGGGCGAAGATCGGCGTTCCAACGAAGGCGAAGGCGCCGCCGGCGAGGCCGGCGACGAGACGCAGCGGCCAGGGGCCGTTGAGCAATAGGGCACTCACGCCGGCCCCCGCCGCCGATCCGACGATCGGCGCAATATGATAGGCGTCATTTTGCATTCATTCCCCCAGCTTGACCTTATTGGATCGGGAGCCTGCGGCAGATCCGCGCCTCGGCGTCGAGACGCGAGAGGTCGCGGACGACCGCGACGGCGTCCTTGTCGCGATGCGTCTCGACGAAGGCCGCGGCCCGCTCGAGGTCCGCATCGCCGAGGGGCGTCGGACAGATGCGCGCGAGCTGGCGCTTGATCTCGGCCTTTCGGGCTTCAGGCGTCGCCTGCGCCGTCACGGCCCTGACCGCCGCGATCGGCGGCGGCGCGCCGTCGTCGCAGGCTGCGAGCGAGAGAATCGGGATCGTCAGGCTCAGAAGGAAGGCTCGCGCGCGCATCGGCAGTCTCGGCTATCGCTTGTTGCGTTTCATTGGCGGCTTCGGCGGCGCCCGCGCGTTCGTGGCCGCTCGCCGTGTCGGCGCGTTGCCGATCGCCCACCCAGGCCGAAGCGACGGCCTGAAAGAGCGAAGAGAACAACGCGCCGACCAAACTCGTGAGAAAGCTCACGTCGCCGCCGGAAGGCCGAGGGCCGCGGCGTCCGCCTCGGCCGGGATGACGCCGAGCTTCGACAGCTCGGCCACGATCAGCGGTTCGAGCAGGTCGCCGGCCCATTTGGCGATTCGCGGCTCGTTCGCAATGACGCGCGAGGCGACCGACACGATCAGGTCATTGGCGACGCCGATTTCGACCGTTTTGCCCTTGATGAGCCCGACCTCGGTCGCAATGACGTAGTTCGCGGCTTTGGAGATCGCGTCATTGGTCAGATAGGCGCGCAGCGCCGCCGGCGCGCCGCGCAGCGCCCAGCTCACGACGGCGACGACGAGGCCGACCGACGAGACGAGCAGAGAGGACAGCCAATCGCCCCAGGGAATGGACACGACGTTCGCGGCCGGCGCGGCCGCCTCGGCCGCGGCGGGAGCCGCGCAGAGCGCGAGCGAGCATGCGGCGGCGATCGCCGCGCCCGCCGAGAGCACGTTGCGTTTCATGACTTTACCTTTCGAGATTTGGGAAAATGGCCGGAAAGAGCAGCTCGCGGGCGCTCGGCCGGGACGCCGCGAATTCGAAGCCCGAGGCGGGCTATTCGAAGGCAGGCTATTCGAAGGATTGTCCCGTCGCCGCCAATCGCGCGACGCCGCCGATATAAAGCAGCAGCGGCGCGGCGAGTGAAACGACGACGACGGCCGCGACGATGATCGCGACGCGCTTCCAATTGATCGGGGACATGGGCGCGCCCCCTTTCACGCTTCGCTTCCGGCCTTGACGGCGCCGACGCGGAAGGCGCCGTCATGCGTTCCCTTCGGCAAGGCGACGCCATGCGGCCAGGAATAGGAATGGATCACGTTGCGGGGATAGACCGCGATGCTCACGGCGTCGGATTGATTGCCGCCGAGGCCCCAGACATGAGTCGCGTCGAAGTCGACGACGAAAAAGACATGGCCGCCGCCGTCGCGCTTCTTCGTCGCAATCGCGCCGATGATCGGCGTCGAGAGCTTGTCGCCATATTTGGCGTAATCGAGCGCCCAAAGCGTTCCGCTCGACGACAAGCCCGCCTTGCGCAGGCACGCGCCGACGAAGGCGGCGCACCATGGAACGGAATCATGCTTGACCTCGGGATGGCCGGCGAGCGCGTATAGCTCGACGACTTTCGGATTGTCTTTCGCGCCGACGCCCTCATGCGTCCCGATATAGGAGCGCGCGACTTCGATCCATTTCGGCAAAGCGATAGCGCGTTGCGGCGCGAGGGCGCCGCTCGTCTCATTCGTCATGTTTCACCCTTCGGAAAGAGAGCGCGCCCGATGCGAACGCGCTCACGGCTCGCCGGATTGGCGAACCGGATTGGCTTGCGAGCCGCCGCCGCTCGTCAGCGGATCGGAACGGCCGCGCGTGCGAGCGCGCCGGCGATCGTCATCGCGCCGCGCAACCGATCGCGCTCGACGTCGCCGCGCTTCAGACCGTTCGCCGCGACGCATTTTGCGAAAGAGCGCCCGAAGCCCTTGCAATAGGCGAAGATCAGCAATGCGCGACGCGCGTCATGATCGGCGGCGAGATGTTTCGACGGCCACTCGATCGCCTCTTCCATGCGCGAGATCGCCGCGGCCGAGGGCCGCGGTTGCGACCATGCGAAGGCTTTGCGATCGCGCAAGGCCTCGGCGGCGACGCCATCCTCGAATGTGTCGCGGATGACGAAAGACAGCGCCGGGCGGAAGCCGCGCGGGCGATCCTTCTCGGGAAGACGCTTCAATGTCGCGAAGGCCTCGACGAGGCGCGCATTGACGAGAGCGCCAGTCCATGCCGCCGGACGCGAAGCGAGATCACGCGGCGGAGCGATCGGCAGAATGTCGGAGTCGAGATAGGCCATAGGCTTCCCCATGCTGTTCGAACTCGAGGCGTCGGGCTTCTATCGCTTTGCTCGGCGCGCGCCTCGGCTCGACGGTTCGATATCCTTTGAGCGGCTCCCGATAGGCGACGATTTCGGGGAAGAGCCGCAGCGCCTCGGCGTAGTCGTCGAGCGCGCGAAGCGCCTGGCGCTCGGTCATTTGGCGCGACATGCGATAGAATTTCTGGACGAGGTCGACGGGGTTTCCGACCGTGCGCGCATAGGTCGCCAGACATTCCGGCGAGAGCACGTTGAGCGCGTTCGCGCGAATGTTGCGATGGTCGAGCCCCATGCGCTTGGCGAGGCCGAACACGCAATGTTTCGAGCAGCGGTCCGGCGCGCCGAGCAGCCGCGCAATCGTCTTGATGAAAATCCCGAGCCTGTAGCCGGCGGCGACGGTCGCGCGATCCTCTTCGGTCGGCGACCATTTCAACTGAATCGAGCGCACCTTCACGCCGCGCTTGCGCGCCTTTTGCAGATAGGCCCGCGCAGTGTTTTCTTTCATGCCGAGATGCGTGACGAGATCGGCGACGGATGCGCCGCCGTTTATCGCGCGCACCACCATATCTTGCCGCCGGCGCGCGTCGCTGTTCGCGCAACGCGCTTCGGCGAGCGCCCTTGGCGTTCGCTCGGGAAGGCCCATTCTCTTCGCGGCGCGCCGGATGGAATCCATGGACGCGCGCAAATGATGCTCGAAATCCCATCGCATCTGATCGGAAATCCAATTGGCGCGCAACCATTCGGCCTGCGCCTCGGTCGGCTCCCACCGGCGCGTCGAGACGATCCTCTCTCTATGGCCCGCAGGTCGCGCCCAGCCGTGGCGCCGTGCGAGATAGTGAATATCGGCAGCCTCGCGGCCATATCGATCGGCGATCGCCCATGCCGCTGTTCCGTTCTCATAGAGCGCGCGCATTTCGGCGAGCTGCGCTTTCTTCGGAACGCGTGACGAGCGTCGACGAAAGCGCGGCGAGCGAACAAAGCCATAGGCGCGCACGCGCCGTTCGATCGCGCCGACGCCGATCCAAAAATGTTGCGAGAGACGCCATGCGCTTTCGCCGCTCCACCAACGCCGTCGCAGATCTTCGAGCTGCTCGACCGTCCAGGTTTCGCGCGGGCGCAGCTCAAGGCGTCGAGACGGCCTTCGCACCTGTTCCCCGACCGAAGATCGTGGAGATTTGATAGACGGTCCATGTGAGCGAGGCGATCGGCGCGCCGAAGTCCGCCGTTTGCTGCGCCGCCGAATAGACCGCGCTCGGCGCGCCGGCGCTCATTGTGCGAACAATCGACGTCCCGTTCGCAATATCGACCTGATAGGCCTCGGCGTCTTCGTTCAGCGGCGCATCGATCGGCTCCCACGAGTCGCCGCCGAATCGCGTGCGGCGCACCCATGACAGAGCGATATCGCCGCTTCCCTGCCATGCGGCTGAAAGATGCGAGGGCGTATAGGGGCGCAGGCCGACGCCGGAGAAGCTGAAATCCGACTGCGCATAGCTCGCGTCGGTAATCGCATAGACGGACGGGCCGTAGCGCAATGCCTGAGTGACATTGCGTTGGTCGACCGTCATATCGAGAACGCCGAGCGAGGATGCGTCGAGAAAGACGATGCGCGCGCCGGCCGGAACCGGATCGGCCATGCCGGATTCGGTTCCTTGCTGCGCCCGCAACAGCTTCGTAAGCTTGTAGGTTCCGGCTCCGGTCAATGTCGCGTTGACGAATTGCAGGATTTCCCACTGACCATTCGCCGGATTCTTGACGGCGACCGCGCCGAGCCCGGAGAGCGTTTGCAGCTCTGTGAGCGAGAGCATTTGCACGCTCGTATCATAGAGGCGCAGATAGACCGCGTTGGCGTTGTCCCAAATCGAGCGCGGCCCCGAATAGAGCGGGCTCGTCAGCTCGCCGAGCGCCGCCGTCTTCGCGATCTGACCGATGAGCGCAAAGCCGGCCCCGCTCGAGCGATAGAGCGAGACGCCCGCCCAGGGCGAGGCATAGGCCGCGATGCGCGGCGCCCATGGCTTCGGATCATCCGAATTGAGCAAGGGGATATCCATGAACTCGACGATGACGCCGCCATAGGTCTTCGCCGAGGGAGCGGAGCGCGGGCTTCCCGACGAGCCGCCCTGTCCGCGCGCGAGCGCCGGATCGAAGCCATAGAGGTCGAGCGCGCGATAGAGCCCGGTTTCGATCGACTTGACCCGCAGGCTTCGCGTGACGCCGTCGATCGCGAGCGACAAGCAATCGCCGGGGTCGAGCGCGAGCTTCGACGGCGGCAGCTTGACCTGCGCCGTCTCGCGAGCCGCCCATTGCTGTTGCAAGAGATTGGCGGCGAGCTTTTGCGCCTGGTTCGATTCGAGAACGACGCCGACCTGCGCCGTCGCGATGCGCTCGCTGGTTCCGATCGAACGGCGCGCCGTCGCCGAGCTGGTCGCGTAGTTCGCATAAGCGTCGACGAAGGAGAGCTTGAGCGAGCCCGGAAGGTCGGTTTCCTGTGCTCGCGTGAGCGAATAGCCGACGTCGCCATCGCCGTCGAGAACGAGATCGTCAATCGAAAGAGAGAGCGTCGACGCATAGCCGCGCGACGCGAAGACGATCTTTCCGTCACTCTCCACTTCGTCGAATTGATAGGCGTCCTCTATGCCGGAGAGCACGTCGCGCGGCGACACCACGCCATCGGAGGCGAAGCCGATCGACAGCGAGCCCGGCCCGACGATGCGCGACGCGTCGAAGTCGGAAAGGCCGACCGCGCCGCACAGCTCGGCGATGATCCATCGGACCGGAACCTCTTGCGCGCGACCGCTCACCCAATGGCCGAGCTCGTAATTGACGCCGTCGCGCCATGTCGCATTCTTCGACGGAAAGTCGGGGAACGGCCGCGCATCCCAACACCACACGAACATGTTGCGCGGATCGACCATTCTCACGCCGCCGCCGGACACGGGCGAATGATCGCGCCAATAGGTCAGCATCGCCTCGAGATAGGCGCGTTGCATCGCATCGTCGCGCGAACCGTTCGAAAAATAGGGCAGAAAGGACTCGGACGATTTCGGGTCGACGAAGACATTCGGCTGATTGCTCCCGAGATGGACGGCCGGACAGCCGAACTCGGTGAACCAGATCGGTTTCGACTGCGGAACCCAAGCCGTGGGCGAGGCATTCTCGCTTCCGCCCGGCCGGCTGTAATGGGCGCTCGACCACCATGCGCGAATATTCTTGTTCGCGAACACCCAATGCTTGCCGGCGAGCCCGTCGACGATCGGCGTTCGCGTTTGCGCCGCCCGATCGGCGTCGCTCGCATAATACCAGTCGAAATATTCGCCGCCTTCGATGTTCGCCTTCAGATAGCTCTTGTCGTAAGGCGAGACGGGACCATCGGCGTGATAGTCGACATTCGAGCCGACGTCCCTCCAATCGGAGAGCGGAAGGTAATTGTCGATTCCGATGAAATCTATGTTCGCGTCGGACCACAGCGGGTCCATGTTGAAGATCACGTCATTGGTTCCGTCGCCGGGGCGGTGCGAGTGATATTCGCTCCAATCGGCCGCGTAGCCGATCTTGACGGAAGGCCCGAGGATGGCGCGGACCTGCGCCGCGAGGGCTTTCAAATGCTGGACGGCGGGATAGGTTCCGTCGCCGGCCGACGAGCGCAGGCGCGTGAGGCCGACAAGCTCGCTGCCGATGATGAAGGCGTCGACCATGGCGGGCGTCCCGCCGGAGAGCGCCGCCGTCGTCGCGGCCTGGACGCAAAGATTGGCGTAGTGCAACACCATGACATTGTATTGCGCGAAGAAGGCGTCGACCTGCGTGGCGCAGGCGCTCGTCTTGTCAACCGTTCCGCTGCGCCCCGGCGCGGGGTCGCAGGTGATGCGCCCGCGCCACGGAAACACGGCTTGGCTCGCGCCCCCATAGGGGTCGGGAAGCGTGTTTCCGGGCGGGACGTCCATTGAGACGAAGGGGTAGAAGACGCAGCGCAGGCCCCTGCGCTTGATTTCCTGAATCGCCTGCATGACCGTGTCGTCGGACGGCGTCCCGCCGAAGGCCGGAACCGAGCCGCCGACCGTCGAGACCGAGCCGCCGACGCCGGTCGGATCGAAGAGGCTCGGGTAGATATGCGAGACGACGGGCGCGGTTTGCGTTCCGATCCACGGGATTCCTTCGCGCCAATAATTGGCGACCTGCCAATTGCTCGGCTTCACATTGGCGGAAGCGTTCTCGACCTTCGGCACGATCTGACATTGTCCGCAGCGCAGATCGGTTCCGAACCAACTGACGACGAGCGAGACGGCGTCGGGCGCCGAGAGCGCGCCCTGCGAAGAGGTCCAATTGCCGCCGGTCGGCGGGTCGGGGTTTCCGCCCCAGGGGAGATTATAGGGCGGGACGGGCGGAGCGGTCGCGGGCAGCTCATTCGCGCCGGCGAGCTGATCGAGCGAGATCGAGAAATCGGCGCGCTGATCGAGGATATTCGCGTTCAACACCCATGTATGGCCGTAAGAATCGTCGGCCTTGTAGACTTGGCAGCCATAGACGAACTCGCCGAGGCCGGGAATCATGCAGACCGAGCGCAGGCAATTCGTCAGATCGTCCGCATCCGGGATTTCCGGCATGCGGACGATTTCCGCCGTGATTTGCGGCATGCGGTTCCCGAACTTGTCGAGGACCATGTTTTCGAAGACGAGATAACAGATCCCGCGATAGGCGGGCGCATTCCCGGAACCTTCGATCGATTCGATGAATGTGTCCGGCAATTGCTGATCGGAACCATTGTAGAAGCGCCATGTAAATTGCGCGAGGTCGAGTTCCTTGCCGTCCGCCCATACTCTGCCGAGCGACGTTCCCGAGCCGCCCTCGCAAAAGGCGACGGCGAAGGAGAGATTGGCGTGATAGATGACATTGATCGACGGCGTCCAAGCCGTTCCGCCGCCGCCGCCCTTGCCGCTCGACGCGTTTGCGGTCCAATTGACCTGATTTTCCTGCCACTCTTTGAAGTTCGAAGCCCAGATCACATTTCCGCCGAAGCGCATGCGGCCCCAGGCCTTGCGGACCGGCGCGCCTTCCGACGAGCCCGTGAGATAGACGTCCTGGACATGCTGTCCGAACGTCACCTGAATTTGCGGGCTCTGCTTTTTCGACGCGAGCGCGCGGCCGGCGAATGACAGGCCGATGCCGCCGACGAGGCTCGCCGCCATGCCGAGACCGGGCGTGATCGCATTGCCGATCCCGCCGAGAATGAGCGACGCCATTAAGAGAAGTTCCTGCGCTCGTTCCCGCCGGCTACGGCTCGACGCCGGGAAACGCGAAGGCGGCGACGATATGGCGACGCCAATAAGGGCTGAGAGCGACCTCGCGGACGCGATCGTCGCTTTGCGCGTGGATCATCGTCCAGTCGCCCGATTTGATCGCGAGATGCTTCGCCATGCAGCGATCGCGCATGCGAAAGGCGAGAACGTCGCCCTCGCGCGCCGCCGCGATCGCGATCGGCTCCATATGACGCTTCGCGGCGTCGAGCAGATATTCGACCTCGCCATATTCGCCCCAGTCCGGAGAATAGGGCGGCGGCGTCTCCGGCTCGGCTTCATAGAGGTCGCGCCAGACGCCCCGAACGAGTCCGAGGCAATCGCAGCCTGCGCCGCGAACGGCCGCTTGATGGTGATAGGGAGTCCCGAGCCATACGCGCGCGATTTCCAAGACGCGCGCGCGGGCGATCGGCGAGCCGTCAATTGCCAAGGATGGAGCCCCCGTCCATGCCGGGCGTGTCGCGCGTCGCGATGGAGGTCACGCGATCGTTTCCGGGGATATGTGGAAAGCCGCGAAAATTCGCGCCGTTCTGAAATTTCGATTTGCAGATGTTGAAGGTCTTTCGACAGCCGACCGTGACATTGGCGGCGTCGCCGATCGCGAGCGCGAATTCCGGCGAACTCCACAATTCGATTATGTCGACGCCGGACGTGCGCAGATGGTTCTTGATTTCGAACGAAAGGCCGCTGTTCGCTCCGGAGGTGAAGCTCATGACGCCATCGGTAAACCAGTCCGAAGCGAAGGCCGATAGACCCGTGACGACGATATCCCGCACGATCCCGGTCGTTTGTGCGAGCGCGGTTCCATGCATCGCCGGGTTCGATAGATCGACGCGGCATTTCGCATCGCCGAGCACGGCCGAACAGGTTCGCTGATAGATTCCGCCGACCGGCTGGTTGAGGCGGGAGCTGAGAGAGCGAAATTCGGCCGTGAAGGCGAGGCCCTGCCGTTTGACCTCGCCGAGATTGCCTTTCGAAATCGTGACGCCCTGCGTCGGATCGGCCCAATTCACCCAGAACAATTCGACCGTCGCATCGTCGTAACGGCCGGCGAGGAGGTCGGTCTCATTGATCGCCAGCGACGACAGCGCGCCCGACGCGGTGAAATTGTCGATCGAGAGGCCGAGGCCTTGCTGAATTTGCGACGCGGTGAATCCGCTCGACGCCTCGAATATCGTTCCGGCATAGACGATGTTTTCGTCATGTTCGGTGAAGCCGAGGATGACGCCGTCGCGACGCCGGATGCGCCAGCAATAGGCGAGCGTGGTGGCACCGCTTGCGAGATGAAGAACGAAGGCCGGTGAAAGATTCTTCATTGTCGCATCACTCCGCTCGGCGAGTGGGTACAATTTCGTGCTTCAGTGACATCTGAGCTTTCCTAAAAATAAAAGCTTGCTAAAAAAATAGCGTGCTACTAATGTGTTTATGCCGCGCTGTTTCGGCGGCACACAGGAGTGCGCAGATGGCCATCCGTCATGAAAATGAGCTTCTATTGCGATTGGAAGGAGTTGTAGACCGAGGATATGCAGAGATTTCAGTTAGCGAATTGCTGATTTGGTATAATCAAGAACGGCAGACGTCTCAGATTTGGAAGGACGTTGCAGAAAGATGGTATAACCTATTGGAAACAATGAAGATTGTTGCAAAAAATGAAAAAGATACGCCATTGTTGGTTGGAGATGGATACGGGTCATGGGTTTTGATTTGGGGTCGCGGCTTAATGTGCTCAGAAAATTCGTGGTTTAAGGACGTTCGTTCCCTAGCGAAGATGCAGGTCGAGTAGAAGCAGGCGATGCAAACGAGGCTGCATAGAGCAGCCTCGTTTGCAAGGGCCGCGGGAAGCCCTCTTTTAGATTCTGACTTCAATCACTGGAATATTCGGTATCTGCCCCGCTTTCCATGTCGTGTAATCGATTTCGAGATAGTCGATATCGAAGCGGACAGGCACGTCGAATTGAAAGCCGGCCTTGACGACGGCGCCGGAGGCGGGCGCCGTTCCGAAGGTGACGGTTCCCGTCGTCGGATCGACGGCCCAGCCGGACGTCAATTCGACGCCATTAACCGCGACCCGCACGCTACCCAGGACCGGCTTTCTGATCGCCCGCGCATAGGGCGCGAAGCTCGCGCCATAGGTTTTGACGAGCTGAAACGCCGTCGCCGATCCGTTACCGGTTCCGATCTGCTGATCGACGGGCGTGACGGCGACGCCGGGCGTCGACGCGGAAGAGAGGTCGAAGCGATCGCGCCAGCGAAAGCCATAGAGCCGCCCGCGACGCTCTTCGAAGAACTGGACGACGGCGGCGAATTTGGCGTCGTCCTTGTCGCGCAGGCCATAGCCCGCATTGTAGCGCCGGCGCGAATTCGCCCAGATCGAATTGCGCTCTTCGAAACCCGACCGCATGGTGACGATATCCGTGCGACGCTCGGGGCCGCCGCGGCTCCCGAGCGCGATATCGCAGGGAAAGAGCACTTCGTGAAAGGCGGACATTGTGTGCGCTCGCTCTGCGCCAGCTCGACCGCTCGCGCGCTTTCTCAAAGATTGCGTTGGCCGCGGGCGATCGCCTGCGTCAGAAGCGCCGTCATTTGCCCTTCGGATCGGGAGAACGAGCCCGCGTCGGGCGTCGTGACGTTGAAGTCGATATAATTATGCGTCGTGCTCGACGCGCCGGCGCTACGGGCGTTCGGCGCTGCGCCGAGGACCGAGCGCGCCATCGCGTTGGGCATGATCGAAACCGGCATGGCGCCGGCGAAAATGGGCTCGGGTCCATTCTCGCCGACGACGCCCCAACCGCCGGCGGGAATCGTGCCGCCGTCCGCGAAGAGGCCCGAAAAGCCGGAAAAGAGCGAGGAAAAGAAATCCCCGCTGCCGTTTTGCGGGAACGGCCCGACCGCGCCGGCCGGCTGGCCAATGAAGTTCGAATTGACGCCGCCGGAGAAGAGGCCGCCGATCGACCCGAATAATCCCCCCATATTGCCGTTCTGGCCTTGCGTGCCGAACAGCGACGCGAGCGGACCTTCACCGAGCAGCGCCGCCTTCAACGCGGCCTGTTCGAACGTCTTGATGATCGACTTCAGGACGTCATTGAACTTCGCGCCCGGCTCCAAGAGCTTGTCGATGGCGTCGAAGGCCGCATTGCCGAAGAACTGCGCCTGTTCGCGCGCAGCGGCTTGGGCCTTGGCCGCGTCGTCGATACGCTGGCGCAGCTTCGCGTGCGTCTCGGCGAGGCGCTCGACCTGCGCAATCTCGGCCTCGGTCAAAGGCGTTCCGCGCTCGCGCGCTGCGGCTTCGGCGCGGGCGAGATCGACGGCCTTCTCTTTCTCGACGTTCGATTTGCCTTGCGCATCGGCCTCGGCCTGCAAGACGTCGACGCTCTTGCGGAGCTGCGCGAGATAGGTTTCCACTTGGTCGGCCGTTGCGGCCGTTGCGGCCGGCGCGCGGGCAGCGCGCGAAGAAGCGGCGGAGCCGGTCGATTCCAGCGCCGAGAGCGACGGCCGCACGGGCGGCAAGGGCGCGTTTCGCGCGGCGTCGAGCGCGCCGGCGGTCGGCGTGAGGTCGACGCCGATCGAGCTGCGGCGCGGATTGACGAGGCCGAGCGCGGCGCGCGTTTGCTCATCCGTCAGGCCGCCGCCCCAAACGCCGGGATGCTCCAAGCCGACCCGCGCGATGTTGCGCTCGCGCGTGGCGCGATCCTCGACGACGCCGAGACGCTCGAGCTTGGGCGTAATCCAATCGCCGAATTTCT
This sequence comes from Methylosinus sp. sav-2, assembly GCF_004366495.1. Taxonomy (NCBI): domain Bacteria; kingdom Pseudomonadati; phylum Pseudomonadota; class Alphaproteobacteria; order Hyphomicrobiales; family Methylocystaceae; genus Methylosinus; species Methylosinus sp. sav-2. Next base: position 126,807 of record NZ_SOEJ01000003.1, read on the forward strand.
CGAGCCCCTTGCCGACGTCGGGGATGAGATCGCCGAGCGATTTGATGGCGCTGTAGAGCTTTCCCGCCAAGACGACGACGCGCGCGAGAACCTCTTCGACGCCTACCCAGCCGTCCTTTATGTCGAGCCCGAGGCCGGCGAGGTCTTTGAGGACCGGCATGAGGCCCTCGGCCATTGTGGCCTTGGCCTTGCGCAAGCGTTCGTCGAGTTCGTCGGCGCGCTTCACCATGTCTTCGTCGAAGACGGTTCCGCCGCGCTGCGCCTCGCCGACAAGCTCGGTCATCTTCATCTTGCCGGCCTTCACGGCCTCGGTCAGCTTTTCGGCCAGCTCCGGCGCGCCGGTCAGCATTTGCGCGAGATGGAGCGCCTCGACCTCGCGCCCGCGCGCCAGCAGTTCTCGCATCGCCGTCAGCACGGCGTTAATCTTTTGCTCATTCGTGTCCGCGCCGAGATAGTCGCCGAGGCCGCGCCCCTGGACGCGTCCGCCTCGATACTGCTCATCGAGAAAACGGCCGATCGAATTGATCCGATCCTTGCCATTGTCGTCGACCGTCTCGCGGACCGCCTGCTTGGCGTGAATGAGCGCTTGTTCGAGCGATTTCACTTCGACATTGAGTTCGGACGCTTGATTGCGCCACACGTGAAAAAACGTCGACGAGACGCCCGCGGCCTCGGACCCCCGCGCGATGGCCTGCAATTTTTGGACTTGATCGGCGGCAATGTCGGCCGCGGCGCCGAAGGCGGCGATTCCCGCCGTGGCGGCGAGCAGCGCGAGCTTATAGGCGGCGAAGAATTGCAGCCCTTGCGTCACGACGCTCGACGCCGTCGCGACGCTGGCGCTGGTGGCGTTGAGCGTCCGCGCGGCGGAAACCGCCGCGCCGGCGACGGTCGCGAGCTGCGTTCTGGCCGTCGTGGCGAGATCGGCGAGCCCGCGCTTGGCGGGCTCGAGATCGGTCGAGAAGCGTAGAACGAGAGCGCGGCTCGGCGACGCCATGGTTTTTCCTCACGCGAGCCCGGCGGCCTGGAAAGCCGCCAGAGCTTCGAAATAGTCCGCTTCCGATGGCGCGCCGTCGAGCGTCACGCCACGGGATTTCGCGAAGCCGCGAAGCATTGCGTCGAATTCGGCGAGCGTCATCGCGTCGACGTCTCGCGGGCTCATTCGGAGCGCTCCGGCGATCTCATAGAAAGGGGAGAGGTCGCCGGGGCGTCGCTCTCTTCCGTCTCCCCTTCCGCTTTTCCCGGCTCGACGCCTACGACGCAGGCGTTGAGAATATCGGCGGCGAGCTGGAGGAACTCGCCTTTCGGCCGCGGGTCGAGATAATGCAGCGCGATCGCCGTCGCGTCCGGCTCGCTCGCGCCGCCGCCCTGGAGCCCGAGGCGAATCGTCTCGCGAATATCGTCATAGCGCCATTGCATGGTCGAGAGACGCAGCAATATGGCGCCGATCCCCGCGCCGCAGATGCGCTCGAGTTCGCCGATCTCGCCGAGCCGCAATTCGAGCTTGCGGCGCCGCCCGGCAAGATCGCGATGGATCGAAGTGTGACGAAGCGTCTCGTTCATGCGTTCGCCGTCACGGTCGGCTTGCCTTGGCCGTGGAAGTCGCAATTGAACTTCACGAGGCCATTGTCCGCCTTTTGCTCGGTCCAATTTGTGACGAGGAACGCGCCCTGTTCGATATTGCCGCCGGAGGTTCCCGGCAGGTTTCGCATGAGCTGGACATTGAGCGCCGCGCCGCCGCGGTAAGCCGTGATGACGCGCTGATAGGGCGTCTTCGACGGGTCGCAGACGCCGGACGCGGTCAAATCCCAGGTGAGCCCCTTGACGGCGCTAGTTCGCGTCGGAAGCGCAGTCGGATCGGCGCAATCCGCCGCCCAGGCGTCTTCGACTTCGGCGCCATGCTTGGAGTCGACCGTGGTTCCGACGCAGAAAAAGGTGAAAGCCTCGGTCGGCGTCGCGCCGTCGCCGACGAGCAGATAGAATTTATTGCCGGGCAAGGGCAGAACGGGATTCGCGGTCATGGCGCCGTGTCCTTTCTCTCGAGGTCAGGGGTAGGGGGTTGCGTCGGAGAGCTGCGTCCGCAGGTCGAGAAAGCATTCCTTCGGCGACGGGAGCGCAATGACGTCGCCGCCCGCCATCGTGCGAAACGGCGTCATGAGATGGCCGCCGGCGAGCGTGAGCGTCTTCAAGTCGAATGCGAGGCGCATCGCTTCGTGAAGCGCCCAAACTTCTTCGCGGCCGAACTTGGTCGACACGGCATAGAGGCGCAAAGCGACGTCATATCCCGGATTGCAGCCCAGCTCGAGGCGACGCCAGCCGAGCGGTCCGAGATAGACGAAAGGCGCATTGGCGTCGGTCGGCTCGCCGCGATGATCGCGGGGAACCTCGTCATAGATCTTGCCGCCGACGATCGCCGCCACGCCCGCGTCGACCTTCAAGGCCTCGACGACGGCGATCTTGAACGCTTTGAGCGGCGTCATTGCGGGATTTCCGCGCTCAGCTCGGAAGCGTCGGCCTGCGGCTCGGTTCGGAATTCGTCGCCGCGCGAGGTCAGGCGCTCGCCTTTTCCCTGCCGCACGATCTCTTCTATATGCGCGTCGGGCGCGAGGCGCTCGCCAGGCTGATAGACGATATGCACGCTCGGACGCGCGACGACGATCGCCAATTGATCGACTCTGACCTTCGGCATGGATTTCCCCTTCAACCGAGTTCCCAACCGTCTTCGGCCGCCGCATCCGGGATCACGTCTTCCATGGCGAGCCCGCGACGTTCGAGCGCTTCGTCCGCTGACGGATAGAAGAAAGGTTGCGCCTCGGTTCCCGGATGGCCGTGGCGCTCGCTCTTGCGCCGACGGCTCGCGAAGGCGCTCGTTCCGCCCGGCCCCGACTCGTCATGCGGATGCGTTCCGAATTCGACGAAATGCGCGTAGTCGGCGGAAAGCTTGCCGTTCGCGCGGACATGCTGCGCCGAAGCGCGAAACTCGAAAAAAGCGTCGGTTTCCTCGCCCTCGATTCCCGAATAGAGCGTGCCCGTCGCCTGCGGAACGCGCTCTTGCGCGAGCGCTACCATGTCGTCGAGGGCGCCGCGGTCGATGCGATGCGCCTTCAACGCCATCTTGACTGCGATCTTTCCGAGCGCGGCGGCGAAATCGTCGAAGCCTATGACGCCGGTCGCTTCGCTTATCTCATAGAGTGCGAAGGCCGAGCGGGCGATGGTGAAGAGGGGGAGCACGCGGTGTCTCGGTTTGGGTGCGTTTAGACGTTCAACTTGACCGTCAGCTACTCGCAGGTAAGTTGGGTCCCGCGTCCTCTTGCCGTTGACATCGGAGCGGAGCCTTGAAGTTGTATTTGGTCACTTTTGACTTGCACGGTGCCGCGCAGCCGCCGGGAAATCTTTATGCCGATATATATCGAGACATTGAGAGGTTGTTTGGTAGAAAAAATTTCTGCAAAGACTTTGGACAGTTTTGCCTTGTGAAGAGTGCGGATCACGTCCAAATTGTGAAAAACCGAGTCAGGTATATTATCGATAGAAAAAGCAATCAGTTCAACAGTAGGGATATTGTTGTTTTCTCGTTGGGCGATGGCATTTCAATCTCAAGGGGACATAGCAACGAAGCTTTGGGGGAATTTCGAAAATTCTTTCTGACGTGATATTACGCTCTCGATCAATGGGCAGCGTTCCCTTTCAGCCCCCAATTTTGCGCGCGATCGTGATTTCGATGAAGCGCCGGACCTTGTCCGGCAACGCAACCGTTTCGATCGACCACTCGACGCCCTCGAGGCGGATGCGATCGGCGGCGTTGATCGTGCGATTTTGTGCGCAGTCATAGACTCTGAGCAGCCCGCGCGCCTGATCTTCGACGAGCCCGGCCTCGAGCGCCTTCGCTCCCGACGCCTGCTTGAATGATGCGCGCGTCGTGAAGGCGTCGGCGAAATCGCCACGCGCGACGCCGCCCGGATTGTCCGGGACGTCGGCGCGCCGCAGAATCGTGACCGAATAGCGCATGCGTCCGGCGAGCATCAGCGCATGCTCCCGAAAAGTGCGAAGCGGTTTTCGGGTGAGAGCATGCGAAAAAGCTCTTTCAGAAATTCGGCGAGCGGAAGGGCGCGACAAGCGCGGCGACGGCGAGCGGCGTTTCCTGCAACGCTGCGCCGAAGCCGGTCACGGCCTCGCGATTTTGATAGAGATGCGAGATCATGAGCAGCGCCGCGTGACGGATCGGCGCGGGGATAAGATCGGGCGTCGCGCCATAGCCGAGCGATAGGGTGATTTTCCATGCCGCCTCGTCATCGTCGACGCGCGGCCATGCGACGCCCTTGGCGAGACGCACGAAGGTCAGCTCCTTCGAAATCTTCCGCGTCACCCATTGCCCGGTCGCGAGCGTCTGATAGACGCCGTCCTGTAGATATTCGACCTTGTCGACGGATTGCAGCGGCGCGCGATCGATGACGAAGCCCGTCGCCGCCGGCAGGCCGCGCAAGCGCGGATCGGAACGGCCATTGTCGAGCGGAGGCGGCGGCGCCGTATATTCCCAAACCTGCGTGAGCAGCGGACGGCCGATGATCCCGTTCTCGAGGTCGAAGTGCTGCGTCGCCACGTCCAGCAACGCCGTCAGCAATCCGTCGTCGTCGCCGAAATCGACCGTGTTCGTTTGCCGCTTGGCCTCGGCGAGAGAGACGATCGGCGTCGACGACGACGAGACGAGATTATAGACGCCGGTCATATGGCCTCCGATCAGCTCGCCAGATCGGTCGGCTTCGTCGCGGGCTGCTCGGCCAGCTCGGCGAGCTTGGTCGAGAGCTGCTCGGCCAGCGCTTCCGCCTGCCTCTTGAAATCGTCGCGCTCATCCTCGGCGGCCTTCAGCCGCATGGACGCCGCGACCTTGTATTTTTCGAAGGTCTCGACGACGGCGTCGCGCTGCGTCCGCGCCGCATCGGCAGCCTTGCGATGGACCTCGGTCTCGGCGACGGCGCCGGCCTTTTCCTTGACGGCGGAGGCAAGCTTGCCGGCGAGGTCCGCGGCCTGCTTGACGAGGCCTTCGCGCTCGGCGGTCACACCGTCGAGCGCCTTGGACAGCTCGGCGACACGCGCAGCCGCGATGTCTTGTTCCGGCGCTTCGATCGCGAGGCCCTCTTTGATCCATGCGCGCGCGACGTCGTCGGGCTTGTCGACAATATCGCCGGGCAGGTCCGATTGATGCGCGCCAGCGATCGATGTGAGCAGCTTGATTTTCATCGGTTCTGATTCCTCGGATTCGTTTTCGCGAGGGAAGAGACGCCCGGCCGCGCGGCCGGGCGCGGCGCGATCAGGTGGCGGATTGCTGCAATGTGCGGATCGATTCCCATGCCGACGTCGTCGCATTCTTGGCGTCGATCATGCGGCCGTCGGCGCGCGCCCAGGCCAAGAAACCCACCTGTCCCTTCTTCGCATAGGCGGAGTCGGTGAAACGCAGGATGAGCACGTCCATGACGTCGCGGATCAAATATTTGGAGAAGTCGCCGAAGGCGATGGACTTCGAGTTGGCCGCGAGGTCCGCCATGTGCTGATTGATGACGATCGGCTTGCCTTCGATCTGATAGCCGGTCGACTCGCCGCCGGCGAAAACCGCCTCGAGCGAGGGCAGGAAGAGCGGACGATTATTGGCGTCCTTGAGCTTTTTGACCACCTTCCAGGTCTTATCGTTCATCATCCATGCGCAGCTCGCCGAGGCGCGATAGGCCGGATCGACCGAATGATAGAGTTCCATGAAGAAGTCATAGGCGAGCGAGGTCGCATTGCCGACCGGCGCCGTATAGCCGACCGAGGCTGCGGTGACGACGCCCTGCGGCTGGCCCGTTCCCGTTCCCGTCGTGAAATAGCGGTTCTGACCGCGCGCGACACGCGTGGCGAGCGCGCGCAAGACGATGGCTTCGACATTGATGGCCGCGTCCTGAAGAATTTCCATCGAGACTGGAATGGTCTTCGACGAGAATTTATAGGCGCCGACCGACACGGAGCCGAAGGCGATATCGTCGTCGGCCGCCGTGGCGTTCTCAGCGACGATCTCACCTTCCGCCGCCGTGTCGTCCGTCGTCCCCCAGGTGAAGGGCTGGCCGCCGGCCGTTGCGAGAATCCATGCGACGACGCGCATGCCGCCATAGGCCTTCAGGAATTCGAGCAGCGTCGGCATGACGATGGTCGGAACGAGAACGCCGCCGGTCGCGGAAGAGCCCTCGGCGATGTTCAAGACGCGATTGCGGTTGCGGGGGTCGGCGGCGGAGACGAGCGCCGCTTCCTCGGCCGAGAGTGCGGCGACGCCCTGCGCCAAGGCCTTGGCGAAGGCGGCGCGCGCCTGCGTGACGCGATGCGCGTTTTCGTCGACGCTCTTGCCGTTCTTGTCGCTCGCGGCGCGGGCGTTGAAATCTGTCGCGTCGTCGGCGGAGAGCGTCAAGGAATTCTGAACGCGGCTGATCTGGCCATCGATCAGCTCGATTTCGATCAAGACCGCGTCGGCTTTGGCCTCGATTTCCTTCGTGTAGTCCTTCGACTCGACCAGATTCTTATATTCCGTCACCTTGCGGGCGCGCTCTTCGCGCAAACTTTTCAGAGACGACATGGCAGATTGCTCCTTTGGCGGAGTGTGAGACCCCGTGAAGGGGCGATTTCCCGGTAAAGGGAAAGGCGGGGAAAGATCAGGCGGCGCGTTCGAACAGCCGCAACATGCGGGCGTGACGCTCTTGCGAGGTCTTCAGATATGCGGCGACAGGGTCGGCCTGCGGCGGGGCGAGCAGCGCCTTCGGCGGATGGTCGTAAGCCGAGAGGTCGAAGCGGCGCAGATTGCTCGCCTGCGCCGTGCGGGCGGCGATACGGTCGCAGAATTTCATTTCGACAGCCTGTTCGGCCGAAAGCCAGGTCTCGGCTTTCATCATGGCCGTCAGCTCTTCGACCGAAAGGCTCGCGCGAGTCGCATATTGGCTCGCGATCGAATCCCGAATGGCGTCGAGCATGTCGGCGCAACTTCGCATTTCGTCGGCGTCGCCCCAGGCCATCGACTCGGGATTGTGGATCATTACGAAGCCGCCGGGCGCGATTTCGATCTCGTCTCCGGCGAGCATGAGCGTCGACGCGGCCGAGGCGGCCATTCCGTCGATATGGGTGATGACGCGCGCCGGATGCTGCTCGAGCGCGGTCTTGATCGCCGTCGCTTCGAAGACGAGGCCGCCGGGCGAATTGATGCGCAGATGAATCGTCTTCGCCGCGAGGGCGCGAACGCCCCGCACGATTTCCTCTGTCGTCGGCTGATCCCAACCGCCGATCACGTCATAGACATAGATCGAGGCTTCATCGCCGTCGCGGTCCGGATCGAAGGCCGGATTGCTATCGTCGTCGCCATCCCAATCAGGGTCATAGCCTCTGACGATTTTCGGCTTGCGGCCGGGGCCGTTCGCGGCGAGCAGTTTCAATAGTCGGCGCATGGGCATGGCGTCACTTCCTCGACTTTCGCGACGGGCGGGATGAAGATTGTTGCGTCGGCTCGGGCGGCGGGGGCTCGGGCTTCGCGCTTTCCTCGGCTGACGCGCCGCCGTTCTGTCCGATCTGCGGCGCCTTGCGTTCCCAGGTGACGAGCTTGTCGGCGCTCGGATCGGTCGACGGCCCCATATTGAGCTTTTGCCGAACCTCATTCGCCGTCATCACGCCGGGGCCGTTATTGCCGCCGAGCGCGATCTGGAAAGCTTCCATCCGCGTCTTCATGTCGCCGCGCACGAACCCTTCGCGGTCGAATTCGGCGACCTTTCCATCGGGAACGAGCTTTTCGTTCACCTCGTCTTCGATGGCGCAGAGATGCGGGCCGAGCGTGAAATCGACGAACGCTTGCGTCTGTTCCTCGAGGCCCTTGCCGAAGGACGTGGCCTTGTCGGTCAGTCCGGCGAGATGCGCCGGAACGCCGAAGATGCGCGTCGCGATATCCTCCACGCTGAATCGGCGCGTATCGAGTAATTGCGCGTCCGCGGCATTGATGCGCAGCTCTTTGAACTCGCCGCCGTTCGTGAATACCGCCGGCCCGGCGAAGCGATTGTCGGAGCCATGCTTCGCCATCCAATGCTTGCGGATTTCGTCGGGCGTGTCCTTGGCGACGCCATTCGGAAAGGTGATGTAGCCGTCCGGCGACGAACTGTTGTCGAAATAGGCCTTGGCGAAGGCGTCGGCGGAAATCCCGATCCCGACGCTCATCGCATAGGCGGTAAGTGGCGACATGGCGCGGAAAATCTGCCAGATCGGCGAGCCGGGGATATGCAAGACGTCGTCTTGCGGCGCGACGATCATGCGCCCGTCGTCGAGAGTCATCGTATAGACCTGCAAAGGCCGACCTGCGACGCTGTCGAGACGAACGCCGGTCCGCGCCCACGGCACCTGATGCAGCTCATAGGGCTCGGCGGCGCGGAACGATTTCCTTTCGATCCATGCGATTCCGTTGCCGTTGAGCAGCATGTCGGCGACGGAAGAGCGCCAGAACATGGATGCCGAAAGGCGGGAATTCGGCCGCCTGTCGAGCATTCGCGCGAGCGGCGACTTGCGGTCGCGGACGCGATGGCCGTCGTCGTGTTCGTCGAACAGAGCGAAGGGCAGCATCGAGATGCAGCCGGCGATCAGGCGGACACACCCATAGACGGCGCTATGGGTGAGCGCTTTGTCGGCCGAGACGTTATTCGTCTGAGGGCCGAACAGCTTTTCGAAGGCGAGCGGATCGGAGAGCGGATAGGTCGCGGTCGTTCCCGAATTCTGAACCGCGGCGCGCAGATCATGCGCCTCTTTCTCGAGGCGCAGGGTTTCGATCTCGCGACGCAGCCGCGCGCGCTTTCCGAAGCCGAACATGCGGAGCCTTCAATAATCGAGGAAGCCGGAGCCGGCGGCGGGCGCCACGTTGATCGCGGCGACATTGGCGTTGATCGCGGCGGCTATGCCGTCGATTTTCTCGCGCGATTTGGATTTGTCCGGCGCGAAATTCATATTGCGGTCGAAGCGAACGAGCGCGTTTTGCGCCATCCATCGCAAAACCGGATGGCCGCCATGGTCGAGCAGGCCGGCGAAGACGAGACGCTCGAAATCCTTCGACGCCTCGCCGAGACTGGGGATTCCTTGGCGGACCTTCAAGAAGAGATCGGCGTCGACGCCTTCGTTTTGAAGATCCGTATAGAGCTTCGTCGCATTCCACGGATCATAGCCCATCCTGCGCACATCATAGAGCTCGAGGCCCTCGACGATCGCCGCTTGCACATAGGATTGATCGACGTAATCGCCGGGCGTCGCTTCGATCGCTCCCATTTGGAGCCAGCGGTCGTAATTGACGCGGTCTCGCTTGGAGCGGATGTCGATATTGTCGGCCGGAACCCAGAAGCGCGCGACGAGGCGGACCTTGTCGCCGGGCTCTTCCGGGAGAAACCACCAAATGAGCGCGGTGATATCGATGGTCGACGATATGTCGAAGCCGCCGACGCAGCTTTTGCCGCGAAGCTCTTTCGAAAAGCGGCGCCAGCCGTCTTTTTCGCCGCAAGCGTCCCATTTCTTGATCGGGAGCCATCGCGAGATCGCCTCGACCCATTGATTGAGATGGTAGCGGCGAAAATGCGACTCGGCGCGCGGATTGCCTTTCGCGATGCGCGCCTCTCCGCGCAGAAAGTCGAGCGTCGGCGAAAGGCCGAGGTTCGGATTGACGCGGCGCCAGACTTCCTCGTCTTGCCAGTCGTCATCCTCGCCGGCTGCGAACATGACGACGAGTGTCGACGGCTCGTAAATGCCGGCGCCTTCGTCGGCCTCGGCGGTCGGCGGCGCGATCGGGCCGGCGAGAATTTTTTGACTCTCATCGAAGAGTTCCCAGCCGGTGAGCGCGCTCTTCAAGCCCGCGGTCGACGCGAATAGCTCTATCGGCTGCAAACGAGCGCCCATGCCCTGCCGCAGCGTCGTCGCCAGCTCGCGCGAAATCCATTCGTGCATTTCGTCGCCGACCGAGACGGTCGGCGAGCGGCCGTGCTTTCCCTCGACCTTGCCCGGAAGAAGCTGAAAGCTGGCGCGACATTCGGGAATCCATAGGGATTTACGGAAAATGCCGATCGACGACTTCAGGCTGTCGTTTTGAACGACGATCGCCTTCATCTTGTCGAAGATGATCTTCGCTTGCTCTTCGTTTCGCGCGAAGACGAAGCCCTGGCCGCCGACGACGCCCTCTAGCACCCAAAAGAGAAGCGCGAGCGCGGCGAGAAACTCGCTCTTGCCGTTCTTGCGCGGAATCCACAGCATGAGACGGCGGAACAGCCGGACATGCTCGAAACTCTTTTCATGCGTTTGCGGGTCGAGAACCTCGACGGGAACCTTCCAGCCGACGAGCATCCGGACCGTGATTTCCTGCCAGAAGGCAAGACGGAAGGGGACGCCGGCGAAGCGGTCATCCGTGAGACGGAATATTTTCGGCCATAGCTCGACGATCGCATCGGCCTTCGCCGCATCGAACCATGCTCCGGGAACGCGGGCGGCGCGGCGCCATGTGATGCTCGGCCATTCCCAGCCGAGGGCCGACGCCCTGACGATCCATTCCGGCTCGGGCGTGAAGGCGTCGCCCGCGACGCAGGCGAGCGCCGCGGCCGAGGCCTCGCCGGCCGGGAGCGCGACGTCCATGCGCGCTCACTGATAAGTGCCGGGCGGCGGCGAGTCGAAGCGATTGGCGAGGCCGACGATTCCGTCTTCCGCCTGCGGCGCGTCTTTGGACGGCTGCTTGGGCGCGCCGGGCTGGTCGAAGAGGCCCCCGGCGAGCCCGCCGGCCTGCTTGCCGATGAGGTCGAGGCGGTCGAGCGGCGTGAGGCCGAACCGTTTCGAGAATTCGAGGATGAATTTGACGGCCGTGTCGCGCCGATCGACGGCGGGATTGTTGCGCGGCATGCGGTCGCCGGAGACGGTTTTGACGAGCCGGCTGAAGCCGTTTTTGTTTATGTCGGCCTGCGCGGCGACGAAGTCCGCGTAATAGACGCAGAAAATCGCGAAGGAATGGCGGTCGAGCGGCGCGAAGAGGTTCAGCTTCGCGAGGCGAGGCGCGTATTCGCGCCAGATCGTGAGCGCCGGGAGAAGACGGCCGTCATTGAGCAGCGACGGCGGCGCGAGCGTGTCGTCCGATTCGGCGGGAGCCGCCGCGAGCAGTGACGCGAGCGACTCGGCGTCGGCGATCTGGCGATCGGTCTTCGACCGCCGCTTGCCCGGATAGGCCTTCGCCGCCTGCAACTCCGGCGGATCGCGACGACGTCCCATAAGTTCCTCTCGACGCTCCAAAAAAACATTTCCGCGGATTTCGCGGCGATTTGCCGGGAGTTGAGCAACCGGTCGCGGGGGAGGGGGCCGGGAGGTTTTACCGCCCCCACCCTTGGGGCTGTTCGCGATCGGCGGCGGCGATCGGCGAAGGTCAGCCGCGGCGCGTCTCGGCCTCTTCGCGCTGCTTGTCGCGATTGTGGTGGAACGCGCAGAGCGATTGGAAGGGGCCGTTCCAAAACTTGTTCGCGTCGCCACGATGCGGCTCGATATGATCGCAGACGCTCGCGGCGACGACGACACCATCGGCGAGGCACATGCGGCACAAAGGCTCGCGCGCCAATTGCTCGTCTCGAATGGCGCGCCAGCGCGCGAGCCCATACCATGCGCGCCACGGCGCAGCGTCGCGACGTCGCCGCTCATAGTCCGCGTCGCTCTGCGGACGCGCGTCGACGACGGACGCGGGAACAGCGCCGCGCCGACCGGCGAGGCGAGGGGCCTTGGCCATGGGCTCTAGCCCTTCACAGCAAGGGGAAATGTCGAAAGCTTCGCACTCACGCCGACTTTCGTCCGCAGTGCGCTTTGACGGCGAGCCCGATCGGAGGCCGTTGGCCTTGCTCCACAAGCTCGACGTGTCCGACTTCGATGATGAGGGGCGTCGGACTGCCGAAGATGCAAATTTCTAGGCGGAGGATTCCACGCTTGTCAATGTCGACGACGCTTCCTTCATGATCGACGAATGGTCCGGCGGCGATCCGCACGCGATCACCCTTGCCGATCGAATTGCCGCGCGCGTCGCGCTTCGGCGCATGATTGCGATAGAATTCAATCAGCTCGCTCGGGACCGCAGCCGGTTCGCTCGAGCCCGCCGCGCAGATGAATCCACGAACGCCGGGCGTGGCGGAGATCGCCCATCGAATGGCCTCGGACATGGCGACCTCCAGGAAGAGATAACGTCCGAAGCGAGGAACCTTGCGAATCGCTCTCGTCACGCGATCGCTCTTGCGGCCAGCCCAACGTCGGCTGATCTTGATCTCGTCGATCGGGCGCCAGACGCGGAAGCGCGCGGCGGCGAGCCGAAGACAGACGTCGAAGTCCTTTCCCTCGAATGCTTCGACGACATACCAGCGCATCATTGAAGGCCCCCGAAAACCTTGCCGCTCCCGAACCACGACGCGAACGCGCTACATGCGGCGCACGCCCTCACGCGGCGTCGCCGTCCTTCGGCTTCGGCGGCGGCCATTCGGATTTCTCGTATCGCCCGCGCCCGATCTTCATATCGACGGCGAAGAGCTTGCCGCCCGGCATGCGGACATCCTTGGCCTCGCGATGCCAACGCTCCCAGGCCAGCCATTGCGGCGAGCCCTCGCGGATGAACACCGTCGCCACGGCCGCCGTGTCGGGCTTGGCGTTGAACGCCTGCCAGCCCTTGCCGCGCAGCCAATTGGCCGCGGTCATCCGCTTGCGCGTCTGCGCTTTGCACGCCTCGACGTAGGAGGGCGCCCATTTGACGGCGAGCGCCTGGTCTTCGTCGCAGAGCCGCAGGAACAGCCGGCGAGCCGGCTCGACGAGGTCGACGAGATCGAACGGCCAAACCTTTTTGAACTCGTCGAAGCGCGAAGCGCGCTCGCCCATGCCCCCCTTGGGGGGTAAGGGGGGTATAGGTTTGGGTTCTAGGTTTGAGTCTTCCTTAGAATAACCCGCACCATTGCGGGTTAACCTACCCTCGATTTGCGGGTTAACCTCATCCGGGGTTAACCCGCAATTTGCGGCATAAGCCGTTTCGGCTTCGGCCGCGCGCTCGGCCTGCTCGCCTGCCTCGCGCACGAATTGTTCTTCATCGCCATCGCTAAGCTCCTCCCAGCCGAGATCGCGCGCATAGCCGCGCGCGCGGTCGTCATGCAGCACGACATATTCATTGCTGCGCCGGCCGCCGTTTGCGTTCGAGCTGTAGCGATATGTCTGGTAGATCAGCCCGAGCTTGGCGAGTTCACGAAGCCGCCGCGCGACCGTATCGGTCGATTGCTCGGTTTCCTCGGCGAGCTGCTCATGGCTCGGAAAGGCCGCGCCATTTTGATTGGCGTAATTCGCCAAAGTGAGCAGCACGACTTTCGCCGAAGGGCTTCCGGTTTCCTTGCCGAGCGCCCAATTCATGGCTTGAATGCTCATAGGTCGAGCGCCCCCTGTTTCGGAGGCGTCGCGACCGGCGCGACGAACATATCGGGCTCGCGCAACGCGTCGGAGATACGCCGGCGCGCGACCTCGAAATATTTCGGCTCGATTTCGATTCCGACAAACCGACGTCCGAGCTTCACGGCGGCGACGCCGGTCGTTCCGGTTCCGCAAAACGGATCGAGAATCGTTCGCGCGCTCGCGACGAAGCCGAGCGTCCACATCATGAGCGGGAGCGGCTTTTGCGTCGCATGTCCATATTCGACGCGGCCGACCGGCGCGTCGAAGCGCTTCGAAGGTCGATCGAGATTGGTCCAGGCAGTCTCGAAATCCGCCATGGTCGGAACAGCATTGGTCTTGTTCCAGATCAGCCAACATCGCGCGGGCGGAAGGGCGAAATATTGCCCGCCCCAGAAAATTTGATGTTTCGATAGGCCGATCAGATCCCGGAGCACCTGCTCTTCAGGGGGCGCGCGATCCCATCGGGCCATTTCCTTGAAGCCCGCCTTGGCGCCCCATGTGCCGCCCTGCATCTTGTCGCCGAGCCCATAGGGCGGATCGGTCACGACGGCGTCGAAGCGACCGAGTTGCGGCAAAATTTCCCGGCAATCGGCGAGCCACAGCGTCACGCCTTCGGAGAGCCTTTCGATGCGCGGCGCGGTCATGGCGCGGCGCTCCCGCTGGGCTCGCCGGCGCAGCGCAGCCATGCCCCGAATTCGACTTCGACGGCGCGCCAGCGCTCGCGCGCCGCGGCGTCGCGATCGAAGTCCTTGCGGCTTGCGACATCGCAGCGGCGGCGCAGCGCGTCCGCCGCGCCCTCGGGCGTGTCGACGCCGAGGAATTTCTGAAACGCGCCTTCGGCGCAGCGCATCGCCGCCCGCCGCGCGAGCGGGAATTCGCAAGGCTTCGCCTTATCCTCGCACGGCGTGGCGGCTTGCTCGGACGCGCGCGCGTCGTCGGCCGCAGGCGTGTCGGTCGGCTGCTTGGGCGCGACAGCCGAGCGGATTTCGGCTTCGTGCCGTCGCACCCATTGGAGCGTTCGCAGCGCCGCGGCGAGCGCCTGGACGTCATAATCGCGTTCGGCCGCGCGCGAGGGGACGCGCGCGCCGCCGCCGACGATCCGGCGCGCGCGATCGACGGCCCCGATTTGCTCGGCGAGCGAAAAGAGCTGAACGCGTTCGCTCATGACGCCTCGTTCCCCCAGGCGTCCCACCCGTCGCGCGCCGGCCCGCGGCGGTTCAATTCGATTTTCGGCAGCGTCGGCCAGAGCCTTTCGATCAGCTCGGCGAAGATTTCGGGCTTGGCGCTATGCGCGCCGGGCGGCGCGACGATCACCGATTCCGGCTGTTCGCCGGGCGCCGGCGGAACGACCTTCCCGCGCTTGCCGATAAGAAGGATTTCGTGGCGCGTCCGCACCCAACGGCCGAGGCCGATGCGCCCCTTGTCCCACACGATTTGCGTGACATAGGCGAAGCCGTAAGACTCCATCACGCGCAGCGCCTCGACGATCATCGCGGCGATCGCCCACATGGCGAGAACGCAATCGTCCGCGGCGATCGAAGCGACGTCGAGCCCGGCGATCTCTTCCGTCGTCATCACGGAATAATGATTGGCCGCCGCGCGGTCATAGCCCGTTTCCTCGGACCAAGCCGTTTCCTTCCAAGCGGGGTCGCAATAAATGACGCCGTAGCGCTTCGTCGGCCATGCGCAGATCCTCGCGCCGAGTTCTTTCTCACGCTCGGCGCGACGCTCTTTCTTTTCGGCTTGGCGCTCGGCATGCGTCGCGACGAGCGCGCGCTCGGCTTCGTGCTTTGCAGCTTCGACCTTTCGCTCGAACGCAGCACTCGGCAGCTCGGCGAGCTTTTGCCAGCGGCTCGACTGCGTTTTCGATACGCCGAGATCGGCGAGCGTCGCCATAGTCGCAGGCCGCGACTTCGGATCGCCGCCTTTGACGCGCTCGCCCGTCTCGGCCATGCTCCGCAACAGCTCGCCGGCCTTGCGCTCGGCGCGCAGCCTTATTTCCGTCGCCCAGCCGATCAGATCGCCGTCCTTGGCTTGGCGCGCATATTCCTGAAGCGCCTTCGCGGAATCGCGAATCTTTTTCGCTTCGTCGACGCGATAGGCCTCGGCGAGCGCCGCGCGGGCGGCCTCGTATCGGGCGAGCCCGCTCATTGCAGCTCCCCGAAATGCTCTTTGCAGGCGAAGACGATCTTCGTTCCGCGATGAAGACTGCCGAAACCGAGGCCCGTCGACGCGCCGCAGCGAAAGCACAGATGCGCGCGCGGCGATTTGAGATCGCTCACGCCGAAGCGCTCGACGATCTCGGCGCGCGTCGGCTTCACGCGCGGCCGGCTCGCGCGGCGCGCCGCGCCGAAGAGATCACTCATCGTCGCGCCTCGCGGCCTCGCCGAGCGGCGTATCCATGAAATCGCCGAGCGCGGACAGATAGAGGTCGAGGATTTCGGCCTCTTCCTCGCGCTTGGTTCTATCGACGCGACGAAGCGCGACGATCTTGCGGACGATCTTCGGATCGAAGCCGACCGATTTGACCTCGCCGTAGACGTCTTTGATATCGGCCGAGATCGCGTCCTTTTCTTCGGCGAGCCGTTCGATACGAAGGATGAAGGCGCGCAGCCTCACGCCGTCGACGCTGATGAGCGCCGGCATTACAGCGACCTCGTATCGATATAATGCGCGCTCAGATCCTCGTCGGCGGCGGGCGACGCGTCGCAAGCTGTGGAGGCGAGCGCGCGCGCGAGCGCGTCGAAGCCGCGCGCCGCGCGCCGAAACGGCCATGACGCGGCCAAGGCGCAGCCGAGAAAAAGGTCGCGCAGAAGCGACGCGGCCAAGGCCGCGCGCAATCGGAATTTGCGCATGAGGAATCTCGCGCGTTCGAGTGACGTCGAAACTCGGGATTACCGACTGGACAGAGACTCGAATTCTTCCTCGAGCTTTCGAACGCTTTCGAGGTAACGCGCACGCCGCTCGGCGATCGCGGCCTCGAGCAGACTCTCGGGCGCGTCGCCGCCAATGACGAAGACGAGAAAATCCGCGCCATAAGCGCGGATCAGATGGAGAAGGGCGAGAAAGTCCGGCGCGCATTGCAGGGCGAGCCATTTGCGCACGCGATCCGCCTTCACGGCGCCGCATGTGATGGCCTCCACGGCTTCCGCGGTCTTGTGCGGATGCAAGCGCAGCAGAAAGGCGACGAGGCGTTCGAGCGCCTCCCGGCCGAGCAGGCTGGAAAAGTTTCCAGGATTTCCGGAAAGCTTTCCAAATTTCGTCGAATCTTTTCCCACTGAAACCCCCGATGCTGCATGCATCGAAGGGCTCGGAGCGAACGAGAATTCATCGACGAGGCGCATTGCTCGGAGGCCCTAGATCGCCGCCGCGGCGTTGGCGCGCCGCATCGGCCTCGATTTGGAACGGGAACAGGTGAGACGGCGCGTTGGCGCGCGCCGAGTGAACGCAATGAACGCAGACGCAAAAGGCCCCGAGGCCGAAGCCTCGGGGGAGTTAGGGAGGAAACGCCCAAGGAGGGCTAAGCGGCCGCTTACGGCGGCCAGTCGCGACGCGCGGCAAAGAGCAGGGAAGCCGCGCGAAGAGGAATGCGCCGAGGCGCGAAAAGAGCGGCGCTGTGGTCTCATGCGCCCTCGGTTTCGCGCTTGACGGACGAACGCAGGGCGCGGCCATCGGCGACATGGCCCAGGGCCTCGAGCAGGGCGCGCGCATCGGCGATCGAAAGGCGGAGCGCCAGCTTTTTGCCGCCCTCGATACGGAAGGCGAGCAGAACGCTTTGCAGCGCACCACGTTCGACCGCGATCAATTCGCTATTCTGTGGCGACATTTCCGAGATCATGCATCACTCTCGGCTGGAAAAAGGGAGGATGGCGATGCTGCGCCGTTCGCACGTCGAATGTTCAGCGGCCAATCGGCGTCAGTCGGCCAATTGTCCGCGAACCATCCGATGGCCGCGTTGAAGCGGCGCAGGGTTATGTCTTTGCCCCGGCGCACTGCGGCGAGCTTTTTGCTGTCGCCGAACACGCGGGAGCTGATCGTCGTTTCGCTTGCGCCGGTTAGGGCAGCGTAGGCGTCGGCGAGAGCGATGAGATCGTGTTCCGTGGCCATAGCGCAGAAATAGGTAATAATACCTGCTTTGACAACGGTTAAATTACCGATCGTCACTTTTTCCCGAGTCAGGTAAAAATACCGTATGGATTTGAAGGCCATCCTGCGTCGGATCGAAAGCCGCCTGAAGGTCGTCGGCCTCTCGGAATCGGCTGCGTCGAAGCGCGCCGGCAAGACCGATGCGATTCGTAACCTGAGACGCGCCATTAACGACGGCCGTCGGACCGGGATCACGACGACAACGCTCGCGGCCCTCGCGCCGGTCCTGAAGACGACGGTTGCATGGCTCGCCGAAGGTGTTGGCCGGGAGGATGCCGAAACGGGCGCGCAAATCCGCCTTGCGGGCGTTGTTCGAGCCGGCTCCGCAGCGATCCTCTATGCGGAAAATCAGGACGGCGACCGCTGGATAGAGCCGCCGCCCGCTTTCGACGAACATTCGTTCGCCGTCGAGGTGCATGGGGATTCTCTCGGGCCGTTGTTCGATCGATGGTTTCTGTTCTGCGACGGGCGGCGCGAGGCGATCGACGCCGATCTCATCAATCGGCTCTGCATTGTCGGGCTCGACGACGGTCGGATATTGGTCAAAAAGGTCGTGCGCGGGCAATTGCCGGGGAAGCACACGCTTTTGTCGAACACCGAGCCGCCGATTTATGACGTGGCGATCCTATGGGCCGCCCGAGTGCGGGAGATGACGCCCGGATATCATTAATTTGGAACTTCGATGCGCCCCGCCTTGATGAGGTGTTAGGTTTCTGAAGCGGAATGTCTTGGTCTAGGAATGGAACTAATCATGTCACCGGAGTTGAGGCGGGCGATATTCCGGATCAACGCCCATTTTATCGGGAAGGTCGCTCACTTCTTCTTGTGTGCCGATCGGGCGAACGTAATCGCCGTTCCACTTAATGTTCTTTGTTAAAGGCTGGTCTGTTGCCGGGTGTGCAGACGTAATTCCAAAGTAGCTTGGAATTTTTACCAGTAAAACTGTGGGAATGCGATAAAGCAAAGTTTGGCTATTTGCTATCTTCTCTTTTAGGTCGGGCGCGAAAGGCCTGTTCGAGCCTGACAGAGCTTCGCCAAGGTCTTTTAAATTCAGCCCATTTTCTTTGGCACGCTCTGCCATCCATTGCAGCGTATAGTCCGACAGTCCATGCTCTCGATAGCCTCCGCCAACGTTTGAATGGACGCCCGGGAACCAGCGCTCAACATAAAGCGGGAAGCCATGCTCAGCGATATTTCTTTGATTGCGCTGACGATGATAGTCGGAGAGTTCAATCGGCATCGGGCGAAACGGCCAACGCCGTTCATCCGCAGCTATAGCGTGGTAGGCAGCGTCGACACTCACGTTCAGCATGCTGTCATGGAAACCCGTCTTGAAAAACCGATCGTTCAGGCGCCCTAAGGTTGCGGAATATGGAATGCCCAGCGCTCCGACTGTGTCCCATATTCCGAGAAAACGAATTCCGACCGGGTAATAACAGAAATTATCTTCCCGAAATTTTCGTGTTCTTGCCTCTTGCGGTCGCCACTCTTCGCTTCTTGATTTATGATACCTGTATATTTCTTCAACTAGATGAAGATCCTGACAGCGAAGCACCCCAAATTTGTGAATCATGTCGGCAATTACTCGCGCGATGAAGGCTCCGCGACTAAAACCAAAAAGATAAATTTTATCTCCATGCTCATAATTACTAACGATAAATGAGTAAGCATCCTTTATATTATATGATACGCCATATCCTAAAATACCGCCTCTGTATTTTTCTATTTTCCTATTTCCAACTCCAGCTATGTAATGCAGTATTTGTGGATCGCCGTTTTTGCATTTCAATTCTGTTGCTTGCAGCAAGCGTACAACATTGGTGTTGTGCGCCGTTGGTTCATTCCAGGTCCCGTCACAAAAAATAACAAGCTTCTTAGGCATTGCGCTCACGTGCTCCGCAAAGACGCCGCTGCCCTTGCGCTGGGACCGCTCTGCCCGCGGAAGGTTGGCGGTAACTCTCACCGCATTATGAGCGAAGTCGCGTAAAGTGCCACCAGGTCGGGAGACTGCGTCCACGACAACGACGTGCTCCACGGGCTCACTTTAGAGGAGGGTAGCAAAATCGGTAATAATACCTAATTATGGCTTGACATTAGGTAATACTACCTTACCGTCATTGCGTCGTCCACGCTTCGCAATGGTCCATCGTGCAACCCTCCGTTTCACTCGCCGTAGCAGCGACAGACCTGCCGCAGTTTCGCGCCAGTTTGCTCGAGCCGCGCCAAATCCTCGTGCTTATGACCGCGGATGTGGTGGTTCTTCGCTCGACGTGTGGTTTCGTCGATTTCACTGATCTCGCCGCCCTCGGTTGGACGAAGGATCAGCTCGACCAATACGGCCCCGCCGCTGCGATGGAAGCGATCCGCCGCGCCGCTTTTTCGGACGATCCTTTGTCGTCGCTTTCGCCCGACGACGCGGGCGCGGCGACGATCACCGCATCGCTCTTGCCGCCGGACTTCGACCTCGACGACGAGACCGGCCTTTTTCTCCATTTGCATGCGCAGCGCATGCCGTGGCGCGACATTCGAAAGCTCGCGCCTTTCATCGTCGCCAAGGCGCGCGAGCAGCGCGCTTGCCTGAACCGCGCGCAGGCGATCGACGGCGCGCGCGACATCGCGTCCGGAGTCTCCCGATGAATGAAACGGATTTCACCAAGCCACCCGTTCGACGCGGCCCGCGCGAGCGTCTCGCCCCGACGATCGAGCGCGCCCGCGCGCGCAAAGCGGCGCCGATCGAAACGATTTCCGTCACACGCGTCGACGTCAATTATCGCAACAGCATCGGCCTGCGGACCATCGTCATTTCCCTTCCGCGCATGAAATTTCTGGAAAGGCCCGAACGATGAGCGCGATCATAGACGAAGAGCTGCCGCTGTCCCTCGTCACGCGCCTGTCGCCGCTCAACCCGCGTCAGGATATGGCGAGCGACGTCTCGACGCTCGCGGCGACGATCCGCGCGCGCGGGCTCCTGCACCCGATCCTCATTCGCGCGGTCGCCGGAGAAGACTGCTATGCGGTCTTGGCGGGCGGGCGCCGCTGGCGCGCCTTGCGCTCGCTCGGTCCGGAAGACCGCGTCGTCGAGGTCCGCATTTTCACCGGCTCGGACGCCGAGGCGCGCGAGGCCGCGCTCGCCGAAGCCGTCACGCAAAAGCCGCTGCATCCGGTCGAAGAGTTCGAGGCCTTTTCCGACCTCGAGAAATCCGGCTTCGACGTGCCGACGATCGCGCGCGATTTCGCTCTGACCGAGCGCCATGTTCGCCAAAGGCTCGCGCTCGGCCGATTGAGCCCGCGCGTTCGCGATTTGTGGAAAGCGGGTGAGATCAGTCGCACGCTCGCCGAGGCATTCACGGCCGGAACGATCGAAGCGCAGGACGCTTTTCTCGACGGGCCGTCGAGCCAAGTCTGGTCCGCCCACGCCATTCGCAAGGCGCTCCGCCGCGAGGCCGTCGAGGCGCATGAGGCGCTTTCGAAATTCATTCTCGCCGAGCGCGGGCGTCGCGCGAGCTATGAGCTCATGGGCGGGCGCATCGAAGACAGCCTCTTTTCGGAAGAGACGGTTCTTTTGGATCGGACGATCGCGCAGAGCTTCGAGGATGGTTTCTTGCTCGCGGCGGCGGAAGAGATCGCCGAGGCGGAAGGGTGGGGCCGCGCCGAGATCGCCGGCGGCGGCGACGCCGATCCCGCCTATTCCGAGCCAGATTACACGAAGGCGGAAGAGCGCCGCCTCGACGCCATCCGCGCCGAGC
Organism: Methylosinus sp. sav-2; assembly: GCF_004366495.1. NCBI lineage: Bacteria > Pseudomonadati > Pseudomonadota > Alphaproteobacteria > Hyphomicrobiales > Methylocystaceae > Methylosinus > Methylosinus sp. sav-2. Next base: position 148,163 of record NZ_SOEJ01000003.1, read on the forward strand.
GACGCGACTGCGACGACGCCGAGCGGCGCGCCGCGCTCGATCGGGAAGAGGAGGAGATCGACGTCCGCGCGCTGCTTCGCGCTGTGCCGAAAAAGGCGCGCGCCACGCTCGGCGTTCGCGCCGAGCTGGACAGCGAAGGGCGTGTCGAGATCGTCCGCGCGGTGCCGCAAGCGAAGCCGCAGGAAGAGCCACGTCGGGAGGAAGAGGACGAGCCGGGCGCCGCGCGCGCCACCGATCGGCGCGCGTCGAAGGCGCGCGAGGCCCGCGAGCCCGAGCCGCCGACGATCCCGCCCGCGCCGGGCGGCAAGGACGCGCAAGCCGTCTTGACCGACGCGCTCGGCGGCGCGCTCGCCATTGCAACGGCGAGCAATCTCAACCTCGCGCTTTCCTTCGCCGTGGCGGCGCTCGGCTGCTCGCATGGCCGCATCGGCGTCGGGCTCGCGCGCGAGATCACGATTGCCTCGCCGCCGCGTCACGCGCTGTTGCAGCGGCTCGCGCCGGCGCATTTTCTCGAGGGCCTCGCGATCGTCGCTCGAGCGCCGCTCGCCGACCTCTCCGCCGCCTTCGCGGAATTGATCGGCCGCTCGCTTTGGCTCGAGAACCTAAAGCCGTCGCAGACGCAGAATTTCGTCTCGCTCGCCGCCGGCCTTGTCGACTTGCGCGCCGATCTCTGCGACGCGCTGGACTATAGAGCGCTGTTCGAGGCGTTTTCGCGCGAGGATGCGCTCGACGCGATCCGCGCGATCGACGGCGAGGCCGCCGCCAACGAGGCGGGCAAGCTCCGCAAGCCGAAGATCGTCGAGCGCGCCGCTCTGCTCGCGCGCGACCGTCGTTGGGTTCCCGAGGCGCTGGCGTCGCTGTCCGCATCGAAGCCGAGAGACGAGCGCTCGACCGCGCAAGCCATGGTCGAGGAAATCGCGCGCGACGAAGCGGCGAAGGCCGCAGGGCAGGGGAGCGACGGCGACGACGCGCCGACGATCGCCCAGGCCGTCGAGCGCTTCCTCGAGGAGCGCTGCGTCCGCGGCGGCGACGGCCGCATCAAGGCGAAGGCCTTGCTCGACCGCTTCAGCGAATTCGCCGAGGCCGAGGCCGTCGATTGGAGCGAGACGGCCCCGTGACGCGCGCGCGCCGCCGACCCGAACCCGCGCGCTGCGCTCCCGGTCCCAGTGACATGGCGTCTATCGAGTTCAAATATCTCGTAAAAGATACCGACCGATATGGCACGGACCGCTATTACGTGCGCATCAACGGGCGCAAGCGGCGCATTCGCGGCGAGCCGCCCGGCCCGGAATTCGTCGCCGCCTATCATGCCGCGCGCGCCGAGCTGGAAGCGGGGCAGGGCGCGGCGGCGGAACGCAAGACGATTCGCCCTGGCTCGCTGGAATGGCTCGGCCGGGAATATTTCGCGAGCGGAATCTTCCGTCAGCTCGACGCGCGATCGCAGCGGCTGCGGCGAAATATCCTCGAGGCATGCTTCGCCGAGCCGATCGCCCCCGCCTCCAAGGCCAGAATGGGCGATTGTCCGCTCGCGGCTTTCGGCTCGCGGCACGTCGAGACCTTGCGCGACCGCAAGCTGACGACGCCGGGCGCGGCGAACAATCGCCTGAAATATCTCGGCGCGATGTTCTCATGGGCGGTGAAATCGAAACGCTGGACGGACAATCCCGTCGCGGGCGTCGAATCGCTGCGCTACGCCTCGGACGGCTTCCATAGCTGGTCCGACGAGGAGCGTGCGAAATTCGAGGCGCATTGGCCGATCGGAACGAAACCCCGGCTCGCCTATGCGCTATTGCTCTACACGGGCGCCCGGCGCGGCGACGTCGTGACGCTCGGCCGACAGCATATGCGCAACGGCGTCATCGCCTTCGTCCCGGAGAAGACGAAGCGGCTCCGGGCGGACCCGGTCTTCGTCGAGATCGTCGAACCGCTGCGGACGGCGATCGAGGCCGGCCCGGCCGGGAACATGACCTTTTTGCTGACCGAATATGGCGCGCCTTTCTCGGCCGCCGGCTTTGGCAATTGGTTCGGGGAGAAATGCGCCGAGGCGGGCCTGCCCCATTGCAGCGCCCATGGGCTGCGCAAGGCCGGGGCGACGATCGCCGCCGACGGCGGCGCGAGCGAGCGCCAGCTCATGGCGCTCTATGGCTGGACGACGCTAGGTCAGGCCTCGACCTATGTCCGCCGCGCGAACAGCAAGCGCCTCGCAGCGGGCGCCGTAAGGCTGATCGGGGAAACGGCCGGGGAACAAAATGTCCCACCGAATGGGACGGATGCTGTCCCACAGGACGGAACAGACTGATTTCATTGTATGATTTTCGGAGCTGGCAGGAGTGGAGGGACTCGAACCCCCAACCCCCGGTTTTGGAGACCGGTGCTCTAGCCGATTGAGCTACACTCCTGCGGTGACGGCGCGCCGTCGGGGCTCTCAATGCCGCATCGCGGCCGAGGATGCAAGCGCCGGGGAGGGGCCTCGGCGCATTTTGCGGGTCAAGAATTGCCGCCCGACAGCACGGTGACGGCGCGGCGGTTCTGCGACCAGCAGGAAATATCGTCGCAGACCGCGACCGGGCGCTCCTTGCCATAGCTGATCGTGCGGATGCGCCCGGCGGAGAGGCCGCGCGAGGCCAGATAATTTTTCACCACCTCGGCGCGGCGGGCGCCGAGCGCGAAATTATATTCGCGCGTGCCGCGCTCGTCCGCATGGCCCTCCACGGTGAAGGAATAGCGGCCGTAGCGCTGCAGCCAGTCGGACTGCTTGTCGAGCGTCGCCTGCGCGGTGGGCGTCAGCTCGCTCGAATCGGTCTCGAAATAGACGCGGTCGCCGACATTTACGACGAAATCCTGCGGGCTTCCGGGGGCGGCGTAGCCGCCGCGGCCATTGGCGCCGGCGCCGCCGGCGAGCGCGGCGTTCTCATCCTCGGCGTTTTTGGCGCAGGCGCCGAGCGAGACGGCCGCCAGAATGGCGACGGCGAAGCGCAGGGCGCGCGTGGCGGAAAGCAATGCCATTTCCTCTAAGCTCCTCTGACGACGGGTCTCTACTGTCGCCAGTCCTATCCGCGCAGGGGTTAAGCGAAGGTTCCGTCAACCTTGACGAAAGCTTTGCGCGTCCCGATGCGGCGCGCGAAAGCGCAGTAAGGTTAACGTGAGCTTGATCGTCGATGCGGTCCGTGGCGGCAGTGAGGCAAAAAGGCGGCGCGAAAGGAGATGCGCCTTGTCCCACAGGGAATTGCGTATGGGGAATGCGGGGGCTGGACCGCCGCCCGGATCATTGTTAGCACTTTCTTCACCATGAGGCGGAGGGTGCTGGAGACGATGCGCGATCTGAAACGCTCCGCCAGCCGCTTTCACGGGCAATTCTGCGCGGCGATCTGCGCTTTGACGCTCGCCGGCTGCGTCGATACGGCGGTCGAGATCGGCCATCCGCGTCCCGAGCAGCTCGCCCAGCGGCAACGTCCGACGCCGCGGCCCGGCGTCAGCCCGCGCGGCGCGCCTGTGGCGCTCATCAGTCTGGAGGGCGCGCCGGAGGATGCGCTGGCGCGCTTCCGCCCAGCCTTCGCCCGCGCGACGGAGAGCCGCGACATAGCCGCCGCCGAAGAGCCGGCGGCCGCCTATCGTCTGCGCGGTTATCTCACCGCCTATGCGAGCCCCGAAGGGGCGACGCGCTTCGCCTATGTCTTCGATATTTTCGACCGCAACGGACGACGCGCCCGCCGCCTCACCGACGAGGTGGCCGTGACCGGCGCCGGCGATCCTTGGACGCTGCTCGACGATCGGGCGCTGGCCGCGGTCGCGGCGCGGGGCGCCGATGAGCTCGCCGCCTTTCTCTCCGATACGCCCGAGGCCGTCGCCGCGGCGGCGGGCGCAGAATCGGGCGTGACGATCGCCGCGGCGACACGGGGCGAGCCGGCCTCCGCGCCGAGCGACGCCAAGCCATTGGGCTTCGCCGAGATCAAGTGAGCGATCGGCCGAAGGAGTCGATCGCGACTGCGCCGAGCGCTCCGAAGAGGACGACGAGCCAGGCCGGCGCCCGCCAGAAGACCAGCAGCAGATAGGCCGTCGCCGCGAGGCAGAAATCCGCAGCCGAGAAGACCGCGCTGGTCCAGACCGGCGTGTAGAGCGCGCCCGTGAGAATGCCGACCACGGCCGCATTGACGCCGGCGAGCGCCGAACGCATGGCCGAGCGGCCGCGCACCGCATCCCAGAATGGCAGCACGCCGAGCAGCAGCAGCAAGGACGGCAGATAGATGGCGACGAGGCACAGGATCGCGCCCGCCCAGCCGTTGGGCGGCTCGCGCATCGCCGCGCCGAGAAACGCCGCGAAGGTGAAGAGGGGGCCGGGCACGGCCTGGGCGGCGACGTAGCCTGCGAGGAAGGCGTCCGAGCCGATCCAGCCCGGCGGCGTCACCGCCTGCTGCAGCAGCGGCAGCACCACATGGCCGCCGCCGAACACCAGAGCGCCGGAACGAAAGAAAGCCGCGAAAATGGCGAGCCAATGCGCGCCGGTGGTAGCGGCGAGAATCGGCGCGCCGATCAGCACGAGGACGAAGAGAGCGAGCGAGGCGAGGCCGGCGCGCCGACCGATGAAGCCGGCGGAGATCGGCGCCGACGCCGGCGCCGATCTCTGTGGGAGCAGCAGCCATCCGATGAGGCCGCCGCCGACAATGGCGCCGATCTGGCCCGCGGCCGAGGGAAGCGCCAGAGTGAGGATCATTGCCGCGAGCGCGATCGTGGCGCGCTCGCGATCCGGGCAGAGGCTCCGAGCCATGCCCCAGACCGCCTGTGCGACGACGGCCACGGCGACAATCGCGAGGCCGTGCAGCCAGGAAAGATGCGCGACATCGCCGAGCTGTGAGACGCAATAGGCGAAAAGGACGAGGGCGACGGCCGAGGGCAAGGTGAAGCCGAGCCAGGCCGAGAAGCCGCCGAGCAGGCCGGCGCGCGACATGCCGAGAATGAAGCCGAGCTGGCTGCTGGCCGGTCCAGGAAGAAATTGGCAGAGCGCGACTAAATCGGCAAAGGCCGTCTCGCTCAGCCATTTGCGGCGCTCGACGAATTCGGCCCGGAAGTAGCCGATATGGGCGATCGGTCCGCCGAAGCTGGTCAGTCCCAGCTGCAAAAAGGCGAGAAGAGCCTCGAGAGCCGGATGCCGCGGAGGTCGGGAGCCGACGATGTCGTCTATGTCGTTGCGCATGAGCGTTTCGCCTTGTCCTCTCGGCGGCTCATACGCTCGCGCGCGGGATCGCGGAAGCCGTCCGCCACGCGCCGCCCGCCTGCGCATTGACGACCCGGCCGGCTTTATGTATCGAATTAGCTACATAAGGTCGCGAGGCGATAGCCGGCGCGCCAGGGGATGGGGTGCCCCCTACAACCGCCGAAGAGGCTGATGACTCCTGCTCAATGCCGATGATCGGAAGATCATCGAACAAGGGCGCTTGCGCGCTCGCAATGCAGGAGGAAGCAGATGAATCAGGATCTCTCGGTTTTCGTCACCCCTTTCGCTCTCGTCATCGGATGCGCGCTGATCGCCGCTGGCGGGCTCTACTTCATCGAGATTCAATTTCTGAAGTCGCGCGTCCAGGCGATCGCCGCGCTCGTCGCGGGCTCCATCGTTCTCGCCGCGCTCGAGGTGGTGCTCGCCGGCAGCAGCGTCTCATTCTTCAAGGCGCAGCAGGTGCAGACTTCCGCCTGCGAGCTCGAGGGCGAGTCCGCGCATCCGGAGGCGCGTCTCGGCGTGGACGTCAATGTCATCCACAAGCACATTCTCGGCTGCATGCAGGAGGCCGGCTATGAATGGGCTCCCGCGCATCGCAATTGCAAGGATGCGCCGGTCGCCACCAATGCCTATTGCTATCTGCCGGCCACCGGCTTCGAGCGCGCGATCACCGCGTTTCAGCTGAGATTCGAATAGCCCGATCGCGGCGGCGAGCCTAAGCTCGCCGCTCGCCCCTGCAGGGCGCTTGCCGGTTGGAGGACATGCTCCATTTGACCTCGAGACTGAGGGGAAGGCGGCGCCCCGTCGGGAACAGACGGGAGATGTGCCGATGAATGAGGATATCGCCGCCTTCGTGGCTCCGCTGACGCTCATGCTCGGCGGCGGATTGCTGGCGCTCGGCGGGCTGTCCTTCATCGGCATCGACTACTTCGACAGCAAGTTCAAGGCGCGCGTCGCCTTCGCCGTCGGCCTCGCCTTCATCGTCGCCACAGAGTTCGTCTTCGTCACCGGCAGCAGCAGCGGACGCTATTTCGCCGGGCTGAAGATAGACGTCACCGATTGCGAACTCGACAGCGAGAGCAAGCTCCCCCAGGAGCGGCACAAGAACAGCCGCGTGTTGCATGATCATATCGTCGCCTGCATGGAGCGGCTCGGCTATGAGTGGAACGCCGAGCACGAGCACTGCAAGGAGGCGAAAATCGCCACCAACTCCTTCTGCTATCTGCCGACGCGGCCGGTGGCGCGGGCGATCGTGCGCTTTCAGACCGCCTTCGAGTGATCGGAAGAGCGCTCAGGCGCGATTCACCGCCTCGCCGGGGACGAAAGCGTCGAACGCCGCCCAGAACTGCTCGCGCAATTCGTCGCGCTCCATCAGCAATTCGTGGCGCGCGCCGGGAACCTCTATGAGGCTCGCGACCGGCAGCCTCTGAGCGAAGCGCTCGATCGCGCGCGAGGAGACGATGCGGTCGCGCCCGCAGAGAAACGCCATCACCGGCGAGCGCACGGCGCGGGCGTATTCGGGCGCGGCGAACTGCTTCATCAGCCGGAAGGCGGCGTTGACCCAGCCGACCGTCGGATCGCCGATGGCGAGATGCGGCGCGGCGCGCACCACATCGGCGTTGCGGGAGAAGCGCGCGGGATCGGAGGTCAGCCGATTGCCCTCGAATGGCAGCTCCTCCAGCGATTTCGGCCCGCCGCCCGGCACATACATGGCGCCGAGGCCGAACATATCGAGCGTGTCGGCGATGGCGCGCGCGCCGATCGGAAAGCGCAGGCCCTCGAAATCGACCATCGGCGCGGCGACGATGACGCGATCGAATGGCGAGCGCGCCGAATGGACGCGATCGAGCAATATGGCGCCGCCCATGGAATGCGCCAGCGCATGCCAGGGGGAGGGGCATTCGAGCGCCAGAACATCGGTGATGAAAGCGTCGAGATCGCGCTGATAGAGCGCGAAATCATCGACATGGCCCTTGCGCGGATCGGAAAGATCGCGCTCCGAGCCGCCCTGTCCGCGCCAATCCAGCGTCACCACATGGAGGTCGCGGGCGAGCAGATCGTTGATCGTCTCGAAATATTTCTCGATGAACTCGGCCCGGCCCTGAAACAGCGCCACTGTGCCGATCGCCCCACGCGGCGGCGCGAAGCTCGCCGCGCGCAAGCTGCGTCCATCCGCCGTGCGAATGGCGAAGACCTTCGCATTGGGCGGTACGGGATTGTCGGGCGTACCGATGAGCTGCGATTCGGTGAGCGGCATGTCGGGCGATCCTGCTGCGGCCGGAACGAAAGGCGCTGCCTGCGCCTCTCGCCCCGTCTATCGCATGTCTCGCCCGACCGCGCAAAAGGCGAAGCTCAGAACTTCACCGTCAGTCCCGCGTAATAAGAGCGGCCTTGTCCCGGCACGGCGCCGAAGACGCTCGTCTTCTTGTAATTCGTGTAATCGAAGCCGCCGAGCGGCGAATAATAGCGAACGTCGGCGACATTGGTGATGCCGAGATCGATGCGGAACGCGTCCCATTCATAGGCGGTGCGCAGATTGACGAGTCCGTAGGAGGGCGTCTTCAATTCATTGCGCGCCGTGCTCACATGCGTCTTGCTGTCGACCAGCTGCAGCTCGACGGCGCTGCTCCAGCCTCCGAGCTTGTGCTCGAGAGCGAAGCGCGCATTGAGCGGCATGATGTGATAGAGCCCGTCGCCGCGATCGAGATTTTCGCCATAGACATAGCCGATGACGCCCGAGAGCGTGAAGCTGCCGACATCGGGCGCCTCATAGAGCTTGCCGCGGCCGGAGAGATCGAAGCCATAGAGCTCCGCCTTGTGATTGCGGAACTGCAGAATGGGGAACCAGCGCCCATTCTTGTCGGTGAAGCCGCCGATGCGATCCGCGTCGATGAAATTTTCGACATAGCTGAAATAGGGCGTCGCCTTCACCTCCCAATCATGGGCGACGGGATCGCGCCACGCGGCCGTGAAGCTCACCGTATGCGCGACCTCGGGCTTCAGATCGAGATTGCCGACATAGCCATTGGCGTCGCCGAACCAGCCGATCATGCTGCTCGCCATGCCGCCGACGCCGAAGGCGTAGCGCTCGTAGAGATTGGGCGAGCGCGTCTTGCGCGAATAGCCGAGCTCATATGTGCTCGTCTCGTCGGCCTGGTAACGCACGAGCGCGGTCATGTCGAAATTGACGTCGGTGCGCGCATGGCTGCGGGCGTTGAAGAAGCGCGCCGCCGTCGCGTCCGGATTGGCCATGCCCATCATGCCCATGGGAATGGGATTGCGCGGGTCATAGGCCTGCGCATCGCCGGCGTTCGTCCAGACGATATCGTTGCGCACGCCGAGCGATGTCGTCCATTGCGGCGACCATTTCGCCTCCCATTCCGCGAATGTGCCGATGCGGTCGCGCTGGCCGCCATTGATGTTCCAATAGGTTCCCGGACCCATCATCATGCTGCCGACGATCGGCGGCCACCAATCGTTCAGATGATTGCCGTGGAATTCGTTGCCGACGCGCAGAAGATTGGAGGGGTCGAGCGGAATTTCCGCCTTCAGCGAATAGCCGTAATCCGTTCCCGACGTATTCATCGGCATATTGGCGGGCTGCTTGTCGTAGAGAAAGCCCATCTCATGCGCGGTATGCTGCCAAAAGGCGCGCGCCTCGAGCTTTCCCCATTCGAACGCGCCCTTATAGCCGGCGTCGACGGAATAGGCGCGATTGGCGGTCATATCCATGCGCTGATTGACGAAGCCCTGATAGGGAATGTTCTGATAGCCGCCCTTCAGCGTGAAGAGATGTCCGTCGTTCTGATAGGCGAGCGTCGCCGAATGATTTTCGGAGATGAAGCCGGTGGAGAGAACCTTCGGTCCATTGTCGCCCGCGTGATAATCGGAGCCGCGCGTGTAGCCGCCATTATAGAGCAGGCTGAAATGCTCTGTGGCGACATTCGCCGTTCCCGAGACGCCGAAGCTGCTGTTGGAGCTGCGGAAGAAGCCCGAGATCGATCCCGAGGCGAGAACGCCGGGCGCGATGGACGGAACGAGGCCGGGCGTGGAAGCGACGCGCGGATTGGCGAAGATCGGCGGCTTGGGCTCCACCGATATCGTGCCCGCGATCGAATCGCCGCCCTTGCTCACCGGCGTCACGCCGGAGAGCACCTCGATCTTTCCGACATTGTTCGGATCGATATAGGAGAGCGGCGGATTCATATGATTGGCGCAGGCCGAGGTGATCTCGACTCCGCCGAGCAGAATCTTGATGCGATCGTCGGCGAGGCCGCGCAGCGTCGGCAGGCGCGACACGCCGCCCGCCTCATAGAGATCGACGCCCGGCGCCGAATAGAGCAGCTGCGCCGTGTCGCTGGCGTTGGCGCGCTGCGCATCGAGCGCTTCGCCGCTGATCTCTGTTGCGCCGATCGGCGTGAAGGGGCCGTCGGCGCGACGCGCCGCGGCGCGCAGCGCACGCTCGCGCTCCCCTGCCACGTCGATCGGCGGCAACGCAACCGCGCTGGCGTCATTGCGCGTGGTCTCGTTCTGCGCGAGCACGATGGCGACGCTGCGTCCGTCGCGCGTGAGGCGATAGCCTATGCCCGTGCCGGCGAGCAGACGATCGAGCGCGTCTTCCAGCGTGAAGGCGCCGGAGAGTCCGCGTGTCGTGAGATCGCGCGTCAGCCGCGATTTATAGACGAGCTGCGCGCCGGTGGCGTCGGCGAGGCGATTGAGCGCGGCGGCGACGGAGCCGGCCGGAATCTCATAGCTGCGCACTGCGGCGGCGAGTTCCGCCTCCGGCATTGCGACATGCGCGATGGCCGGCTCTTGTCCGAAGACGAGAGCGCTCAGTGCCGTCGCTATCGCCGTCGCGCCCATGTTTCTATTCTCGAGACGAAAAAATCGCCGCTGCATCCGCCCTTCTCCGAGTTCTTATCGGGAACGAAAACGTCCCTCTATGAACTCTGACGAATGGAGCGCGCGAACACGCACGTCCGTGCGACGAAAAAATGCAGGCGCATGATGCGGCGTTCTGTCTCATCCGCGTAACGCCACGAGATAATCGCCGATGTGAATCGCATCGAGTGCGAGCGAAGCCTCGATCGCGCGCAAGGCGCCGATCGGATCGGCGGCGTCGAACACGCCGGTGACGCGCAGCCGGCGCGTGGAGTCGCTCGCCACGATGATGTAGCCGCGGTGATAGCGTGAGAGAATATCGACGACTTCGCCGAGCGGACGATCGACGAAGATGAGCTTGCCGCGTCGCCAGGCGGTGGCGTCCGGCACGGCGACGGGGACGGGCGCGCTGGTCGGCGTCGCCGGGCCGAAGTCGCATTGACGTCCTTCCTCGACGATCGTCTTCTCGCCATGGCTCGCGACGGCGACCTTATGCTCGGCGACCGTCACGCGGGCGCCGTCATTCTCGAGCGCGATATCGAAAGAGGTGCCGAGCGCCGTTACCGATCCGCCCGCCGCCGTGACGACGAAGGGCCGCGCGACGTCCGGCGCGACATCGAAAAACGCCTCGCCTTCGAGCAAAGTGAGCGCGCGCTCGCCGGCGGCGTAATGCACGGCGATGGCCGATCTTCCGCCGAGCTGGATCTTGGAGCCGTCCGAGAGCGTGACCATGCGCGTCTCGCCGGCGGCGGTGCGGAAATCGGCGCTCCAGAGCAGGCGCAGCGAATCGAAGCTCGCCACGGCCGCCAGAGTGGCGGCCAGCGCGGCGGCGTAGGCCATGCGTCGCCGCCGCCGAGCCGCGAGGGCGTCGACGCGGCGCGGCTTCAAAGCCTTCACCTCGCCGCAGAGCGCGCAAATATAGGCGAAGGCCGCGGCGTTGGCCGGATCGGCGATCCAGGCCTCGAAGGCGGCGATCTCGGCGCTCGACATGTCGCCGGCGTCGCGCCGCACCCACCAGGCGACGGCGGAGTCCTGCGAGGCGCTCTCCTGCGGCGCGGGATGTTTGTGGGCGGCCATAGATCGAAACTCGCTCCTCACACATACAGACGAACGACGGCCGGAATCGCGGATGCCTCGCCGGGAATTTTTCTACTGCACCGCGCTTCGGCAGCGCTTTATGGCGATGCGCAAATGCCGGTCCACCATATTGCGGGAAATGCCGAGACGCCGCGCGATCTCGTCCTGCGGGACGTCGTGATGCATGCGCAGGACGAAGACCTCGCGGCATTTGGGCGGCAGCGTCTCGATCGCCGCGGTAAGAATCCGCGCGCGGCGGTCCGCTTCCAGAGTCTCGTCGGCGGAGGGCTCGTCCGAGGGCGCGTCACAGCTCTCCGGATCGGCGACGAAGAGCTTGCTCTCGAGCTTGCGCCGGCGCGAAAAATCCATCGCCAGATTGACGGCGGTGCGGCGCAGATAGGCCGGCGGATCGGATATTTCTTCGGTCATGTCGCGATGCATGACGCGCAGAAACGCCTCCTGCACGATGTCCGGCGCGTGATCGGGACCGACCCGCCGCGTCAGCAGGCGCGTCAGATCGCGTTGCGTGCGCGCGAAGAGCTCGCGCAAAATCGAAAATCTCGTGTTGGGCATCGGCGCCATCCGTCGCAGCGTCGCCCGGGCGCGGGGGCGTCCGGTGCGTCGATCGGCGTATCGAAACGGCGGCCGCGATCGCGGCGCGCCGCGCGATCAGGCGAGGGGAGGGGCGCGGGACGACCAGGAGCTGGCCCAGCCGGCGGGTCCGCGCTGCGGCGGCGCTGTCGAGGCATAGGCGACGAAGGCGAAAGCGACCGGCGCGAGGGTCGGCTCCGCGGACGGTGGCTCGGCGAGGCTCGGCAGATCGCGGCTGGCGACGCAGAGAATGCAGCAGGGCGCATGATCGCGCTCCGCCGGCGGCGCGCCGTCTCTGTGCGGCTCGCAATAGGCGGAGGCCGAGACGCCGCCCGCCAAAGGCGCATCATGCGCTCGGACCAGCGAGGCGGCGACGAGGGCCTGCAGCGCGAAAAGGCAAAGCGCCAGCGCCGAGACGAGCGCGCGCCTCGCCGTGGAGACGTCCGACCAGCGCCGTGACCTCAGCTTCGCCATGCGCGAAACTAGCGCCCGGAAATTTCCGCGGTCAATGCGATCGTCGCGCTCGCGGCGAAAAGTCGGGGCCTGTCACAAAATTGCGACACCCGCGCCGGCGCCTCTTGCAGGTCGCAAAAAGCGCTCCCACATGGAATTCAGCGCGGGCCGTAGCGGACGCGCTTTCATCCCCGGCGCGAGCGGGGACGAACATCCCGATCGCGCTTCCACTGTCGCTTCTAGGAGGACAATGACATGCGTCCCTTCGATCTTTCCCCCCTCTATCGCTCGACCGTCGGCTTCGATCGTCTCTTCTCCCTGCTCGACCAGGGTCCGGGCGCGGAGGCGGCTCCGACCTATCCGCCTTATAATATCGAGCGCACCGGCGAGAACGACTATCGCGTGACCTTGGCCGTGGCCGGCTTTGCGCGTGAGGATTTCTCCATCGAGACGCGCGAGAACACGCTGACCATCAAGGGCGCGAAAGACCCGCAGCCCGAGACCGGCGGCGTCAAGCGCGAGATGCTGCATCAAGGCATCGCCGCGCGCGCCTTCGAGCGCCGCTTCCAGCTCGCCGATCATGTCGTCGTGACTGGGGCGACCCTCGCCAATGGCTTGCTGCATGTCGATCTGGTCCGCCAGATTCCCGAGGCGCAGAAGCCGCGCCGCATCGAGATCGGCGGCGGCGTTCCGGCGCAGACGATCGACGCCAAAGCCGCCTGATCTCAGGCCGCATCCCTCCTCGGCAAAAAAAATCGAGGCGTCCCGCGAGGGACGCCTCTTTTTTCGCTCAGCCGCCGGGCGTCGGCTTGGGCGGCTCGCCCGCGGGCGGCGCCTTGGATTGCTCCGCCGAGACCGGATTGGCGGGAGCCGCAGCGGCGGGCGTCGGCGTGGCGGGCGTCGCTGGAACGATGGTCTGTGGCGCCGGCGCCGCCTGCTGATGGCCGACGGCGGCGGGTTCCGGAGCGGCCGCATGCGGCGGCTCGGGAGCGGCTTGGATCGGCTGGGCAGGGGCGGCGGCAGGAGAAGGAGAAGGAGCGGACGCGGGCGCCGAGGCCGCGCCTTGCGGCGGGGTCGGACCAGAGTGCTGTTGCGCCGGCGCCTTGCGCTCGGCCGGCTTCGCGGCGGCGGGCTTGGGAGCCGTCGGCCTGTCTTGCGGAGCGGCGGCGCGCGCCGGCGGCTTGGTCGCCTCGGAGGGCGGCGAATGGGGCGGGCGCTGCGTCTCGGCGTTCTCCTGCCTGATGGCGGCATGGGCGCGCGCCGGCGTCTCCGCGCGACGAGCGGGAGCGGCCGATTGCGGCGCGGGGCGACGCGGCTCGCCGCCGAGGCCGGGCACGACCAGAGGATCTTCCGCGGCGCTGGCTCGAGGCCCGTCATAGGACTCCGGCCCAGGCCCGCCACGATAGGCGGCGGGCGGCGCTTCGACGAAGCCCGGCCCGCCCTCCGGCCCAATGCGCCAGGAGCGCAAAATCTCGCCCTCATAGGGGTCGATCAGAAAGCGCCGATAATGGCTGCGGCGGTCCACGCCTGTCGCCACCACCTGATCGCCGCGTCGGCCGAGCCCGCCGACGAGGCGAAATCCCTCCTCGCTCAAAATCCCGGCGATCGCTTGCGGCGTAGCGTTGGGCGCGGGCTCCGGAATCGGCTGGTGAAAGGCGTAGCCGAAGGGGCGAAAGAAGAAATCCGCCGCGGCCGGCGTCGGCGCCGCCATCGGCGCGAGGCTCGCGATCGCGAGCAAGAGCTTCGGCCGCAGTCTCGATAGCGTCATGAACCGCTCCACATCCATCTGGTCGTCTGGCCCCGTCTCGATTGCCGAGCTTGGGCGACCATTGCGGCGAGCTTTGGACGCAGCCGGCGCGCGCCGGCGGTGGAATGCGCCAGGAATTCGGTTTTGTAGCGGCAGATTGCTTGTGCGAGGGACGCAAATCTGGCAACAATATTTCCCGCCGATATGTCAGCCATGCTGACCATTCTGCGCCAATGACGCTCGCGCGACCCTGCGAGCGAAGCTATGATTTCGACGACAGAGGACGGGGACGCGGGCGCGGCGATCGGGCCGAGCCGCCTCCGGACTCGCCCGGGAGACGCCGCCATGACCGCGATCGACGCCAGAGACCCCCTCCTGCCGCAGGCTCAGGGCCTCTACGATCCGTCCAAAGAGCATGATTCCTGCGGCGTCGGCTTCGTCGCCAATCTGCACAACGCCAAGAGCCACGAGATCGTCGAGATGGGTCTGCAGATCCTGCTCAATCTCGATCATCGCGGCGCCGTGGGCGCGGACCCCAAGCTCGGCGACGGCTGCGGCATTCTCGTGCAGATCCCGCACCAGTTCTTCGCGGAAGAATGCGCCAAGCTCGGCTTCGCCCTGCCGGAGCCCGGCCATTACGCCATCGGCCAATTCTTCCTCTCGCGCGACGAGGCGGAGCGCGCCAAGGCGAAGGAATTCATCGAAGCCGCCGCCGCGAGCCAGGACCTCGTCGTGCTCGGCTGGCGCGACACGCCGGTCGATTCGAGCGATCTCGGCGAGGCGGTGAAGGCGGTCGAGCCGGTGCATGGGCAGGTCTTCATCGGCCGCGGCCCCTTAGTGACCGACGATGTCGATTTCGAGCGCCGCCTCTATCTCGCGCGCAAGACCGCCTCCAACGAGATTTACGCGCGTGGGCCGGCGGCTCGCGAGCATTATTCGGTTTCAGTGTCCTCGCAGACCATCGTCTACAAGGGCATGGTGCTGGTCTCGCAGCTCGGCGAATATTTCCTCGATCTGAAAGACCCGCGCTTCATCAGCGCCATCGCGCTCGTGCATCAGCGCTTCGCGACGAACACTTTCCCGTCCTGGCGCCTCGCGCACCCTTACCGCTTCGTCGCGCATAATGGCGAGATCAACACGCTGCGCGGCAATCTCAACTGGATGGCCGCGCGGCAGGCTTCCGTCGCCTCGCCGCTATTCGGCAACGACATAGAGAAGCTGTGGCCGATCTCCTATGAGGGCCAGTCGGACACCGCCTGTTTCGACAATGCGCTCGAGTTTCTCGTGCAGGGCGGCTATTCGCTCGCTCATGCGGTGATGATGCTGATCCCCGAGGCTTGGTCCGGCAATCCGCTGATGGATGGCGACCGTAAGGCCTTTTATGAATATCACGCCGCGCTGATGGAGCCCTGGGACGGTCCCGCCGCCATGGCCTTCACGGACGGCCGCCAGATCGGCGCGACGCTGGACCGCAACGGCCTGCGTCCGGCGCGCTATCTCGTGACCGAGGACGGACTCGTCGTCATGGCGTCGGAGATGGGCGTGCTGCCGATCCCCCAAGACAAGATCGTGCAGAAGTGGCGCCTGCAGCCGGGCAAGATGCTGCTCGTCGATCTCGAGCAGGGACGCATCGTCTCCGACGACGAGATCAAGAAGGAGCTCGCCTCCTCGCATCCCTATAAGCAATGGCTCGAGCGCACGCAGATCGTGCTCGAGGATCTGAAGCCCGTCGAGCCGCGCGCCTCACGCGCCGATGTGTCATTGCTCAATCGTCAGCAGGCCTTCGGCTATTCGCAGGAGGAGCTCGATCTGCTGCTCTTCCCCATGGCCGTCACCGGCCAGGAGGCGGTCGGCTCCATGGGCACGGATACGCCGATCTCGGCGCTCTCCGACAAGCCCAAGCTGATCTACACCTATTTCAAGCAGAACTTCGCGCAGGTCACCAATCCGCCGATCGATCCGATCCGCGAGGAATTGGTGATGAGCCTCGTCTCCTTCATCGGCCCGCGCCCGAATATTCTCGATCACGAGGGTTCGGCGAAGCGCAAGCGGCTCGAGGTGCGTCAGCCCATCCTCACCAATGAGGACCTCGAGAAGATCCGCTGTATCGGCCATATCGAAGACAGCTTCGACACCAAGACGCTGGACATCACCTATGACGCCGCGACCGGCGCCGCCGGCCTGCGCGAGGCGCTGAACCGGCTCGGCGAGCGCGCCGAGAAGGCGGTGAACGGAGGCTATAACATCATCATCCTCTCCGACCGCATGGTGGGGCCGGATCGCATTCCGATTCCGGCGCTGCTGGCCACGGCGGCCGTGCATCATCATCTCATTCGTCGCGGCCTGCGCACCTCGGTCGGCCTCGTCGTCGAGACGGGCGAAGCGCGCGAGGTGCATCATTTCGCGCTGCTCGCGGGCTATGGCGCGGAGGCGATCAACCCCTATCTCGCCTTCGAGACGCTCGAGGCTTCGACCGAGGAATTCCCCTCCGACGTCGATGGGCAGACGGCGATCAAGCGTTTCATCAAGGCGGTCGACAAGGGCCTGCTGAAGGTCATGTCCAAAATGGGCATCTCGACCTATCAGTCCTATTGCGGCGGGCAGATTTTCGACGCCGTCGGCCTCGCGCAGAGCTTCATCGACGAATTCTTCCGCGGCACGACAACGCGCGTCGAGGGCGTCGGCCTCGACGAGATCGCGGCCGAGACGGTGCGCCGTCACAAGGACGCTTTCGGCGATGTGGCCATCTATCGCGACGCGCTGGACGTCGGCGGCGATTACGCTTTCCGCATTCGCGGTGAGGCGCATAGCTGGACGCCGCATACGGTGTCGCTGCTGCAGCACGCCGTGCGCGCCAATGCGCAGGACAAATATCGCGCCTTCGCGCAGCATTTGAACGAGCAGGACGACAAGCTGCTCAATCTGCGCGGCCTGTTCCGCGTCAAGACGGCGGAGGAGGATGGTCGCGCTCCCGTGCCGCTCGACGAGGTCGAGCCGGCGATCGAGATCGTCAAGCGCTTCTCCACCGGCGCCATGTCCTTCGGCTCCATCTCGCGCGAGGCGCATACGACTCTCGCCATTGCGATGAACCGCATCGGCGGCAAGTCCAACACGGGCGAGGGCGGCGAGGAGCCGGAGCGCTTCAAGCCGCTGCCCAATGGCGACAGCGCGCGCTCGGCGATCAAGCAGGTGGCCTCTGGGCGTTTCGGCGTGACGGCGGAATATCTCGTCAACTCCGACATGATCCAGATCAAGATGGCGCAGGGCGCGAAGCCCGGCGAAGGCGGACAATTGCCGGGCGACAAGGTCGATGCGGTGATCGCCAAAGTGCGCCATTCGACGCCGGGCGTCGGCCTCATCTCGCCGCCGCCGCATCATGATATTTATTCGATCGAGGATTTGGCGCAGCTGATCTTCGATTTGAAGAATGTGAATCCCCGCGCCGATGTGTCGGTGAAGCTCGTCTCCGAGGTGGGCGTCGGCACGGTCGCCGCCGGCGTCTCCAAGGGCCGCGCCGATCATGTGACCATCTCCGGCTATGACGGCGGCACGGGCGCCTCGCCGCTCACCTCCATCAAGCACGCGGGTAGCCCGTGGGAGATCGGCCTCGCCGAGACGCATCAGACCTTGGTGCTGAACAATCTGCGCGCGCGCATCGCCGTGCAGGTCGACGGCGGCCTGCGCACGGGCCGCGACGTCATCGTCGGCGCGCTGCTCGGCGCGGACGAGTTCGGCTTCGCGACCGCGCCGCTGATCGCGGCAGGCTGCGTGATGATGCGCAAATGCCATCTCAACACTTGCCCCGTGGGCGTCGCGACGCAGGACCCTGTGCTGCGCAAGCGCTTCGTCGGCCAGCCCGAGCATGTCATCAATTTCTTCTTCTTCGTCGCCGAAGAGGTTCGCGAGCTGATGGCGCAAATGGGCTATCGCCGCTTCGACGAGCTGATCGGCCAGATGCAGATGCTCGACAAGGAGAAGGCGCTCGCCCATTGGAAGGCGAAGGGCCTCGATTTCTCCAAGCTATTCCACAAGCCGGCGGGCGAGGGCGCCGCGATCCGTCACAGCCTCACGCAGGATCACGGGCTCGACAAGGTTCTCGACAACAAGCTCATCGAGGCGGCGCGCGCCTCGATCGACCGCGGCGCGAAGACGTCCATCGAGACGGCGATCCGCAATGTCGATCGCTCGACCGGCGCCATGCTGTCGGGTGAGGTCGCACGCGTCTATGGCCTCACCGGCCTGCCGGAGGACACGATCGACATTCGCGCCGCCGGCACGGCGGGGCAGAGCTTCGGCGCCTTTCTCGCGCGCGGCGTGACGCTGCGTCTCGAGGGCGAGGCGAACGACTATGTCGGCAAGGGACTCTCGGGCGGCAAGGTCATCGTCTATCCTTCGCGCGAGGCCAAGCAGATCGTGCCGGAGAAGTCGATCATCGTCGGCAATACCGTGCTCTATGGCGCCGTGGGCGGCGAGGCCTATCTGCGCGGCGTCGCGGGCGAGCGTTTCGCCGTGCGCAACTCCGGCGCCTATGCGGTCGTCGAGGGCGTCGGCGACCATGGCTGCGAATATATGACCGGCGGCGTCGTCGTCGTGCTCGGCCCGACGGGCCGCAATTTCGCGGCCGGCATGTCGGGCGGCGTGGCCTATGTGCTGGATGAGGACGGCGGCTTCGCCGAGCGCTGCAATCTGTCGATGGTCGATCTCGAGCCGGTGCGCGACGAGGAGACCGCGATGACGCAGGCCTATCATCAGAGCGGCGACCTAGAGCAGCATGGCCGCGTCGATGTGATGACCGATATGACGCGCTTCGACGCCGAGCGTCTGAAGCATCTCATCTCCAATCATCTGCGCTACACGGGCTCGACGCGCGCGCGCGCGATCCTCGACGATTGGGAGAGCTATAAGCCGAAGTTCCGCAAGGTGATGCCGGTCGAATATCGCCGCGCGCTCACCGAGCTTCTGGCGCGCAGCCAGAGCGGCGAGAAGCTGAAGGCGGCCGGCGAGTGAGGCGGCCGCCGGCGCGTCACGCCGCCGGCGCTTCGACTCGAATGTGAAGGACTTCCGGCGGCGCGCCGAAGCGCACCGGAAGCGCCGTGCATCCCAATCCGCCGGAGACGACGAGATGCTTGTCGTCCTCCACGATATGTCCGTGGACGTAGCGATTGCCATAGAAGGACGGCACGATCGGCGCCCAGCCGAAGAGGCGCACCTGGCCGCCATGCGTATGTCCGCAGAGCGTCAGCGCGACGCGCTCGGGCACGCGCGGAAAAATGTCGGGCTCATGCGCCAATAGGATCACCGGATCGTCGGTCGTGACCTCGGCGAGCGTCCCCGGCAGATCGTCCAGCCCATTCCATCGGCGCCGACCGGTCGGTATCGCGAATTGGTCGGCCAGACCTGCGAGCCAGAAGGGGCGCGCGCCGCCGGTCAGACGCACGGCCGCATTCTCATAGACCGGAATGCCATTGGCCTCGAGCGCCGCTCGCGCGATCGTCTCGTGGCGGCCGCGATGCTGCGCGGTCTCGTCGTCCCACATGTCGTGATTGCCGAGGATCGCATGGACGCCGAGCGGGGCCGACAGACGGGACAGAGCGCGCGCCCATTGCGGCGCCGGAATCGGCGTCGCGAAACGATGCAATCCGGCGACATAGTCGCCGAGCAGCACGATGACGTCTGGCCGCAGCGCATTCATGCAATCGACGATCGCGTCTATGCGCTCGAGCGACATCCACGGGTCGCAGGCATGTAGATCGGAGAGCGCCGCGATCTCGAGCGCGAAACCCTTCGGCCAGACGCGCGGCGCAATGTGATAGCGGGCGACGCGCGGCTCCATCAGCGGCTCATAGCCGAAGGCGTAGGCCGCTCCCGCGAAAGCGGAAGCCGCCCCCGCTATCGCGCCTCTGAGAAAGGCGCGCCGAGTCAGCATGAGCATGGCGTTTCCCTCACGAGCAGTTGCACGACATTCAAGCCGACGAATGCGTCGGTTTCGAGTCGCGCTGCTCTGGCGCCGATCGGTTCATCGCGTAGGGAAGGGGCCTTCGTCGAGAAAATAGCCATAGACGGGCGCCGAGCGCTGCGGAATAGGATCGACCGCGGTATAGGCGCCGGGCCGATAGGCGCGATCATAGGGATTGCCGGCGTGTGAATAATAGGCCTGCCCAACATAGGGAGCGGCAGCAGTTTCACTGCGATAGCGAATTGGCCGCCGCCATTGCGCCGCCTCTTCCGTGGCCACGCGATAGCGCTGCGGCGCAATTGCCGCGCCTGCGTAACCCTCATGCGGATAATAGGCCGGCTCGGCATAAGGGATGGAAGCTGCTTCGCTGGCGCGATGGCGAATGGGCTGCCGCCCTTGCGTCACATCTTCCGTTGGAACACGATAGCGCGGCGGCGCGACGGCCGCGCGGGCGTAATCCTCGTGCGAATAATCGGCCGGCTCCGCATAGGGGACGGGAGCTGTTTCGCTGGCGCGATAACGGATCGGCTGCCGCCATGACGTCGCTTCTTCCGCCGCGACGCGATAGCGACGGGGCGCGACGGCGGCGCGTGCGTAGCTCGGCTCCTCCTCGCGCCAGTGGCGCGCCGGACGAGCGGCGGGATGGAACGGCTGAAAATTCGCGGTCGCCCGCGGCGCGAAATCATTGGGGCCGAGCCCGCGAATGACGACCGGTCCGCGCGCGCCGGCGTAGGAGGACGCGGGAACGCCCGCGAGCGCGGCCAGCATGGCCGCAGACAGAATCGTCGCACTGATACGCATAATCGACGCCTTTCGTCTCGAAGCGGAGCGCGACAGGATGGAAATATGCGCCGACGTCTCAAATCGGCGCGGCTTCCCGTCGCGCGCCTCATCGGAGCAAGGCGCGTTCCCAATTCATTAACCTTGGCGTGTCAGCCGAGCTTGGCTTTCAGCGCATGGCTCGCGAGCGTCTTGCCGAGCGACCACACCGCCCCCGGAGCGTGATGCGCGTCGGCGATGACCTTGTCGAAGGAGCGCTCGATCCAATCGCAATCGAAATCATCGATGGTGAGCGGCGGCAGCAGCTTGATCGTGTGATTGCCATGGCCGGCGACCTGCGTCAGCACCTTGTGCTGCTCGAACAAAGGTATGCTGATGAGCTGGCAGAACAGGCCGGAGTTGACGGTCTCCAGCAGGTTCCATGCGGCTTTCAGCTTCAGCGAGCGCGGCTCGCCGAACTCGATTCCGATCATCAAGCCTTTGCCGCGCACATCGGCGACGAGCTCGTAGCGCTCGGCCATGACGCGGAAGGCTGCGAGCAGACGCTCGCCCTTGGCGGCGGAATTCTCGACGAGCTTCTCGCTCGCCATGACCTCGAGAGTCGCGAGGCCGGCGGCCATTGCGAGATCGTTCTTGCCGAAGGTGGAGCCATGCACGACCGCGCGATCCATGCGGTCGAACATTTTGTCGAAGATCCATTTGCGCGTCAGCACCGCGCCGACCGGCACATGGCCGCCCGACAGCGCCTTGGCGACGAGCAGGAGATCGGGCTCGACGCCATAATGCTCCACGGCGAAAAATTTTCCCGTGCGGCCGAGGCCGGTCTGAATCTCGTCGGCGACGAGCAAGGTTCCGTATTTGCGGCAGAGCGCCGCAGCCTGCGCGAGATAATCCTGCGCAGGCATGTTCACGCCCTTGCCCTGAATGGGCTCGACGAAGAAGGCCGCGACGTCGCGATGGCGCAGCGCCTCCTCGAGCGCGGCGAGATCGTCGAAGGGAATCTCACGCGTATCGGGGAGCAGCGGGCCGAAGCCCTTCTTGAAAATCTCGTCGCCATTGAGCGACAACGCGCCATAAGTGAGGCCGTGGAAGGAATGCGCGCAATGGAGAACCCCCGCACGGCCCGTCGCCGCGCGCGAAAACTTGATCGCCGCCTCGACCGCCTCCGTGCCGGAATTGGCGAAAAAAACTTTCTCCATATAAGGCGCGAAGCCGAGCAGCCGTTCGGCGAGCAGCGCGGCGGGGACCGACACGTCGAGCTGCACGAGATTGGGAAGCTCGGCGCCGAGCACGCTCATCAACGCCTCACGCAGCGCGGGATGATTGCGGCCGATCGCGAACACGCCCCAGCCGCTCAGCAGGTCGAGATAGCGCGCGCCCTTGCGGTCGTAGAGATATTGGCCGACGCCGCGCACGAATCCGACGTCATAGCCTATGGTCTTCAGCACGCGCACCCACATCTCGTTGAGATGCTGCGAGTGCAATGCGAAACGCTCGTTCTCCCGCTCGGCATAGAGAGAGGCGAGATCGAAATTCGGGGCGCCGTCACGTTGCGCCAATTCACGATCGTCTCGCGGTGTGATGAAGCTCATTCGTTCGAAGTCCGTGCTTTCAAGGGCTGCGTGCGATCTTCTCGCGGGAATTGCGGCTCGTCGGCTGCGCCACCATCGGGCGGCGACGCACTATGTCGCGGCTTCGCGACGGCCGCAACATATGGACGAGCATATTGTTTCGCGCCGCTCTGTCCAGCGCCGCGCGCGCCCTGAGGGGCCGAGCCGCTCGCAAATGCGACCGAAAGCCGCTCTGGCGCCCAATCACGCCGCTTTGATGGCGAAGATCGAAGCCGAAACATGCGCGCGAGGAGCCCCAAAGAGCCGTGATCGCGCATTGGCGACGCTCGTACGGTATTTCGCGTAACCTGCGCCGAGGTCGCGGAACGCCAAGCATTTTCGGGCTTTGTATCCACAGCGAAGGCGCACGAAACAAAAAAGTCGGTTGGAGGAAAGCGTGGCGATGATATCTTAACCACAGTGATTCACGGGCGAGCGTCGCGATTCGAGTCTTCGAAGGCGAGCGGAGCGCATTCGTTCCGAATCGGCAGGGGGAGTTGGTCTGTTGGGCGCAAAAATTTCATTCCAGAATGAGTTGAGCGCGTCGACCATCAATGTCGAAAATGGTGAAGCCGGACTCGATCTCGTCGAAGTGTCCGGAACCATCAAGTGGTTCGACGTTTCGAAGGGATACGGATTTGTCGTTCCCGATGATGGCGGCGCAGATATTCTCTTGCATGTGACCATCCTACGTCGTTCCGGATTCCAGTCCGCCTATGAGGGCGCGCGCGTCGTCTGCGAGGCGCAGAAGCGCGTGAAGGGCATGCAGGTGTTTCGCGTCGTCGGCATGGACGAGTCGACGGCCGTTCATCCTTCGCAGAACGGCGCCGTCCGCACCCATGTCCAAGTGACGCCGTCGAGCGGCTATGAGATCGCCATAGTCAAATGGTTCAACCGGGTGAAAGGCTTCGGCTTCCTGACCCGCGGCGAGGGCACCGACGATATCTTCCTGCACATGGAGACGGTGCGCCGCTATGGACTCGCCGAGCTGAAGCCCGGGGACAGTGTTCTGGTGCGCTATGGCGACGGCCCCAAGGGCCTCATGGCGACCGAAGTGCGGCCGCTCGAATCGGCGCTGCCGGCCTCTCATTAGAGGCCGAGCGACAGGCGCGTTTCCGGGCCGCTTTTTATTTCCCGACCGCAATGGCAGAATGACCGTCGAAGCGCTGGCGTTTCGACGGTGTCTCGATGCGCTGGGCGGCCTGGATGCGGCGAGGGTGAGCATGTCTGGTGTGGTGTCGCGGAGCGTTTTCGGCGTCATAGCCGCGTTTTTCGTCCTTCTCTTTTGCGCGGCCGTTCCCGGCCATGCGAAGGAGCCGGGATCCCCGCCGCCGCCCGCGGTCAAAATGGCCATAGAGCCGATAGAGATCGTCACCGCCTCCGGCGCGCATCGGCTGCGCGTCGAGGTGGCGCGCACGTCCGACCAGCGCGAGAAAGGCCTGATGTTCCGCGCCTCGCTCCCCGCGGACGGCGGCATGCTGTTCGATTTCCACGAGGAGCGGCCGGTCGCAATGTGGATGAAGAACACGCCGCTCTCGCTCGACATGGTCTTCGTCTCGCGCGCCGGAAAGGTCGTCTCCCTGGCGCTCGCCGCGGAGCCCTATTCGGAGCGCGTGATCTCCTCCGGCGGGCCGGCGCTCGCGGTCATCGAGCTGGCCGCCGGCGCGGCGCAGCGCCTGTCGATCGCGGTCGGCGACACGGTCAAACATCCGATTTTCGCGAGGTAGCACGGTCGGCGCGCTCGCTCGCGCTTGTGAGCGACGCGCCCTCGTGCTAGCGAGGCGTTCGGCGGAAATGGGCTCCGCGGCCTATACGCGAGACGGGGTATGGCGCAGCCTGGTAGCGCGGAAGTTTTGGGTACTTCAGGTCGCAGGTTCGAATCCTGCTGCCCCGACCATTGGCGCGGAGCCCCGCCACAGCGCCGATTTTTCGTTTCCGGCCGGCTCGCGAGCCGGCTCTTGCCGAGGCCGATATGACCGCACGCATTCACCGCCCGTCCCCCAGCGCGACGCAATCCGGTCCCGGACCGGCCAAGCCCTGGGTCCTCGAATATGAGAACGAGACCCCGCGCGAGCTCGATCCGCTGATGGGGTGGACCGGCACGTCGGACGCAAAGGCTCAGATCAGGCTGCGCTTCGGCACCAAGGAGGAGGCGATCGCCTATGCCGAGCGCAAGGCGCTCGTCTATCGCGTCGAGGAGCCCAAGCCCGGCGCTCCTTCGCGCCGCATCATATCCTACGCCGATAATTTCAAGACGCAGCGCGTCGGCCAGTGGACGCACTGACGGCCGCAGCCTCCGCCACGGCCCCGTAGCTCAGCCGGATAGAGCAACCGCCTTCTAAGCGGTAGGTCGCTGGTTCGAATCCAGCCGGGGTCGCCAAGGAAGCAGGTATTGTGGTCGACGGCCGCCGGATCATTGGCGGCGGGAAGGGCGCAACGACCACAGCGCCCGAGACGTCGCCGGCCGAACATGCTAATTTGCGAGCGCCGACTCCGTAGCTCAGCTGGATAGAGCAACTGCCTTCGAAGCAGTAGGTCGTAGGTTCGAATCCTACCGGGGTCGCCAGCCGCTTCGCCCACCGTCACTTCAGCGTGAACGGCACGATCACATCCATTGCGAACATGCCGGTCGAGCGTCGATAGCCGCTCGCGCCGAAGAAGGGCGCCGCGCCGGTCAGCGATGCGTCGTAGCGCAGCTCCGGCCGCAGGGACAGGCGGGTGATCGGCAGACCTTTGGGGATTTCCGGCGTGATCGTCAGCCCGGCGGTGATCCCGAAATAGCTGGTTCCGCGCCCCTCGGGCTGGAAGATCGCCGAGGGCGTGTAGAAGCCATGCTCTATGTTCGTGTAATCGAAATAGCCGGGATAGGCGCCGACGAAGAAATTGCTATGGTCGCGCCAAAATTCGACGCGGCCGTTGAGCTGCAGCACGTCGTCGATCTTGTAAGAGACATATTGCGCGACGCCATAGCCGTTGACGCCGCGTGGACGACGCGGAATGAGCGTGGCGTCGAAGCCGTAGATATCGGCGAGCCGGCGCAGCGCGCCTTCGGACAGTCCCGTCACCGAGAGCGCGTTCCATCCATCGTCGCGAATATAGTTTATGTCTGTGCTAAGAGTGAGCCGATCCGTCGCTTTCCAGGTGAGCGTCACATCATTGCTGTAGGACAGCGCCCGATTGGGATCGCAGGCGCATTCATACGGAATGTTCGGCCAACCGACGCCGAGCGGATCGAGCTGCATCGGATCTTCCGGCCCGATGTGAGTCGTCCCCAGAATGGTCAGCCTGTCGTCGAAGGCCTTTATGCGCAGGCCGGCCTGGAATGAGGCGGCGCTGTTGTTGTCGCCGGGCCAGCCGAGGCTGGCGCTATCGCCCGACATCACGCTCGCATGGACAAAAAGCCAGGAGGCGAGATCGGAGGAGATCATCACGCCGGTCTGCTTGAGCGGAATGCCGAAATTGAAAATATAGGAATGGCTGTAGAAAATGCTGTCGACCAGCTCGGCGCCCTCGAGCGTGACGAATTGGCCGATCTTCACATCGAATCCATTGTCCGTGATCCACGGCAGATGCACGGTCGCGAAAGCCTGCAGAATGTCGAGCTGCGTGCGGTCGCGCATCGCATAATCGAGCTCCCCCATAAAATGCGTGTAGCGCGCGTCGGAGCCGACCATCGTCTGAATCTTGAAACCGAGGTCGAAGTCCTTCCTCGCCTTTGGATCCGGCAAGCGCTGCATGGTGAGCACGCCGGCGTTGAATTGCGGCTGATTGGCGCGATCGGTGAACAGATGGCCCCAATTGAGCTTGTTGAACGGATTGTCGAAATTGAAGGTGGAGCCGGCCTCGACGAAGCCCGTCACCGTCAATGCGTCGAGCCAGGACGGCGGCGACTTGGCTTTGCTGTTGGATTTCTTGTCCGAGCCAGATGACGCAGGCGCGCGCGAGGCGGGCGATGCAGGCCATCCGAGCAGCGCGCTGGAATCGTCCTCTTGCGCCGATGCGGGGACGACGGCGAGCATCACCGCGACGCCGCCGGCCGTGAGAGCGGCCGCGAGCGCGCGCCGCAATGTCGCGACCAGGAGCAGGAAAGCCTCTTTTTCGAAAATATCGATTGAAACGAGACGACGAAAAGCACTTTCGACCGCGCCGAAAAAATCTGGCTGCGAATGCGAGGCCTATCCGATTCCGCCAGAACGCGGGAGTCGGTTATTCCACGGCGCCGGCATGCGGCGCGGCGAGATAATCGCGCGAGCGCATCTCGATCAGCCGCGACACTGTGCGCGCGAATTCCTGCGCCTCATGTCCCGTCGGCGCGTGATAGAGATCCAGCGCCTCGCTCTCGGCGGAGAGAATCAGCCGCGTTTTCTTCTCATAGAGAATGTCGATGAACGTGATGAATCGCTTGGCCTCGTTGCGGCGCTCGAAATTCATCTTGGGAACCGCGTCGATGAATATCGTGTCGAAGGCTTCCGCGAGCGCCATGTAATCGGCGGCGCCGGTCGGCCGCGCGCACAGCTCCTCGAAGGGAAAGCGCGCGACGCGCCCCGCCGCCTGCGGAACGGCGATGTCGCGGCGCGCGACGCGCAGCATCCTCGGCGCGCCAATGGCGACGCCGCTCAGCTGCAGAAACAGCGCATCCATCGCCGCGCGGGCGCGTGCGTCGGCGGGCGTGAAGAAGGTCTCGTCGAGCAGCGTCTTCTCGAGACGAAAATCGGCGCGCGCATCGAGGCGCAATTGATCGAGCCTGTCCTCGATCAGCGCGATGAAGGGCAGGAAGAGATCGCGATTGCGGCCGCCTTCGTAGAGGCGGCGCGGCTCGACATTGGAGGTCGCCACCATGATGACGCCGTCCTCGAGCAGCCGTGTGAACAGACGCGCGAGAATGGTCGCGTCGGCGATGTCGGTCACGGCGAATTCATCGAAGCAGAGCACGCGCGTCTCGCGCGCGATCTCCTGCGCCACATGCGCCAGCGGATCGGGCGCGGCGCTGCGGCGCGCGGCGAGCAGACGCGCGTGAACCTGCGCCATGAAATCGTGAAAATGCGCGCGGCGCTTGGCGGCGAGCGGAAGCTCGGCGAAGAAGAGATCCATCAGCGTCGTCTTGCCGCGCCCGACGAGGCCGTGAATGTAGAGTCCGCGCGGAGCGCCGCAGGCTGCGCGCCGTCCGAGCAGCCCGCGTAGCCGCGCGGCGAGGCCGTTGGGCGAAGGGGCGGCGGGGCGGCGCGTCAGCTCGCGCGCCAGCGTTTCCAGCCGCTGGAGCGCCGCGAGCTGCGCGGGATCGCGCTCCAGCGCGCCGCTGGCGACCAGCTTCTCATAACGGGCGAGGAGGGGGCGCGGCGCTGTCATGCGCGGCGCCTCGTCGGAGAGGTCACAGCCGCCGCATCCTGCCATTGGCCGCGTCGAAGGCGCCCTCGCGCAGCTCGCAATAGAGCAGGCGGCGGGCGTCCACCGGTCCCGGCATGACGATCTTGCCATGCGGCACGCGGGCGAAGCCGAGACGGGCGTAATAGTCGAGATCGCCGACCAGCAGCACCAGCCCGTGACCGGCGTCGCGGGCGGCGTCCAGCGATTTCTTGACCAGCGCTTCGCCGAGCCCCTGCGAGCGAAAGGCCGGCTCGACCGTCAGCGGTCCGAGCAGCAGGGCCGGGGCCTCGTCGATGAGGATGGACGTCATGCGATTGGCGCCGACCAGCAGCGTGCCGACATGGGCGACGAAGGAGAGGGAGAGATCGGCTCCGACGCCCTCACGCAGCCGATAGGCCGTGCGCGCATATCGCCCCGGACCGAAAGCCCGCTCCTCGAGCTTTTCGATTTGGGGCGCATCGGCCGGCGTCTGCGGCGAGAAGCGGATGACGAGATCGATCATGGCTGCGCATAACATGGGCCGCCCGGTCGGCAAAGACCGCGACCGGCCCGAGTCTTGCTGAAAACGCGCGCATGGATGCGATCGAGATCAGACCAGCGACGCCGGCGGACGCAGAGACGATCGCCGCCCTCCATGTCGCCTGCTGGGCGGAGACCTATACGCCTCTGGCGCCGGCGGAAATTCTCGCGGAATACACGCTGGAGACGCGCCTCGCGCAATGGGGTGAGACCTTGGGCGGCGGCGGGCCGCAACAGCCGCCGCCGAGCGTGTTTTTGGCGCTGAAGGATGGCGCCGCCATCGGCTTTGCGGCCAGCGGCGCGCAGCAGAGCGCTATTCTCGGCGAGCGCGGCTATGCCGGCGAATTCCAGGCGATCTATCTGCTGAAGGAGGCGCAGCGCCTCGGCGCCGGCCGCTGTCTCATGCGCGTCATGGCGCAGGCGCTGCGCGAGCGCGGGATCGAATGGGGGAGCCTCT
Source organism: Methylosinus sp. sav-2 (assembly GCF_004366495.1). NCBI lineage: Bacteria > Pseudomonadati > Pseudomonadota > Alphaproteobacteria > Hyphomicrobiales > Methylocystaceae > Methylosinus > Methylosinus sp. sav-2. The sequence goes on from NZ_SOEJ01000003.1 coordinate 176,810, forward strand.
GGGTGCTGCGGCATAATTTCACGGCGCGGAAATTCTACGAGAAGCTCGGCGGTCGCAAGATCGGCGTCGAAGGCGCTTGGCGCGGCGTGCCGGAGGTCGCCTATGGCTGGCGCGATCTCGGCCTGCTCATCGATCCGCTGCCGGCCAAGCCTTGGTGAGCAAGTCTTGGTGAGGGAGCCTTGGTGAGCGAATTCTCGTCACGCGCGGCGACGGAAGCGGATGCGCAAACGCTCGCCGCGCTCAATCTCGCCTGCTGGCGCGAGACCTATGTGGGCCTGCTGCCGGCGGAGACCTTCGCCGCCCTCTCGCTAGGGGAGCGCCTCGATCATTGGCGCGGGGTTTTTCAGATGAAGGGAGACCGCGTCACTCTGGCGATGGACGCCGCCGGAGAGACGGTGGGCTTCACCCATTGGCGCGCGCATGAGCTCGCGCTCGGCGGACGGCTCGGCCGCGGCGGCGAGATTTGCGCCATCTATCTGCGCCGCTCCGCGCAGAGACGCGGGCTCGGCGGCTGGCTGATGCGGCTGATGGCGGAGGAGATGCGCGCCAGCGGCCTCAAATGGGCGAGCCTCGTGGTGCTGCGCGAAAATCTCCCCGCCCGCCGCTTCTATGAGGCGATGGGCGCTCGACGCTTCGGCCACGAGCTCTCCTGGCGCAGCGTTCCGCAGGTCGCCTATGGTTGGCGGGATGTGGGGAGGCTGGCTGCTCACCAATAGGGCGAGACTGTCGCGCCGCCGAAGACCTCCGCTATGCGCGCCCGCGTCGCCGGAGTCGCGCCTTCGGGCAGGGCGTCGAGCGGGAAGAAGCCCGCCTCGGCGATCTCATGGTCGGGCGGGCGCGGCGCGGTCTGACGAAAGGCGCGCGCGACGAAAAACGCCACATGGTCGCGCTTGGAGATGCGGCGGTTGAGATAGACGCCGCGCAGTTCCGCCGGCGCCTCCAGCTCTATATTGCCTTCCTCGGCCAGCTCGCGGGCGAGCGCCTGCTCGAGCGTCTCGCCCGGCTCGACGCCGCCGCCGGGCAGATAATAGCCCGAGATATAGGTGTGCCGCACCAGCAGCACGCGCCGGTCCGCATCGACGACGAGGCCGCGGACGCCGAGCGTCATCGGCCGTATCACCGTCGCCGCGAGCACGACGAGCCGCGTCGTCAGCAGCGTCCGCCAGCCGGACTCGCTCATCGGCCCGGCGCCTGTGCGGCGGCCGTCGGTTCAAATTTCTGGCGTTCCATGTTTCGACACTCTAGAACCGCTCCAAATCGTCGCCGGCGCGACGCCGAGAGCTAACTAGCGCCGCCGTTCCGCCCTGCGCAAGGAGCGCCAGATTGAAATCCTTTTGCGACCTCACGGAACGTGAAATTCTCGCCGTCGCCATCGCCTCCGAGGAAGAGGACGGCCGCATCTACCAGAGCTTCGCCGAAGACCTCTCCGAGCGCTATCCCTCTTCGGCCAGTGTCTTCGAGGAAATGGCCGAGCAGGAGGCCGCCCATCGCCACGCGCTGCTCAACCTGTATCAAAAGCGTTTCGGCCCCAATCTGCCGCCCATTCGGCGCGAGGATGTGAAGGGCTTTCTGCGCCGCCGGCCGATCTGGCTGACCCGCAATCTCTCGCTCGAGACGATCCGCAAGGAAGCGGAGGTCATGGAATATGAGAGCGCGCTCTTCTATCAGCGCGCGGCGGAACGGGCGACCGACGTCGGCGTGCGCAAGCTGCTCGGCGATCTCGCCGCGGCGGAGCAGGGGCACGAGACTCTCGCCATGCGTCTCGGCTCGCAAATCCTCACGCCCGGCGCGAAAAAGGAGGAGGATCTCGCCTATCGGCGCTTCTTCATCCTGCAATATGTGCAGCCGGGCCTCGCCGGGCTCATGGACGGCTCGGTCTCGACTCTGGCGCCGCTGTTCGCCGCCGCCTTCGCCACCCATAATAATTGGGAGACCTTTCTCGTCGGCCTCGCCGCCTCCATCGGCGCCGGCATCAGCATGGGCTTCGCCGAGGCGCTCTCGGACGATGGCTCGCTGACCGGCCGTGGCTCGCCGATCCTGCGGGGAAGCGTCTGCGGGCTGATGACGACGCTCGGCGGCCTCGGCCATACGCTGCCTTATCTCGTGCCGGATGCGATCCCCGACAGTTTCGCCATAGCGACGACCATCGCCGGCGCGGTCGTCTTCTTCGAGCTGTGGGCGATCGCCTTCATCCGCGCGCGCTATATGGACACGCCTTTCCTGCAGGCGGTGTTTCAGATCGTGCTCGGCGGCGCGATCGTGCTCGCGGCCGGCATACTCATCGGCGGCGCGTGAGGCTAGCCAATGGCGTTTCTGCTCGCTCATCTCTCCGACGCCCATATCGGGCCGATCCCGCGGCCGAGCCTGCGCGAGCTCGCCGGCAAGCGGCTCACCGGCTACGCCAATTGGATCAATAAGCGGGCGGAGGCGCATGACATGGGCCTGCTCGGCCGGCTCGTCGCGGATATGGAAGCGCAAAAGCCCGACCATGTCGTGATGACCGGCGATATCGTCAATATCGGGCTCGACGCCGAGATAGAGGCGGCGCGGCTCTGGCTCTCGGGCCTCGGCAGCCCGGAGCATGTGAGCTTCACCCCCGGCAATCACGACGCCTATGTTCCCGCCGCCGTGCCCCGTATCGCCGAGACCTTCGCGCCTTGGACGACATCGGAGGAGGGCGCCGGCTTCCCCTATCTGCGGCGGCGCGGCGGGGTGGCGCTCATCGGTCTCGATTCGGCCGTGCCGACGGCGCCTTTCGTGGCCTCCGGTCGGCTCGGCGCCGAGCAGCGCGAGAAATTGGCGGCGCTGCTCGACAAGACCAAGGCCGAAGGGCTGGCGCGGATCGTGCTGCTGCATCATCCGCCGCATCGCGGCGGCGCCAAGCTTTTGCGCGGTCTCGATGACGCCGCCGAGCTGGAGGCGATCATCGCCCGTCACGGCGCCGAGCTGATCCTGCACGGCCATAATCACAAGATCAGCCTGCATCGCCTGCCCGGCGCGCATGGGGAGACGCCGGTCATCGGCGTGGCCTCCGCCTCGGCCAAGGCGGGCGCGCATTATCCTCGCGCCGCTTATAATCTCTATTCCATCGAGCGCGAGGCCGACAAAATCTCCATCGCCGCCCGCTCTCGCGGATTGGGCGCGGACGGCGAGACGATAGAGGAGTTGGACGCGCTCGCTCTTTGAAGCCTCAACGCGGCAAATAGGGGATGGCGTGAACGCCGAGCTGCCACAGCAGAAAGAAGAACGCCGCCGCGCCCGCGCCCTGCGCCAGGAACAAAACCGCACGATAGAGCTTTTCGCCGATTCCGCCCGGGCGGGGCAGGACGGGCAGGCTCGCCTTGGGGGCCGCCAGCTGCTTTTTCTTCGCCGCCTCCTCGGTGAAGGCGCGGGCGCCGCCTTGTCCGGCGAAATCGAAAGCCAGCGCTTTTTCCCGCTCTATCAGCCGATGCGCCATATATTCGGTGATCGCCTCCACCACCGTCGCGATATTTTCGCTTTCGCCTATGGTGACGCGGCCGTTGCGCGTGTCCTGCAGGAAACGATAGGTGCGGCGGTCGCGGCCCATCTCGACGAAGCCGACATGATCGATGAAGAGCCGCGGCCGATCGCCATGCGAGACGCCTATGTCGAAGAGATCGCAATCCTTCGGCGCCTGGGCGAGGACGGGCTCCAAATGGTCCCGCAAAATCTCGAGCCGGGCGATCTCGGCGTCGCGAAGATCGGCGAGAACGCCCGAGCGCTCGGCGTTGGCGAGCCGCGCCCGCCGCATCGCGCCGGTCAGATTGGCGACGCGGGTCTCCTTGGTCTCAACGGCCAGCGCGCGCTGGCCGGAGCCCCGCTCGCCGGGCCGCCTGTCCGTCACCAGCGCCGTCGGGGCGGGCGCATCGCCCGTCGTCGCCGGCTGGCCCTCCCTTTTGGATTCGTCCATCTCACTCATTCGCACGAAAGACCGCATGGCCATCTCATCCATTATACCTTCTCGCGACCGAGTTTCGACCGGAAAGAGCCGCTCACAGCGAAGCTTCGGCCGGGGCTTCGCTCTCATGTAACGAGCCATTATCGGAGGCGAGCGCGTCCTGGTTAGACCGCAAAGGCGGATAAAGCATGGCCGTCGTTACGAACGCGCCAATAGGATATCGGGAATAATACTGATAATTCGACACGAATATTAGACGGCGGCGCCTGTGTTCTGACGATGTTCCTTGCGAGGCGTCTCTCTGGCCGCGACAGTCGCAGCGGCCGCGTCGACGGCCGAGCTTGCGGAAGAGTCGACATTTGCGCCGCCATCCGGCAAATCTCCGGCCGACGAGAGCGGGCGCCCGCAGATTCGCGCGCAGGAGGAGGCCACAGCCCGCTGCTGGCCGCGCGCAAGCTGGAGACCCCTATGGCGCCTCATGAAGCCGGCCTGCCGACGGCAGGCGCGCGATTTGGGCGGGTCGCATTCGGCGCGATCTGCTCGCTCGTTTCGGCCATGGAGGCGGGCGGCGGCCGCGAGCATATGCTCGTCGCCGGCTTTTTCGCCGCGACGGCGCTGCTCCTTTTGCGGCCGGCGCAGGGGCGCATCCGCCAGGGCGTCGATTTCGCCATTGATTTTGCCGCCATAGGCGCGCTGGCCTTGCTCTGCGATCCAGCGGGCGTGCTCTGGCGCGCTCCAGAGACGCTTTCGAGCCTCTTCACGCTGACGCCGATCGGCGCGGGCTCCGCGGTCGGCCTCTATCTCCTCGGCGTCGCCATCCTGCCCGGCTCGCCTTTCGCGCTGCGCGGGGCGCTATTCCTCCTGCCCTTCCTGTTCTGCCTTCTGGTCGCGCTCGGCTCGCGGGTCATCGGCGAATTGGGCGGGCTGCTCTTCCTCGGCCTCGAAGTTCCGCAGACGGCGCGCGTCATCGCGGCGCGGACGATCATCGTTTTTCTCTTGAACGAGGCCGTCATCATCGGCGCGCCGCTGGCGCTCGGCCGCTATCTGCCGCAGCAATGGCGCCCGCATGGCGTGCTGATCCTCGCCGCTCTGATCGCCGCCGTCACGCCGGAGATCGCCAGCCTCGGCGCGCATCCCCATGTCGCCTTGCTGCCGGCGCCGGTCGCGATCGTGATCGCCGCGCTGCTCGCCGCAGCCGCCCAGGCCGGCCTTTGGGGGGAGACCTATCTCGTCACCCAGGCTATGGCGGGAATGCTGCGCGGGACGCCGTCTCTGCCCGTCATCGTGCTCAACGATTGGAAGACGGGCGCCGCCAAGGGCGCCGTCTATGGCTTCGTCTTCATGGCGCTGCTGCTGGTCGCCGGGCTCATCGTGAGCTTCCCGCCGGCGCTCGGACTCGTCGTCGCTGCCGGGCCGGTCGGCGGCGCGCTGATCGGCGCGGGAATTTTTCCGCTGCTGCGCGCCATCGTCGAAAGCACGGATTCGACGCCGCCCTTCTATGCCCGGCTGCGGCACGAATATAAGCGGACCGCCAATTTCCCGCGCGGCCTCGTCGCCGGCGCGGCGGTCGGTCTCGCGCTGCTCTTCGGCCTGCCGGGCGAGGACGGCGGCGCGCGCTTCCTCTTCGGCGCCGGGGCGGGTCTTCTCGCCTATGCGGGCGTCGACATGGGCTTCGACCTCTATGCTCTGCAGCAGAAACGCCGCCAGCATTTGCGCAGCTGGCGCGTCTATGCGCTGGGCGCGTTGCTGGGCGGGCTCGTCGGCGGCGCCGTCGCCTGGTATCTCGACGCCGGCCAGCTCGAGACGATCGCCAAGAAATTCTTCGCCTATATCTCGCTGAGCTACGCCGCCGACGGAAGGCCGGTCGCCGATTATGTGATCCGCCCGCTCTTCTCCAAATGGGGCGCGACAAATCTCGGCTTCGTCGATGGCGGCGTTCGCCTCTTCTTCGACGAGTCGCTGTCGGGCGTCATTCAATGGGTGTTCGCCGCGCCCTTGTTCTCGATCAATCTCTTCTTCCTGACGGCGCTGGTGCGCCGCAGCCTCGCGCCTTTGCGCCAGCTCGCGAGCTGGGAAGGTCTCGACATGCTGGTCGAGAACGCCGTGCGCGTGCTGCGCTGGGGCCTATGGATGGCGCCGGTCATCTATTCCTTCCTGAAGGCCTCGCCCGATCCCGCTTGGTACAATCAGGACGGCCTCATCCGCACCGGCGTCGCCATATGGATGAATCACGCGCTGCCGGACCAGGATTTCCGCGCCTGGAGCCTCGACATCTTCACGGCTCTGCTCGCCTATGACGCCATCCGCGTGCTTATCTGGTTCGACCATATGGGCCTGCGCGTCGCGACATTGGTGAATCTCTCCTTCGTGGGCGGCGATGTCGCCGATGAGAAAGCCGCGCGCTTCATCGGCAAGGCGCAAAAGAGCCGCGCCATACCGGAAGGCCTGCGCCGCTTCGCGACCTGGGCGCCGCTGCTGCTGCCCTTCTACATCCCACGCGGCGCGGAATGGGATCAGGCCTGGGGCGCGGCCGAGCGCATGGCGCATCTGAGGCCGCCGTCCTATTCCTATCTCATGGGCGGCTATATGGCCTATGCGGGCGTGCTCTCCATCGCGCTCGTGATCTTCCTGCTGATCCAACTCGCCAAGGCCGGAAAGCTGCCGCTGGACGGCATCACCGGCGCCGGCGGCGCGCCCGGCTCCAAGCCCTTCGAGCTGACCAATGGCCTCGTCACCAGCCAATGGTTCGAGGACGGGCAGGGCGCAATGCGCGTCGAGGGCGTCGCCCGCGGCGGCCCGCCGATCGATCTCACTCGCCGGCCGGACGACCACGCCCATCCGCGCGGACGCTTTCTGTTCTTCCGCGAGGAGGGTCGCGATCTCTGGTCGCTGGGCTCCGCGCCGACCTGCGCGCGCTGCGAGAAGGTGTCGCTGGAGAGCGAGGGCTGCACTTTCCTCTATTTCCTGATGGAGCAGGGCGGCTTCGCCATAGAGGCGAAGATCGCGCTCGCGCCCGACGAGGCGGTGGAGATCACGCGGCTGCGCCTCGTCGATCTCGAGCAGCGCCCGCGCAAGATCACGCTCGCGACGCTTCGCGAATGGGTGCTCAACGAGACCGGCGTCGAGCAGCGCGACGCCGCCTATAACGCCATTCACATCGGCACATGGTTCGTCGGCGGTCTCAACGCGATCATCGCGCAGAACCGCCTGCTGAAGGGCGGCGCGCGCCGCGACGTCGATCGGCGCCTGTCGCCCGAGGTCGGCTTCCATGCGATCGGCGCCAGCGAAGGAACGCGGCTTCGCCTCATCGGCTATGAGGATGTGAAGGCGCGCTTCTACGGCCTCGGCGCCGCCGGCGCGCCGGACAGTCTCCGAGACGGGGACAAGCCGCGCGATCCGTCCGACGAAGGCCTGCTGTTCGGCTTCGAGCCGATCGCGAGCCTGCGCGCTGAGCTGGATATTGCGGCCGGCGGTGCGGCGGAGATCATCATCGTCGACGGCTGGGCGCGCGATCTTTCGAGCGCGACACGGACGATCGCCAAGCATCTCTCCCGCGACTTCGATTTCGCGAGCGTGGAAACGGCGCTGGCGCGTAAGCGCGCGCTGCTGCACCCACCGGCGCCGGCCGAGCATCGCTACGCCTTCGCCGAGGACGGCCGCAGCCTGACGCTACGCCCCGACACGCCGCGGCTCTACGCTCATGTGATCGCCAATGCAGTGGGGCAGGGCGCCGTGCTCGGCAATCATGGCGATATTTATTCCTTCCACGGCAATTCGCGGCTCAATAGCCTGACGCCCTTCCGCATGGGCGAGGGCCGCATGACGCCGGCGGGCCAGGCCATCTATGTCTACGACCTCGCCCGGCAGGACGCGCATTCGGCGACTTTCGCCCCGCTGCGCCGGCGCGACGCCGAGCATTCCGTCGAATATGGCCTCGGCTATGCGATCTATCGCTCGAGCCGCGACGATCTCGATCTGGAGCTGACCGTCTTCGTCCCGCCGGACCAGCCGGTCGAAATCAAGCTGCTGCGCATCATCAACCGGCGCGATCACGAGCGCCTGCTGCAGATCACGCCAGCGATGGAGATCGTCCTCGCAGAGACGCCGAACGAAAGCCTCGGCCGTGTCGAGGCGGTCGCGGGCGAGAATGACCGCGCGCTCTACTTCCGCAATCCCGATAATAATTTCGTCCAGGGCTGGGCCTTCGTCTCCACCTCGGTTCCGGCGGAATTCGCCGAGACCTCGCGGCGGCGCTTCCTCGGCCATGAGAGCCGCGATCCGGCGCTTCCCTATATGGTCGAGCACGGCCATCCGGACGCCGGCGCGCCGGAGCATCAGCGCAAGGTCGCGAGCTTCTCCGGCGCGATCGACGTTCCCGCCAATGGCGAGTCGCTCGTCGTCGTCGCCATGGGGCAGACGCCGACGCTCGAAAGCTCCAAGATTCTCGCCGCCCTCGCCAGCGATCCGGCCTATGCCGCGCGCGCGCTGGAAGAGACCAAGCGCGAGTGGGAGCAGCGCCTCGGCGTGCTGCGGGTGAAGACCAATCGGCCGGAGTTCGACCGGCTGGTGAACGACTGGCTGCCCTATCAGCTGCTCGTCTCGCGGCTTTGGGGTCGTTCCGGCCCGGCGCAGCGCTCGGGAGCGACCGGCTATCGCGATCAGCTGCAGGATGTGCTGCCGCTCATTCATCTCGCGCCGGAGCTGGCCCGTGCGCAGATATTGAAGCACGCCGCGCATCAGTTCATCGAGGGCGACGCCGTCAAATGGTGGCATGACGCGCCGGACGGCGGCTGCGGCATCGCCGACCGCACCCACGCCTCCGACCCGCATCTGTGGCTGCCCTATCTGACGATCCGCTATGTGAAGGGAACGGGCGACGACGCCATTCTCGATGCGATCGAGCCTTTCCTCGAGGCCGAGCTGACGCCACCCGACCGGGAAGGAAACGCCAGCGTCCCGCTGACCTCGCGCGACAAGGACAGCCTGCTCGGCCATTGCGCGCGGGCGATCGACTATTCGCTGGATCGCTTCGGCGCCCATGGCCTGCCGCTGATGGGCACGGGCGATTGGGACGACGGCCTCAATCTGCTCGGCGCGCAAGGGCGCGGCGAGAGCGTCTGGGTCGGCTTCTTCCTGCACGGAATTCTCGCCGATATCGCGCCTTTGTTCGAGGCGCGCGGCGACGCAGCGCGCGCGGTCCGCTATCGCGAGCGCGCCGAGGCGCTGCGCGTCGCGCTCGATTCCTGCTGGCGGGGCGATCGGTTCCTGCGCGCCTACGCCGATGATGGAAGCGAGGTCGCGCCGATGAGCGCCATGACCGCCTCCTGGCCGATCCTCTCCGGTGCGGTGGATTTTTCGCGCGGCAAGGAAACGCTCGACAATGCGCTGGCGGCGCTCGCGCGGCCGGATCGCATATTGCTGGTGACGCCCTTCTTCGACGAGAATTCGCGTCCCTATCCCGGCCGCAGCGCCGAATATCCGCCGGGCGTGCGCGAGAATGGCGGCCAATATTCGCATGGCGTCTCCTGGCTCGTGGACGCGCTGACTCGCCTCGCGCTGCAGGCCGCCGAGCGCGGCGATCGCGCCGAGGCCGATGCGCTGTTCGCGCGCGCCTTCGAGGCTTGGTTCGCCATCTCGCCCTTGTCGCGTCTCACGACGCCGGAGCAGGCCGATATCTACGGCCTCGCGCCGCATCAGCAGCCGGCCGATGTCTATGAGGGCGATGGCTATGAAGGCCGCGGCGGCTGGAGCTGGTACACGGGCGCCGCCGCGCGCATGCTGTCCGCCGCCTATGGGCTGCTCGGCTTGGAGATGATCGACGGCGAGCTCAGCCTGCGTCCCGACGCCTTCGAGCCCAAGGGCGATTTGAAGCTCGAGAGCGTCACCTGGCGCGGAAAGAGCTTCTCGGCCTGAAGCGTATGTTTTCACCATGAATCGGCGTCCGCGGCGCGGACGCTTGTGGACAAATTGATTTCATTTTAGCGTTCCGCCGCTCGATCAGCAGCTTGCGTTCGGGTCTCGATGCGGCGTTTTCTTCATGAGTTCATGGGCGCGTATCTGCTCCTGTGTCGCGGCGCTGTCGTTTCTGCATTCGACGGCATGCCGCGCCGGCGCGTTTCTACAAAAGCCGGGCGAGGGGATCGTCATCCTCTCGACCAGCTTCGCCGACGCCCATAAGGCCTATGATTCGCGCGGCAAGCTCGTCGCCGCGCCCTCCTATGCAAAATTCGAGACGCAAGCCTATGTCGAATATGGCCTCATCGACGAGATCACCTTCGTCGCAGAGTCGAGCTACATGCGCTTCCGCGGCTCGGGCGAGCAGCGCCAGCTCGAGCAATTGCAATATCTGACGGCCGAAGCGATCGCAGGCGCGCCGCTCTATCTGCCGCCCGGCCTCGGCGGCGGCGCGCGCTACGAGGGGCTCGGCGCAGGTTGGATCGGCGCCCGCCTGCGGCTGCTCGAATGGGGGGCGACGATTCTCTCCGTGCAAGGGAGCCTGCGCGCCGCGACGCCCGCCGCGCAGACCTATCTCGACATGAAGCGGCGATTGCAGGAGGATGTGCGTCTGCAATTGGGCTGGCCAATCGAGATTTTCGGTCTTTCCGGCTTCAGCGACATGCAGCTCGGCTATCGCTCTCTCGGCCAGAGCGGCGATGAGATACGCGGCGAGATGACCTTCGGTCTGCGGCCGTTCGACGGCGTGCTGCTGCTGGCGCAGAGCTTTCTATCCGTTTCCCCTTGGAATGGCTCCGCGCCCTTCATGTCCTCGCAAAAGGCTCAAGTGAGCGCGGTTTACGACCTCACCCGCGAGGTCGCCGTGCAGCTCGGCGTTCGCGCCTCGCTGCGCGGCGTCAATGATTCCGCCGAGCGCGGCCTGCTCGGCGCCCTATGGTATAGGTTCTGAGGCGGGTTGCTGGGCGAGGGGAAGATGACACGCTGTTTCGGACTCATTCTGGCCGGCGGCCAGGCGCGGCGCATGGGCGGCGTCGCCAAACCGCTGATATCCGTCGGCGGCGCGCCCATCCTCGAGCATCTCCTCCGCCGGCTCGCGCCGCAATGCGCGCGACTCGCGCTCAACGCCAATGGCGATCCGGCGCGCTACGCCGCCTTCCATCTGCCGATCGTGCCGGACGAGGTGGAGGGGTTTGCCGGGCCGCTCGCCGGCGTGCTCGCCGGGCTCGATCATGTCGCCGCGCATTTACCGGATATTCCACTCATGCTGAGCGTTCCGGCGGATACGCCTTTCGTTCCGCTCGATCTCGCCCAGCGTCTCGCCAGCGGGCGCGCGGAGGCGAAGGCGGAGATCGCCGTCGCCACATCCGGCGATCGCGTGCATCACGCCGTCGCTCTATGGCCGGTCGCGCTGCGCGAGGAACTGCGCCATGCGCTGGTGAAAGAGGATTTGCGCAAAGTCTCGGGCTTCATCGAGCGTTACGCCAATACGCAGGTCGAGTGGAGCGATGCGCCCTATGATCCGTTCTTCAACGTCAACCGGCCGGAGGACGTCGAGATGGCGGAGCGCATATCGGCGAACCTCGAGGCTCAGCGGTCGTAAGCAGCGAGACCCCTCACACGAACCCCGGATCGATCGTCCCCGTCCGCTCGAGCCAAGCGGGCGTCGGCAGATTCTGCCCGCGCAAGAAGTCGAGATTGTAGAGCTTGGAGGCGTAGCGCGTGCCGAGATCGGCGAGGATGGTCACGATCGTATGGCCCGGCCCGAGTTCCTTGGCGAGGCGGATCGCGCCCGCGACATTGACGCCCGAGGAGCCGCCGAGCAGCAGGCCTTCATTCTCGGCGAGATCGAAGAGAATGGGCAGCGCCTCGGCGTCGGGAATCTGATAGGCGAGATCGATCGGCGCGCCCTCGAGATTGGCGGTGATGCGCCCTTGGCCGATGCCCTCGGTGATGGAGGAGCCCGAGGCCTTCAGCTCGCCGCTCGTGTAATAGGAATAGAGCGCCGCGCCGAGCGGATCGGCGATGGCGATTTTCACGGAAGGCTTGCGCTCCTTCAGCGCAATGCCGATGCCGGCGAGCGTGCCGCCCGTGCCCACCGCGCAGACGAAACCGTCGATCTCGCCCTCCGTCTCGGCGAAAATCTCCGGCCCGGTGCCGCGAATATGGGCGTCGCGATTGGCCACATTGTCGAATTGATTGGCCCAGATCGCCCCCTCTAGCGTCTCTTTGGCTAGCCGCTCGGCGAGGCGGCCGGAGAGCTTCACATAATTATTGGGATTGGCGTAGGGGACGGCCGGCACCTCGACCAGCTGTGCGCCTTGAAGGCGCAGCGTGTCCTTCTTCTCCTGGCTCTGTGTCTGCGGAATCACGATGACGGTGCGAAAGCCCAGCGCATTGGCGACCAGCGCGAGGCCGATGCCGGTATTGCCGGCCGTGCCCTCGACGATGGTTCCGCCCGGCTTCAACGAGCCTTCCGCAATAGCGGCCTGGACGATGGAGAGCGCGGCGCGATCCTTCACCGAGCCGCCCGGATTCATGAATTCCGCCTTGCCGAGAATGCGGCAGCCCGTGGCCTTGGACGCCGCCTTCAATTCGATGAGCGGAGTATTGCCGATCGCTTCGATGACATTGGCGGCGAATTTCATGTCGGACCCGTCCTTTACGCGCGAATAATCCGCGCTAGCCGATAGAGTGTGAGGAAGCAAGGATTATTCCTATTCGCTCGCCCGCCGTCTCTCCAAGCGGAATGTAGCGGCATGGGTCGCCCGCTCGCCCGGCGCGAGGATTCGCATGGACGGCTTCTCATAGAGATCGCCTGAAAAATCTTCGGGGTCGCCGTGGCCGGTCCAGGCCTCTATGCAGAGGAAAGGGGCCGGAGGTCGCGCCCATAGCGCGATATGAGGAAAATTCTCGAGCTCGACGCAAAGCGCGAGCCCGTCGCCATTGTCGTAAAGGAGACGCCGGCTCGCCGCGTGCAGAAAGCACAGCGCCTCCTGCTCCAGAAGCGCGGCGGAAAGCGGAAGCCGCCGCTCCTCCAGTGGGACGGCGCGGCGGCGGGCGGAGAATAGCCCGCCCGGCGCGATGACCGGGACCTCGCCGCTCTCTTCTGTCTCGAAATGGATCGCATGCGGCTCCGCCGAGCCGTCCAATGGCCAGCGGAACCCCGGATGCAACCCGCAGGCGTAGGGTAGGGGTCGGGCGTCCCGATTGGCGGCGGCGAGGGAGACGCGCAGCTCACCCGGCCGCAGCGCGAAATGCGCCTCGAGGCGGAAGGCGAAGGGAAAAAGCGCGCGGCTCTCCTCGTCCTCCTCGAGGCTCAAAGAAACCGCCGCCTCCGACCGCTCCACCAGAGTGAAGCGCTTGTGGCGCGCGAAACCATGCAGGCCGAGCGGAAAACGGGCGCCGTCGACGCGGATTCCGTCCCGCGTCCAGCCCACCACCGGAAACAGCAGCGGCGCCGTCTGCGGCCAGACATCCGGCTGCGGCTCCCAGACGAGATCGACGCCGCCGGCGCGCCAGGAGACCAGCTCGGCGCCGAGCAGAGAGATTTCGGCCGTATCGCCGGAGCCGGCCGTGAGGCGAATCGTTTCGGTCATGCGCCGATCGTAGCGAGCGCGACCCTGGCCGGGGAGGGCGCAGCCGCCTTTGCGCGAGGGGGAGACCGGAACTGCGAGGGAAACAACGTAAAGACGGGGGACGGCTTCTGCGCCGCATTGACCGGCCGGACCGTGGCCGCGATGCTTCTCCGACACGATTCTCGCTTCTTCGCCCGGGCCTTCGATGCTGGACAAAATCGCCGGGAGCGACCGACCGCTGTTTCTAGGGGTCGAGCGCTCGATCGCAGGCCGCGCCTGGCGCGCTCGGCTGCGCCCGCATGACGAGGCGCAGGCGGCGGCCATCGCGCAGATTCACGGCCATGGCGACGCGCTCTCGCGGGTCTTGGCGGGGCGGGGAGTGACGCAGGAGACAGCCGCCGCCTTCCTCGATCCGACGCTGCGCGCGCTCATGCCCGATCCGCTGCTGCTGCAGGATATGGAGGCCGCCGTCGATCGCCTGGCGCGGGCTGTCGAGGCGGGCGAGCAGATCGCGGTCTTCGGCGATTATGACGTGGACGGCGCCACCTCCTCCGCGCTTTTCGTCGAGTTTCTCGAGGCGGCCGGCTGCCCGCGGCCCTTCCTCCATATTCCCGACCGCATCCTCGAGGGCTATGGCCCCAACGCCGAGGCGATCGCCGAGCTGAGGGCGCGGGGCGCGAGCCTGCTGGTGACGCTAGATTGCGGCACGACCAGCCATGCCGCGCTCGCCTCGGCCCGCGCCTCGGGGCTCGACGTCATCGTCATCGACCATCATCAGGCGCCGGAGGTCCTGCCGGACGCCATCGTCGTCAATCCCAATCGGGCCGACGATCTCTCCGGCCTCGGTCATCTCTGCGCGGCCGGGGTCGCCTTTCTCGCCCTGGCGGCCCTGGCACGCGAGCTGCGCCGGCGCGGACATTGGACCGACGCCCGGCCCCAGCCCGATCTCCTCGCCGGGCTCGATCTCGTGGCGCTGGCGACGATCGCCGATGTCGCGCGGCTGCACGGCCTCAATCGCGCCTTTGTGGTGAAGGGCCTCGCCGTCATGCGCGGCCGCGCGCGCATCGGCCTTTCGGCGCTGCTGGACGCCGCCCGGGTGGACGGACCGCCGCGCGCCTATCACCTCGGCTTCGTGCTGGGGCCGCGCATAAACGCCGGCGGCCGCATCGGCGACGCAGCGCTGGGCGCGCGGCTGCTGACCTTGCGCGATCCCGTCGAGGCGGCTCGCATCGCCGCCGAGCTCGACCGGCTGAACGTCGAAAGGCAGGCGCTGGAGAAGGCCACTCTGGAGGAGGCGGAGGCCGAGGCGGACCGGCAGCTCATGCGCTCCAATCGCCTTTCCTGCCTCGTGGTCGCCGGCGAAGGATGGCATCCCGGCATTGTCGGAATCGTCGCCTCGAGGCTAAAGGACAAGTTTAAGATTCCCGCCTTTGTCATTGCGAAGACGGGGGAAATTTGCTCAGGCTCAGGTAGAGGCTCGAGTGGCGTCGATCTCGGCCGCACGGTGCGGCTGGCCGTCGAGGAGGGCCTGCTGCAAAAGGGCGGCGGCCATGCGATGGCGGCCGGCGTCACGGTCGCGAGCGAGCGAATCGACGCCTTCCGCACCTTTATGAACGACGCGCTGGAGGAGGATGTCGAGCGCGCCCGCGACGCCGATGCGCTGCTCGTCGATGGCGCGCTGACGGCGCGCGGCGCGAGCGTCGAATTCATCCGCGCGCTCGAGCGGGCAGGACCTTTCGGCGCCGGCAATCCAGAGCCGCTCTTCGTCCTGCCGGATCAGCGCATCGTCGATGCAGGAGTGGTCGGCTCCGCCCATGTGCGGGCGCGGATCCAATCCGGCGATGGAACGAGGCTCGACGCCATCGCCTTTCGCGCCGTGGGAACGCCGGTCGGCGACGCGCTGCTGGACTGCCGCGGGCGTGTGCTGCATGTCGCCGCGCGGCTGGGCGCCAATGTGTTTCGCGGCTCCGAGCGGGTGGAGACCCGCATCGTCGATCTCGCCCGGCCGGATCGCGAAACATGGTGAATGCGCGAATAATCGTGAAGATATCGGCGCATCTCACGATTCCGGCGCACGGGCGCATTGGGCGAATGTGTGGCGGACGGCGAAGCTCTCGTCGCAATTTGGTCGCAATCGCCCTTTCTCATGGCGAAGCTCGAGGATGCGGGAGAGGGAGCGCGACGCGCGTTAACTCCCGAGTAATTCGGGCGCGAGACATTGAGGCGTGCGGTCGCGCCGAAGCAGCGTGGTTTTCGGGGCTTCCACATGCGTGGTTCCTCCTGGCCATGCGAGCGAAGCGAACCGTCCCCCATTTCGAGCGAATGCGCGCCTGACATGAGATCGAGATCGAGACTGCCGGAACTTCGCTACTCCTTCGCGCTTCTCAGCCTCTGCGCGCTCGCGGGCTGCTCGTCCGCCCCGCCGGCCGTGCACAACAAGATCGCGCGGTCGCAGGTCGACCCGCGCTATGGCGTCGCGCCGAGCCCGCGCGTTGTCGCCGATGGCGAGGAGGTGCCGCGCGGCGGCGGCTATTACATGGTCGGCAAGCCCTATCAGATCGCCGGCAAGACCTATTACCCGAGCGAGAGAGCCTATACGGCCACAGGCCTCGCCTCCTGGTACGGATCGGATTTTCACGGACGCAAGACGGCCAATGGCGAGGTGTTCGACAGCGCCTCGATCAGCGCCGCGCATCCGACCATGCCGCTGCCGAGCTATGCGCGTGTGACCAATCTGCGCAATCACCGCTCGATGATCGTGCGCGTCAATGATCGTGGCCCCTATCATGGCGGCCGCGTGATGGATGTCTCGCAACGCGTCGCCGAGGCGCTGGAATTCTATCGCGTCGGCACGGCGCGGGTGAAGGTCGATTTCGTCGGCCGCGCCGCGCTTCAGGGCTCGGACGACGCCAAGCTGCTGGCGACGCTGCGCGAGGACGGCCGCCCCGCGACTCTGCCGGGCGGGGCGCCGATCATGGTGGCGACCAATCTGCGCGAGACGCCGAGCCGCGTCGCGCGGCTCGAGCGCTCCGAGGAGACGCCGCAGACGGAACGCGCGTCCTCCGCCCGCGCCGAGGCGCGCGAGGAGGAGAGCGCATCACGGGCGGAAGCGCAGAGCGTAGCGCGCGAGGAGAGGGCGATTTCTCGCGCCGAAGCGCGCGAGGTCCAGAGCCCGCGCCGGGCCGAGGCGCGCGCTATCGAGAAGGAGCCGGTCTCCACCATTCCGACGCCGATCTCTGCCAAGGCGCAGGCCATGGCCAAGAGCGCGCCGCTGCCGCCCTCGCGGCCTTTCGATCTCGGAACGGCGTCGCCGCGCAATCTGCGCTTGCGGCAAGCGCTCAATTAACCTCGACGGCGCTCTGGACGGCCGCGCGCCGCGCGAGGCCGTTGCTTTCTGCGGCCCAACGCGCCACATTTCAGCGGAACTCATTGCGTGAGGCCGTCGACGCGCTTCGACGGCGTATCGAACGAAGGCGAAAGACGCGTGCCTGTCTCCCTTCCCAAAACCCTCGCCAAATCCCTCGCCCGCTTCGGCTTCGTCCTGGCGGCCTCCTTCATCGCGCCGACGGCGGCTTTCGCCGAAGGCTTCCAGACCACCGCGCCGCGCGCCATTCTGGTGGACGCCGGCACCCATACGGTGCTGCTGGAGAAAGCCGCCGACGAATATGTGACGCCGGCCTCCACCGTGAAGATCATGACCGCGGAGGTCGTGTTCCACGAGATCGCCGAAGGACGGCTGAAGCTCGACGACGAATTCACCGTTTCCGAGCACGCCTGGCGGGCCGGCGGCGCGCCGGCCGGCGGCTCGGCAATGTTCCTCGCCGTCAACAGCAAGGTGCGGGTCGAGGATCTGATCCGCGGCCTGGTGATCGATTCCGGCAATGACGCCGCGATCACGCTCGCCGAAGGCGTCGCCGGATCGGAGGAGGCTTTCGTCGGCCGCATGAACAAGCGGGCGTCCGAGCTCGGCCTCACCCGGTCGATCTTCGGCAATCCCTGGGGCCAGGCCGGGCCGGACCAGAAGGTGACGCCGCGCGAGATGGTCCAGCTCTCCGCGCATATCATCAAGACCTATCCGGACCTCTATCGCTATTTCGGCGAGAAGGAGTTCACCTGGAACAAGATCAAGCAGCAGAACCGCAATCCGCTGCTCACCATGAGCATTGGCGCGGATGGGCTGAAGACCGGCAATATCGACGATTCCGGCTTCGGCATGGTCGGCTCCGCCGTGCAGGACGATCGCCGCCTCATCGTGGCCGTCTATGGGCTGCGCACGGCCAAGGACCGCGCCGAGGAGGCGCGCAAGATCCTGCAATGGGGCTTCCGCAATTTCGAGGAGAAATCGCTGTTCAAGGCCAATGAGACCGTCGGTTCGGCGCAGGTCTACGGCGGAACCGCCGGCTCGGTGCCGCTGAGCGCGTCGAGCGACATCAAGGTGCTGCTACAGCGCGGCGGCTCGGAGAAGCTCACCGGCAAGATCGTCTATGAGGGACCGCTGATCGCGCCGGTCGAGGCGGGGACCAAGGTCGCCAAGCTCGAGATCCGCCGCGGCTCGACCGTCGTGCTCGAGCAGCCGCTCGAGGCCGCCGAGACGGTCGACAAGGGCTCGCTCCCGAGCCGCGCCTTCGACGCGGCCTATGAATATGCGGCCGGCGCCATTCACAACAAGCTGTCGAAGAAGCAATGAGCGCAGAGCCGCCGCTCGGCCCGGCGCGTGGGCAGGACAAGGGCCGCGCCGGCAAGTTCATAACGCTGGAGGGCGGCGAGGGGGCCGGCAAGTCGACGCAGATGCGCCGCCTGCAGGAGCGCCTCGCGCAGAGGGGCGTGGAGGCGATCGCGACGCGCGAGCCCGGCGGCTCGCCCCATGCCGAGGCTTTGCGAGAGGCGCTACTCGGCGGCAAGGCGGCTTCGCTCGGCCCGCTCGGCGAGGCGATCTTGTTCTCGGCGGCGCGCATCGATCATCTCGACCGGCTGATCAAGCCGGCGCTCGCCCGCGGCGCCTGGGTGATCTGCGACCGTTTCGCCGATTCCACCCGAGCCTATCAGGGCGCGCGCGGCGGCGTCGATCCGCGGCTCATCGCCCTGCTCGAGCGCGTCGCGCTGATGGGCTCGGCTCCCGATCTGACCATCATCCTCGATCTGCCGCCCGAGATCGGCCTGGAGCGCGCGCATCGGCGCCGACCGCCGAACGAGGCGGCCGATCGTTTCGAGCGCGAGGGGCTGGAGTTTCACCTCGGCCTGCGTCAAGCCTATCTCGACATAGCCGCGAGCGAGCCCGGCCGCTGCTGCGTCGTCGATGCGCTGGCGCCGGAGCAGGAGGTGGCCGAGGCCATCTGGCATGTCGTCGAAGCGCGCTTTTTTCGGCCCGAGATCGTCATTCCCTTGAAGAGCGTGGTGGCGTGAAGCGCGACGCCGAGGCCCCGCCGGAAAGCGATCGTTTCGCCGATTTCCCGCATCCCCGCGAGACCCATGCGCTGCTCGGCCATGACGCCGCGCAGAACGAGCTGCTCGACGCCTTTCGCCGCGGCAAGCTGCCCCAGGCCATTCTCATCGGCGGGCCGGAGGGCATAGGCAAGGCGACGCTGGCCTGGCGGCTCGCGCGATTCCTGCTCGCCCATCCGGACGCCAGCGCGCCCGAGGCGGCGAGCGCACAGTCGCTTTTCGTCGCAGAGGAGAGCTTCGTCAGCCGGCGCATAGCGGCGCTGGCGCTGCCCGATCTCTTCCTGCTGCGCCGCGAGTGGAATGAGAAGACCAAGAAGCACTTCACCGAAATCCGCATCGAGGATGTGCGGCGGCTGATCCATCTCTTTCACCAGAGCTCGGGCGAGGGCGGCTGGCGCGTCGCCATCGTCGACAGCGTGGACGATCTCAACCGCTCCAGCGCCAATGCGCTGCTGAAGCTGATCGAGGAGCCGCCGGCGCGCTCGCTGTTTCTGCTCGTCGCGCACCAGCCGGGCCGGGTGCTGCCGACCATCCGCTCGCGCTGCCGCAAGCTCAATCTCACGCCCTTGGCCGAGCCGGACGTCATCGCCGCGATCCGCGCATTGGGCGCGCCCTGGAGCTCAGCGCAGCAGGAGGCTCTGGCCGGCGCCGCGGCGGGGGCGGAAGGCTCTGTGCGCGAGGCGCTGCGTCTGCTGGACGGCGACGGCGTCGCCTTCGATACGGCGCTGCGGGCGATGTTCGCGCGTCTGCCGCAAGTGGATTGGCTCGCCGTGCATTCGCTGGCCGACCGGCTCGCCGGACGCGACAATGAGCCGGCCTATGAGACCTTCATGAGCGGGCTCTATCGCTTCCTCGATTCCACAGTGCGGACCAAGGCCGGCGAAGGCGCGAGCGCGACGAGCCTCGCCCCTTATGCGCGCGCCTGGGAGCGCATCGGCGAAGCGGCGCGCGAGACGGAAGTGTTCAATTTCGACAAGCGCGGGCTCATTCTGCAGGTGTTCGCCGATCTCGAAGAGGCGGCGCGCCGATAGAGGCTTTCCTTGGACGTCATTCCGACCTCGAAAGGCTTCCCGCCGGTCTCCCGCGCCGACGCGCGCGTGCTGATCCTCGGCTCTTTGCCCGGGCAGGTCTCGCTGGCGCGCGTCCAGTATTATGCGCAGCCGCGCAACGCCTTCTGGCCGATCATGGGGCGGCTGTTCGGCGTCGCGCCGGAACTGCCCTATGAGGAGCGGCTCGCGCAGCTGACGGAGAGGGGTGTCGCTTTGTGGGATGTCTGCGCCGAGGGGCGGCGGCCGGGCAGCCTCGACCAGAAGATCGACGTCGCCAGCGTCGTCGTCAACGACATAGCCGGCTTTCTAGCCGCGCATCCGCAGACCGCTCTCGTCTGCCTCAATGGCGGCAAGGCGGGCGATCTCTATCGCCGGATGGTCGCGCCGACATTGGCCGCATCGGCGCCGCCCAGCGTGACCTTGCCTTCGACCAGCCCGGCCCATGCGGCCATGAGCTTCGATCGCAAGCTCGAACATTGGCGCGCGGCGCTCGCGCGAATGATCTAGCCAGGAATTTTGCTGCGCCGCACGCCTTCCGCTTCCCCGCCGCGGCAAAGCGCGCTAGACCCTTGGCCCATGGCTGAACGTCCGACCTTCATGATCACCACCGCCATTCCCTATGCGAATGGCGCCCCGCATATCGGTCATGCGTATGAACGCATCGCGACCGACGCTTTCGCGCGCTTCAAGCGGCTCGACGGCTTCGACGTGCTGTTCGTGACCGGAATGGACGAGCACGGCCAGAAGATGCAACGCACCGCCGAGCGCGAGGGGCTGACCCCGCAGCAGCTCGCCGATCGCACCGCCGGCCAGTTCCAGACCATGGGCGAGACGCTGAACGCGCTCGCCGACGATGTCGTGCGCACGACGCAGCCGCGCCACGCGGAGGCGGCGCTCGAGATTTGGAAGCGCATGGAGGCGGCGGGCGATATCTATCTCGCCAAATATTCCGGCTGGTACTCGGTGCGCGACGAGGCCTATTACGACGAAGGCGAGATCACCGAGATCGAGGGCAGGAAGCTCGCGCCGACGGGCACGCCGGTCGAATGGGTGGAGGAGGAGAGCTGGTTCTTCAAGCTCTCGGCCTATCAGGAGAGACTGCTCGCTCTCTATGAGGCGCATCCGGATTTCATCACGCCGGAGAAATACAGAAACGAGATCGTCTCCTTCGTGAAGCGCGGCCTCACCGATCTCTCGATCAGCCGCACCACTTTCGACTGGGGCATTCCTGTTCCGCCCAAGCCGGAGACCAATTCGCCGCATGTGATGTATGTGTGGGTTGACGCGCTCACCAATTACATCACCGCGACCGGCTTTTTGACCGGGGAGGGGGAGCGCGCCCGCTTCTGGCCGGCGAACGCCCATGTCATCGGCAAGGACATCACACGCTTTCACGCGATCTATTGGCCGGCCTTTCTGATGTCGGCCGGCGTGGCTCTGCCGAAGCAGATCGTCGTGCACGGCTTTTTGTTCAGCCGCGGCGAGAAAATGTCGAAGTCGGTCGGCAATGTCATCGATCCGATCGATCTCGCGCAGCGCTATGGCGTCGATCAGCTGCGCTATTTCTTCCTGCGCGAGGTGCCCTTCGGCCAGGACGGCAATTATTCGCATGAGGCGATCGTCAATCGCATCAACGCCGATCTCGCCAATGACCTCGGCAATCTGGCGCAGCGCTCGCTGTCGATGATCGCCAAGAATTGCGGCGGCGCCGTCCCTACGCCGGGCGAGTTGACCGAGGCTGACCGCGCGCTGCTCGCCGACGCCTTCGCCGCTCTCGGCAAGGCGCGCGAGGCTATGGACGCCTATGCGCCGCATCTGGCGCTGGCGGAGCTGTTCCGCGTCGTCGGGGACGCCAATCGCTATTTCGCCGGCGAGGAGCCCTGGGCCAAAAAGAAGACCGACCCCAAGCGCATGGAGACGATCCTCTATGTGACGGCGGAGGCTCTGCGGCGGCTCGCCATTCCGTTGCAGCCTTTCATTCCGGCCGCGGCCTCGGGCCTGCTCGATCTGCTCGCCGTTCCCGCCGATGCGCGCGATTTCGTCCATGCCGGCGAGGCGCATGCGCTGAGCCCCGGCGCGCCGCTGCCAGCGCCCGCTCCGGTCTTTCCGCGCTATGTGGAGGAGGGCGAGGCGCAAGGCGCCAAGAGCTGACGGGGAGGCGCAAATGGAACGGTCGCGAGCGAGCCTCATTTTGATGACGGCGACCGTCGCGGCCCTGCTCTGCGCCGGCCCTCTGCACGCCGAAGCCTGGCTCGCCTATCGCAACGCCCGCTTCGGCACGACGGCCGATGTCCCCAAGGGCTGGACCATGGGCGAGGCGCCGGAGAATGACGACGGCCGCGTCTTCACCTCGCCGGACAAGCAGGCCGAGATCGCCATCTATGGCGGCTATCGCGCTTTTCAGAAGGACCAGGAATTCGCCGACCGTCTCGCGCCCGGCGAGGGCGAGACCGTGACCTACGCCAAGAAAGGCAAGGATTGGGTCGTCGTCTCGGGTGTGAAAGGCGACCGCATTTTCTATCGTCGCTCGCTGCTCTCCTGCAGAGGCGAGATATGGAACAATGCCTCCATCGAATATCCCGCATCGCAAAAGAAGAAGTTCGATCCGCTGGTGACGCGCGTCTCGCGCTCACTGCGGGCCGGACGCAGCGACGGTCTCGTCACCGGATGCTCGTGAGGCGGCGTCACGCCTCCTTCTTCGGCTTCTCCCAGGCGAGCTTGACCTTGAATTCTGCCTTGCCCTCGCCGGAGACGACCCAGAGATCGCAGTCGCCGGTCAGCGACGCGCCGAACTCGATCTCGACTTTCTGCGGCCTGTCGGGAATCGCCTCGACCGCGCTGCGCAAATGCTCGACCAGCACGGAGAGCGAGCCCATGGCCTTGGCGAATTGATCGGCCGAGGCCTTCGCCGCGCGATCGAGCGCGCCCACGGATTCGAGGCCTTCCGGCCCCTCCGCTCCGCCGAAATATATCTTCCGGCCTTCGCCGGCCTCGATTATGATGTTCGCGCTCATAATATTCCTTTCGCCGATGCCTAAACGTGAAACCGCGCTCATTTATATCTTCACAGCCGACGAGCGAAAAGCATTCGTCGGCTGCGGCGCGTTGATCGAAGGCGATCTCATCGTCACCTGCGCCCATGTCGTCGAGGATGCGCGCGCCCATGCGCCGGGCGAAGAGCGCTTGCGCATAGAGTTTCCTTTCCTGCCCGGGGCAAATCGCGACCCGCGTCACGCGACGCTGGCCAGCACCGCCGGCGGCCGCCGCCAAACGCCCGATTTGGCCTTTCTGCGCGCCGACGCCACGCCCGAGGAAGCGCTGCGTCTGCCCTTGGCGCTCGAGAGCTACGAGGCCGGCAGAGCGGAATTGCTGGCCTATCTCCCGACGCGAAACACCGATGATTTGATTGAAGGCGAGATCGAGGATCGGACGAATTCGAAGAGCTGGCGCAAATTCACTGCCGAGCGAGACAATCCCTATTTCGCAGAGAAAGGCTCCAGCGGCTCGCCGCTGTTCACGCCCAATGCGCCCAATCTCATGGGCGTTCTGACTCAGGTCGATTTCGGCGGCAAAGGGCAGGGCGAGGATCTGCGCGTCGGCTATATCGTCCCCGCCTCGCTCATTCGCGCGAATTTGCCGGGGGCCGAGCGCGCTTCCAGCCGGCTCGCGAAACTATCGCCGCTGCAAATGACGAAGACGCCGGAGCCGCCCGTCCCGCAGCGGCCGGCGATCGACAAATTTGCGCCGGCATCGGGCTATGTCGCGCTCGGCCAGGGGCGCGCCGCCGAGAGCGAGGACGCCAAGGACATCTTCTCCGTCATCTGCCGGGTGACGTTTCGCGGCGAGATGCGGGCGACGAGCGAGAAGGGCCATATTACTTTCGGCTATCGCAGCGCCGAGCTTTTCGTGAATTGCGAGAATGGCCGCATGACGCAGCCGGCCTTTGCGACACCGGCCGCCGATCCGACTCTGCAATTGATCAGCGCCGCCGGACGCGCCGAGGGCGGCGAGAGCTGGCTGATCGCCGCGACCGATGGCGGCTTTCTGAAGGGCGACATTTTCGCCGTGGCCTATGGCGGCGAGGTGGATGGACGCGTCGCTTCCGTCGAGGTCGCGAAAGGCGAGCGGCCGCGAATGCGCGGGCGCGTCGATCTCGGCCTGCAAGTGTCGGATATGGATTTCGGCGCCTGCAGCCTGTTCGCAAAGAGCCAGGAAAAGCAGAAGCAGGCGCTGCTGACGGCGCTGTTGACCAAGCATGGCGACAGGCTGCTGCGAATCGATCTCGACAGCGAATAGGATTTTTCCAAAATGGCTTCCGGCCCATCTGGTTTCTTCGGTCCCCTGCCATTCGGCGCCGTCGTGCTGACCGATCCGCATTCGCTTTCGCATTCGCAATTCACTTTGACCGCCGAGGTCGCGGCGCGCGCCGAAAAGATCATAGCGGCCGGCCCGATGTCCTTCGCCGAAATGGCGCGCCTCGGCGATCTCGACCCACTCGCCGATTTCCGCGGCCTGACGCTGGCGGGGATCGACCTTGCCGGGGAGGATTTGCGCGGCGTCGATTTTTCGGGCGCGGATTTACGCAGTTGCAATATCAGGCGCACGACGATCGACGCGACGACGCGCTTCGACGCGGCGCTGGTGGATGAGGAGGATGCTGCGTTTTTGGCTCAGAATGTCACCGTCGCTCTGTAAACTCGAGCCTGTGTTGGCTGGCGCGCAGAATGACCCTCGGCTGGTCGAAGATTTGCGTCGCCGCCTGCGGGAGGCGAAATCCCCTTCCGAATAGAATCGTTCCAATTCCCGGCCGGGCGCGTTAAGGGTTCGGCGCCGACACGCCGAGAGTTCAGGCCGAGCCCATGCTGATCGACACACATTGCCATCTCGACTTCCCCGATTTCGCTCCCGAGCAGGAGGAGGTCGTGGCGCGCGCGCGTGCGCAGGGGGTGGCGCGTTTCGTCACCATCTCGACCCATGTCGAGAAATTCGCTGCGATCGCCGCCATAGCCGAGCGTTACGAGGATGTGTTCTGCACGGTCGGCACGCATCCCAACCACGCCCATGAGGAGCGCGAGGCGAGCGCCGCCGAGCTCGTCGAGCTGGCGCGCCATGAGAAATGCGTCGGCATAGGCGAGGCGGGGCTGGACTATCACTATGACAAGGCCCCGCGCGAGCTGGCGCATCGCGTCTTCCGCACCCATATCGAAGCCGCGCGCGAGAGCGGGCTGCCGCTCGTCATTCACTCGCGCGACGCCGACGCCGATTGCGCCGAAATTCTGCGCGAGGAAATGGGGAAGGGGGCTTTCAAGGCCCTGCTCCATTGCTTCACCAGCTCGCGCGCGCTGGCCGAGACGGCTGTGGAACTCGGGCTCTACATCTCCTTTTCCGGCGTGGTGACGTTCAAGAATTCCGGGGAGCTGCGCGAGATCGCGCGCGACGTGCCGCTGGAGCGTCTCCTGGTGGAGACCGACGCGCCTTTCCTGGCGCCCGTGCCGCATCGCGGCAAGCGCAATGAGCCGGCCTATGTCGCCGATACGGCGCGCACGCTCGCGGCGGCCAAAGGCGTCTCCTTCGAGGAGATGGCCGCGCAGACGACAGCCAATGCGCTGGCGCTTTTCTCCAAAATGACGCCGATCGAAACACGGCGAGCCGCCGAATGAGCCTCGCCGTCACCATATTGGGCTGCGGCTCCTCCGGCGGCGTTCCGCGCGTCGGCCAGGGCTGGGGCGCCTGCGATCCCGCCAATCCGCGGAATCGCCGCCGGCGCTGCTCGATATTGGCGACGCGGACCGAGGGCGACGCGCGGACCAATGTGCTGATCGACACCTCGCCCGATCTGCGCGAGCAATTGATCGACGCGAAGGTCGACCATCTCGACGCGATACTCTTCACCCATCCGCACGCCGATCACACACATGGCGTCGATGATGTGCGCGGCCTGGTGCTGGAGAGCGGAAGGCGCATTCCGGCCTATCTGGACGAGCCGACGGCCAGAATGCTGACGGATCGCTTCGACTATATCTTCAAGACGCCGCCCGGCAGCTATTATCCGCCGCTGCTCGACGAGCATCGCATTCATCTCGGCCGCGAGGTGACGGTGGAAGGTCCCGGCGGAACCATCGAGGCCATGCCGTTCCGGCTCGACCATGGCGATATGGACGCGCTCGGCTTTCGCATCGGCGGGCTGGCCTATACGCCGGACCTCAATTCCGTGCCCAAAGAGAGCTTCCGCCATCTCGAGGGGCTCGACGTCTGGATTGTCGACGCGCTGCGCCACAAACGCCATGGCACGCATCTCTCGGTCGGCGAGGCGCTGGAATGGGTCGCCCATTTCAAGCCGCGCCGCGCGATTCTGACCGATCTGCATGTCGATCTCGACTATGACGCGCTGGCCGCGACTCTGCCGGAGAATGTGACGCCGGCCTTCGACGGCATGCGGATCGATCTGGCCTGAGCCACGCGTCCGAAACAGCCGCATTATCCATGAACCGAGCGACCCAGCGCGCGCTGATATGCGCGTGCTAATCTGCGCGCCGTCCGATTGCCATCGCCGACCGGAGCCATTTCCTGCCCCAAGGCGAATGGATTTTAGGTTCCATAATATCGATTATGCGATTTTCATTTTTCCGATCTTCCGTGATTTCAGTCCATTGCGCGTCGAGCGTCCGGCCCCTCGCCTTCGAGGCCCCGCGCCGCTGTTGTGCGCCGAGTGCGGATGCGCGGCGTTCTTGCCGCGCTCGCGCCACTTTTCCACGCTTCGATCTGCGTGTTCTCACCCTGTGATTCGTCGCATGGTGAGCGGCGGCCTCGGGTTTTTTCGAAAACGCTGGCGAATTCATCTAGCCAGACTGGGCCGCTTCCTGGTAAAAAGGCGATTGCGCGGGACTATATGGCATTCAACTGGCACACTTACGAACGCACCAAAACCGGCTCTCCGCGAGACGCCGGCGGACGCGTGCGTCGTCGGCGCTTTTGCGCCCGGCGAGAGGCCGTGCATGTGGCTATAGCGGTCTTTTGGCGGTTGGCGGAGACGAGTACCAAGACATGAGCAGCAAAGGTCGAGACTTCCGGGGACCCAGAAAACGTGGGTTCGACGACGACCCCCCATACGGCTATGACAGCCCGCGGCCCAGCCGGCCGCCGAGGTCGCCTTTCGGCGGAGGTGGTGGATTTGGCGATGCGCCGCCCCCGTCCTCGAACGAGCCCGCGATCGACGCGGTCGTCAAATGGTTCAAGCCCGAAAAAGGCTTCGGCTTCGTGGAGCTCGGCAATGGCACGGGCGACGCGTTCCTGCATATCGGCGCCGTTCAGGCTGCGGGCTATGACGCTCTGCCGCCCGGAGCGAAGCTGAAGGTGCAGGTGTCGAGCTCGGTCAAGGGCCAGCAGGTCACTCGCGTGCTCGAGGTCGATCTTTCGACCGCGACCGCAGAGCGTCCGCGAAGCAGCGGCGGCAGCGGCGGCGGCTTCGATCGGCCGCCGCGGCGTCAGGCTCCCGATCCGTCGACGGCCGTGCCGGTCTCCGGCAAGGTCAAATGGTTCGACGAGACCAAGGGCTTCGGCTTCGTGCAGTCGAATGATGGCGGGAAGGACGTCTTCGTCCACATCTCGATCCTCGGTCCCTCCGGCGTGACCCATCTCGCCGAAGGCCAGCCCGTGACGATGCAGGTCGTCGACACGGCGAAGGGTCGCGAAGCTCTGTCGATCACGCTCGACTGAGGCGCTGAAAAACAGTGGGCCGCAAGTCGTTCCCGGCTTGCGGCTGCGCGCCGAAAGGCGACGACGATCTCACCTCGGATGCGCAAGTCGGGTCCGAGGCGCTGTCGTTTGCAAGGCGTACTATGGCCCCGGACCCTCGGATCGACTGCGGAGGGCGGTAGACCAAGGGCGCAGTCGAGATCCGGCACTTATGTTAGAGCAAAGCGTCTCGGATTCCTCACTTTTTTTGCCATGCGCCGCTGCGTCAAAACAACGCGCCGCTCGCGCTTTTCAATGCTCGTTCCGCCTCTTAGAGGCCTGTCGATGACGCAGGACGCGATCGCGCGCCTCCTCGGCATAATGGCGGCCCTGCGCACCCCTGGAACCGGCTGCCCCTGGGACCTCGAGCAGGACTTCGCCAGCATCGCTCCCTATACGCTCGAGGAGGCCTATGAGGTCGTCGACGCCATAGAGCGCGGAGACCTCGGCGATCTTCGCGACGAGCTCGGCGATCTGCTGCTGCAGGTGGTCTTTCACGCCCGTCTGGCCGAGGAGGGCGGCGTTTTCGCCTTCGCCGATGTGGCCGAGGCGATCTCGGACAAGCTCATTCGCCGCCATCCGCATGTGTTCGGCGACAAATCCGCGGCCTCGCCTGAGGATGTCGCCGTCCAATGGGCCGAGATCAAAGCGCAGGAGAAGAAGGCCCGCGCCGAGCGTCGCGGCATAGAAGAGCCCGCCGGCCTGCTCAATGGTGTTCCGCCTGCCCTGCCCGCTCTGACGCGCGCGGTGAAGCTTCAGGAAAAGGCCGGCAGGGTCGGCTTCGACTGGGCCGACGCGCGTCTCGTGCTGGAGAAGATCCGCGAGGAGACGCGGGAGGTGGAAGCGGAGCTGGGCATCGATGGCGCGCCTCACGCGCCCGCCGTCGTGGAGGAGATCGGCGATCTTCTCTTCGCCGTCGCCAATCTCGCTCGCCATGTCGGCGCCGATCCGGAGCAGGCGTTGCGCGGCGCCAACGCAAAATTCGAGCGGCGTTTCGGTTTCATCGAGCGCGCGCTCGCCGAACAGGGCAAGAGCCCGAAACAATCGACGCTCGACGAGATGGAAGCGTTATGGCAGGCCGCCAAAGCTGCGGAGCGCGAGTGATCGCCCGCTCCTGACAGCGGGCGTTCTATCTGCGCTTCCCGCGCGAGATTACTTCTCGAATTTCTCGAGGACCCAGGGCTCGGCGCGGCCGCTCTCCACCCATTCCCGATAGGCCGGCAGCGCCTCGATCGCGCGCATATAATCCTGCGCTTGCGGCGAGACGTCGAGCCTATAGGTCGAGAATCGGCAAACGACCGGCGCGAACATGGCGTCAGCGGCCGAGAATTCGCCGAAGAGAAACGGCCCCTGCCCGCCGAAGCGCGCGCGCGCATCGCGCCAGGCGGCGTCTATGCGGGCGATATCGGCGGCCGCCGCCGCGCTCGGCGCTGCAATGGAGCGCGGCGAGCGACGGAAATTGGTGGGATATTCGCCGCGCAACGCCGTGAAGCCGGAATGCATTTCCGCCGAGAGCGAGCGCGCCAGAGCCCGCGCCGCCGGATCGTGCGGCCATACCGGGAGATCGGGAAAGCGCGCGGCGATGAATTCGACGATGGCGAGTGATTCCCAAACCAGAATATCGTCGGCGCGCAGCGCGGGAACCTTGCCCGCGGGCGAGAAGGCGAGGAGCTTTGCCTTGGATTCTGGCTGATAGAGCGGAACCAATATCTCGTCGAAGTCGATTCCGAGCTGCTTCAGCAGCAGCCAGGCGCGCAGCGACCAGGACGAATAGCCCTTATTGCCGATGAGCAAGGTGAGCGGCATCGAAACATCCTCAATGAGCGGTCTGCGAAAAAAGGCTCAGCACGACGACGCCAGCGATGATGAGGCCCATGCCGGCCATCTCGCCGGCGTTGAGCCTCTGATGGAAAGCGAACCACGCGACGACGGCGATCAGCGCCTGACCGACCCCGGACCATATCGCATAGGCGACGGCGACCGGAATGCTGCGCAGCGCGAGCGACAGCAGAAAAAAGGACACGCCATAGCCGATGACGACGATGACCGACGGCAGCGGCTTGGAAAAAGCCTCGCTCGCCTTGAGCGCGGAGGTGCCGACCACCTCGGAGAGAATAGCGACGATCAGATAAATTCGATCCATGGCTCGATCCGCATGTTCGAGCGCCTCGGGACTCGAGGCGCGCCGAGAGGGAATTAGCGCGCGCGCCGCTTGGATGACGCGCGAGCGCGCACTTCCGCCTGCGGATAGCGGCGCGTCACCCCGTCGAATCGCTCCGGCGCGACGCGCACGATGAGGCGCGCGCGGCCATCGGCCAGCGTCTGGCGATCCAGAACCTCCGTATGGGCGTGCAGCCACGCAATGCCGGCGCCGTCGGCGGGGTCGAGCTCGACCTCGAGCTGAATGCGTCCCTCGGCGAGCCGCGTCTCTATGCGGCCGAGCAGGGCGTCGAGCCCTTCCCCGGTCAGCGCCGAGACGAGAGACGGCCGATCGACGATCTTCTTCCCACGCGCGGCGATCTTCATCGCGGCGACGATGTCGTCATCCAGCGCGTCGATCTTGTTCCAGACTTCGAGAATGCGCGTTCCCGCCTCACCGGAAAGTCCGAGCTCGCCGAGAATGGATTCGACGTCGGACGCCTGCGCCTCCCAATCCGGGTGCGAGACGTCGCGCACATGCAAGATCACATCGGCCAGCGTCACCTCCTCCAGCGTCGCGCGGAAGGCCGAGATCAGCATGGTCGGCAGATCGGAGATGAAGCCGACCGTATCCGAGAGCAGCACCTTCGAGCCATGCGGCAGGCGTATCTGCCGCAAAGTCGGATCGAGCGTCGCGAACAGCATGTCCTCGGCCAGCACGCCGGCCTTGGTCAGACGGTTGAACAGCGTTGATTTGCCGGCGTTGGTGTAGCCGACCAGCGCGACGACCGGATAGGGGACCTCGCGCCGCTTCTTGCGATGCAGGCCGCGCGTGCGCTTGACCTGATCGAGATCGCGCTCGATGCGGGCCATGCGCTCCTCGATCAGGCGGCGGTCCGTCTCGATTTGCGTCTCGCCGGGGCCGCCGAGAAAGCCGAAGCCGCCGCGCTGGCGCTCGAGATGGGTCCAGCTGCGCACGAGCCGCGATTTCTGATAGGCGAGATGGGCGAGCTCGACCTGCAGCGAGCCCTCCTTCGTGCGGGCGCGGCGGCCGAAAATCTCGAGGATCAGCCCGGTGCGGTCGATGACCTTGGCGCCCCAAGCTTTCTCGAGATTGCGCTGCTGAACGGGCGAGAGCTGGCAGTCCATCGTCACCAGCTCCGCCTCTGTCGCTTTCACCGTCTCGGCGATTTCCTCGACCTTGCCCTTGCCGAGATAGGTCGCGGGCCGGACATCGTGCAGGGAAACAGCGATCTCGCCGACGATGTCGAGCTCGATCGCCTCCGCCAAGCCGACAGCCTCCGCGAGCCTCGAGACCGGGTCGCGCTCCGCCCCCTGCCCCGCGCTGCTCTCCGAGGGCCGCGCCCGCGTGGGATAAGGACCCACCACGAGCGCTTTCGTGGACATGTCCGCCGTCCGGTCCTCGGACGCTGATGTTTTTTCGCTCAACCCGACCTCGGCCCGCTGAGCGGAGCGCGTCGGCGGATTGCCGCGCGCCTTGCCAGCGTCTGTTGTATTTGCGGGAACTTCAACGGAAAACCAGGGCCGATCTTCCGAAATCCCGCTCAGCGGTGACGTTGCTCCGGCGCGGGCTCCGCGCCCTCTTCGCCCGGCTCGAACATATGGATCGGATGGCCGGGCATGATCGTCGAGATCGCATGCTTATAGACGAGCTGCGAGTGCCCATCGCGCCGCAGCAAGAGGCAGAAATTGTCGAACCAGGTCACGATGCCCTGCAATTTGACGCCATTGACCAGAAAAATCGTGAGCGGGACTTTGTTCTTCCGCACGTAATTCAAAAACGTATCTTGCAGATTTTGCGCGCGTTCGGAGGACATCGGCTATCCTGTTCTGTTTTTCGTTATCGGGGCGATTTGCGTCGCTCTTATCGGTCCATAGCCATCCGACCGCACATTAGAGCCCGCGTCGGCGCGATGCGCAAGACGCAACTCCCTCATGCGGCCAAAGGCCTCCCCTTACGGTCCTGTAACCCGCTGTTTCGACGAGTTTACGACGAGACGAAACGCATCAACTAGAGCCAAACCGTCGCAGAGCCAATAGGAAAATTTCGCAAGACCTTGTAACGGCGAGATTTGTCGCTCACTCGATGGCGAGCGACTTCAACTTGCGATGGAGCGCCGATCGCTCCATTCCAATGAATTCCGCCGTTCGCGAAATATTGTTGCTGAAGCGATTGAGCTGGGCGATCAGATATTCTCTCTCGAACACTTCGCGCGCCTCGCGCAGCGGCAGGCTCATCAGCTTCTCGCCACGCACGCCGGCCGGAGTCGCGGGGACGAGCTGGCCGATCTCGGACGGCAGCATTTCGGCGGAAATCTCCGCCGTGGCGTCGCCGGCGGTCAGAATCATCAGCCGCTCCACATTGTTGCGCAGCTGGCGGATATTGCCCGGCCAATCGTGCAATTGCATCACGGCGAGCGCATCCTCGCTGATTTTGCGGCGCGGCATGCCGGAGGTCGCCGAGACCTGCTCCATGAAATATTCGATGAGCTCGGGGATATCCTCGCGCCGCTCGGCGAGCGAGGGGATGCGAATCGGCACCACGGAAAGGCGATGGAAGAGATCCTCGCGCAGAGCGCCCTCCTCTATCGCCGAGGTGAGATCGCGCGCCGATGAGGAGATGATCCGCACATCGACCTCGACGCGCGCCGTTCCGCCGACGCGCTGAAAATTCTGCTCCACCAGAACGCGCAGGATTTTCGCCTGCGTGTCCTTGGGCATGTCGGCGATCTCGTCGAGGAAGAGCGTGCCGCCATGGGCCTCCTCCAGCGCGCCGATCTTGCGCGCGCCCTCGCCGCCCTCGCTGCCGAACAGCTCTATTTCCATATTCTCCGGCGTGATCGTCGCCGCATTGATGACGACGAAGGGACCGACGGCGCGTTGCGAGGCCGCATGGATGCAGCGCGCCGCGAGCTCCTTCCCCGAGCCGGGCTGGCCGGTGATGAGCACGCGCGAATTGACCGGCGCGACGCGCGCGATCACCTGCTGCAGCTGATGCGCGGGGAAGGAACTGCCAACGATGCGATCCGAGGCGCCGGCGCGCTGGCGCAGCGCGCTGATCTCGCGGCGCAGATGCGAGGCCTCGAGCGCGCGCTCGGCGACGAGCACGAGACGGTCCGCCTTGAAGGGCTTTTCTATGAAGTCATAGGCTCCGAGCTTTATGGCGCTGACCGCAGTCTCGATATTGCCGTGGCCGGAGATCATCACCACCGGCAGGTCCTTGTGCTGCTTCTGGACGATCTCCAGCACCTGCATGCCGTCGAGGCGCGAGCCCTGCAGCCAAATATCGAGGAAAACGAGATGTGGGCGGCGCTGCTCGATCGCGGCCAGCGCGCCGTCGGCGTCCTTGGCGGTGCGCACGCCATGGCCCTCGTCGCCGAGAATGCCGGCGACCAGCTCCCTTATGTCTTCTTCATCGTCGACGATGAGAATGTCGCTGACCATGTTCCTCACCATTCACGAAATCCGCGCCTGCGCCTGCGTTTCCTCCGCCGCCGTCTCGGCGAGCGGAATGAGCAGGCGCACGCAGGCGCCCGTCCCGGAGGGGGCGTCGAGCAATTCGAGTCGGCCGCCATGGTCCTCGATGATCTTGGCGACAATAGGCAGGCCGAGCCCCGTGCCCTCGGCGCGCGTCGTCATATAAGGCTCGAGCAGCCGCTGCCGGTTGAAGGCGGGGAAACCCTTGCCATTGTCGACGACGTCGATCTCGGCCATGCGGTCGCGCACGCCGAGGCTGATGTCGATGCGCTTGGCGGCGAGCGGGGCGGCGTCCTCGCGCGCTTCTATGCCCTCGGCGGCGTTCTTCACTATGTTGGTGAGCGCCTGCGACAGCAGCCTTCGATCGAAGACCGCGTAGACCGGCGCCTCCGGCAGATTGAGCGTCATCTCGACGTCGTTATGCGCGACGCGCGTCAGAAAAAAGGCCTGACGCATGCAGTCGCAGAGATCGTCGCGCACCGGCCGCGCCTTGGGCATGCGGGCGAAGGAGGCGAATTCGTCGACCATGCGCTTGATGTCGTCGACCTGACGCACGATCGTGTCGGTGCATTGGTCGAAGACGTCGCGCTCGAAGGTGATGTGCTTGCCGTATTTGCGTTTCAGCCGCTCGGCCGAGAGCTGGATCGGCGTCAGCGGATTTTTGATCTCATGGGCGATGCGCCGCGCCACATCGGCCCAGGCGGAGGTGCGCTGGGCGGTGACGAGATCGGTGATGTCGTCCAGCGTGACGACGAAATGCGCGCCGCCCTTTTGCGTGCTCGCCGAGGTGACGCGGACGGCGAGCGTCAGCTCCTTGACGCCGCGCCTTATGTTGATCTGCGTCTGAATGGCGCGCGGAAACGCTTCCACTGCGTCGGCGAGAATGGGCGCGATCTCGGGGAGAGCCTCGGCCGCCCGCGCGCCGATCGCCGCCGCCGCGCCGTCCTTATCGGCCACGCCCTGCCCCGCCCCTCCGACGAGAAGCTCCTCCGCCGAGCGGTTCAGCACATTGATCCGCCCTTCCGCATCGACGCCGATGACGGCCGCCGGCACGCCGGAGAGCACCGCCTCGGTGAAGAGGCGACGTTCCTCATTCTGGTGATTGGCGGCGAGCAGGCGGCTCTGCTGCTGCTCGATCTCGCTGGTCATATTGTTGAAGACGGAGCCGAGCCGCGCGAGATCGCCATGCGAGCGCTCGACATCGACGCGCACGTCGAGATTGCCAGCCGAAACCTGATCGGTGGCGGCGATGAGCGCGCGAATCGGCGCGACGAGCCGATCGACGAAATCGAGCCCGACCCACACCGCCGACAGCAGCATTATGGTGGCGAGCAGCGCATACATGACGGTGAAGGCTTTTTTCACCGCGCCGCGATAGGTCTCGAAAGCGTCATAGGTGGCGATGAGGCTGGCCGCCTGCTCCGGAAACTGCACGCCGAAAGGATCGACCGGACGCGTCACATAGAGGAATGTGTCCGGAAAGCTGGACAGCGGCCGCAGCGCGACGAAGGTGAGCCCATCGTCGATGACGAGGCAGAGCGGCTCGCCCTTGCGCGCATCCTCGAAATCCGAGGCCGGCGGCGCGATGACGATGGCCGAGCCGTCGGCCGTCACATCGACGCGCTCCAATATCTGCCCGTCGGTCTTGACGATCGCCGCCACGGAAAAGCCGAGGAAGCGCGCCCGCGAGACGAAGAATTCATGGAACAGGCCGCGATCGGCGTTGAACATGGCGCGGGCGCGATCGAGATCCGAGGCCGAGAGCTGCGCTTCTTGTAGCAGCGAGCGGCATTGCGTCTCGCGGAACACGCGCGCCGCCTCGGCCGTGCTGTGAACCGACGTCTTCACCATGGCGAGGAATTGCGGGTTCAGCGCGCGCTCGAGCGTCACCGAGCCGACGATGGCGAGAGTGATCGCCGGCGTCAGCGCCAAGGCGGAAAAGAAGGCGAGGATGCGAATATGCAGTCCCGCCGCCGCGGCGCCGCGCCGCCAGGAGCCGATGAGCGTGCCCGCCTTGACGAGCACCAGAGCGACCAGAAGAACCAGCGCGACGGCGTCGGCGAAGAAGAGCGGATAGACGACGTCGCTGGTCGGCGCCACCGGCGCGAGCTCGGCCATGACGAAGAAGGTGGCGAGCGCGCAGGCGACGGCGGCGACCACCGCGATCGGCCCGAACCACAGGCGCCAGGATCGCTTCCTGGGCGCGGCCGGCGGCTCGGGCGCCTGAATGTCTCCCGCCATGGACATGCGCCTGTATAGGTCGTGATAAGGGTCGAAGCAATCTGGCCCGGCGCTCACTCCGCCTTGCCTCGTCGTCGTGAATCGGTCTCGTCCCCGATCGTCGACGAGGGGTAGCGTGACGCAGAGGCGTTGCATGTTGTGGCGGAGTTCTCGTGCCAGCAATTACTGGGTCACCGCATAGCTCTTCCCTTAAGGAAAGGTCCTGGCATCGCTAGGCCGACAACAGATTAAAGGCGCAGTGTAGCATTATTTTTCTTGGACAAGATCGACAGATTCTGCGCAAATAGCGATGCATCCTTCTACAAGATATAAATAAAAAGGAGAATCGCTACTCGCTTGCGCAAAATAATTAATATTTCCAGCCCATGAGTTTTTATTTATGCTGTGCAGATTTAGCAAACCTGTGATCGAACTTACTCCACTAAGTGTTATTCTTGCTGGAATCCTGCTATTATTTATAGCATAATGGTAGTATTCAATATAAATAACAACAGTCGACGACATAATGTCGATTTCGATTTTTTTTAAAAGCGCATCATGTAACTCAATCGCCTCCATGGCCTTCTCCGACCCAGATCATTACTCTCTGTGTAGCAGAACTCTTTCAGCGAACGCAGCGTCGATCTTCTGCGCCGCCCGAGCAATATAGCGGAGCCGCATCACTCATATTTGGCCCAAATGGCGCGGATCGTCTCGTCCAGCGGCGAATTCTCCCCGCTCGACCTCCGCCAGCGCCTCCGCCAAATCGCTTTCCTCGTCCGACGTCAGCGCGACGCATTGCGTCTCGCCGTTGGCCATCTCGAGGAGAAGTCGCGCGAGATCATCCTGCACCGGGGCGGGCAGCTTCCGAATGGTTTCGAAAGCCTGTTCGAGCAGACGAGTCATGGGCGAGGCTCCTGAAGCGCGATCCTACCGCGGCGAGCGCATCAGGCGGATGTCGAGGTCGTTGACCTTCTTGCGCAGCGTGTTGCGGTTGAGGCCCAGAAGCTCCGCCGCCTTGATCTGATTGCCCCGCGTCGCCGCGAGAGCGGCGGAGATCAGCGGCACCTCTATCTCGCGGATCACGCGGTGATAGAGGCCCGGCGGCGGCAGACGGTCGCCATGGTCGCGGAACAGCTTGGCGAGATGCTGCTCGACCGAGGTGGAGAGCGTCAAATCCTTATCGGAGGGCATATCCGCCATAATGGACGTCGCCGGCTGCAGCCGATCGCCGGGCGAGGCCTGACGCATCTCATGCTCGAGCTCGAGCTCTACCACCGCCTCGGTGATGACCTCCTGCGGATGCAGGGCGGCGAGTCGGCGAATGAGATTCTCCAGCTCGCGAATATTGCCCGGCCAGCGATAGCGCTTCATGCGGTCGAGCGCCGCCTGCTCGATATATTTCTGCGGCAGGCCCTCGCTCGCCGCCACTTTGAAGAAGTGATGCACGAGGTCGGCGATATCCTCGGAGCGCTCGCGCAGCGGCGGCAGGCGCAGCGGCACGACGTTGAGGCGGAAATAGAGGTCCTCGCGGAACAGGCCCTGCTGAATCAGCGCGCGCAAATCCTTATTGGTCGCGGCGATGATGCGGACATTGGTCTTGATCGGCGTGCGGCCGCCGACAGTCGTATATTCGCCCTGCTGCAGCACGCGCAAAAGCCGCGTTTGCGCCTCCATCGGCATGTCGCCGATCTCGTCCAGAAACAGCGTGCCGCCCTCGGCCTGCTCGAAACGGCCGATAGAGCGCTGATTGGCGCCGGTGAAGGAGCCCTTCTCATGGCCGAACAGCTCGCTCTCGATGAGATCGCGCGGGATGGCGGCCATGTTGATGGCGACGAAGGGACCCTTCTTGCGCTTGCCATAGTCGTGCAGCGCGCGGGCGACCAGCTCCTTGCCCGTGCCCGACTCGCCGTTGATCATGACGGTGAGATCGGTCTGCATCAGCCGCGCCAGCGAACGATAGATCTCCTGCATCGCCTGCGAGCGGCCGACGAGGGGCATGCCCTCCATATCGTCCGGGCCGTCGATCTCGTTCTTCTTGCGCGGCTCAGCCATGGCGCGGCCGACGATGCCGACCAGCTCCTTCAGATCGAAGGGCTTGGGCAGATAATCATAGGCGCCGCGCTCGGAGGCGCGGATCGCGGTCATGAAAGTGTTCTGCGCGCTCATCACGATGATGGGCAGATCGGGGCGCAGCTTCTTTATGCGCGGCAGCAGCTCGAAAGCGTTTTCGTCCGGCATCACCACATCGGTGACGACGAGATCGCCCTCGCCCGATTGCACCCAGCGCCACAAGGTCGCGGCCGTTCCGGTGGTGCGCACCTCATAGCCGGCGCGTGAGAGCGCCTGCGCCACCACAGTTCTGATCGCGGCGTCGTCGTCGGCGACCAGAATCTCGCCGTGGGTCATCGGATTTTTCTCCAGCAGATCGTTCTCACGAGCGGCGCTCTCTCGGCGCAGGCTCTGTTCCCTCGGCGGCGGAATGTTGTCGTCTGGCTCGTCGCTCGTCCGCTCGCTTCTCCTCGTCCTTGTTGCGATACATCGGCATCAAAATACGGAAAGTAGTACGCCTCGGGTGAGATTCGCATTCGACGATGCCGCCGTGGTCATTGACGATCTTAGCCACCAGTGCAAGTCCGAGGCCAGTTCCAGAAGTCTTCGTGGTGATGAAGGGATCGAACAAATGCGCGGCTATGTCCTCGGGCACGCCGCGGCCATTGTCGCGCACGCAGAACTCCAGCGGCAGCCCCACCGGGCGCTTGTCGCCGGCGGTGCGCAGGCTGACGCCCGGCCGGAAGGCGGTAGAAAGCTCGATCTCGCCATCTATGGAGTCGCCGATCGCCTCCGCCGCATTCTTGACCAGATTGAGAAAGACCTGGACCAGCTGGTCGCGATTGGCGGCGACCGGCGGCAGCGAGGGGTCGTAATTCTCGATGAAGCGAATGTGGCGGGCGAAGCCGCTGCGAGCGACGCGCTTCACATGGTCCAGCACCACATGAATATTGACCTTCTCGCGCTCCGGCGGCCGCGAGTCGGAGAACACCTCCATGCGGTCGACGAGGCGGACGATGCGGTCGGTCTCCTCGCAGATCAGCCGCGTCAGCGCCCGATCGGCGTCTCCCACTGAGCTTTCCAGCAGTTGCGCGGCGCCGCGAATGCCCGACAGCGGGTTTTTGATCTCATGGGCGAGCATCGCCGCGAGCCCGGAAACCGTGCGCGCCGCCCCCCTATGGGTCAGCTGCCTGTCTATTTTATCGGCAATTGTGCGCTCTTGCAGCACCACGAGAACGCCGCCGTCGCTGTCCGGCAGCGGCGCGCAATGCACATCGACGCGTCTTTCCCCCTCCGCTCCGGGCCGGCCGAGGTCGATGCGATATTCATTGATCGCCGAGCCGCGCTCGCGCACCTGCTCGATAAGGGCGATCAAGGGCGAGCCGAAGGGCACGAGACGGCTCAGCTCCTGGCCGATGAGGATCGGCTTGCCGATCTCGAAGAACGACTCCGCCGCGGCGTTGGCGTCGACGATCACCCCATCCGGCCGGATCGCCAGGATCACATTGGGCAAAGCTTCGAGAATGCAGGCGCGATTATTTTCGGCGATCACGCGCAGCCGCGCGCCGACGGGCGTCGTGAGCGCGTTCTTGCGCCGGTGCGGGTTGGATTCGGCGGTCATCTCGACACCTCGGAACTCCTCTGGCGCGGAGCGCGCGCCGATCCTGTACGGGACATACGCGTCAGCAATATGCCGGAGCCGGCTCCCCTCGCGCCGGCTCGAGCGAGAACAAAAGGCGAAGAAGCCCGCGAACCTCCTCGGCCGAGGAAGAGGCGAGCATCGCCCGTCGGAGACCGGCGCGCGCCTCGGCGTCTCCCTCCGCCTGCTCGGCATAGGCGGAGAGATGCTTGCGCGCATGGCGCAGGCCCGCATTCGCGCCCATGGCGATCAGCAGACCGTCCAAATGCTCGAGCGCCGCCTCCAGCCGCACTGTGGCGGAGGGCGCCGCGCGACGGCGGCCGGCGGCGAGAAAATGGGCGATATCGCCGACGAGCCACGGCCGCCCCATCGCCGCCCGTCCGACCATCACCGCATCGGCGCCGGAGGCCGCGAGCATTGCGGCGGCGTCCTGCGGCGAGGCGCAATCGCCATTGGCCACGACCGGAATTTTTATGGCGGACTTGACCGCGGCGATTGCCCGCCAATCCGCCCTGCCCTCATAGAATTGCGCGCGGGTGCGGCCGTGGACCGTCACCATGACGGCTCCCTCGGCTTCCACCAGACGCGCCAGCTCGGCGGCGTTGCGGCTGGCATCGTCCCAGCCGAGCCGCATTTTGACGCTCACCGGAACCGAGACCGCGCCCACAGCGGCGCGGACCAGCTCGGCGGCGAGCGCCGGCTCGCGCATCAGCGCTGCGCCGGCGAGGCCGCCGGTCACGCGCTTGCAGGGACAGCCCATGTTGATGTCGATCAGCCTCGCTCCCGCGGCCTCGGCCTGGCGCGCCGTCTCGGCTATGCCCGCCGGATCGCGCGCCGCGATCTGCACGATATGGGCGTCTATGCCGGAGCCGTCCAGCCGCTGGCGGGCCTCGACGTCGCCGCGCGCCAGCGCGCTCGCGCCGACCATCTCGCCGACCGCGGCGGATGCGCCGAAACGCAATGCGATCCGCCGCATGGCGAGATCGGTCACGCCGGCCATAGGCGCCAGAAAGGCGCGCCCCGTCAGATGAAGCGAACCGATGCGCAAAGGCGTGGCTCCTATGGTCTCGCCTATAAATTCATCAGTTGTCATCGTGCCTACACTATATGCAGATGGCCATACGTACGCAATGCGTACATCCCCGAGAATAGTGAAAATTGACGCGAAGCCGAAAAAGCGGGAGAGGAACCTCCTATGAGCTCATCCTCGACCATTGCGATCCTCACCGTCGCCGGCGGCCGCGGCGTGCGTGCGGGCGACGGCCTTCCAAAACAATATCGTGCGCTTCTCGGCAAGTCTGTGCTGGCGCGCACTCTCGAAGCGATGCACCGGGCTGCGCCTCAGGCTTCGCTTCTCGTCGCCATCCATGCCGACGACGCGGAGCTCTATCGCGGCAGCGTCGCTGAGCTTTCGGACAGCGCGCGCGCGCAGCTGCTCGAGCCGGCGATCGGCGGCGCGACGCGCCAGCAGAGCGTGCGCAATGGGCTCGAGGCGCTGGCAACTCTCTCTCCCGCCCCGGAAATCGTGCTGATCCAGGACGCCGCGCGGCCCTTCGCCGACCCGGCTCTCGTCGCCAGGGCGACAGAGGCGGCGCGCGCCCATGGCGCGGCCGTGCCGGGCCTGCCGCTCGCCGATACGGTGAAGCAGATCGACGCCGAGGGCGTCGTGATCGCCACTCCCGACCGCGCGAGCCTGCGCTTCGTGCAGACGCCGCAGTCTTTCGCCTTTCCGCTGATTCTCGCGGCGCATCGTAAGGTCGCGAGCGGCGGCGCCGAGCTGACCGACGACGGCATGGTCGCCGAGGCCGCCGGCCATAAGGTCCATGTGTTTCCGGGCGACGCCGCTAATTTCAAGCTCACCACGCCGGAGGATTTCTTGCGCGCGCAAAACGCTCTGCTGGGCGACCTCTCCGACATTCGCACCGGCCAGGGCTATGACGTCCACGCTTTCGGCGAGGGCGACAAGGTCTGGCTCGGCGGCGTTCCTGTGCCGCACAGCCACGGCCTCGCCGGCCATTCCGACGCCGATGTGCTCGCCCACGCGATCACCGACGCGCTGCTCGGAGCGCTGGCCGATGGCGACATCGGCAAGCATTTCCCGCCCTCGGACCAGCAATGGAGAGGCGCGCCCTCCTCCATCTTCCTGGCTTTCGCGGCCAAGCGCGTGCGCGAGCGCGGCGGGATCATCTCCCATGTCGACGCGACCATCGTCTGCGAGGCGCCCAGGATTGGACCGCACCGCGACGCCATTCGCGAGAGCCTCGCCAAGATCATGGAGGTCGACATCGGCCGCGTGGCGGTGAAGGCCACGACCTCGGAGCGCCTCGGCTTCACTGGCCGGCAGGAGGGCATGGCGGCGCTGGCGCTGGCGACGGTGCGGCTGCCGGCGATCGAGTCCGAGCGTTGACAGCTGGGAATCGGCTGCGGTTTGCCCCCTGCAGTCGCCGAGCTGTCACGCACCTGTCATAAAAAATAATGACTTAGCGGTATCGGCGTTAGCTGTTTCGCAACGCGAGCTCGGGCATTGTGCCGCGTCTTTCCTCCATGCGGCTGTCGAACCGATGAAATCGAGCATCGCACGCAAGCTCGGCGGCGTCATCACGCTGCTCGGCGCTCTCGCATTATGCCTCTCCCTCTTCGCATTCTGGCAATCGCGTCTCCACGCGCGACAGACGAATGAGATCGAGGCGGATTATGACTATGTCCTCGAGGTGCGTGGGCTCGCGCAATCCGTGCAGCATGTGGCGATTCTCGCCAACGCGGTCTTCTCCTCCGACGACAAGAACGAAGTGCAGAAAAAGCTGACGGGTCTGCGTCGTGCGCTCGACGATCTCGGTCGATCGGCCGACGCGCTCGTCTCCCGCGCCGGAGGCAGGATGTCGGAGCAGCAGAAGACGAAGCTCTCCCTCGCCATACGAGAATTCATCGCCTATCAGAATGATACGATCGAGCTCGGCCTGACGATCTCGCCAAAGGCCGCGCTGGTCCAGGCGAATGACGAGGCGACGATCGCCAATCGCGGCCAGATGATCGCCGAAATGGACGCCTTCGTCCGCGAGACGCTCGGGCGCCTCTCGGCCAATCGCCGAGCGGAAGAAGAGCGCCGGCCCCGGGACGAGGCGTTGACGCTGGCGGTCCCGGCCACCGCCACCGCGCTCGCCATAATCGTCGCATTCTGGATCGTCGCAACACAGATTCGCGCGCCGCTGGAAACGATCGCTCTGGCTCTGAAGCGTGCCGCGGAAGACGATTTCGACGAGAACATCCCTTTCGTCGATCAGCACGACGAGATCGGCGACATGGCGCGGGCGCTCCGCGCTTTCGAGGCGGCCGCGCAAGAGAAG
This sequence comes from Methylosinus sp. sav-2, assembly GCF_004366495.1. NCBI lineage: Bacteria > Pseudomonadati > Pseudomonadota > Alphaproteobacteria > Hyphomicrobiales > Methylocystaceae > Methylosinus > Methylosinus sp. sav-2. The sequence continues at coordinate 219,376 of NZ_SOEJ01000003.1, forward strand.
CGGCGTCTCGAGCACGAGGCCGAGTCCCAACGCCGCTTGACGGCCGAGCTGCGCGAGACCGGCGACGGCGAACGCCGTCGAGCGGCCGACGAGCAGGCGGCTGTGGTCGCCGCTCTCGCCCATGGGCTCGAGCGGCTCTCCGGCGGCGACTTCACCTCGAGGCTGGAGACGCCCTTCGCGCCGCAATACGAGCCGCTTCGCGCCGATTTCAACCAGGCCGTCGAGAAGCTGAGGCACGCCATGATCGCCGTGGCGAAGAATTCCCAGGCTGTTCTCGAGCGGACGACGGAAGGGGCGCGCGTCGCCGACAGCCTCGCCGAGCGCAGCGAGCAGCAGGCGCTCGAGCTCGCCAAGGCGGCCGTCGACCTCGGCGCCTCGACCTCCGCGATCGAGCGCACCGCGGACACGACAGCCGAGGTGCGCGAATTCGTCAATCGCGCCAGCAGCGCCGCGCGGCGCGGCGGCGAGGTCCTTCGCGACACGATCGCGGCGATGAGCGCGATCGAGGATTCATCCGGCCAGATCGGACGGATCGTCGATCTCATCGACGAAATCGCCTTTCAGACCAATCTTCTCGCTCTCAACGCCGGCATCGAGGCGGCGCGTAGCGGCGAGGCTGGTCGTGGCTTCGCGGTGGTCGCCTCCGAAGTGCGCGCGCTGGCGCAACGCGCGCTCGAAGCGGCCAAGGAAATCGGGGCGCTCGTCGAAACCGCGCAACGGCAGGTCGGGATCGGCGTCGGTCTCGTGAGCGAGACGAGCCGCACATTGAGCGAGGTCGTCCAGCTCACATCCTCGACCGATGCGCTCGTCGCCAATGTCGCGGCCGCGGCGAAAGAACAATCCGCCAGCCTCGGCGAAATATGCATCACCGTCGGCAAAATCGACAAAGCGACGCGGGAAAACGCGGCGATCGCAGCCCGCTCTTCCGGCGCGAGCGCCAATCTCGCCGAGCGGACGCGCGAATTGATCGATCAGGTCGCGCGGCTGCGCGTCGTCGCGCACGCCGAGGCGCGTGCGGCCTGAGGCGCGCCGCTGTTTCGAATGGAAAACAGGGAATTATGTCAATAGCCGAGCGTCGCACGGGGCTCTCTCCCCGCGCCATGCGCGGGGAGAGATGCGGTACGTCAAGACTTGCGCAAGTCGAAGCGGTCCAGATTCATCACCTTGACCCATGCGGCGACGAAGTCGCGCAAGAACTTCTCCTTCGCATCGTCAGAGGCGTAGACTTCCGCGACGGCGCGCAGCTCTGAATTGGAGCCGAAGATCAGATCGACGGCGCTCGCCGTCCATTTGAGCTCGCCGCTCTTGCGGTCGCGGCCTTCGTAGACGCCTTCCGTCTCGGCCGACTTTTTCCATTGCGTGGACATGTCGAGCAGATTGACGAAAAACTCGTTGCTCAGCACGCCCGGCCGCGAGGTGAAGGCGCCGACCCGCGAATTCCCCTCATTTGCGCCGAGGACCCGCATTCCGCCGACGAGAACGGCGGTCTCGGGGACGGTGAGCTCCAGCAGGCTCGCGCGATCGACCAAGGCCTCGGCCGGCGATTTCTCGCCGCCTTTGGCGAAGTAGTTGCGGAAGCCGTCGGCCTTCGGCTCGAGAACCGAGAAGGATTCGACATCCGTCTGCGCCTGCGTCGCGTCCGCGCGCCCTGTCGAGACCGGAACCTCGATCGTGACGCCGGCCTTTTTGGCGGCGTCCTCGATCGCGGCGCCGCCGCCGAGCACGATGAGATCGGCGATCGACACGCGCTTGCCGTCGGCGCGGCCCTTGTCGAAGCCGGCCTTCACCTCCTCCAGCGTCTTCACGACCTTCGCCAGCTCGGCGGGGTCGTTGACGGCCCAATCCTTTTCCGGCGCGAGGCGAATGCGCGCGCCATTGGCGCCGCCGCGCTTATCCGTGCCGCGGAACGAAGCCGCCGAGGCCCAAGCCGTGCGGATCAGCTCGGCGTCGGTGAGGCCCGAAGCGAGGATTTTCGACTTCAATCCGGCGATATCCGCGGCCTCGATCGGCTTGTAGTCGATCGCGGGAACGGGATCCTGCCAGATCAGCTCGTCCTTCGGAACCAACGCGCCGAGATAGCGCGCGCGCGGCCCCATATCCCTGTGCGTCAGCTTGAACCAAGCCTTGGCGAAAGCCAGCTTGAACGCATTCGGATCGTCATGGAAGCGCTTGGCGATCTTGGCGTATTCGGGGTCGAATTTCAGCGCCAGATCGGTTGTGAACATCATCAGAGGATGCGCCTTGCCGGGCTCGTGCGCATCGGGGACGATGTCGTCGGCATCCTTGGGCTTCCACTGCGTCGCGCCGGCCGGGCTCTTGGTCTTGACCCACTCATGGCCGAAGAGGTTGTCCAAATATTGCGTGGTGAAGGAGACCGGATCGACCGACCAGGCGCCTTCCAGCCCGCTGGTGATCGTATCCGCGCCCTTGCCGGAGCCGCAACGATTGGCCCAGCCGAGGCCTTGCGCCTCGATCTTCTCTCCCGCCGGCGCCGGGCCGACGCATTTGGCCGGCGATTTGGCGCCATGCGCCTTGCCGAAAGTGTGGCCGCCGGCGATCAGCGCGACAGTCTCCTCGTCGTTCATCGCCATGCGGCCGAAGGCTTCTCTTATGTCCTTGGCCGCGGCGAGCGGGTCCGGCACGCCATTCGGCCCCTCGGGATTGACATAGATCAGGCCCATTTGGACGGCGCCCAAGGGCTTTGCGAGCGCGCCGCTCTTGTCGCGATTATTGCCCATGAATTTGGGCGCCCCCCAATAGACGAGATCGGGCTCCCAATCATCGCTGCGGCCGCCGCCGAAGCCGAAGGTCGCAAAGCCCATCTTCTCCATGGCGACATTGCCGGTCAGCACCATGAGATCGCCCCAGGAGAGCTTCTGGCCGTATTTCTTCTTCACCGGCCACAGCAGCCGACGCGCCTTGTCGAGATTGGCGTTGTCCGGCCAGCTGTTGAGCGGCTCGAAGCGCTGCTGCGCCCCGCTCGCGCCGCCGCGGCCGTCGTGGATGCGATAGGTTCCCGCGCCGTGCCAGGCCATGCGGATGAAGAATGGGCCGTAATTGCCATAGTCGGCCGGCCACCAGTCCTGCGACGTCGTCAAGACCGCCTCAATGTCCTTCTTCACCGCGGCGAGATCGAGCGTCTGAAACGACTTCGCATAGTCGAAATCCTTGCCCAGCGGGTTCGATTCCGCGGCGTTGCGGCGCAAGGGCGAGAGATCGAGCTGGTCCGGCCACCAGAATTGATTGGAATGTGGCGCGCCCTCGGCCGAGGCGGCCAGCGTCGCGCCGACGACGATCGCCATCGCCGCGGCGGTCGTCCGCAGAAATCGCCGTAAGTCAGCGTGAGAACGTGACTTTCCAGCGCTCGTCACCATCTTTTCCGTTGCATTCGGCATTGCTTTCCTCCTCGTCGACGCCCCCGCTGAGCTTGCTATAAGACGCGAAATCGATTAGGTAAAATTCGAAATTCTTCGTCATCGATCAGGAAAACTGATGATCACGACCAAGCAGCTCCGCTATTTCGAGGCCCTCGCCCGCACCGAGCATTTCGGCAAAGCGGCCGATCTCTGCGCCGTGACGCAGCCGGCGCTCTCCATGCAGATCAAGGAGCTGGAGGTCGAGCTCGGCACGCAATTGGTCGAGCGGCGCGGCAAGCTGGTCATATTGACCGCTGCGGGCGGGGAGATCGCCAAGGTCGCCCGCCGAATCCTCGCCGATATTTCGGAGCTGGAGACGATGGCGGATCAGAATTTCTGTCCGCTTCGCCTCGGCGTCATCCCGACCGTCGCGCCCTATATTCTGCCGACCTTGTTCGACGCGCTCGGCGGCGGCGCGGCGGATCTGCGACCTCTGCATATTCGCGAGGCGCAGACCGCCACATTGCTGGCCGAGTTGGACGACGGCCTTCTGGACCTCGTCATGCTGGCGACGCCCGTCGATCCAGAACTCGACTCCATGCCGCTCTTCGAGGATCGTTTCTTTCTCGTCGCTCCTTTGAACGGATTGCCGGAGGAAGCCGGCTCCGTCAGCGCGGAAACGCTGAAAGCGCAAAGGCTTTTGCTGCTCGAGGACGGCCATTGCCTGCGCGATCAGGCGCTCAGCTATTGCGAGAGCCGCAATGTGCTGAACATCGACACTTTCGGCATGACCAATCTGACGACGCTGGTTCAGATGGTCTCGGCGGGCATGGGCTGCACGCTGCTCCCGGAGATGAGCCTGCCGATCGAAACGGCGAGAGGAAGCGTCCGCGTGCTGCGGATCGAGCAGCCGGAGCCGCGCCGGATCATCGGGCTCGTCTGGCGCAGATCCTCGCGCCGCGGCGACGAGTTTCGCGCCCTCGGCCGCATGATCGTGGCCTCGCGAAACGCGGCGCTCGAGGGCGCAGCGGCTCTGTCGGAGACCTAGCCTGTCGGCTCGACGGCGGAGTCCGATCCGGCCTATCTATGGGCTGGACGCCTCATCACACCGAGCGAGCCTGCTCATGACCGCCCCCGATCTCTCTCGCCTCGCCGAGCGCCTCCTCGATCTCTGCCGCGCGCAGTCTCTGCGCCTCGCGACCGCCGAATCCTGCACCGGCGGGCTCGTCGCCGGGGCGATCACCGATATCGCCGGCTCCTCGGACGCCTTCGATCGCGGCTTCGTCACCTATTCCAACGCGGCCAAGGAGGAGATGCTCGGCGTCCCGCACGAGATTCTCGAGCGCTATGGCGCCGTCAGCGCCGAGACGGCGCGGGCCATGGCGAGCGGCGCGGTGGAGCGCTCCTTCGCCGATATCGCCGTCTCGATCACCGGCATAGCCGGCCCGGGCGGCGGCAGCGCGGAGAAGCCCGTGGGCCTCGTCCATTTCGCCTGCCTGCGCAAGGGCTTTGGGGTGGAGCATATCGAGCGCCGCTTCGGCCCCGAGACGCGCGAGGCGATAAGGGAAGCCTCGGTCGCCCAAGCGCTGGAGCTGATGATCGCTGCCGCTCAGCGGCGGCCGTAGACCTCGCCGGCGCGCTTGACGAAAGCGTCCGAATATTTGTGGAAGGCGGAGTCGAACATCGCCCCCATCACCAGCCCCAGCGTGCGGCTGCGGAACTCGTAATTAATGTAGAAATCGACGACCGAGCGCGCGCCGCCCTCCGGCCCGCCCGGCTCGTCGGTGAAGGTCCAGCGGTTCTCGAGCTTCTTGAACGGGCCGTCGACATATTCGACGAGGATCTCGCGCTTGTTCGGGTCACAGGTCACGCGACTGGTGAAGCGCTCGCACACCGCCTTGAAGCCCACCTGCATCTCCGCGAGGATGACCTCCACCCCCTCCTCCGTCGTGCTGCGGCGGCGCACGCGCAGCGCCTCGCAGAGCGGCACGAATTTCGGATAGGATTCGACATCCCTGACCAGGGCGAACATGTCGTCGGCGCGGAAATTCACGCGGCGGCGGTTGCGGAAGCTCTTCATGGGCGAAGCTATTACCACTATTGCAGAAGGCGCGAAAACGGCCTTTTCGTCCGCGCGACGCGAGCGCCTCGCGCCCTATGTCGCTCCCCAGGGGGCTTCGACCCTGAGGAAAAGCATGTTCAAGATCAAGCGCGCCTATGAGCCGGCGAGCGCTGCGGACGGCAAGCGCATCCTCGTCGACCGCCTGTGGCCGCGCGGACTCTCGAAAGCGAAGGCCGCGCTCGACGAATGGGATCGACTCGTCGCGCCGAGCGACGCTCTGCGCCGCTGGTACGCCCATGCGCCGCAGCGCTGGCGGGAGTTCAAGACCCGCTACGCCAGCGAGCTGCGCGAGACCTGCCCGCAGGAGCTGAAACGTCTGCGTGCGCTCGGACGGGGCCACGTCGTGACGCTTCTCTTCGCCTCCCGCGCGCCGGAGATGAACAACGCCGCCGCGCTGAAGGAGATCATCGAGACGCGGCGAGCCTCTTCTCTCGCAGCCGCTCGAAATCCGCGCCCGCATGGTGCGAGGAGCGGGTGAGCGGCGAAGCCGAAACCATCGAGAAGCCTTTGGCGTAGGCGATCGTCGTGAAAGCCTCGAATTCCTGCGGCGTCACGAAGCGGACGACCTCGTGATGCTTGCGGGTCGGCTGCAGATATTGACCAATGGTGAGGAAGTCCACATCGGCCACGCGCAGATCGTCCATCACCTGGAGGATCTCGTTGCGTCCCTCGCCGAGCCCGACCATCAGTCCGGATTTGGTGAAGATCGTGGGATCGAGCTCCTTGACCCGCTGCAGCAGCCGAAGCGAATGGAAATAACGAGCGCCCGGCCGCACCGTCACATAGAGCGACGGCACGGTCTCGAGATTGTGGTTGAACACATCCGGCCGCGCGGCGACGACTTTTTCCAGCGCGCCCTCCTTGCGGAGAAAGTCCGGCGTCAGCACCTCGATCGTCGTTGTCGGACAGGCGGCGCGTATCGCGAGGATCGTCTGCGCGATATGCCCCGCCCCGCCGTCCTCGAGATCGTCGCGGTCGACCGACGTGACCACCACATGGGAGAGGCCGAGCTTGGCGGTCGCCTCCGCCACCCGCTCCGGCTCGGTGGGATCGAGCGCGGACGGCAGGCCGGTCGCGACATTGCAGAAGGCGCAGGCGCGCGTGCAGACCGACCCCATGACGAGGAAGGTCGCGTGCTTTTTCTCCCAGCACTCGCCGATATTCGGGCAGGAGGCCTCCTGGCAGACGGTGGAGAGTCCGCCGCCGCGCAGGATCGCCCCGGTCTCGCGCCAGGCCGCCGAGCCCGGCGCCTTGACCCTGATCCACTCCGGCTTGCGCGCGAGCGGCGTATCCGGCCGATGCGCTTTTTCCGGATGGCGGACGGCGGCCGCTTCACGCTTGCGCGGGTCGTCGTTGAGAAGATCGAGAAGGACGGTCATGGCTTGCCTAATGTCTCGGCCTTTGGTCCGGCCGGAGGGGAGCTCCGCCGTCGACTCGCGCCCAGAGCGAGACGCTGATTATGGACCCGAGCAGGCCGGCGAGAAAATGGCCGAGCGAGGCGTCGAGAGCAAGCCCGCAGAACTCGGCGAATTGCGCTCCGAGCCACGCGCCAGCGACGCCGATCGCCATATCGGCGAAGAGCTGATCGGAGCTGCGCAGCAGGGCGCCAATGAGCCAGCCGCCGAGCGCGCCGATGACGACGAGGGGCAGAAAGCCCGCGTCGAGCCTTCCGAGAAAAGCGATCGCAGCGTCCATTTCCGCCATCCCGATCGACCGGGCGCCGCATCACGCGGTCCCTGTTCCAAGATAGGAGCCTCGCGCCCCGACAAGAAGAGGCGCGGCGTCGCAGGCTGCGGCCAGATCGCCCAGGCGAAGCTTCATATCAGATATATTACTTAGTTATCTCAATAAATAAGCACTAATACCTAATGCCTTAGATGAGCTATATCCCACGCCTCACACATGCTCCACGGCGAGCACGCCGGGGATTGTCTTCAGCGCCCCGGCGACATCGGCCGAGACCGAATATCCGCCCGGCAGCTTGATCTCCACCTCGCTCGCCATGCGCTCCAGCGCCACGACGATCGACACCTCGCCCTCGCCGCGCGTCGTCAGCCGCGACTTCAGCGCATCGAGCGGCGCGGCGTCCTGAAGGAAGATGCGCAGCCCTTTTTGCGCCTTGGCGGCTGCCGCCGCGAGCGGCTGCACCTCGGTGATGCGCGCCCGCACATCCTCGCCCTCGAGCGCGGCGGAGAGCGTCACCAGCACGGTCGCGCCCTTCTCCAAAAGGTCACGATACTGGTTGAGCCCTTCCTGAAACAGGATCGCCTCATATTGCCCGCTGTCGTCCGAGAGCTGGACCACGCCCATTTTCGAGCCCGATTTGGTGCGCCGCTCGGCGCGGTCGAGCACCACCGCCGCGAGCCGCCCGGCGCTCGCGCCGCGCTTCACCGCGATGATGAACTCCGCCCAGCGCGTCAGCCGCAGCCGGCCGAGCACGCTCGCATAGGCGTCGAGCGGATGGCCGGAGAGGAAGAAGCCGGCGGCGTCGAATTCGCGCTTCAGCTTTTCCGAGGCCGTCCAGGGCTGGCTCTTGGGCAGGACCAGATCCTCCTCCGCCTCCGCGCCGCCGAACAGCGCATTCTGTCCGGCCTGCCGATCCTCGGCGCAGCGATTGGCGCAGGCGAGCACAGTCTCGATCGCGCCGACGACGCGGGCGCGGTCGGCGTCCAGCTCGTCGAAGGCGCCGCAGCAGGCGAGATTCTCCAGCACCTTCTTATTGACCTCGCGCGGATTGATCCGTCGCGCGAACTCCGAGAGATTGCGGAAAGGCGCGGCGCCGCGCGTGCGCACGATCGACTCGGCCTGCCCCTCGCCGACGCCCTTCACGGCGGAGAGCGCATAGCGAATGGCGAGCTTGCCGTCGGCGCCGGGCGCGACGTCGAAATCGACGCCCGAACGGCGGATGGAAGGCGGCTCCACCGCAATGCCGAGCCGCCGCGCCTCATTGCGGAATTCGGCCAGCTTGTCGGTGTTGCCCTTGTCCAGCGTCATGGAGGCGGCCAAAAACTCCACCGGATAATGCGCCTTGAACCAGGCCGTCTGATAGGCGATCAGCGCATAGGCCGCCGCATGGCTCTTGTTGAAGCCGTAATCGGCGAATTTCGCCAGCAGGTCGAAGATATCGCTGGCCTTTTGCGCCGTGAGCCCGCGCTCCACCGCGCCGGTGACGAAGCGCTCGCGCTGGGCGTCCATCTCGGCCTTGATCTTCTTGCCCATGGCGCGGCGGAGCAGATCGGCCTCGCCCAGCGAATAGCCGGAGAGCACCTGAGCGATCTGCATCACCTGCTCCTGGTAGATGATGACGCCGAACGTCTCCTTTAAGATGTGCTCGATCTTGGGGTGGATGTAATCCGGCTCCTCATCGCCGAGCTTCACCGCGCAATAGGTCGGGATATTGGCCATAGGACCCGGCCGGTAGAGGGCGACGAGAGCGATGATGTCCTCGAAATGATCGGCGTGCATCTCGACCAGCGCCTTGCGCATGCCCGCGCTTTCCAGCTGGAACACGCCCACCGTTTCGCCGCGCCCGAGCATTTCGTAGGTCTCTTTGTCGTCGAGCGGGATGCCGGCGAGATCGAAATCCGGCGCGCGCCGGCGCACCAGATCGACGGCGGTGGCTAGCACGGTCAACGTCTTGAGGCCGAGGAAGTCGAATTTGATGAGGCCTGCCGGCTCCACCCATTTCATATTGAACTGGGTGGCCGGCATATCGGATTTCGGATCACGATAGAGCGGAACCAGCGCGTCGAGCGGCCGGTCGCCGATGACGACGCCCGCGGCATGGGTCGAGGCGTTGGAATAGAGCCCTTCGAGCGCCGCCGCGATTTTGAACAGGCGGGCGACCTTTCCGTCCTCGTCGATCGCCTCGCGCAATTTCTGCTCGCCGGCGACGGCCTCGGCCAAAGTCACCGGCTTGGCGGGGTTCTGCGGCACCAGCTTGGCGAGCTTATCGACCTGCCCCAGCGGCATTTCCAGCACGCGGCCGACGCTGCGCAGCACGCCGCGGGCCAAAAACGAGCCGAAGGTGATGATCTGCGCCACCTTCTCGGCGCCATAGCGCTCGCGGACATAATCGATGACCTCGCCGCGTCGCGTTTGGCAGAAGTCGATGTCGAAATCCGGCATCGACATGCGTTCGGGATTGAGGAAGCGCTCGAAGAAGAGGCCGAAGCGCAGAGGATCGAGATCGGTGATGGTCAGCGCATAGGCAACCAGCGAGCCGGCGCCCGAGCCGCGCCCCGGCCCGACCGGAATCCCTTGCGATTTCGCATATTTGATGAAGTCCGAGACGATCAGGAAGTAGCCGGGAAAGCGCATCTTCTCGATCGTGTCGAGCTCGAATTCGAGGCGCGCGTCATAGGTTTCGCGCGTTTGCCCCGGCGCGGGCGGCTGCACGAGGAGGCGCGCCTCGAGGCCTTCCTTCGCCTGCCGGCGCAATTCGCGCGCCTCAATATCCTCGAGGGATTCCCCGCCCCCTTCCCCGTCCAGCATGAAGCGCGGCATGATGGGCTTACGCGTCAGCGGGCGGAAGGCCGCACGGCGCGCGATCTCGACCGTCGAATCCGTCGCCTCGCGGAGATCGGCGAAGAGCTCGCGCATCTCCTTGCGCGTCTTGAAATAATGCTGCGGCGAGAGCCGCCGGCGCTCGGCGACGCTGGTCACTGTGCCCTCGGCGATGCAGAGCAGCGCGTCATGCGCCTCGAAATCCGCCGCCGTGGCGAAAAAGGGCTCGTTGGTGGCGACCAGAGGCAGGCCGCGCCGATAGGCGAGATCGAGCAATTGCGGCTCGACGCGCCGCTGCTGATCGAGGCCGTGGCGCTGAATCTCGACATAGAGCCGGCCGTCGAAGAGCGGCAGCAGCGCCTCGAGACGGGCCAGCGCCTGCTCCGCCCGGCCCTTGGCGAAGAGCGTGTCGATCCCGCCCTCCGAGCCGCCGGTGAGGGCGATCAGTCCCTCGCTGCTCGCAGCGAGGCTCGCCAGCGAGACATGGGAGGCCTCGCCCTGCTCCGGCTCGAGATAGGCGCGCGAGGCGAGCCGCATCAGATTGGAATAGCCCAGCTCCGACTGCGCGATCAGCACGATATGGCCGCGCCCGTCGGAGCCGCCCGCCACGTTCTGAGTTCCGTCGCCGAAATCGACATTGAGCTGCACGCCGGGGATCGGCTGCACGCCGGCTTTGGCGGCCTTTTCCGAAAACTCCAGCGCGCCGAAGAGATTATCGGTGTCGGTGACGGCCAGCGCCGGCATCTGGTCCTTCTGGGCCAGATCGATGACGCGCGAGAGGGTCAGCGCGCCCTCGCGCAGCGAGAAAGCGGTGTGAAGATGTAGATGAACGAAGCCGACTGCGTCGATCGCGCTCATTTCGACCGCCTCCTGCGACGCCTCTCGCGTCCCCGGCGATCATATCGCGCCGCAGCGCCGGGATTCGCAACTCGCGCGTCGCGCCCCCTGGATTTTACGCACAGGCTTGGTGATTCTACTGCGGCGCCGCAGAGCCGATAAATGAAAAGCCGGGCGGAAGAGGTCCACCCGGCTTTTCCGAGACTCTTGTCGAGGACGCGTCTGGCCGGCGATCACTCGCCCGCGGAATAGACTTTCGTCGCCGCCGCTTCGACCGGCTTGAACGCTTCCTTCGCGAGGCTGGAATAGAGCTCGCCGAGCTTGGTCGCCTCGGCCACGAAATCCTCGTACGCGCCCTTGGCGTAATCCGACTGCAACTGGAGGGCTTCGTCGATCTTCTTGACGCCAATCAGCTTTTCAGCGAGGAGGCGGCTCTTTTCGAAGGACTTCTTCGAATAGTCGGTCGTCTCCGCCGCAATGGTCTGCCAGCCCTTGGTGAGGGCCGCCGTCGCCGCGGACACGGCTTCGAATTGCTCCTTGCCCAGCTGCTGAACGCTTTCGAAAGTGGCAACCATCGGTCTCGTCCTCGTATCGAGCGCCTTTCGGCCTTCGCCCCGTGGCGGACTCCATGCGCTCAGTTGACAGGATAAACTTATATGCATTGCACAATCGAAGTCAACGACAATGTTGCGATGCAAAACCACAATCCCGAACGCCTTTCGCCTTAACCAGGGGGTAACCTCGCATCGGTAAGATTGTAATCATGTGACTTTTCGGCAACGCCCACGCTGACCGGGCCGCCGCGAGCGCATGATGGGGCAAGTGAGCGGGATCAGGATAGATGACGAAGCGTGGCGTCGCCGGCGGGCTCGAGCGTTGGAAGTGGGTAGCGGCTCTGACGGCTCTGGCCGCCCTATCGGCGCTTTTCGCATTTCCGGCGGAGGCCAGACGTCATCATCATTCCGGCCGCGCCTATCACGCGCGTCACTCCTTCATCCATCACGCGGCGCACCATCGCCGCGGCGGCGCGCATCTCGCCCATGCGGCGCGGCGCGGCCATTCTGAGGCCGGCGGCGGTCCCGCCTTCGCCGCGATCGTGGTCGACGCCAATAGCGGTCGCACGCTCTATGCGCGCAATGAGCACGAGCTGCGCCATCCCGCCTCCGTCACCAAAGTGATGACGCTCTATCTTCTGTTCGAGCAGCTCGAGAAGGGAAGGCTGCGGCTCGACTCGCCGCTCGTCATCTCCGCCCATGCGGCGTCGCAGGCGCCGACCAAGCTCGGCCTCGCCCCCGGCCAGACGATCGACGTCGAGAGCGCCATCAAGGCCGTCGTCACCAAATCGGCGAACGACATCGCCGCGGCCATCGCCGAGAACATCGCCGGCGACGAGGAGAGCTTCGCCGAGATGATGACGCGTAAGGCGCATCAGCTCGGCATGGGCCGCACGCATTACGCCAACGCCTCCGGCCTGCCCAATGACGAGCAGATCACCACGGCGCATGATCTCTCCGTGCTCGGCCGCGCGATCCAGGACCGCTTCCCGCGCTATTATCACTATTTCTCCACCCACGCCTTCGTCTGGCGCGGCCAGTCGCACCGCAATCACAATCATCTGCTCGGGCAGATTCGCGGCGTCGACGGCATCAAGACCGGCTACACTCACGCCTCCGGCTTCAATCTGCTGACCTCGGTGCGGCGCGACGGCCATCATATCGTCGCCGTCGTCATGGGCGGACGCACCGCCGCGGCCCGCGACCGCGTGATGGCCGGCCTCATCTCCGAGCATATCGACGACGGCGCCCCCGTCCGCACGGCGCGCGCCATCACCGAGGGCGAGCCCGCTCCGGCTCCGATCGCCCGAGCCGAGGCCGCCGAGGAGGAGAAGGACGAGGCGCCTGTCGTCGCGGCCGCCGTCACCGCTCCTGCTGCGCCCGCCCCGCGCGTCGCGCCGGCGATGGCGCTCGCCTCGGCGCCGCCGCTTCTCGCCGTTCCGACGCCCGTGCGCGGCGATAAGATTCGTCCGGCTTTCGTCGCCGGCGGCCAAAAGGCTGCGGAGCCGGCGCAAGAGCGTGGCGCTCGCCATCAGCCCGAGCCGTCCCGGCGTGACGGCGTTCATGCGACGGCCGATGGATCGACCGCCGCCAAGGCCGGTCATGGAACGAAGGTCGCCTCGGCGACGACGCCGACCGCTCTGCCGGCGCGCATGTCCGACGCCGATCGCACGCTGGTCGCCCGCAGCGATCGCGCGGAATTGTCCAAGGCCGATCAGGCGCGTCCGATTCACTCGGGCTGGATGATTCAGATCGGCGCCACCGACGACGCCGAAAAGGCGCAGCAGCTGCTCTCGCGCGCCCGCGCCAAGGGCGTGCCGGCCACCGCCAAGGCCTTCACCGAGAAGGTGCAGAAAGGAAGAGAGACGCTCTATCGCGCCCGTTTTGCCGGGCTCGAGGAGAAAAGCGCGGAGACCGCCTGTCGCGCTCTGAAGCGCTCGGGCTTCTCCTGTTTCGCGACGAAGAATTGATCGACGGACCTTATTTTTCCAAAAAGCGACGCGCATTGAGCGAACAAGGCCGAGCTTCAATGATGATGACGACGCATGAGGACATCTTTGGCTTCGTTCACCCGAGCCGCGAGATCAGTCGTCCCGCCATGGTCCGGATGAAGCTTCTTCATCAGATCGCGATGCGCCCGCGCGATGTCCTCGCGCGCCGCTCCCTTTTTGAGGCCCAGAATTTCATAGGCCTCATCTTCCGAAATCGTGCCGCCGCGGCGGCCTGGTCCGACGCCGCCCGTATCCGCTCCCCGCGAGTCGCGTCCACCGTCTCGTGTCTGACGCCAGCCGGCAAACCGGCGGTCGAGATACACCTCTAGAAGGCGCGCGCCCTCAGGATCGACGCTGCGGCAGTGGCGGTAGAGCTCCATCACCGCCGTCCGCGTCAGCGCGTCGAGCCTTTTGCCTTCGTCCTTGCCGGCGAGAATGGCGCCGCGAATGGCGCCGCTCGCATGATCGAGCTCCATCTCGATCATGGCCGAGCGCACGCGCGAGACGCCGGCCCCGGCAGTGCCGTGACCAAAACGCTTCACCCCGCGCGAGAAAGCGCCATAGAGCCACATGCCGGCCGAGGCCAGCAGCAGGCCTATGTCGATGCGCCCGCGCAGAATGAAGAACAGGCCGAGCGCGATCGTCGCCGCGCCGCCCCCCTTGCGAATGATGCGGGCCATGGCCGCCGGCGAAGCGCGCGTGAACATGCGCAATCCGTAGAGCGCGAGCACCAATGCGAGAAATCCGATCAGAACCGGCATGAAGCGGGCTCCTCACCCCATTTGTGACAAAAGAAGACGTGCAGCGTCTTCGCCTTTTGTAGCGCGCCGTTCGAGCTCGGCCAGCCCGCCCGCCGCATAAGCCGCCGCAGCGGACAAAAGCTCGGCGAGACGGCGCGGCGCCGAGGCGTCGAAAGCGGCGTAGGCTCCGCCGGTCAGCCGCGCGATCTCGCGAAAGGCGGCGCCGGCCTGCGCATCGGCGCCCTCGTGGAACATGAAGGCCTTCACGCCGAGAAGGCCAAGCCTGCCGGCGAGCTCACAGAGCTCGTCGGCATTTTCCTCCATCGCGTCGCCGACGAAGACGAGAGCGCCGATGCGACGCGCGCTCGTCTCCTCGAGCGCATGGCGAAACACTTTGCCGATCTGCGTGCGGCCGCCGCGGCAAGAGATTTTCGCCATCAGCGCCGCGAGCCCCTGCCCGCCGCCGACGAAGCCCGATGCGCGGCACTCGCCGAAGCCGCGAAAGAACACGAGCTGGACATCGAGCCCGCCGAGCGCCGCCGTCTCCTCGAACATGCGGCCCTGCAGCGATTGCGCGAGATCCCATGTCGGCTGGCGGCTCATGGTGGCGTCGAGCGCGAAGATCAGCCGGCCCCGCTCGGCCGCAGCGCCGACGCGCCGCGCCTCCCGAATGAACGCTTCCACCGCCTGCGCCCGCGCAGAGGGAGAAAGCGGCGCATTGCCTCGTTCATCGCTCACGGCTGTTCACGTCGCGTCCCTGACCGTTTATATCAGATCGGTCGCCGCCCCGGAATGACAAGAGGCGCGAGCCTCGCCGAGCAAGGCCGGCCCGCTCCGCCGATCACGCGAGGATAGGCGAGTCCGCCGCGTCTTTCGACAGAAATCGCGACGTGAGGCCCTTACCGGAAAACCCGAAATGACCCTTTATGCTTCCTTGCCTGCAACGGCGCCGATCGCCGCCCTTCCCGGCGAGCCGAGCGCTCAAGCGCAGGCGCTGATCGCCGATTTCGCGCAGCGTCTCGCTGAGAGCGGAGCGCGCGTCGCCGGCGTCACTCAGGCGCGCATCCTCGACGAAGCGACCGGCCGCAGCCGCATCGTGCTGCGTGACGTCGCCGAAGGCGCGCTCTATGCGATCTCGCAGGATTTGGGGGCAGGCTCGGTCGCCTGCAATCTCGACTCGAGCGAATTGGCGCTCGCTTGCGCCTCGATAGAGCGGCGCGTCGCCGAAGGCGTCGATCTCGTCGTCATCAGCAAGTTCAGCAAGCAGGAGGCCTCGCGCGGCGGCCTCGCCGACGCATTCCGCGCTTCCATGCTGGCCAAGGTTCCCGTGGTGACGGCGG
This sequence comes from Methylosinus sp. sav-2, assembly GCF_004366495.1. Taxonomy (NCBI): domain Bacteria; kingdom Pseudomonadati; phylum Pseudomonadota; class Alphaproteobacteria; order Hyphomicrobiales; family Methylocystaceae; genus Methylosinus; species Methylosinus sp. sav-2. The sequence goes on from NZ_SOEJ01000003.1 coordinate 234,822, forward strand.
TGTCGCCGCATTACGTCGAGGAGTGGCGCCAATTCGCCGGCCCTCTGGCGGAGTTCCTCGCGCATGATCTCGATGCGCTCTTCGCCTGGTGGGAGCGCGCGCAAAAGGCTCAGCTCACGGGCGCGGAATGATCCTCCGCCAAGCGGCGGCGATGACGCTCGCGTGAAAGCTCCAGCGGCTCGGCGTCCGGCTCGCGCGGCTGCTTGACCGCGATGACCAGCGCATAGCTCACGATCTGCAACAAGAACCATGAGCCGAGCTTGGCCGCGCCGACCGGCGACCAGACCGCGAGCTGGCTCGGATAGAGCCAGGTACGGGTGAAGGTTCCGATATTCTCGGCGAGAAAGATGAAGCTCGCGGCGAGCAGCGCCGCCAGCAGCAGCGGCATCGACCGCCAGCTATGATGCACGCGGTAGAAAATCCAGGTGCGCGCAAACAGCGCCGCTGTCCCCGCGTACAGCGCGATCCGCAAATCCCACAGGTAATGGTGCAGGAAGAAATTGGCGTAGATCGCCACGGCGAGCGTGGCGACCATCCAAATCGGAGGATGGCGGATGAAGCGGAAATCGAACACCATCCAGGCGCGCATCATATAGCTGCCGATCGCCGCATACATAAAGCCGGTGAAGAGCGGAACGCCGCCGATGCGGAAAAAGGCCGGATCGGGGTAGATCCAGGAGCCGACCGCAGTCTTGAACACCTCCATCGCCGTGCCGACGAAATGAAACAGCAGGATCACCTTGGCTTCCTGCAGGCTCTCGAACCGCGTCGCGAGCAGCAGCGCCTGAATAGCGAGCGCGGCGAGGAAGAGAAAATCATAGCGCGCGAGGACAAATTCGCGCGGATAGAAGAAATGCGTCGCGATCAGCAGCCCAACCATCAGAAAACCGAACAGGCACGACCACGCCTGCTTCACGCCGAAGCGTAGAAACTCGTACGTCAGGCGCCGCAATGGCCGCTGCGACGCCCAGCGCGCGAGGCGCGCCTCGGCGATGGCGAAACGCGCCAATGGCGCCCATTGCGCCGCCGCGCTGGCGCGAGGATCGAGAAAGTCCGGCTCCATATTCCCGCTTACCGCACCGGCGGCGCATATATCAGCCCGCCCTTGGTCCACAGCGCGTTGAGCCGGCGCTCCAGGCCGATGGGCGAGCCGGCGCCGAGATTGCGCTCGAAGACCTCGCCGTAATTGCCGACATGCTTGACGATGCGATAGGCCCAATCGGCCTCGAGCCCCAGCCCGTCGACGCGGCCGCCGTCGACGCCGAGCAGGCGCCGCACGCGCGGATCGGCCGATTTCAGCTGCTCATCTGCATTGGCGGAGGTCACGCCCAGCTCTTCCGCATCGACCATGGCGAAATGCGTCCAGCGCACAATGTCGAACCATTGGTCGTCGCCTTGCCGCACGATGGGGCCGAGCGGCTCCTTGTCGATGAGCTCGGGCAGAATCGCATGTTCGGCGGGCGCGGCCAACTCTTGCCGCTTGGCGGCGAGCGTCGAGAGATCGGCGGTCAGCGCCTCGCATTTGGCCTCGGAATAGGCCTTGGCCGCCTCCTCGAATGTCGGGAACAGCTTGGGCTCGATCGGCTTCACGCCCTCGCGATGAAAATCGACGAGATCGAGCTCGAAGGGCGTACCCTGCTGCACGCAGACGGAGAGGCCGCCGAGATCGCGCAGCGCGGCGACGGATTTTTTGCGCGCGAGAAATCCCTGTCCGTCGAAAAAGCTGATCGCCGCATAGGAGAGTCCCTGCCCGGCGTCGCGCGCCAGAGTCCAGGCGGCGCCGCGCGCCAGGAGATCCACGACTCCCGATTGTAGCGCCTTCACGCGATCCTTGGCGGAGAGCGTCACGAAGCGCATTTTTTCTGGATCGTCGAAAATGGCGGCGGCGAGCGCGCGGCAGAAATCGACGTCGAAGCCGCTCCAGCGGCCGGCCTCGTCCTGATGCGCGAAGCCCGGCAGGCCATTGCTCGCGCCGCAGATCAGAAAGCCGCGCTTTTGCGCTTGCTCGAGCGTCGAGGCGTCGGCGCCGGCGGCGAGCAGCAGAGCGCCCGCGATAAGAATGTTGCGGAACAGGCGAGAGATCATGTCCGACTCTGGATTGGGCTCGGGCGACCGGCGATCATTGGACAATTGCTCCTCTTTCGCCCATGTCCTGCGCGAACAGTCTATACTGCGGCGCGGACGAAGCCGCCGCAATTGCGTTCGCAGAAAGGCCGATGAGCGAGACATGAGCGAGACTAGAGGACAATCTGGGCGAAAAAAGAAAAGCCGCACCCGCCTGGTCCACGCCGGGCGCGAGCCCTCCGAGCAATTCGGCTTCGTCAACACGCCGATCTATCGCGGCTCCACCGTGCTGTTTCCCGACACGGCGTCCCTGCTCGCCAATCGCGGCGCCTATACTTACGCCACCAAGGGCACGCCGACGACGCGCGCGCTCGAGGAGGCTTGGATCGACGTCGCCGGCGCGGCGGATGCGGTCGCCGTCCCCTCCGGCCTCGCTGCGATCACCCTCGCTCTGCTGACGGCGCTGAAGGCCGGCGACCATCTGCTCGTCACCGATTCCTGCTATCTGCCGGCGCGCATGTTCTGCGACAGCGTGCTGAAGCGCCTCGGCGTCGAGACGACCTATTACGATCCGCGCATCGGCGCCGACATCGCCGCGCTGATGCGGCCGAACACGACGGCCATATTGACAGAGTCGCCCGGCTCGCAGACGCTCGAGGTGCAAGATATTCCCGCCATCGCCGAGGTCGCCCATGCGCGCGGCGCCTGCGTCGTCCTCGACAACACTTGGGCGACGCCGCTCTTCTTTCCGCCGCATGAGCGCGGGGTCGATCTCGCCATAGAGGCCGGCACCAAATATCTCGCCGGCCATTCCGATCTTCTTCTCGGCCTCGTTTCGGCGAATGAGAAATGGGCCAAGCGTCTGCGCGCCACCTACAACGCCTTCGCCATCTGCCCCGGTCCCGAGGATGTCTTTCTCGCGCTGCGCGGCATGCGCACAATGGAATTGCGTCTGCGCGAGGCGGAGCGCGCCGGCCTCGAGATGGCGCGCTGGCTCGCCGAGCGCGAGGAGGTCGCCGAGGTGATCCATCCCGCTCTCGAGAACCACGCCGACCACGCTTTGTGGAAGCGCGACTTTCTCGGCTCGACCGGATTGTTCTCCTTCATCTTGAAGCCGGTTCCGTCGGAGGCCGTCGCCGCCATGCTGGATGGGCTCGAGCTGTTCGGCCTCGGCTATTCCTGGGGCGGCTTCGAGAGCCTCGCTCTGCCCTTCGATTGCGGCTCCTATCGCACCGCGACTGAATGGGCGCCCGGCGGTCCGGCGATAAGGCTCTCGATCGGGCTCGAGGATCTGGACGATCTGAAGGAGGATCTCGACGCCGGCTTCGCGCGGCTGCGGAGAGCGTAAGCATCGCATTGAATAGGTAGTTCCCCTTGATTTCGCATATGCGCGAAAACGCATACCTAAGCAGCAAGCGCGACGGAGTGTCGCGGGCGGACTCGAGGGGAGCAGTTCGATGCGTGACGGAGCTTTCGATCTGACGCCCACCTCTAATGAGGCCATGTTCGGCGTGCGGCCTTCGGCGCAGCATGAGGCGCTGCTGGCGTCCTATCTTCTCGGGCTCGGCCATGGGCCGGCCGTGGTGCGCGACCTCATTGTCGCCGATCTCGACGGCTTTCTGGATCTCGGGCTGAAGCGCCGCGCGGCGGATCAGCTCGTCGTGCTGCGCGCCTTTCTCGCGCGATTTCCAGAAATGACGCGCTCGAGCTGATCGCCCCTCTTGCGCAGAAAAAATCAGCTCCTATTCTCTTCATAGATCGAGCGCCGCGAGCGCGGCCGCTCGCATGAGACGCCCCGACCTCGGATGAACAGGCGGGGCGTTTTCGCGTCAGCGCCGTCCTTCCCAGCCCCGTCCTTCCCAGCCCCAAGCCAGCACGATCATGCCGAGCAGCGCCGCGAGGCCCCAGAGGCCGATCGCGAGCGGCGCCGTCTCGACGCCCTTGAGCTCGCTCGCGCCAGTGCGCTTCACGCCGATGTAATCGGCGCCGCCGAAGACCGAAGCTTCGCGCATCTCCACCACGCGCGGCAGCGTGACGGCGCCGCTCGCGTCTTTCGACAGACGTCGCACCGTGCCGCCGCTTGCCTCGGCGAGAGGCTTCAGCTTCTCGGTGGTGGAGACCACCTCGCGAAACTCGCGCGGATTCTCCGGGCCGACATTGACCAGCGCCGTCAGCTCGCCGCTCTGAAAGCGATAGAGCCCCATCTCCTTCGCCGCATGATGCGCGCGCGCGAGGCCGGGCTCGGCGGGCGCGAGCGCGATCTGCGACGTCGCGCCGGAGGGCGTCGTCATCGTCACCGTGTCGATCTTCTCCTCGAGGCTCTGGCGCTCGATGGCGATGTCATGGCCGTGGGCGCTGGCGCGCAGAGCCTCCTCCTCGAGATCGGGCTCCTTCATCAGCCAATGAGCGAGGCGGCGCATCAGATCGACATGCGGGCCGCCGCCCTCATAGCCGCGCGCCCACAGCCACATCTGATCCGTGAGCAGAGCGGCGACGCGACCCTTGCCCTCACGTGAGAGCACGAGCAGCGGCTTGTCATTGGCGCCGGTGAGGATGGAATTGCCCTTCACCACTTCCGCATCGACCTGGCGGAACCAATCGCCCCAGGCGGGAGGATTGCTCCGCGCGCCCTCTAGCCCGCGCGTGACCGGGTGCTTCTCGCCATCCTTGCTCACATGGGCGCGAAAGGCGCGCTCATAGAGCGAGCCGTCCGGCCGCGCCGGAATGATGCTCTCCAGCGGCGAATAATAGAGCCCCTGCACCGTCGCGAAATCCGGCCCCGTCGCGACAAGAAAGGCGCCGCCATTGTCGACATAGTGGAGGATGTTGTCGAAATAGACGGAGGGCAGGATCGTCTGGTTCGAATAGCGATCGAAGATGATGAGATCGAACTCGTTGATCTTGCGCCCGAAGAGATCGGCCGTCGGAAAAGCGATCAATGAGAGCTCGTGCGGCGGCGTGCCGTCGAGCTTCTCCGGCGGCCGCAAAATCGTGAAATGCACGAGATCGACATTGGCGTCGGAGCGCAGAAGATTGCGCCAGCTGCGCTCGCCGGGATGCGGCTCGCCGGAGACGAGCAGAACCTTGAGCTTGTCGCGCACGCCCTCTATGGTGACGACGGCCTTATTGTTGACGGCGGTCAGCTCGCCGGGCAGCGCCTCCACCTCGAGCTCGACGACATTGGCGCCGCCATGCTCGACGCGCAGCGGAATGTCGACGATTTCGCCGGCCCGCGCGACGATGGGCTCGAGCGCCTGCCCGTCGCGGCGCGTCGTGATGACGACCGGCTCCGTCCCGCCGAGATTGCTGTCGACGACGCGGGCGCGGATCGTCTGATCCTTGCCGACAATGCCGAAGCGCGGCGCCTCGACCAGCTCGAGCCTGCGGTCGCGCTCGCCCTCATGGCCGGTGACGAGCACATGCAGCGGCGCCTTGAAGCCGAGCGCGGCGGCGTTCGCCGGAATGTCGTGAACGATTCCGTCCGTCACCATGATCGCGGCGCCGATGCGCTCGCGCGGAACGTCCTTCAGCCCCTCTTCCAGAGCCTGGAACAATCTCGTCCCGTCGGCCTCGGCGCCGGGACGTGCGGCGTCGATGAAGCGCGGCTCTATATCGCCGAGCTTTTGCAGCGCCGGCTCGAGCGCCGCCTTCGCCGCCTCGGTCTGCGCCATGCGCTCGCCGAAGCTCTGGCTCTCGCTGCGATCGAGCACGATGGGAACGATTGTCCTCAGAGGCTCGCGCTGCTCGCGCACCAATGAAGGATCGGTGAGCGCCAGCAGCACGAGCGCCAATGTCGCAAGGCGCAGCGGCGCGCCGCGCCCGCCGGCGCGCAGAGACAAAAGCGCGATGATAATCGCAGCCACGCTCAGCGCGGCGAGCGCGGGCCAGGGTAGCAACGGCGTGAAGGAGAGGGACAGCTCGCTCATTGGCCGAGCCGCTCCAATAGGTCGCGGACATGGACCTGATCGGATTTGTAATTGCCGGTCAGCGTGTACATCACCAGATTGACGCCGCCGCGTATGGCGAGCTCGCGCTGACGCGCGCCGCCGGGCGTCAACGTGTAGAGCGGCTGGCCATTGCGATCCGCCGCCCAGGCGCCGGCGAGATCATTGGAGGTTATCACCACAGAGGACACGCTATCGGTCGCGCGCACGGGGCGCGCGGGATCGTCCTTGCTCTCTGGCGGCAGCGCCTCGACCCAGGTCTTGCCGTTGATCGTGCGGCCGAAGAAGCCGTCGAGCAAATAGAAGGTCTTGGTGATGACATGATCGCGCGGCGTGACTTCGAGCGGCGGAATGTCGAGATTGCGCGTGAGATCGCGCAGCCATTGCGTCTCCGGCGTCGGCGGCCCGCCCTCATGCGCGGTGAGCGCGTCGCGCGTGTCGAAGACAATGGTGCCGCCCTGCTTCAGATAGACGCCGATCTTGGCGACGGTCTGCGCCGAAGGCAGCGGCGCGGAAGCGACGATCGGCCAATAGAGCATGGGATAGAAGGCCAATTCGTCGCGCGCGGGATCGACGCCGACGGGCGCTCCAGGCGCGAAGGATGTGCGCTGATTGAGCGCGCGCGATAGAGCCTCGAGGCCGAGCTTGCTGGTCTCGTCGACGCGCGCGTCGCCGGAGACGACATAGGCGAGCCTTGTGGTCAGCGCCGCCTCGCGGTCGCGAGGCGAAGCGGCGGTGGGCGCGTCCTTGGCGCGAGCGCTCTGCGGCGCGGCGCTCAGAACAGCGAGCGCGCAAAAAGCGCCCAGGGCGATCGGCGCGGCGCGGCGCAATGCGCCAGACATTGACAGCAGGATCAGCCAATCGGCGAGCAGCGCGATAAAGACCAGCGCGAGCAGAAAGGGGCGCAGATCGATCGGCGCGCCGGCGCGCAGCGCTGAGACCGAGAGCCCCTGCCCGGCGAAATCGAAGGCGCGCAATTCGTCGCTCGCGCGCAGCGGCTGCACGGCGATGGGCGCATCGGCGGCGCCATAGAAGCCGGGCGGATGCTCGCGGCCGGAGCCGCCGTCATAGTCGCCGGCGATCGGCCGGGCGGTCGGCGGCGGCGCGCCGAGACGGCCGCGTCCGTCCAGAGTGACGAGCGGCGCCAGAGCCGGCGCATCGCTGCGCGGGCCGTCCTCGGCCCGGCGTGCGGCGGCCTCGCCGCTCTCGGCGGCGATCCTGTGCAGCATGTCGATGAAGAGGCCGGAGATCGGCAGATTGGACCAAGCGGCGTCGGCGCTCACATGAAACAGCACGATGAGCCCTTTGCCGCGCCGCTCGGCGGTGACGAGCGGCGTGCCGTCGGTGAGCGCGGCCCAGGTCTTGGCCGGCAGGCCCTGCTCCGGCTCGGCGAGAACCTGCCGCGTCACTGTCACCTCCTCGGGAACCGCGAGCCCGTAGAAAGGACTCGCCGGATCGAAGGGCGCGAGCTTCTTCGGCGTGTCCCAGGACATGGCGCCGCCGAGCACGCGTCCGTTGCGCCGCAGGCGCACGGGGGTGAGATCGTCGCCGGCGTTGGCGAGGCGCGCGCCGGCGAAGCGCAAGAGCACGCCGCCCTCCTCGACGAAACGGACCAGCGCCTCATGCGCGTCCGGCGGCAGAGCGCCGACATCGGCGAGGGCGACGATATTGGGCTGCTCGGCGATGAGGCCGGGCAAAGGATCGGCGGCGCCCGGCCGCGGCTCGCGCACCTCGGCGAAAGGCGCAAAGGCTTTTTGCAGATAATATTGCGGCTCCAGCAAAGGCTGCGCGAGATCGGCGCTCACGCCGCTCAGCACGGCGACGCGGCGAATCTTGGAGCGACCGTCGAGCAGCGCCACGGCGCCGGCCGAAGCCTCGCCGTCGAGGCGCAGCAGCGAGGCCTCATTGCGCAGCTCGATCGGCAGATCGAAACGCGCTTTCGCTTTTTCTCCCGCGCCGAAATCGAAATGCGCCTGCGCCAGCACGCGTCCCTGCTGGTCGAAGGCGGAAACGGAACCCGACGCCGGGGCGGCGGCGGAGGCGCGCGCGACCTCCACCTCGAGGCCGGCGGCGGCGTTCTGCGGCGCGAGAAGCGCGCGCGGAACATGATCGCTGGTCAGCGTCTCGACATTCGCGCCAGCGGCGGCGGCCGAGGTCAGCGCTTTGGCGAATTGGCTCGCCCCGCCCTGCGCCAATCCATCGGCGATCCAGACGATGCGCCCATGCGGATGGGCGGCGGCGAATTCGGCGAGCCGGGCGGCGGCGGCGGCGCGGTCCGGCGCATAGGGCTGCGGCGTGAGCGCGCGCAGGCGCTCGTCGATCTTGCCGCCGTCCTCTGGCGTCGGCGCGGCGTCGGCCTGCGACATGGGCAGCAGAGCGATCGTCGCGCCGGAACGCGCGGCGTCGGCGGCGAGAGCGCGCGCCGCCTCGAGGCGGGCGTCGAAATCCGGCGCCGCCGCCCAACCGTCGTCGATCGCGATCAGCAGCGGCGCGCCGGAGAAGGAGGCGGTCGCCGTCGGCGTGATCGCCGGGCCGGCCATGGCCAGAACGGCGAGGCCCGCGAGCGCGAGGCGCAGCGCCAATAGCCACCAGGGCGTGCGCGCGGGCGTCTCCTCGCGGCGCAGCAGATCGAAGAGCAGGCGGATCGGCGGGAAGACGATCTCGCGCGGGCGCGGCGGCGTCACCCGCAGCAGAAAATAGATGGCGGGCAGAGCGAGCAGCCCGATAAGCGCGAGCGGCGCGGCGAAGGTGAGGCCCATCAGACGCGCTCCAATCCAGAGGCGAGCGCGAAGCTCAAAGAAAGCGCCGCCTCCGCCGCAGGCCGGTCGGTTCGGTGGATATGCAGCGAGAAGCCGACATCGGCGGCGGCTTTGGCGATCTCGTCCCTATGCCGCGCGAGACGCTCGACATAGGCCTCCCGCCAGGATTGGGCGCGGCCGGCGCGCAGCTGCGCGCGACTGTCCGTGTCGAGAAAGATCGTCTCGCCTTCGAAGGGGAATGTCTCCTCCACCGGATCGGCGATCATCAGCAGCGCGCCGGCAGCGCCATTTCCCGCGAGCGTCGTCAGACGTTCGGAAAGCGCCTGCGGATCGCAGAGGAAGTCGGAAATGAGCAGAGCCTTGGCGCCGCCGGGCAGAGCCGCCGCCTCCGGCAATTCGCCGCGCGCCGCGCCGCCTGCTGCGACGAGCGCCTGCGCGAGTCGCTCGATGATGTCGCGCGTCGACATGGGATGCGTGAGACCGAGCAGCCCGATCCTTTCGCCGCCGCGCATGAGCACGTCGGCGAGCGCGAGACCGAGCGTCAATGCGCGATCGAGCTTGGGCTCCATCGCCAGAGAGGAGACGAAGCCCATGGAGGGCGAGCAGTCCATCCACAGAAAATAGGAATGGGCGGCCTCCCATTCCCGCTCGCGCACGAAGAGACGATCGTCGCGCGCCGAGCGGCGCCAGTCGATGCGATGCGCCGCCTCTCCGGCGCCGAAGGGCCGGAATTGCCAGAAATTCTCGCCCGTTCCGGCGCGCCTTCGGCCATGCGCGCCATGGACGACGGTCGCCGCCACTTCCCGCGCGCGGATGACGATATCCGGCAGCCGGCTGGCGAGCTCGGTGGCGTCTATGCCGCGGGCGCTCGGCGCGAGCCGCTCGGCAATGTCGAAAGCCTCGGTGGAAACCGCCGGTCCCGCCGCCACCTCAGCCGATCCTCGAGACGAGCTTCTCGACGAGGCCGGCGATGGTCTTGCCCTGCGCGCGCGCGGCGAAGGTCAGCGCCATGCGATGGCGTAGCGCCGGCGCGGCGAGCGCGGCCACATCGTCCAGCGACGGCGACAGCCGCCCGGCGAGCAGCGCGCGGGCGCGCGTTGCGAGCATGAGGGACTGCGCCGCACGCGGGCCGGGACCCCAGGCGACATGGGGCGCGATCTCTGGATCGCCCTCCCCCGGCCGCGCGGCGCGCACGAGATCGAGTATCGCATCGACGACCTTGTCGCCGACCGGCAATTGCCGCACCAGCCTCTGCGCCGCGATCAGCTCCTGCGCAGAGAGAGTCTTGCGCGCCTCGATCACACGATCGCCCGTCGTCTCCAGCAATATGCGCCGCTCGCTGGCGCGGTCGGGATAATCGACGTCGATCTGGAGAAGAAAACGATCGAGCTGCGCCTCCGGCAGAGGATAAGTTCCCTCCTGCTCCAGCGGATTTTGCGTCGCCAGCACATGGAAGGGCCGCGGCAGATCGTGACGCTCGCCGGCGACGCTCACATGATATTCCTGCATCGCCTGCAGCAGCGCCGATTGCGTGCGCGGCGAGGCGCGGTTGATCTCGTCCGCCATCAGCAATTGCGCGAAGATCGGGCCTTTGACGAAGCGGAAGACGCGCTTTTTATCGGCGGTCTCCTCGAGCACCTCGGAGCCCAGAATATCGGCCGGCAGAAGATCGGGCGTGAATTGCACGCGCCGCTCATCGAGGCCGAGCACGCGGCCCAATGTCTCGACGAGCTTGGTCTTGGCGAGGCCCGGCACGCCGACGAGCAGGCCGTGTCCGCCGGCGAGCAGAGTGACGAGCGCCTGCTCGACCGCCTCCTCCTGACCGAAGATCACGGTGGAGACGGCGGCGCGGGCGCGGCCGATCTCTTCCAGGACACGCTCGGCTGCGGCGGCGGGAGCGCTCGCCAAATCTTGCTCGGTCATTGACTGTCCTTCGATCGGCGACGACGGCGGCGTCGCAGTTTCCCCCTAGGATAAGCCGGAAAGGACGCTTGTCGACGTTAAAGAATGTTTAATTTCGGCCGGAGGCGCGGCGCGCCCGTACAAACGGGTTCGCCGGCAAAAATGGCTTTTTGACGCTCGCAACCGCGCTCAGAGGGAATAGCGCGAGGATAAGGAGACGCTGATCCCGATCAGGAGATTATAGACATAGACGCTCTGCGCGACGATGCGCGTGTCGCCACTCATCATATTGGTGGTGATGCCCGAATTATTGGCGGTCGGCGCCGTCGCCGTCATGTAGAGCACGGTTTCCGAGATCGAGCCGCTGGTCATGGATTTTGCCAAATATCGCACCGACACATTGAGGTTGGCGGGCGCCGTGGCGCCCTGCATCACAAAAATAATGTTTCCGAGAATGGTTTTCGCGCTGGTTGGAAGCGAGGCGTTGGCGGTCGACGTCGCCGGCGTGACGAGCGTCTGCGCCGTCCAGGCGAGGGATTCGGTCATTTGCGCGACATTGCGATAGGCGAGCAAGGCCCGGCAGCTCTCGACGACGCCGAGCATCAGCATGACGAGAACCGGCGCGAGCAATCCGAACTCGACCGCGACGATGCCGCTCCGCGCGCGATGTCCACGAAAACCGAAGCGTGCAAAAGCGCGCTCACGCATTGGGCGTCACCGTGACGACGGAATAATCGATCTTCTTGTTCACTATGCTCGACCAGACATTGTTGGCGAGCAGATTGAACGGCACGAGGCTCGTGCGCTTGGCGACGACGCGAACCAGCACGGCCGAGGACGCCCCCGGCAGCGAGAAGCTGTCCGCCGTCGGTTGCGTCGGCATGGAGGCCATGGCCGTCGTCGAGAGCGGCGAGACGGAGACGATCACATCCTGCGCCTTCTGCGTCGCCATATTGGCGCCGAGCACGATGGTCTTCGCGGAGGCCGCGTCGGTCGGCGGCGAGGAGGAGGAGCTGATCGCGCGGGCGAGCAGGAAGGCGCCGGTCTGAATCGCGCTCGTCTCCATGTAATTGATGCCGAGCTGGATCACCGAGATCACGGTGAAGATCAGCACGGGCGACAAGAAGGCGAATTCGACCACGCTCGCGCCGGAGCAATTGCGCGCGAACGTTCTCGCGCGCGTCTTCCCTAGCTGTTTCCCTCGCTGCTTCACTTGCCCGCCTCCGTCGCGGCGGCGATTTGCGCGTCTCTCGCGGTCGCGAGCCATATGTCCTCGATCATGATCGGCGCGCCATTGCGAATGGCGTGAGACTGCATCTTCATATGGCCGTCGGCGTCGATCGTCTTTTTCCAATTGGCGTCGATCGCGGTGACGCCGAGCGCGGCGAGAGTCTCGATCTCGCCGCGCTGCACGATTCCGTCGCCGTCGTCGATCCACACAGCGAGACCTTCGAGGTCGCGGCCCGTCAGGACGCCGGAGCCGCTATGATCGAGCTTGGCGAGCGTCTCGAACCCATCCGACGTCGTGTCGGTCGGGCCGAAGAGACGCGCAGAGGACATGTCCGTCTCGGCGCGGCCGTCGCGATTGTCGACGAGGAAACCTTGCCCATTGCCGGTGAGCCATTCGATGCGCGTCGGACCGTCCGGCGTGCGCAGCGAGACCGTGCGTCCGACCGCCCGGCGAATGGCGTCGATCGCCGTCGAGACTCCGGTCGTTTCTATGCGTCCGAGGCCGATGAGATCGAGCGCGATCGGCGAGCTGATGTCGTTGCAGGCGCCGTTGATATCCTCCCAGACCGCGTCCGTATGGCTTTTCACATAGACGAGCTTCCATCCGGCGCCGACGACGTCGGTCATCATGGTGCCGAATTTACCGGCTGCGACATTGAAGAGATAGGCCTGCTCGTCGGTGGTCGTGTAGACCGCGCCGCCAGCGCCCGTCACCTGCGTCACCGAGGCCGAAGCGGCGAAGCCCTTAGACACGTTGAATGTCACTGTGTAAGGGCCGGATTTCGCGCCATTCAGCACGGTCGTCGTGAGCGTGAGGGTGGAGAGCCCGGCGGACGGCGACGGCGAGAGGGAGACGGTTCCCGAATAGCTGGAATTGCTCATCGTCTCCGTGCGCGCGGAGCGCACATAGGCGCTGGCGGAGCAATAGGCCGATGACGACCCGCCGGAGCTCGACGAGCCGCCGCTCGAGCTGGACGAGGACGTGTATGGCAGAGCGTCCTCGCAGAATTGTGGCATGCTTCCGTCCTTGTTGACGTCATGGACGAAGACGCTGGTGGCGGCGGCCGTGGCGGCGGGAATGACGTAATCGGCGCTGATCACATTGCGCGAGAGCAGCTGCGTGGCGTTCGACGAATCGAGACTGGCGTAGCTCACGACATATTGCGTGGGGCTCGACGTCTGCGAGAGCGCCGCGAGCTTGCTCATGGCGAGCGTCTGGCCGGCGACATTATTGGCGGCGTAGATATAGGAGCCGCCCGTGCATTGATATTGCGTCGTCGAGGTCTTGGCGCATTGCGCTCGCACGGCGAGATCGGAGCCGCGATAGCCGAGCGCCGCGCCTAAGGTCGAGCGCACCGTCTGCGTCAAGGCCAGCGAATAGGTCGAGCCCGCATCGGTGAGGGAGACGGAAGCGCCGGAGGTCGAAGAATTGGAGCCGAGCTCGCCCGTGGCGTAGCGCCGCGCCATGGCGACGACGTCGCCCGAGGTCGGGTAATTCACCGTCGAGGCGCTGGAGATCTGCCGGCAAGTCGCGTCGGCGACCCGCTTCAGCCCCGCTTGCGTGTTCTGCACGCGATAAGTGTCGATCCCGAGCCCCACCGCGCCCACTAGAGCAAGCGCGGAAATGCCGAAAATGACGGCGACGGAGCCGAAGGAATCGTCGGCGAATGAGCGAGGCGCCGGTCTGCGCATGCGGGACTCCATGGTGCGACGAAACGCGCGCGAACGAGCGCTCCTTCCGAATGGCGGGGAGGACAGGCCGGAGTCCAACCGGCTCGACGGTGATGGCGTCATGCCGCGGATTTGGATCCGCACCGTCGTCTATGAGCGAACGAGAGACATTCGCGGGAGCCCGGGACACAAGGGGCTCGGGAAAAATTGGAAGCGAGAATGACCCCAAATCCTTTTCAAAAAATTGAGACGATTCCCGGCAGAGAGTTTGTGAGCAAGGCTAATTATTTGTAACTGCGCTAAAGTTAGCCGCGCTCGGCGCGCCTTCGCCGCGTGCTATGATCGCGCGAGGTTCAGCGCGGCGATTCCCACCCCGAGAAAATCGCCCTTCGTGCGAGGCGTCCCAATGTGGCGGGTCATCGTTCAACCGGCGTTGCTCTTCGTCACGCCTTTCGTCGCCTATGCGGTCTATCTTCTGGCGCGTCGGCGCTGGCCTTTCGTGGCCGCGCTATGGACGCGCGGCGTCGTCTCGTCGCTGACCATCGCCGGCCTCGCCATCGGCGTCGCCGGCTTTATTTTTCTCGCGCTGTTGTCGCCGCGCAACGAAGGGACCTATGTCCCGGCGCATATAGAGGACGGCCGGCTCGCGCCCGGCCGCTTTCAGTGATTTGCCGAACCGCCTGCTCGACAATCCCAAGATCATCCGCCTGCTCGAGGCCCTGCGCGCCACCGGCGGCGAGACGCGCATCGTCGGCGGCGCCGTGCGCGACTCGCTGCTCGGCCGTCCGCCGCATGAGATCGACCTCGCCACCGCCGCTCTGCCCGAGGCCGTGACCAAGGCGGCCGAGGCGGCGGGGCTCAAGAGCGTGCCGACCGGCATAGATCACGGCACGGTGACGATCGTCGTCGAGGGAACGCCCTTCGAGGTGACGACGCTGCGCGAGGATGTCGAGACCTTCGGCCGCCACGCCAAGGTGCGCTTCGGCGATGATTTCGAGAAGGACGCGCTGCGCCGCGACTTCACCATCAATGCGCTGTCTCTCTCGCCGGACGGGCGGCTGCATGATTACACCGGCGGACGCGAGGATATAGAGGCGCGCCGCGTGCGCTTTATCGGCGATCCTTCGACGCGTATCGCCGAGGATCATTTGCGCGTGCTGCGCTTCTTCCGCTTTCACGCCGCTTTCGGCGAGGGTCCGCTGGACGCCGCCGGGCTGCATGCGGCGATCATCGCCCGCGCGAGCCTCGCCAAGCTCTCCGGCGAGCGCATCCGCGCCGAGACGCTGAAGCTGCTCGCCGCGCCGCGGGCGGTGGAGGTGGCGCGCGAAATCTCGCAGGCGGGCGTGCTCGAGGTCGTCGTCGGCGCGAGCTTTCCGGCGCGGCTCGAGCGTCTGGTCGCGGTCGAGGCGGCGCTCTCCCGCGCCGCCGATCCGCTGCTGCGCCTCGGCGCGCTCTGCGTTCTCATTCCCGAGGACGCCGATCGGCTGCGCGATCGGCTGCGGCTCTCCAACGCCGAGCATCGCCGCCTCGCCCATGCGGCGCGTCTGCTGGAAGGGCTCCATGGCGCGATATCGCCGCCGCGGGAGCTGGAGCTGCTGCGGCTCCTCTTCGAGCAAGGCCGCGGAGCCGCCCGCGATGCGCTGGCGCTGGCCCATGCGGAGAGCCCCGCCGCCGCCGATGCGGAATTCTGGCTGCGGGGCGCGCGTTTCCTTGCCGAGACCCCGGCGCCGGATTTTCCCGTGAAGGCCGCCGATCTCATGGCGCGCGGGCTCACGCCCGGCCGCGCATTGGGCGCCGTGCTGAAGGAATTGCAGGCGAAATGGATCCGCGCCGGCTTCCCGCGCGATCCGGCGACGGTGACGCGGCTCGTCGAGGAGGCGGCGCGCGACGCCCTGCGCCCGCCGAGGCTACAATAGGCTGCGTCCGAACATCAGCACCGCCGCGAACAGGCAGAGCATGGCGACGACGAACAGAAGATCGGCGATCAGCTCGTAATTTACCGGCGTCCGCAGCTGCAGCAGCGAGACGAAGGAGAAGAGGCAGGCTCCGACGAAGCCGACCGCGGAGACCATGGCCACCTCGTCGAGCAGCGTGCTGTCGCTCACCTTGCTGATCTTGAGGCCGGTGATCAGCACGAAGCAGATGCCGAGCAGATTGGAGGCCGTGGTCAATGCCGGGGAAATTCAAGGTGGTCATGCCGGCAACCTCGCAATTCGAGGGCGAGTGACCCCCGCGCTATCGGTATAGGTGACGAGCTGATTTACGCTGGCCGAGTCCGCGCGATAGACGTAGCCGTATCCGCTCGGCGGGGCGGGCACGCCCTGAGAAAGGGCGGCAACAGAGGTGAGAGATAGTCCGAGACTGAGCATGGCATGTCCTTCTGCCGGCCGCCGCATCGCGAAGAGGATATCGGCGGCTTATTTGACCTGCAGTGGCCGATTCTCTAGATTTCGGCCCATAGGAGATTTCAAAAATGCTGCACATTATTTCGGAACGAACTATCGATCTGTTCCGACAAGGAAAAATCTTTTCGACTCTATCTGGCGAGCAGAGATTTCGCGTCGGAGACACGATCGAATTCGATGATCGAGCCAGTCTCGAACCGTATTCCGCAGTCCTCGGCGGCCATACCTTCATCGAGATGGGCGCGTTCTCTTATTCATGGAGTCCCTTCCCCGCAGGGCTTCAGAAAATCGGCCGCTATTGCTCAATTGCCGGCGGTTTGCGCATTCCCGGTGGAAATCATACGGTCGATTTTGTTTCATCCTCTTCGTTTTCCCACGACCGTGAATTTTCGATTTTCGTGGAGTGCATGAAAGACGAGGGTGTAGACTTCCCGCGCCGTTATTCGCCCCGCTATCAATCTTCGGATCGCCTCGCCGGCCCGGTCATCGGACATGATGTGTGGATCGGCGATAACGTCACACTTTCCCGCGCCATCACTCTGGGGACCGGGTGCGTCGTCGCTGCGGGTTCAATGGTCACCAAGAGCGTGCCGCCCTATGCGATCGTCGGCGGCAATCCGGCGCGCATCATCCGCATGCGCTTCGACGAGGGGATCGTGCGCGACCTCCTCGCCCTGGAATGGTGGCGCTTCAAATTTACTGATTTCGCCGCGATGCGCATCGACGCCCCGTCTCTTTTCATCGACGAGCTCGCGGCGCGCATCGCGGCGCATGAGATCGAAGAATATCGCCCCGCGCCTCTATCGCTGGCCAGCCTCGAGGAGCCGCAGTGACTATTCGATCGCGGGCTCCATATGCGGCTGACGATTTTGAGACATATTTTCTGTCTGGCTCCGCCGGGGCGCTCTGCGAAAATCCTAGGGCGCCGCCGCGCCGGGGCGAGAGGCGCCGCGGCCTCCGCGCTCGCGCACAGGGCGGAAAATCGCTCGCGCCTCTTTGCGTACGGCTTTTCTTTTCGCCACTCGGCGCGCTATCATTCTCCGGTCGGCCGCGGGAGTTGCGTATGAGCGTCGAGACCAGACAGCCGAGAGACGTGGCGCGTCGGCTCGCCGATCGCGCCCGCAGCATCAAAAGCGCGCGCAGCGACAGCTGGCGCCGGGAGACCTTCACGCTCGAGCGCGGCGAGGCCCGCGCCAAGGCGCGCGAATGGTTCGACCTCTATCCCAAAGCCGCCTATATGACCGAGATCGAGTTCTGGCGAGAGCTCGAGGACGGCCGCATCGAATTCACCATCCGCCGCCTGCCCAGCGCCGACTGACCCCCTCCTTTCCTCTGGCGCTCGAATTGCTCTATTCGAGGGTCTTGTTTTCAGGAGGGAAGATGCAACACGGCGTCGATCTCGTCACGACCCTCGCCGCCGCGCTCGGCCTCGCGCTTTTCATGGGGCTCATCGCCGCCAAGCTGCGGCTCTCGCCGCTGGTCGGCTATCTCTTCGCCGGAATATTGATCGGCCCGGCGACGCCCGGATTCGTGGCCGATGTCGCCCTCGCCGATCAGCTCGCCGAGATCGGCATTATTCTGCTGATGTTCGGCGTCGGCCTGCATCTTTCGATCGACGATCTCCTTTCCGTCCGTCGCATCGCCGCGCCGGGAGCAGTGGTGCAGATGGCCATCGCCACGGCGCTGGGCGTCGGCGTCGCCACCTATTGGGGCTGGCATTTCGGCGCGGCGCTGATATTCGGCCTCTCGCTCTCCTGCGCCAGCACCGTGGTGCTGCTGCGCGCGTTGGAGGAGCGCGGCGAGATGGACACGATCAACGGCCGCATCGCCATCGGCTGGCTCGTCGTCGAGGATTTGGCGACCGTGCTGCTGCTGGTGCTGCTGCCGCCGGCCGCCGGTCTGCTCGGCGGCGGCGATCCGGACTCCATGGCCGGCGAGACGAATCTATGGCCGATCGTCGGCCTGACGCTCGCCAAAGTGGCGGCCTTCGTCATTTTGATGCTGGTGGTCGGGCGCTGGCTGTTCCCGCGCCTCTTGTTCTGGGTGGCGGG
The DNA here is from genome assembly GCF_004366495.1 of Methylosinus sp. sav-2. Taxonomy (NCBI): domain Bacteria; kingdom Pseudomonadati; phylum Pseudomonadota; class Alphaproteobacteria; order Hyphomicrobiales; family Methylocystaceae; genus Methylosinus; species Methylosinus sp. sav-2. The sequence continues at coordinate 252,848 of NZ_SOEJ01000003.1, forward strand.
CGTCGGCTCGCGCGAGCTGTTCACCCTCTGCGTCGTCGCCACGGCGATCGGCGTCGCCTATGGCTCGGCCAAGCTCTTCGACGTCTCCTTCGCGCTGGGCGCTTTTTTCGCCGGCATGATGATGCGCGAATCCGAGTTCAGCCATCGCGCCGCCGACGAATCCCTGCCGCTGCGCGACGCTTTCTCCGTCCTGTTCTTCGTCTCGGTCGGCATGGCCTTCGATCCGCGCGCTTTCGTCGAGGAGCCCTGGCGCGTGCTCGCCGTGGTCGGCATTGTGATGGTGGGCAAGACGCTGGCCGCCGTCGGCCTCACCCTCGCGCTGCGCTATCCGCTGGACACGGCGCTGACCGTCGGCGCCAGCCTCGCGCAGATCGGCGAATTCTCCTTCATTCTGGCCGGGCTCGGCGTCTCGCTCGGCCTCATCTCGCCGGACGGCCGCAATCTCATCCTCGCCGGCGCGCTGGTCTCCATTGCGCTCAATTCGCTGGTCTTCGTCGCCATCGAACCGATTCGCGTGCGGCTTGGGCAAAAAGCGCGCTCCTTGGATCCGCTCGCGGAATTGCCGGCGAGCGTCGACGACTCCCGCCTCGCCGGCCAAATCGTGCTGGTCGGCTATGGCCGCGTGGGGAGCCGCATCGGCGAGAAGCTGCTGGAATGGGGCGCGCCCTTTGTCGTGATCGAGCAGAATCGCGAATTGGTGGAGACGCTGCGGGCGAAGGACATCGCAGCCGTCTGCGGCGACGCCTCCGAGCCCGCCACTCTGGCGCAGGCCCATATCGCGCGAGCGAGCGAGCTGATCGTCTCGACGACGCCCGACAGCTGCGACCTGCAGAAGACGATCGCCGCGGCGCGTAGGGTCAATCCCAGCGTGGGCGTCGCGCTGCGCGCCCGCGACGAGGCGGAGGCGAAGCTGCTCGAGCTCGAGAACATCGGCCGCGTCTTCTCGCCAGAAACCGAGCTCTCGCTCGGCATGCTCGGCTATTTGTTCGAGCGGCTCGGCAGGGACGGCTCACGATTGGACGGCTGATTATTCGATCTCTATGTCGAAGCTCGGCGCCGCGCCCGCGCCGGTGAAGGCGAAATGCCACCATTCGGTCGGCAGATTGTGGAAGCCGTGGCTGCGCATCAGCGTCTCGAGGCGGCGGCGATGCTCCTGCGCCTCGCTGCTCACATCCTTGTTGGCCGTCCAGGACCGTTCGTCGAAAAAGTCGAAAGGCGTGCCGAAATCCCAGCCCAGCACGCCGAGATCGACGGCGAGCCCGGTCGAATGCGAGGATTTCTCGGCGATATAGCCGCGCGCGAAGAGGTCGCGCTTGTTCTCATGCGGATAATATTGCGCCTTCATGCTCTCGTCCGGGCCTTTCGCCCAATCGATGAAGGCGGCGACCGCGCGACGCGGGCGATAGCAATCATAGAGGATGAGCTCGAAGCCTTGGCGCTTCGCCTCGCCCTGCACGGCGATGAGCGCCTTCGCCGCATCCTCGCGCAGCCAGCATTGCGCGGCCTTATAGCCGGGCACCGGGCGGCCGGTGAAATTATCGGCGCCGGCGTAGCGCATATCCTGCACGATCTGCGGCGCGAGATCGGCGAGCCGCACGAAGCCCAGCGGAAGCGCTGCGGCAGCGGCGGTGCAAGCGACGCAGGCGCCGGCGGCGGCAACGATATCGCGGGTGGTTTTGGAGGTCATGGAGCGGCTCGGCGTTGACGGTAGCGCGGCATGCCGACAGTATTAGCCTAGGGATTGGCCCGATCAAAGGCGTCGGACATGCTCATTCGAGACGAGAGCGCAGCAGATCGCGTCTCGGTGCGAGACGTGCACAGCGCCGCCTTCCGAGACCATCCGTTCAGCAAGGGGCGGGAGGGAGAGCTCGTCGACGCGCTGCGCGAGGCCGGCGCTCTGACCATCTCGCTCGTCGCCGAAGCCGAATTCATCGTCGGCCATATCGCCATCTCACCTGTCACGATCGACGGAGTTGCGCTCGGCTGGTTCGGCCTCGGACCGATCGCCGTGCTGTCCGAGCATCGGCGCCAGGGCGTCGCCGCCGCGCTGATCGATGCCGGTCTGGCGCGGCTCCGCGCCGCCGGCGCCGCCGGATGCGTCGTCTTCGGCGAGCCCAAATATTACGGCCGTTTCGGATTCCGGTCCCATGCCGGACTTCGCTTCGCTGGAGGTCCGCCGGAGCTTTTCATGGCCCTGCCCTTGGCGTCGACGATGACGCTCGGCGCCGTCGATTATCATCCAGCGTTCGCGCTGGTCGGCTGAGACGCTAAATCCTCCTCAGCGTCACCACGCGGTTCGTGTTCGTGCCTTTGGCGTTATTCCCGACGCCCCAGCAATTGCTGGTCTTGGTGAAGCTCTGGCTGTTGACCAGCACGAACAGCCGCTCGAAAGGCAGCCCCTCGGCGGCGCGCCAGACGAGCCGCTCCAGCAGCACCTTGCCGCCGCGCACCTCGCCGACCTCGAAGGCCACATGCCCGCCGGGCGCGACGATGCGCGCGAATTCCGTGAGACAGGCGCGCACCATTCGCTCCCATTCCGCCTCGCTGCGATGCGCGGAGATGCGCACCGCATTCGTATCGACGCCGGCGAACCAATTGCGCAGCCAGTTGTCGCTCGCATATTGCACGACATCCAGAAAGGGCGGCGAGGTGACGACGAGCCGCACTTCCGCGTCGCCGGCATAGGGCGCGCGCCAGGCTTCGCTCGTGGCGAGCACGGCGGGCGGATGCGGCGGCGGCGCGCCATCGGCGAGAAGCGCGCGCGATTTGCGTAGGATGAGCGCCGCGACATCGCGCAAGGGCGGCGTCTGCTTGCGCTTGGCGTTGATCTTGGCCTGCGCCTCGATGGAGACGGCCTGGTTCGGCGGCAGCGAATAGACCGAGAAAAAGCCGGGCGAGTGGCCGGTCAAGCGATTGATCGCGACCATGCGAATCCAATCGTCGACCTCATCCGTGTCGCGCTCGAGCAAATGACGCCGCAGCGCGCAGAGGCGGCGCAAAGTCTCGGGATGATAGAAGACGTGAAGATCGTCGCGCTCGACCGCGCCTTGCTCCCAAGGGATTTCGGCGAGGCGTTTCTCTATGGCCGCGAGCGACGGCGGCGCCAGGCGCGGGCGCGTCAGCAGAATGGAGAGCGGATTGATATCCGCGCCCATGGGCCGCCGCCCTTGCAGCGCGGCCTCGAGCGGCGTCGTGCCGCGGCCCATGAAGGGATCGAGCACAGCCTCGCCCGGCGAGGTGAGACGCGAGATGAAAAAGCCCGGCAGCTGCGGCTTGAAGCAGGCGCGATAGCTGATCTCGTGCAGCGAATGCGCCTGCCGCTGCGCCGAGGTCCAGAATTCATTGACGAGATAGAGGAGGCCCTCCTCCTCTATCCGCCGCGTCGGCGCGCCGAAAACGTCGAAGGCGAGCAGCTCTGCTTCGAGAGTCGTATCGGCCGAGCAGGCAAGATTGCGAGCGAGCGCATGGGGCATGAATCACCCTTGTTCATGCCGACTATAGCGCCTTGGCTTCTCCGCGCGCCCAGCCTTCCTTCGTCTCTGCGATGAAATCGGCGAGACGCCCCTGCTCTATCGCCTCGCGCAGCCCGGCCATCAGCTCCTGATAATAAGCGACGTTGATTTCCGTCAGCAGCATCATGCCGAGGATTTCTTGCGCCTTCACCAGATGATGCAGATAGGCGCGGGAATAATCGCGCGCAGAGGCGCAGGCGGCGCCTTCATCGAGCGGCGCGGCGTCGTCGGCATGACGCGCATTACGAAGATTTACGCGGCCGAAGCGCGTATAGGCGAGGCCATGGCGCCCGGCGCGCGTCGGCATCACGCAATCGAACATATCGACGCCGCGCAGCACGGATTGCACGATATCGTCCGGCGTGCCGACGCCCATCAGATAACGCGGCTTCTCCTCGGGCAGATGCGGGATGACGATGTCGAGCATCGCCAGCATCACATCCTGCGGCTCGCCGACCGCGAGGCCGCCTATGGCGAGGCCGTGGAAATCCATGCCGGCCAGCGCCTTCGCGCTCTCTATGCGCAGCGGCGGCGAGGCGCCGCCCTGCACTATGCCGAAGAGCGCCTTGCCTTTGGCGTCGCCGAAAGCTTTGCGCGAGCGCTCCGCCCAGCGCAACGACAAGCGCATTGCACGCTCGGCCTCCGCATCGGTGCAAGGCAGGCGCACGCATTCGTCGAATTGCATATGTATGTCGGAATCGAGCAGACGCTGAATCTCCATCGAGCGCTCGGGCGTCAGCATGTGACGCGAACCGTCGATATGGGATTGGAAGGCGACGCCCTCCTCGTTCAGCTTTCGCAGCTTCGATAGCGACATCACTTGAAAGCCGCCGGAATCGGTGAGGATCGGATGCGGCCAATTCATGAATTTATGCAGCCCGCCGAGCGCGGCGACGCGCTCCGCGCCCGGGCGCAGCATCAGATGATAGACATTGCCGAGCACGATATCGGCGCCGGTCGCGCGCACATCCTGCGGAAACATCGCCTTGACCGTCGCCGTCGTGCCCACGGGCATGAAGGCCGGCGTGCGTATCTCGCCGCGCGGCGTCGAGACGAGGCCGCGCCGCGCCGCGCCGTCTTTGGCGAGCAGCCGAAAAGAAAATTGCTCGGTCATGCGTCTCTCATTGTCAGCTCTTGGCGCCGAGAGACGCCACTTTGACGATCTCATAAAGGCCGAAATCGCGCTCGTTCCAATGCACGGTGAAGCGCTCGCCGACCTTGATCGCGACGCTGCGTAGATCAGTACGCCACGCTTCCGCGGCGCCCATGCCGAAATCCAGAGCGCCGTCGCGCCGCAGCACGAAAGGCCGGCATTTGCCGCCGGAAAGATCGCAGGCGCCGAAAGTCTCCCAATGCGAGATCACGCGGCGGCTGTCGGCGTCTATGCGCAGATCGAGCGTCAGCGGACATTCGGTGCGATCGTCGCGCCAGAGCGCCAGCACGCGCACGTCGAGGAAAGCGACTTCGCTCATTTGCGCAGCAGCAGGCAAGCGTCGCCGTAGGAATAGAAGCGATAGCCGGAAGCGATCGCATGCGCATAGGCCGCACGCATGCGTTCGAGCCCGGCAAAGGCGCAGACCAGCATGAAAAGCGTCGAACGCGGCAGATGGAAATTGGTGAGCAGCGCATCGACGGCGCGGAACCGATAGCCGGGCGTGATGAAGATCGCCGTGTCGCTCGCAAATTCCGCGAGCGTTCCGTCCTCGCGCGCCGCGCTCTCCAGCACGCGCAATGCGGTCGTGCCCACGGCGATGATGCGCCCTCCCCGCGCGCGCGTCTCGTTCAGCGCTTGCGCCGTCGGGGCGTCGAGCGCTCCCCATTCGGAATGCATCTTATGCTCTGCAGTGTCCTCGACCTTCACCGGAAGAAACGTCCCCGCGCCGACATGCAACGTCACGCGATGCAGCGAAACGCCTTTCGCCTGCAGCTCTTCGACGAGGCGCGGCGTGAAATGCAGCCCTGCCGTCGGCGCGGCGACGGCGCCGGCGTTGGCGGCGAACAGCGTTTGATAATCGGTCTCGTCGCGCGCGTCGGCGGCGCGTTGGCCGGCGATATAGGGCGGCAGCGGCATGACGCCGGCGGCCTCCACGGCTTCGTCCAGCGCGGCTCCCGCGAGCGAGAAGCCGAGCAATATCTCGCCATTCTCGCCCTTCTCGAGCGCCGTCGCCGCCAGCGCGCCGTCCGCTCCAAAGCACACGGTCTCGCCGATGGCGAGCTTCTTCGCGGGCTTGACGAGCGCGCGCCAGCGATCGGCCGCGACGCGCTCGATCAACGTCGCTTCTATATGGGCGCGCGTTTCGCCGCGCGCGCGAAAGCCGGAGAGGCGCGCGTGAATGACGCGCGTGTCATTGACGACGAGCGCATCGCCGGGCGCGAGAAAATCGGTCAGATCACGAATGGAGCGCTCGAGGAAGGCGCCGTCCGGCGGAACGACGAGCAGACGCGCGCTGTCGCGCGGCTCGGCGGGACGCAGCGCGATCCGGTCTCGCGGAAGCTCGAAATCGAAGAGATCGACGCGCATGGGGAACTATAGACGGTTCGCGGAGTCATCGTGCGCGACTCCTTCTCCCACGAGTGGGAGAAGGTGGCCCTCGCGTCAGCGAGGGTCGGATGAGGGCCGACGCCCGCACGGCAAAATCCTTTGGCTCGCCACGCATATCGATACGTGGACGCGGCCGCGCCCTCATCCGACCCGGCTTCGCCGGGCCACCTTCTCCCGCGAGCGGGAGAAGGGAGCGCGAACTTTCATTGGCGGCGGAAAATCAGACCAGCGAGGCCTTGACGATCCTGTCCGGGTCCTTCACCGGCTCGCCGCGCTTGATCTTGTCGACATTCTCCATGCCGGAGATCACCTGGCCCCACACCGTATATTTCTTGTCGAGGAAGCGGGCGTCGTCGAAGCAGATGAAGAATTGCGAATTGGCGGAGTCGGGGTTTTGCGCGCGCGCCATGGAGCAGGTGCCGCGCACATGCGGCTCGGCGTTGAACTCCTGCTTCAGGTCGGGATATTTCGAGCCGCCGGTGCCGGTGCCGTGCGGACAGCCGGTCTGCGCCATGAATCCGTCGATGACGCGATGGAACACGATTCCATCATAGAAGCCTTCGGAGACGAGCTTCTTGATATGCGCCACATGATTGGGCGCGAGATCGGGGCGGAGCTTGATCAAAACGTCGCCCTGCGTCGTCTCGAGCTTCAGATTTTCGGCTTCGGACATGTCCACTCCTGTCGGTTTTACATTTCGCCCGGCGAAGCAAACCGAGGGCCGCGGCGCTCGGATCGCAGCGCGAAAGACGCGATCAGCTATTGTCGCCGGCGAGGCGCAGCTTGATGATCTTGTCGGGGCTCGACACTTTTCCATTGTCGGCCTTGTCGCCCTTCTTGATCTTGTCGACGACATCCATGCCGGAGACGACCTCGCCGATCACCGTATATTGCTCTTCGAGATAGCGCGCCGGCGCGAGGCAGATGAAGAATTGCGAATTGGCCGAGTCCGGGCTCTGGCTGCGCGCCATGCCCAGAGTGCCGCGCACGAATTTCTCCTTGGAGAATTCGGCCGGAATATTCGGCAGGTCGGATTTGCCCATGCCCGTGCCGGTCGGATCGCCGGTCTGCGCCATGAAGCCGTCGATGACGCGGTGGAACACGATTCCATCATAGAAATGGCGCTTGGCCAATGTCTCGATCTGCGCCGCATGCTTGGGCGCGATATCGGCGCGCAGCTTGATGACGATGCGGCCGTCCTTGGTGTCGAGGTAGAGCGTATGGGGCGGAGCGTCCTCCGCGCTGGCCGGGCCGGTAAGCGCGGCGGCGGCGAGAGCGGCGAGCGTGAAGCTGCGGCGATCGATAGGCAATCGAGCCTCCCTTTGCGTTGTTTTTGTCAGCGTCCGGAGAGCGCGCGGCGCAGAACTTCGGCCGCCTCTGGCGGAACGAAGGCCGAGACATCGCCTCCGAGCGAGGCGATCTGCCGCACGAGCGTCGCGGTGATGTGCCGGACCGCCGGAGACGAAGGGTGAAAAATGGTTCTGATCTCCGGCGCCATGGCGAGATTCATCCCCGCCATCTGCATTTCATAGTCGAAATCGGAGCCGTCGCGCAATCCGCGCAGGATCAGCCCGGCGCCATGGTCGCGCGCCGCCTCCACCGCGAGGCCGGCGAAGGAGACCACCTCGAAGCGACAGGAAGCGGCCTCCGCAAGCCCGGCGCAGACCGTCTCGATGAGCACGACGCGCTGCGCGAGCGGGACCAGAGGCGTCTTGCCCGGATGCGCGCCTATGGCGATGACGAGGCGGTCGCAGAGGCTCGCCCCGGCCCGGATCACGTCCAAATGGCCGAGGGTCAGCGGGTCGAAGGAACCAGTGTAGAGCGCCGTGCGGGTCATAACGCGGATATAGGCGATTTTCGGCGGAGCGGCGAGACCCGATCGCCGACGCCTCCGCCTGACGCAATCACGTCGGGTCGCGAGGGAGAACCCTTCGAAGCGACGGACTAATGATCACATGGTGATGTAATCTTCCACTCTGCACCAGCCTGTGTAATCACAGCCGAGGGCGAGCGCATAGAAACCCACCAATAAGATCACCAAGAACATCGAGAAAACGAGACCTATCGCTCCGATAGAGCCGACGCCTACTCGAATAATCGCGGTCGCAACTCGCGGAATCGACATAGACTCACCCCAGGCTCGCCTTCACCGTCTCGATCAGCTGCTTCAGGCTGAAGGGCTTGGGCAAAAAGCCGAAATCCCCCTCCGGCAGATTCTTGGCGAAAGCCTCCTCGGCATAGCCCGAGACGAACACCACCTTCGCCGTCACGCCGCGCTTGCGCAATTCGGCGAACATGGCCGGCCCATCCATCTCCGGCATCACCACATCGGAAACGATGAGGTCGATGCGCTGGCCCTCGCGCTCCACCACTTCCAGCGCCTCGAGGCCGGAGGCGGCCTCCATCACATTATAGCCGCGCGAGCCCAGCGCCCGCGCCGCGAAGGCGCGAACGGCGTCCTCATCCTCCACCAGCAGGATCGTCCCCTGCCCCGTGTAATCGGTGGCGGGCTTGGCGGCCTCGGGCTTGGCGGCGATCTCGCCGACCTCGGGCACATGGCGCGGCAGGAAGATGCGGAACACGGTTCCGCGCCCGAGCTCGCTCGCCGGAAAGACGAATCCGCCCGACTGCTTGACGATGCCGAACACCATGGAGAGGCCGAGGCCCGTGCCTTTGCCGACCTCTTTTGTGGTGAAGAAGGGCTCGAAAATCTTGGCCATCACATCCGGCGCTATGCCCGCGCCATTGTCCTCGACCTCGATCAGCACATATTCGGCCGGCGTGAGCGAGGCCTCGCCGAAGGCGGCGCATTCGCCCGAAGCGATATTGCGCGTGCGCAGCTGGATGCGTCCGCCCGATTCCGGCATGGCGTCACGGGCGTTCACCACCAGATTGATGACGACCTGCTCGAATTGATTGATGTCGGCCTTCACGAACCACAAATCGCGGCCGTGCTTGAGATCGACCTCGACCTTTTCGCCGACGAGACGGCGCAGCAGCATTTGCAGCTCCGTCAGCACGTCGCCGAGTTGCAGCACTTGCGGGCGAAGAGTCTGCCGGCGCGAGAAGGCGAGCAACTGGCGCGTGAGGCCGGCGGCGCGATTGGCCGTCTGCTTGATCTGGATAATGTCCTGGAAGGACGGATCGGTCGGCCGGTGATTGGCGAGCAGCAGGTCGGAATAGCCGATGATGGCGGTGAGCATATTGTTGAAATCATGCGCCACGCCCCCGGCGAGCTGGCCGACCGCCTGCATCTTCTGCGATTGGGCGAAGCCCTCCTGCAGCTTGCGATGCTCGGTGGTGTCGAGCGCGTAAATGGTCGCGCCCTTCTTGCCGGCGTCCTCCGAGGGGGCGACGAAGAAACGCGCCGAGCGCGTCGGCAGTCCGTCCTCCTCCTGCAGCGTGGCGTCGATGGGCGGCACGTCGCCGCGATTGTCCAGAGCCGCGGCAATGGCGTCCTTCAGCGCGACGCGGTCGCGCTCGACGACGCTGGCCAGCACGGGCCAGGCGGCGGCGCCCTTCAGCGCTTGCGGCAGCAGCTTGGCGAAGGCGGCGTTGGAGCGCGTGACCTTGCCGTCCGGATCGACGGCGGCGATCGCCATGGGCGTCGAATTGAAGAAGCGTGCGAAACGCACCTCGGCGGCGCGCAAATCCTCCTCCGGCTCCTCGCCGGCGGTGCGGTTGAGCACCAAGGTCCGCGAGGCGCCCGGCGCGCCGTCCTGGCCGAAGGCGACGCGATGCAGCAGCCGCACCGGCAGCGAGCGGCCGTTGCGGCGCTTCAGATCGAGGTCGATCTGCGCGGTGCGGACCTCGCCCGAGCCGCCGGTGATGGCGGTCAGCAGAGTCGAGCCATTATTGGCGACGATATCGGCCAGCGAGACCCCGCCCGAGCCGACCTGGGTGAGGTCATAGCCGAGCCAGCCCGCGAGCGTCTTGTTCATATAGGAGATGGCCCCGTCCGGGCCGGCCGAGAAAAAGCCCGCCGGCGCATGGTCGAGGAAGTCGATCGCGTGCTGCAGCTCCTGGAAGACATTCTCCTGGCGCTGGCGATCGGCGGTGGCGTCGACGACTGTCCACAGATTCGTGTGGCGCGCGCCATCGCGCTCGAGCGGGCGCACGCGAATGCGATACCAGCCGACCTCGGCGTCGCCGGTGAGCGGCGGAACGAGGCGCACATCCTCGACATGGGCGCGCTTGGCGCGGGCAGCCTGGGCCAGGCGATAGATCGCCTCCGACACCTCCGCAGGCCCCGAGAACAGCCGCTCGACCGTCAGCAGCCCGGCCGGATCACGCGAGCCGCAGAGCTCCAGATAGGCGTCATTGGCGTAGACGATCTGCGTGTCGCCCTCGGTGACGAGCAGCCCCTCGGAGAAGGAATCGGCGATCTGGCGGGCGATGTCGAGCCGTGCAGAACGGCCCGGAAAGCGCAAAAATCCAACAGCATAGGCGAAGGCGCAGAACACGCCGGCGACAGCGAGCAGCGCCAGCAGGCCGACGGCGAATTTGGGCGCGACCGGCGCCGGCAGCAGCGAGGCCACGACGATCGAGCCCACCAGGACGATGGCGAGCGCGAGGACCAGGCCGACATTGCCGGGGCGTTCGGTGCGGTCATAGGCGGGCGGCGCCGTCCTGTCGGTCACGGGAATCGTCTCATGAATCGTTTCATGGGCCGCCTCATTGGCCGTATCTCGGGCCGTCTCTCGCCGTCGGATGGGCTCCTGCGCCCACAAACGCTGCGGCGCAGGCAGAATCAGGCGGAACAATGGCCCCGGCCGGGGCGCATGGCAATGTCCTTGCGCATTTTCCGCAAGCGCGAATCACGAAGAATGCACTATTAACCATTGCTTAACCTTTGAGGCGCGCTTGCGTCCAACGCTGATAGACTGCATTCTCGCGCCGCGTCACGACGAAAGAAAAATCGATTCATGCCGTCCAGCATCACACAGTCGCAGCTCCTGCCGATACTCGCCGCAATTGTCGCGTTCCTGTTCGCGGCGCTGCTGCTCGTCTATATCTACCGGCTCTTGTTCGGACGACGCATCAAGGCTCCAGGGCCGCGCAACCGGCCGCGCCGGCTCGATATCGTCGATACTTTCGATGTCGATGGCGATCGGCAGCTGGTCATCGTGCGCCGGGACAATGTCGAGCATCTTCTACTCATCGGCGGACCGAATGATCTCTTGGTCGAGGCGTCGATCAGCCGCGTCGAGGTCCGCGAGCAGCGTCCGCGCGAGAAGGAGGCGCCCTCCGCCGGCCCCGGCTGGCCGCTCGGCCCTTCCGCCGCGCCTCAGGCGCCGGCTCCCGCCCCTGCGCCGGCCCCGTCTTTTCCGCCGTCGCTCGGCCTGGCCTCTTCGCCCGTGGAGAGCGAGGCTCCCAAGCCGCCGGTCGAGCCTGCGCCGCCTCCGTCGGCCGGTCTCGCGCCGCTGCCGCCGGATCTGTTCGGCCCGCCGCCCTCCAAGCCCGCTCCGCCGCCCGCGCCCGAGGCGCCTGCCCGCGCCGGAACGCCGCGCTTCACGCCGCAGCGCCCGCCCTTCACCCCGACGCCGCGTCCGCCGCGGCCCGCGCCGCCGCCTTTCCTGTCGCGCGCCGCCAAGCCGCCCGTCCCGCCGCCGGCCGCCGAGGTCCCCCCTCCGCCCCCGCCTGCTCCCGAGGAGCCGCCGCATCTGCCCGCTCCTGAGCCGCCGCCGCCGGAGCCCGTGGCTGTCGAACCGCCGCCGCCTGCGCCGGAGGAGCCCGCGCCGCCGCCCGCCGAGCCTGTCGATCCGCTCGACTCGCTGGAGGCCGAAATGGCCCGCTTGCTGGGCCGGCCGGAATCCAAGCCCTGAAAATAAATCAGCGCCCGCGGAGATTTTCCGCGGGCGCTGATTTGTTTCAAGGGTCCGAAAAAGTAAGGAAGCGCTTTCAGTCGTCCCGATAGACGCGCTCGCGGCGCTCATGCCGCTCCTGCGCCTCGATCGACAGAGTGGCGATCGGCCGCGCATCCAGCCGCTTCAAGGAAATGGGCTCGCCCGTCTCCTCGCAATAGCCATAGGTGCCGTCCTCGAGCCGCGCCAGAGCGGCGTCGATCTTGGAGATCAGCTTCCTCTGCCGGTCACGCGCGCGAAGCTCGATCGCACGATCGGTCTCCGACGAAGCGCGATCCGCGAGGTCCGGATGGTTTTCGTTCTCGCTCTGCAGAGTGGCGAGCGTGTCGCGGCTCTCCTGCAGGATCTCGTCTTTCCACGCGAGCAGCTTGCGCCGAAAATACTCGCGCTGCCGGTCATTCATAAAATCTTCTTGCTCGGACGGTCTGTAGCTCGCGTCTAGATCCACCGCCATGGCCGCGAATCCTCCCTAAGCCTGAACGCGGCGTCTATATAGCCGCGCCGCTCGGGTAGCACAATCACTTCGTCCGCGTCTCATTTGCCTGCCTGAAGCGCGGCTGCGAGGTTGGAATCGATCTTGTCCAGGAAGCCGGTGGTCGACAGCCATTTCTGATTATGGCCGACGAGCAGCGCCAGATCCTTGGTCATGAAGCCCTGCTCCACCGTGGAGACGCAGACCTGCTCCAACGTCAGAGCGAAGCGCGCCAGTGCCTCATTGCCGTCGAGCTTGGCGCGATGCGCGAGCGCGCGCGTCCAGGCGAAGATGGAGGCGATGGAATTGGTCGAGGTCGCATGGCCCTTCTGATGCTCGCGATAATGGCGCGTCACCGTGCCATGCGCAGCCTCCGCCTCGACGGTCTTGCCGTCCGGCGTCATCAGCACGCTGGTCATCAGGCCGAGCGAGCCGAAGCCCTGCGCCACCGTGTCCGACTGCACGTCGCCATCGTAATTCTTGCAGGCCCACACATAGCCGCCGGACCATTTGAGCGCCGAGGCGACCATATCGTCGATCAGCCGATGCTCATAGGTGAGCCCATTGGCCTGGAATTGCGTCTTGAACTCGGCGTCGAACACTTCCTGGAACAGATCCTTGAAGCGCCCGTCATAGGCTTTCAAAATCGTGTTCTTGGTCGAGAGATAGAGCGGGAATTTGCGGTTCAGCGCAAAATTCATCGAGGCGCGGGCGAACTCGCGGATCGAATCGTCGAGATTGTACATCGCCATCGCGACGCCGGCGCCGGGGAAGCGGAACACTTCCTTCTCGATCACAGTCCCATCGTCGCCTTCGAATTTCATCGTCAGCCGGCCCTTGCCGGGCGTGCGGAAATCGACGGCGCGGTATTGATCGCCGAAGGCGTGGCGGCCGATGACGATCGGCTGCGTCCAGCCGGGCACGAGGCGCGGAACATTCTTGGCGATGATCGGCTCGCGGAAAATGACGCCGCCCAGAATATTGCGGATCGTGCCGTTGGGCGACTTCCACATTTCCTTCAGGCCGAATTCCTGCACGCGGGCTTCGTCCGGCGTGATGGTGGCGCATTTGACGCCGACGCCATGCGTCTTGATCGCCTCGGCGGCGTCGATCGTCACCTGATCATTGGTGGCGTCGCGGTTCTGGATGGAGAGATCGTAATAGAGCAGCTCGAGATCGAGATAAGGGTGAATGAGCTTGTCTTTGATATAGGCCCAGATGATCCGGGTCATCTCGTCGCCGTCGAGCTCGACGACCGGATTCTCGACCTTGATCTTGCTCATAAAATGCCTCTCCCCGCGTGAGCCGCCGGCCTTATAGCGCGCGTAACGCGCGAGGCAAAGCAGGCGCCATGAGCAAATCTGCGAGGCGAAGCGGTTTGCGCGTCTCGTGACGGCGATTTTGATCGACTACTGCCGAATGTTCAGGCGCCGACGCCTACGGCGCGCTCGGCCGAGAGAAAATTCGACCGACGCCAAAAATAGCACGTTATGCGCATAATGTGTTATCCTCCGCCGAGGAGGCGCGCCATGAACGTATCCGTCGGCAAGCATTGGGAAGAGTTCATCGACTCCCTGGTCAAGCAGGGCCGCTACGCCTCGGCGACCGAGGTGATGCGCGAAGGCCTGCGTCTCGTGGAGGAGCGCGAGGCCAAGCTGAAGGCGCTGCGCGAGACGATAGAGGCGTCGCTGGCCGAAGGGGGCGAATTGACCGACGAGCAGGTCGCCGCCGAGCTGCGCGCTCATGTCGAGGCGCGAAGGGCGCGAAGCGCCTGAATGCGCAAGCTGGTCTATCGCCTCGCCGCGAATCGGGATTTGAAAGACATCGCCGATTTCATCGGCGAGACCTCCGGCGATCTCGACGCGGGATTAGCCGCCGCCGATCGATTTCGCGCGCAATGCGCGAAGCTGGCCGCTTCGCCCGTCCTTCTTGGCCGCCCGCGCGAGGAGCTCTCGCCAGGACTGCGCGGCTATTTGTTTCGCGGCTACATCATCTTCTTCCGCTGCACCGATGAGCGTCTGGAAATCGTGAACATTCTGCATTCGCGTCGCGATCTAGCGGCGACACTCGACTCGAGCGACGACCTCCCGTGACCGGCGCTGGAACCGACCACACCAAGCCAAAGCTCGAAGGTGGGCCGACCATCGTGCTCGTGCGGCCGCAGCTCGCGGTCAATATCGGCATGTGCGCGCGCGCCATGGCCAATTTCGGCCTCTCCGACCTGCGGCTGGTCGCGCCGCGCGAGGGCTGGCCGACGCGCGATCCCGTCTATCGCGAGGCCTCCTACGCCGCCGCCGCCGGCGCCGCGCATCTGCTCGATTCGGCCAAGCTCTATGAGACTGTGCGCGAGGCGATCGCCGATCTTTCCTTCGTCTATGCGGCGACGGCGCGCGGGCGCGGACAGGTGAAGCCCGTGGTGACGCCCGCGACCGCAATGTCCTCTACAGTCGTGCGCATCAAAGCCGGCGAGCGTCATGGCGTGATGTTCGGCCCAGAGCGCACCGGCCTCGACAATGACGACGTCGCGCTCGCCGATTCGATTCTGACCTTTCCGGTCAATCCCGCCTATGCCTCGCTCAATCTGGCGCAGGCGGTGCTGCTCACCGGCTATGAATGGTTCCGCTACGCCCATGGCGAGACGCTGCCCTTCGACGTCACCGAGCGCTCGCCGCCCGCCACCCGCGAGATGACGCTCGCCTTCTTCGACTATCTGGAGAAGCATCTCGACGAGCGGCAATTCTTCCGCCCCGAGACAAAGAAGCCGGTGATGTCGCGCAATCTGCGCAATATGTTTCACCGCATGAACATGACCGAGCAGGATGTGCGCACGCTGTGGGGCGTGGTGGTGAGGCTGGTCGAAGGCCCGCGGCGCGAGCCGAAGAAGGCGAGGCGACGCAAGTCCGAGGAGCAGAGCTGAACCAGCGCGCGCCCCTTCTCCCACCCTGCGGGAGAAGGAGCGGCGCACATTGGTTGCTGATATGATCCCCTTATGTCCCGCTTCGCCGAACTCGCGACTGCGACCAATTTTTCCTTCCTGCGCGGCGCCTCGCATCCCGAGGAGATGGTCGCGCAGGCGATGGCGCTCGGCCATATCGGCATAGGCGTCGCCGATCGCAATTCGCTCGCCGGCGTGGTGCGCGCCCATTCCTATCTGCGCGAGCATGCGGCCGAAGCGTCCGGCTTTCGCCTCGCCATTGGCGCGCGCCTCGTCTTTGCCGATGAGACTCCGGATGTTCTCTGCTATCCGAAGGACCGCGCCGCCTATGGGCGTCTCTGCCGGCTGCTGACGCGCGGCAATATGCGCGCGCAGAAAGGCGAATGCCGCCTCTTCCTCGACGATCTCCTCGAATTTTCCGAAGGCCAGCAGCTCATCGTCATGGAGGGCGCGGCCCCTCCCCTTGCCCTGCTCGAGGCGGCGCGCGGCCGGCTGTGGCTCGCCGCGACCGCGCTCTATGGCGTCGATATGCGCTCCGCCCTCGCCCGCCGCATCGCGCTCTCGCGCGAGATGGGCCTGCCGCTCATCGCGGTGAACGAGGCGAACATGCATGTTCCCGAGCGACGCCCGCTCGCTGACGTTCTCGCCTGCGTGCGCGAGAAGACGACGCTCGACAATGCCGGCTATCTGCTCTCCGCCAACGCCGAGCGCTCACTAAAGAGCGGCGCAGAAATGGCGCGGCTCTTCGTGCAGGCGCCGCAGGCGGTGGAGGAGACCGCGCGCTTTCTGGAAGGTCTTTCCTTCCGTCTCGACGCGCTCGCGCATAATTATCCGAGCGAGTTGCGCGAAGGATTCGCCAGCGAGCAGGAGGCGCTCGAATATTACGCGCGCGAAGGCGCGAGGATGCGCTATCCAAACGGCGTTCCCGATAAGGTCGAGACGCTGCTACGCCATGAGCTGAAGCTGATCGCCGAGCTCGGCTACGCCGCCTATTTTCTCACTGTCCACGACATTGTGCGTTTCGCGCGCGCAAAGGACATTCTCGCGCAGGGGCGCGGCTCCGCCGCCAATTCCGTCATCTGCTTCTGCCTCGGCGTTACCGAGGTCGATCCGACCAAGCATGATCTCCTCTTCGAGCGCTTCGTCTCCGCCGCGCGCAACGAGCCGCCCGACATAGACGTCGATTTCGAGCATGAGCGGCGCGAGGAGGTGATGCAATATATCTACGCGCGCTATGGCCGCGAGCGCGCCGGCCTCACGGCGACGGTGGTCTCCTATCGCTCGCGCTCGGCCATTCGCGAGGTCGGCAAGGCTTTCGGTCTTTCCGCCGATGTCGTCTCGCGGCTCTCGAACAATGTGTGGGGAGGAATGGCGCAAGGAGAGGCGTCCCCACCTCCCCCTCGAGGGGGGAGGTCGAGCGCCGAAGGCGATCGGGAGGGGGTGAAACCCCGAGTCTTTGCCGTTGAACCCCACCCCGTCCGGCTATCGCCGGCCGACCCTCCCCTTAAAGGGGAGGGTGAGCGCGAGCCGCGTCTCGCCAAGGCGCTGGAGCTGACGCGCGAACTGACCGGCTTTCCGCGCCATCTCTCGCAGCATACGGGCGGCTTCGTCATCACGCGCGATCGGCTGGACGAGATTGTCCCGCTCGCGCCCGCCGCCATGGAAGGCCGCACGACGATCGAATGGGACAAGGACGATCTCGACGCGCTGCGCATATTGAAGATCGACGTGCTGGCGCTCGGCATGCTCACCTGCCTGCGCAAGGGCCTCGCCCTGCTGGCCGAGCGCTATGACGTCGTGCATCGCCTTTCGTCGATCCCGGCGGAGGAGGAGAGCGTCTATGACATGATCTCGCGCGCCGATACGATCGGCGTGTTCCAGATCGAGAGCCGCGCGCAAATGTCCATGCTGCCGCGGCTGCGGCCGCGGGAGTTCTACGATCTCGTCATAGAGGTGGCGATCGTGCGGCCCGGCCCCATTCAGGGCGATATGGTTCACCCATATCTCCGCCGTCGTATCGGCAAGGAGCAAGTGTCCTTTCCTTCGGCAGAGCTCGAGCAAGTGCTGCGCAAGACGCTCGGCGTGCCTTTGTTCCAGGAGCAGGCGATGCGCATCGCCATCGTCGCCGGCGGCTTCACGCCCGATGAGGCGGATCGGCTGCGCCGCGCCATGGCGACGTTCAAGCGCGTCGGCACGATCGGAACCTTCCGCGCCAAAATGCTCGCCGGCATGGAGGCGCGCGGCTATAGCCGCGAATTCGCCGAGCGCTGCTGGGGGCAGATCGAAGGCTTCGGCTCCTATGGTTTCCCCGAGAGTCACGCGGCGTCTTTCGCTCTGCTCGTCTATGCCTCCGCCTGGCTCAAATGCCGTTATCCGGACGTGTTCTGCTGCGCCTTGCTGAACGCGCAGCCCATGGGCTTCTATGCCCCGGCGCAGATCGTGCGCGATGCGCAGGAACATGGCGTCGGCGTGCATGAGGTCGATGTGAACGCCTCCGATTGGGATTGCACGCTGGAGACGCGCGCGCAGGCGACGCCGCTGCATTCGCGCCACGCCTCCATGGCCGGCGACATTCGCGCGACGCATGATGTGCGGCTCGGCTTCCGCCAGATCGTCGGCCTGCGCGAAGCGGACATGAAGCGCCTCGTGGCGAAGCGCGGCGCGGGCTATGATTCCGTGCGCGATCTATGGCTGCGCGGCGGGCTCGAGCCATCGACGCTTGAGCGCTTGGCGGAGGCCGGCGCCTTCGCCTCGCTCGGCCTGCCGCGACGCGACGCGCTCTGGGCCGTGCAGGCGCTCAATCGCGCCGGCGACAAGGACGATCTCCCGCTGTTGCGCGCGCTCTCCTTCGCGCCGCAGGAGGAGGACGCGAACCTCCCGCCCATGCCGCTCGGGGCGGAGGTAGTGGAGGATTATCGCTTTCTGTCGCTGTCGCTGAAGGCGCATCCAATGGCGTTTCTGCGCGCGCGGCTCGAGGCCAAGGGGATCATGCCCTGTGGGGCGCTCGGCGGCGGCCCCCTCCCACACCCTCCGCCGAAAGGCCCCCTCCCCAACCCTCCCCCGCAAGCGGGAGAGGGAGCAGGCTCCACACTTCATCGAGATTTCGCGCAACGCCGGCCGCTCCCCTCTCCCGCGCAGCGGGGGAGGGTGAGGGAGGGGGCAACGGGCCAAGGCGCGCGCGAGGGCGCCCGCGTGACAGTCGCCGGCCTCGTGCTGGTGCGGCAGCGGCCGGGCTCGGCGAGCGGCGTGATCTTCATGACGATCGAGGACGAGACGGGAATCGCCAATATCGTCGTCTGGCCGAAACTGTTCGAGCGCCAGCGTCCCGAGGTCATCGGCGCGCGGCTGGTGGCGGTCACGGGGCGCGTGCAGAATGAATCCGGCGTCGTCCATGTGATCGCGCAGAAGATCGAGGATCTGACGGCCGATCTGCGCCTGCTCGAGCAATCGCGCGGCGCAAACGCAAGCGAGGCCAAGGCGCGCGAGGCAATCCCGAAGGGACGCAATTTTCAATGACCCGAGACGACTTCCTCACCACCTTCGACTCTCCGCCGGGCGCGCTGCAACGCTTGTCGCCGGCGACGCGCCGCATCGTCGCGCCCAATCCCGGCGCCTTCACCTATACGGGCACATGCAGCTACATCATCGGGGAAGGCGAGGTCGCGATCATCGACCCCGGCCCGGCGGACGCCTCCCATATAGAGGCGCTGCTCGCCGCCATTGCTGGCGCAACGCTGCGCTATCTGCTCGTCACCCATACGCATCGCGACCACTCCCCGGCGGCGCGCGTTCTGGCGGAGAAGACCGGCGCGACCATCGCCGGCTGCGCGCCTTATGCGCCGCCGCCCGATCTTTCGGTCACTGGCCCCGGCCTCGACGCCTCGCATGACAAAAGCTACGCGCCTGACATTTCCTTCGCCGATGGCGATAGGCTGAGCTTCGGCGGCCTCACCATCGAGGCCGTAGCGACGCCCGGCCATACGACCAACCATCTCTGCTTCGCGCTGGCCGAGGAAGCGACGCTCTTCACCGGCGATCATGTGATGGCCTGGGCGACCACCGTCATCGCGCCGCCGGACGGCTCCATGGGAGAATATTTCGCTTCGCTGGAAAAGCTGCGCGCGCGCGACGATCGCCTCTATTGGCCCGCCCATGGCGGGCCAGTGAAGGAGCCGCAACGCTATCTACGCGCCCTGCTCCACCATCGCCGGCAGCGTGAGGCGGCCATCCTCGAGCGGCTCGAGGCCGGCGACGAGACGATCGCCGCCATGGTCGCGCGCATTTACGAGGGCTTCGACGCGAGCTTGCAGAGGGCGGCGGCGCTCTCCGTCTTCGCCCATCTCGAAGATTTGATCGAGCGCGGGCTCGCCCGTTCCGACGGGCCGGCGACATTGGAGACGCGGTATTTCAGAGTGAGCGAATAGGGAGTAGCGAATAGCGAATAGCGGCGTCCCAGTTCTACTCGCTATTCGCTACAAACTCCCTACTCCCTCACTTCTCGTTCAACCCCGCCTGCAGCTCCTCGGCGAATTGGCGGATGCGCTTTGCGTTGGCGCCGAAATCATGGCGCCCGTAACGGGAG
Organism: Methylosinus sp. sav-2; assembly: GCF_004366495.1. Classification (NCBI taxonomy): domain Bacteria; kingdom Pseudomonadati; phylum Pseudomonadota; class Alphaproteobacteria; order Hyphomicrobiales; family Methylocystaceae; genus Methylosinus; species Methylosinus sp. sav-2. The sequence continues at coordinate 272,755 of NZ_SOEJ01000003.1, forward strand.
GCGGAGCGCACGTCTATGCGCGTCTGGCCGGCGAGCGGGCGCAGCCGCACGGCGATATCGTCGGCAAAGCCCATCACCAATGTGCGGTCGAGAAAATCGAGATGGCCGATGCCGGAACGGCCGCCCGGCGGACGCTGGTCGATGACGCGCCAGCCGCGGCTCTGCGCCGTCTCCAGCACCAGCTGATAGGCCTCGTCCGGCTCGAGATCGACGACGATCGGCTCTATGTCCGGATAGCCGTCCCTCTGCCGCTCCGCAGTGTCGGCGTCGAAGCCCGCGGGCGTGAAGCCGGCGCGCGCCGCGACGGCCGCCCGCGAGGTGGAAAAGCGCGGCGGATCGGCCGTATCCGTCGAGACGTCGGATAGCACCGGCAGACGCACGGCCTGGACGGCGAGATAGGCCGGATAGCCGAGCGTCACGGCGGCGAGAAAGGCGCCGCCGAGCGCCTCGCCCAGCCCGCGCCGGCCCTCCTGCCAGATGACGACGCAGGCGGCGAGAAACAGCAGCAGCGCGACGAGCGCCACCACGATCGCGCCGCCGAGCACGGCGAGCGAGGCCTGCGGCTCCACCGCATTGGCGCGCGCGAGGATCACGGCGATCGCCGCCACCGGCAGAGAGAAAACGGCGAGCCGCCGGCACCAGACCGCGGCGTTGGAGACGGGCTCTTCTGGGATATGGCGCAGCATGAGGCGATCATAGCATCGATCGCAGCGCAGCTCATCCACAGGGGCATGTGGAAGACGCGCGGCAGGCTCCGCGATTTTACGAATAGTTTACCGGGGTAAGGGAGACTTTAAATCAATTGCACGCATTCCTCGAGCGCCCCGCAACCGTTCAGTAGAGAGTAGCCGCCATGTCGAAGCTCGTCGCCACCGATTTCAGCGAAGCGCAATCCGCCGACCGTCCGCATGATCTGCTCACCCGCCTCTATCGCGAGATCGGCATTTCGGCCGTCGCCGCGGCGCTCGAGGTGATGGCGCATCCGAGCCATGACGAGACTGAGGCCTCCGAGGACGCGCGCCTGCCGGCAATCCTCCTCGAGGAGCAGCTCGCGGCCTGACGGTCCACAACTCTCTTCTCCCCGACTTGGGACCGCGAGCCATTCGGCTCGCAGTCCCTTTTTTCGAAGCGAGCCCGAAAGGCTCGCTTTCTTATTCGATGATCGAGGCGACGACGCCGGCGCCGAGCACGAGCGCTTCGCGCTCGTGCAAACCTAATGCGGTTGTCGCGACGGCGTGCTCGCTCCGATCACTCGATGATCGAAGCGACCACGCCTGCTCCAACCGTGCGGCCGCCTTCGCGGATGGCGAAGCGCAGCTTCTCCTCCATGGCGATCGGAACGATGAGGTTCACCTCCATCGCCACATTATCGCCCGGCAT
>NZ_SOEJ01000004.1:0-269140 GCF_004366495.1 Methylosinus sp. sav-2
TCGCCCGTCACCGTCGCCGTATTGCTGATGTTGCGCGACACATTGACCAGCGCCTGCGGCTCGATCGCCTTGCCGCGCAGCCGATCGATGATGACGGCCTCCACCTCCTGCTGGGTGCGGCCGGCGACCTGTATCCGCCCGGCGTAGGGAACCGTCACCGAGCCGTCGCGCCCGACCGTCTGATCGGGAATCGCCGCCGAGCGCGAGCCCGGACTGGTTCGGTCCGTCGCCGGCGAGGAGAACAGGCCGCCCGAGGCCGCCTCCCAAAGAGTGATCTGCAGCGTGTCGCCGACGCCGATCGGCTGCGAGGCCGGCGGACGATAATCGCCGAAGGAGCCGCGCAGGCCGGGCGCGCCATGCCTGGCCAGCGCCGCCACCACTTGGCCGTCGATCTCGACGAGGGCGAAGGCCGTCTCCGGCTGCGATTCGCTCGGCATGCCCGCGGTCATCACCGCATCGCCCGAAGGGCCGCTGCCCGGAAGCAGGCTGCAGCCCGAAAGCGAAGCAGCCGCCAAAACCCCGAAAATACGAAGCGTCTTCAAAACCACGCCGCCCCCGACCAATGCTCCGAGCCGCTCCCGGAGCTTCGCCGCGCGCCCAAATGACCCCGTCTCTTTGGCGAAGACAAGGCCCGACGCGCCGCGCCGGCTCTTTATCGCGCAGCTGTGGCCCGTTCGCTACAGGGCATGGTTAACAAAATGCAGGCGCCTCGAGATCGGCTGTCTCAAAAGGAATTCGGATTTCGGGCGCGAATTCCGACCGATCGGAGGATTTTCGCTCGCGAGAGAGCGCTCAAGCGGCCGCGACGGCGGCGTCCGTGAAAATATCACCATATATATCGATGGTGCGCCGAAAGCCCTCGGCGATGCCGATGCGCGGACGCCATCCCAGCGTCTCCAGCCGCGTCGTGTCGGGGGCGGAACGCTGAACCACGCTCGGCAGATAGCCCGAGAGCGGAACGCTCGAGCGCAGCGACAGGCCGCGCTCCGGATAGAGACCCACCAAAGTCTCGGCGAGGCTGCGGACGGAAGTGACCGCCTCGCCATTGCCGACATTATAGGCATGGCCGGCCTCGCCATTCAGCAGCACCGCGAAGAAGGCGCGCGCGGCGTCGGCGAGATAGCAGAAGGCGCGCTCGGCCGATCCGTCGCTATTGAGGACGATGTCCCGCCCCGTCACAATGTCGCGCACGAAATCCGCGAAGACGCGGCCGTCGTCGAGCCGCATGCCCGGCCCATAAGTATGGAAGGGCCGCACGATGACGGCTTGCGTCCCATATTGCGCGCAATGGGCGACGCAGAGCGTCTCCCCCATGCGCTTCGACTCGGCGTAGCAGGCGCGCTGCGTCGCCGGATCGAGCCGGCCGAAGACCGTCTCCTCCACCGGCTGGGCCTGCGGCGGCAGCGCGCCATAGACCTCCGAGCTGGAGAAATAGAGGAAACGGGAGGCGTTCTTGCGCCGCGCCAGATCGAGCAGGCGCGAGGTCCCGATCACATTGGGCGCCGCCGTGCCGACCGGATCGACTCCATAATAGCGCGGGCTCGCCTGGCTGGCGGCGTGGACGATCATATCGACCGCGCCGGGCGGATCGAAGGGCTCGACCACATCGCCTTCGGCGATCGTCAGAGCGCGATTGTCGAGATGCGCGCGAAAGCGGCGTTCGGCCTTTTCCCGCGAGCGGACCAGCGCCAGCACATTCGGGCCGATGTCGGGGCGGCTCTCGGCGAGGGCGAGCAGAGCGTCGACCATCATCGCCGGCAGAAAGCCATTGGCCCCAGTCACGAGAATGGTGCGCCCGGCGAGCCGCTCCCAGGGCAGATCGGCGGCGAGAATATCGGCGATATCCGCGCGATAGAGCGGATGATTCAGCAGAAGCGCGCCATCGGGAGCCGCATTCATGCGCGCGCTCCGATCTTGCGGGCGCCGCAGCCTGCGATGAGCGCGCGCGCCTGCGCGGCGATGGCGGCGGGATCGAGCCCGGCGCGCCGGCGCAGCGTCTCCGTGTCGCCGACGAGGCTCGGAAACGCCTGCGGAGCGGTGAGATCGACGAAGGCCTCGCCCATCCCGCGCGCGAGAAGAGCCTCCATGACGCCGACCGACAGCGGATTGCCGCGATAGCCCTCGAAGACCGACACGACCGGCGCGCCAGTCAGCAGCGCGGCGAAAGCCTCCATCGGGAAAGGCTGGACGATCGGAACGCTGACGACAGCGGCCTCGATCCCCTCCCCCGCCAAAGCCTCCGCGGCCGCGAGACATTGCGTCACCGAGCCGCCGCTCGCCGCCAAGGTCACATCCCCTCCACGACGCGCAGCAAAGGCCGCTGTCTGCGGCGAGAAGATCGGCGCGCCATAAGATGCGCCGCTCTCGCGGGCGATGCGGAAATAGGCGGGGCGCGGATCGTCGAGCAGCGCCGCGTAACAGCGATCGAGCTCGGCGGCATTGCCCGGATTGGCGACGACGAGATCGGGCAGCGCCGCCATGATCGTGGCGTCCTCGAGCGCGTGGTGAGACGGCCCCAGCGTCCCATAGGAGAAGCCGGCGCCGACGCCGATCAGCCGCACGGCCCGGCGCTGATAGCAGATGTCGTTGCGAATCTGCTCGAGGCAGCGCGCCGTCATGAAGGGCGCGATGGAATAGGCGAAAGGCCGGAAACCGCTGGCGGCCAGCGAGGCGGCGACCGAGACCATATTGGCCTCGGCGACGCCCATATTGACGAAGCGCTCGCCGAGCGCCTGCTCGAGCGGCTCAACAAAGGAGAAGCCGAGATCGCCGGTCAGAAACACGATTCTGGGATCGACGCTGGCGTCGGCCTCGATAAGCTCGATGATCCGCTTGCGCATCAGGCGAGCTCCAGATCCGCGGCGAGCGCCGGCTTGTAATGTGAGGCGACGGTGTTCTCTATGCGGGCGACGCCCTTGCCCTTCACCGTATGGGCGAGGATGACGCGCGGACGCCCGCGCGAGGGCCGCTCGAGCGCCGCGACGAGCGCTGCCCAATCATGGCCGTCGAGCTCGATCGTCTCGAATCCGAAGCTGCGCCATTTGGCGCCGAAGGGCTCGAGGTCCATCACCTCGCGCGTCGGCGCCAGCGATTGAATGTGGTTGTAATCGACGATGGCGGTGAGCGAGGAGAGCTTGCGCGCGCCGGCGAAGAGCGCCGCCTCCCAGATGGAGCCCTCGTCGCATTCGCCGTCGGAGAGAATGCAGAAGACGCGATGATCGCTTCCGCGCAGACGATGGCCGAGCGAAAAGCCCGTCGCCAGCGATAGGCCATGACCGAGCGAGCCGCTGGTGGCGTCTATGGCGGGGACCGCCTCGGTGAGGCCGACATGGCCCCAGAGCGGCGTGCCATTCTGCAGATAGGCGTCGAGCAGGCTCGGCGCGACGAGTCCATATTGCTCGAGCGCCGCGTAATAGGCCATGGCCGCATGGCCCTTGGAGAGAATGACGCGATCACGCTCCGTCGCGCGGGCGGTCGCCGGACGCAGATCGGAGACGGCGAGCACGGCGTCGAGGATTTCGACGACGCCGAGCGAGGAGCCGAGATGCGCGGAATTGGCGCTATAGGACATGGAAATGACGCGTCGCCGCGCTGCAGCGCAACGCGCGGCCGCCGCCGCGCCGTCCTGCGATAGGGGCGAATGTTTCCGGCCCCGCGCCGAGCCTGCTCTCGCCATCGGTCATGTCCTCGCCATTTTCACGGCCACTATGCCTTTCGAAAGGTTAACGCTTGGCTTAAGGCCGGCGACTCTCGCTCGGGCTTGCGCGCCGACGCCGATATGCGACAATGGTAAAATCGTCCGAAGCGCAAACGATCGAGCGGAGACAACCGCGGAGTGCGTCGCACATGAAGACCGCCGATCATAAGGCCGGGCATTATCAGAGCTTTCTGGCTCCGGCCGAACAAAGGCTCGTGCGCGCGATCGTGATCGAGCTGCCGGAATCCGTGACGCCTCTGCAGCTGACCCGCATCGGATTGTTCGGCGCCTGCGTCGCCGCAGTGGCGCTCATCGGCTGCCGCTGGTCGGCGCTGTGGATGCCCTTGATTCCGCTCGGCGTCTTTCTCAACTGGTTCGGCGCGGCGCTGGACGGCCGGCTGGCGCTGCATCGCAAGACCGCCGATCCGCGGCTCGGCCTCGTCGAGCACACATTCGATCTCTTCTCGCAAATATTGCTGATCGTCGCCTTCGGCCTCTCGCCCTTCTTGTCGATCGAGTCGGCCTTCGTCGTCCTGATCTGCTATCTGCTCTTCTCGGCCTATACTTATATTCGCGCGATCGTCCGCCACGTTCAGCAAATGGCCTATATCGGCCTCGGCGCGACCGAATTCCGCCTGCTGATGGCGCTCTGGCCCTTCGCCGCCCACGCCATGGGAATAGACGAGACCAATGACGTCGGCGTGTCCCGGCTCGACGCCGCCATCATGATTTTGGCGGGCTTCGCCATTTGCGGGCTCGCGATCAAGGCGCTCTCCGACGCGCGCCGCGTCGCGATGGACGAGAGCGGCCGGGGCGTCTGAGCCCCGCCGCCCGCCGCGGCCATCTCCTCCAAAAAATCGGCTTTGGCTCGAAAGTCTTCGCGCGCCGGCGCGAACGTCGCTATGGACGCCTGCCGAGGAGAGAGGAAAATAGTTTCCGAGCATTTTCTGATTCGCGTCCCGTCGGCGTGCATGTTTTTCCCGCTGGCGAGACGATGCGGATAGAATTGTCTCGGCGGCCGAGACGGGAGAGACGGACCAAGATGAAACTCGATTCGAGAAGCTGGGCTTTGGTCGCGGGCTGCGCGCTCGTCGCGGCTGCAGGCGTGTTCGCTCTGAGCCAAGCCGGCTTTTTCTCGACGCCGGACCCCTCCTCGCTCTGGTCGTGGTCGCTCGACAATTGGGAGACGACGGCCGTCGGCGCCTCCGGTGAGCGCTTTCGCGTCGCCCATGAGCCGCTCGCCCTGGCGCGCAATCTGGCGCTGATCTCCGTCGCCTTCATCGGCGTCGTGCTGGGAACGCCGCGCGTGGTGGAGATCGTCACGCGCTCGGGGCGCGGCGGTGGCGCAGTCGCAGGAGGGGCGCCGGAGGATTTCGCCAAGACGCGCCGGCTGATCGACGGCGAGCTCGGCACGATTCTCACGCTGGTGCGCTCGCATCTCGACAGCAACAAGACCTATTCCGCGGCCCTTGTGAAAGGCCATAAGGAGCTCACCACGACGACGAGCCCGGATCAGATCCGCGCCGCCATCGTGCTGCTGATCGCCGAAAATCAAAAGATGCTGCGCGAGACCGAGGAGCATCAGCGCCGGCTGGAGGACTCGCAGCGGCAGATCACCGAATTGCGCGCCGAGCTGGCCGAGACGCAGGAGCTCAATGTCCGCGACTCGCTGACGCAAGTTTTCACGCGCCGCCATTTCGACGACACGCTGGCGCGCGAGGCGAAGATCGCGGCTTCGTCGGCGAGCTCCTTGAGCCTCATCATGGCCGATATCGATCATTTCAAGAAGATCAACGACGGCCACGGCCATCTCATCGGCGACGAGGTGCTGAAGAACTTCGCCAGGACGATGACCAAGCATGTCGAGGAGAAGGACACGGTCGCGCGCTATGGCGGCGAGGAATTCGCGATCATCATGCCCGCCGTCTCCTTCGCCGAGGCGAAAATGGCGGCCGAGCGCATTCGCGCCGAATTCGAGAATAAGAAATGGGCGATCAAGGGCGGCGCGCCGATCGGCCGCATCACCGCCTCCTTCGGCGTCGCCCAGCTGGCCCCGCATGAGAACGCCGAGAGCCTGATCCAGCGCGCCGACGCCAAGCTTTATGTCTCCAAATCGCGCGGGCGCAATCTCGTCACTGTCGACGCCGATCTCTCGCCCCGTTGAATATTTCGACCAGACTGGTAGATTTATCCGGCGTGGCGCGCGAGGCGCTTTTTTCCACCGAAGGCGACGAGCATGGAGACGAGCCGTTCCGGCGCTCCGGCCGACAGCGCGGCGACGATCGCCGAGCTTTTCTATCTGAAGCCGACCGACACAAAGCCGGTCTCCTATACATTCGAGCCGCCGCCGGGCGCGGGCTGGCAGAGCGGCGAATATTTGCCGCAGCAGACCAAGATCGCCGATGCGCGCCGCCACGCCGCGGACGCCGCCATCGATCGCGAAGGATTCCAGCTCCTCGAGGCGCCGACTCTGGTCGAGGATTTCTGGAGCGAGGCGCAATTGCGCGCGATCTATTATCCCGAGACCGAGGCGCTGCTGAAGCGAGCGCTCGGCGCGCGCGACGTCCATATCTTCGACCATACGCTGCGCAAGCGCATGCGCCCCGGCCCAATGAGCTTTCGGCGCTCGGTCGACGGCTCGCCGCGTGAGCCCGTGGGCCGCGCCCATGTCGATCATACGCACCACTCCGCGCCCAAGCGCCTGCGCGAGATCATGGGGGATGCGGCCGAGCGCTTCTCGCGCCCACGCTTCGCCATCATCAATGTGTGGCGGCCTTTGTTCGGCCCGGTGGAGGATGCGCCGCTCGCCGTCTGCGACGCGCGCAGCGTCGCGCCGGGCGATCTCGTCGCCTGCGATCTCGTCTTCCGCGACCGGCGCGGCGAGACCTACGCCCTCGCCTATTCGCCGCAGCAGCGCTGGTTCTATTATCCGCGCATGCGGCGCGGCGAGGTTCTGCTGCTCAAATGCTATGATTCCCGCGCCGATGTGGCGCGCTTTTCGCCTCACACGGCCTTCGACGATCCGGCGACGCCGCAGGGCGCCCGCCCACGCGAGAGCATAGAGCTGCGCTGCTTCGTCGCTTTCGACGACTGACCCTCGCCGCGCATGCGGCCGAGCCTCGAGGACGAAAAATGAACGATATTCCCTATCGCGCCGCGCTCATCGTCGGCGCCGGCCCCGGCGTCGGCGCCTCGCTGGCGCAGCGCTTCTCGACCGCCGGGCTGAAGGTTGGCGTGGTCGCCCGCGACGCGCAGCGGCTCGCTCCCATCGCGGCGGCGACCGGCGCCGAGGGCTTTTCCGCCGACGCCACCGATCCCGCTTCGGTCGAGGCGCTGTTCAAAGCGGCGGAGGGCAAGCTCGGCGAGATCGACGTCGTCGTCTACAATGCCGGCGCGCGCATCCGCGGATCGCTCGCCGACCTCGATCCGGAGGCGGTGCGGCGCGCTTTCGACGTCAACGCTTTCGGCGGATTTCTCGTCGCGCGCGAGGCGGCCAAGCGCTTCGAGAAGCTCGGACGCGGCGCGCTCTTCTTCACCGGCGCGACCTCGAGCCTGAAGGCCTATGCGATCTCCGCCCCCTTCGCCATGGGCAAGTTCGCGCTGCGGGCGCTGGCGCAGAGCGCGGCGCGCGAATTGGGGCCGAAGGGCGTGCATGTCGCCCATGTCGTCATAGACGGCGTGATTCGCGACGCCGGCCGCGTCGATCCCGCCGACGCGACGCTCGAGCCCGACGCCATCGCCGACGCCTATGTCGATCTCTTGCGCCAAAAGCGCAGCGCCTGGTCCTTCGAGGTCGAGCTTCGGCCCTGGTGCGAGAAATTTTGACAAAAGCTGAATCTGCAGCGCGACAAAATGTCGCAAAGTGGACCAAGGCGTGTTATCGTGAGCCGTCGACCCAGGGCGAGCGCCCGCTAGGCACGGCGCGCTCGTCCCCATAACGACGAATAAAACGGGGAAAGCGCTCATGAACACGATTACGGCTATCCTATCGATCGTCGCGACCTGCGCCGCCGTCACTGCCGCGATCACCGCTTTCGCGAATATGTGACCGCGAATATCTGACTTTGAGCAGTCGTTCGGAGGGCCTGCGAGCGTTCGCTCCTTTGCGCAGCCCGCCTCATTCAGGTCTCGCCGACGCAGATGCGCCGGCGAGGCGCACGGCCGTGAGTTCGGCCCCAGCGTGTTGACGTCCGCGTCTTTTACAACCGCTTTCAGCTTGCCATCTAGCGAGAGCGACGAGCGGTCGCGGCTCAGGGAATTTCTTCCACATCCGCGAGCCAAGCCGCGGCGCTCGAATCGCTGGGCGCGCGCCAGTCGCCGCGCGGCGATAGAGAGCCGCCGGAACTGACCTTCGGTCCATTGGGCAGCGCCGAGCGCTTGAACTGGCTCGTCGCGAAGAAGCGCCGCGCGAAGACGCCGAGCCAATGCTTGATCTCCTCGACGTCATAGGCGCGGCGTTCATTAGCCGGAACATCGACGGGCCAGCGCCCGGCCGCGGCGTCGCTCCAGGCGTGAAAGGCGAGGAACGCCGTCTTGGACGGCGCGAAGCCGTAGCGCGTCGTGTAGAAGAGATTGAAGTCCTGCAGCGCATAGGGACCGACGACATCCTCCGTGCGCTGCACGCTCGCGCCCGGCACCAGCTCCGGCGAAATTTCCGTGCCGAGAATATCGCGCAGCACGGCGACCGTCTCGGCGCCGAAATGAGCGTCGCGCGCGCACCAGCGGATGAGATGCTGGATCAGCGTCTTCGGCACCGAGGCGTTCACATTGTAATGCGACATTTGATCGCCGACGCCATAGGTGCACCAGCCGAGCGCGATCTCCGAGAGATCGCCGGTGCCGAGCACCAGCGCGTCATGTCGATTGGCGAGGCGGAACAGGAGAGAGGTGCGCGCGCCGGCCTGCACATTCTCGTAGGTCGTGTCATAGACGGGCTCGCCGCGGGCGGCGGGATGGCCGATGTCCTCGAGCATTTGCCGGCAGGCGGCCGTCACATCGATCTCCTGCGCGGAGACGCCGAGCGCGCGCATCAGCCGCCAGGCGTTGGCCTTGGTGCGATCGGTGGTGGCGAAGGCCGGCAGCGTATAGGCGAGAATATTCTCGCGCGGCAGGCCCAGCGCGTCGAAGGCGGTGACGGCGACCAGCAGCGCGTGAGTGGAATCGAGCCCGCCCGAGACGCCGATGACGAGGCGCTGAAAATTCGCCGCCGCGAGCCGCTGGCGCAGGCCGTGCGACTGAATATTGAAGGCCTCGAAGCACAATTCTGCGAGGCGCGCCTCGTCATCCGGCACGAAGGGAAAGCGCGCCACCTCGCGCAGCAGGCCGAGATTCTTGTCGCGCGGCGCGTGCAGCTCGAAGGCGATGCGGCGAAAGCTGGTCGCGCCCGCCTCTATGTCCGCGCAATCGCCGAAAGTGACCTGGCGCATGCGCTCGGCGGCGAGCGTCCCTAAGTCGATGTCGGCGAGAATCAGCTGCGGCTCATCGGCGAAACGCTTCGCTTTGGCGAGCAGCGCGCCATTCTCATAGATCATCGCCTCGCCGTCCCAGGCGAGATCGGTGGTCGACTCGCCCTGCCCCGCGGCCGAATAGAGATAGGCGGAAAGGCAGCGCGCCGAATGGGCAGAGCAGAGCGTCGCGCGATAATCGGATTTGCCGACGATCGCATTGCTGGCCGAGAGATTGAGCAGCACGGTCGCGCCGGCGAGCGCCGCCCGCGTCGAGGGCGGGATCGGAACCCAAACGTCCTCGCAAATTTCCGTATGGATCACGAGGCCGGGAAAATCGCTCGCCTCCAGCAGCACGTCGGAGCCGAAAGGCGCAGTCTGGCCGGCGATCTCCATCTCCTCGCCGGCGATGAAGGCGCCGGAAGCGAAATGGCGCTTCTCGTAGAACTCGCGATAATTGGGCAGATAGATTTTCGGCGTGATGGCAAGTATCTCGCCGCGCCGCAGGATCACCGCGCAATTATAGAGGCGCCCGCGCCAGCGCAGCGGCGCGCCCACCGCGATCAGCGGCTGCAATGCGCGGCTCGCCTCCAGCAATCGCCCGATCGCCGCTTCCACGGCGTCCAGCAGCGCCGTCTGATGCAGGAGGTCGTCTATGGCGTAGGAGCTGAGCCCGAGCTCGGGGAAAAGAACCAGCGACGCGCCTTTCGCGTCCGCCTCGCGGGCCATGTCGATCGTGCGCGCGACATTGAAAGCGGGATCGGCGACGCGCGTGCGCGGGCCAGCCACGGCGACGCGAACGAAGCCATGCGAATGGAGCGAGAAGAAAGGATGCGTCATGCGCGCGATTATAGGGCCGCGGCGGCCATGACGTGAAGGCGCGGCGGCGCGCCTAATTCACTGAGATTAGTTTCGGTGAGATTATTTCGACCATGCGTCCAGCGCATCGGCGAAGACGCGCTCGCCGCCGGGGCCTTTCTCGAGCGAGATCGTCGCCGCACGGCCGTCCTCGAGCTGCAACGGCAGATCGAGCACCATGGGGGAGCGCAGCAGCACGACATTGCGCGCCTCGCGATTGCCGCGCAGCAGGCCGATGAGAAAGGCGTTGTCGGTGATCGGCACGGGAACGCCGGCGACCTGCTCGCCCGACTGCGCCTCCGGCCGGCGCATCTGAATCGGCCCGATCGCCTTTATGCGCTTCAGCTCATTGCCCGCCCCGAGATTGAACGACAGATTCACCGTATGCGAGGCCGAGAGCGTCGGATCGAGATTCTTCTGAATGACGATCGTCGTCTTCAGCTTGGCGGTCGGGAAATCGATCTCGCCGCGGATCGCCGGCGAGACCGGCTGGCCCGGTCCGGCCGGCATGCTGTCCAGCCGCCAGACGACGGTGCCGGGGAATGTCTTGACCTTGGCGGCCTCCTCCGGCGCGGCGACCCAGAGCTCGGCCTTTTGCGCGACGGCGACCGGCTGGCTCCGCTGCTCCGAGGGCGCGCGCGACGGCGGCGGCGACGCGTCGCTCTCGCCGCCGATGCGATCGGCCAGCTTGCCGCCCTCGCCGCTCTCCACGGCGGAAGGCTCCGGCTGCAGCTTGGCGAGATCCTCGGGCCGCTCGCGGAATTGAAGCGCCAGAACGGCGACCAGCGCCACCACAGCGGCGAGCACGCCGCCGATGACGATGACGCGGCGCGAGACGCTGGTGGGCTCCGGCAGAGGCGGCAGCGGCGCGGGAGGCCGCTGCGGCTGCGTCGGCGCGTCCTCCAGTGAAGCGGGCTTTTCGGCCGACGGCGCTTTCTCGGCGAGAGGCGCGTTCTCGACGGGGACAGGCTTTTCCGGCTTCGGCTCGACGGGCTCCGCGCTTTTGAGCGGCTCTTTCGTCTCCGGCTCGGGAGCGCGCTTCTCCTTGGGCGCCGGCGCGGCGACGGGCTCTCGCCCGCTCTGCTCGCGGACGACCTCGAGCTCGAGGCGCGCGATGGCCTCGTCCAAAGCGCGGCCTTCGGCCTCTATATCCTCCTCGGCGACGGGAGGCTGAATGCTGCGAAGCTGGTTGAACAGCGCCTTGCGGGCTCGTTCATAGACCGCTTGCCGCGATTCCGGCGCGGATTGCGGCAGAGCGGCGACCGCGCGGGCGAGCAGCGAATAATAGTCGGCCATGGGGCTTCTAAGACCACCTCGGGCGATTCTCGTCAATCCTCGAAAGGATTACGCACGAGAATCGTGTCATCGCGCTCGGGGCTTGTGGAGAGGAGCGCGACCGGAGCGCCGATCAATTCCTCGATGCGGCGCACATATTTGATGGCCTGCGCCGGGAGATCGGCCCAGGAGCGGGCGCCGCCCGTCGTTCCCTGCCATCCCTCGATCGTCTCATAGACGGGAACCACCCGCGCCTGCGCCGATTGCGAGGCCGGCAGGCGATCGATGCGGACGCCGTCCAAAAGATAATGGGTGCACACTTCGATCGTCTCGAGACCGTCGAGAATATCGAGCTTGGTCAAAGCGATCCCGTCGATGCCGGAGGTCTTCACGGCCTGGCGCGTCAGCACGGCGTCGAACCAGCCGCAGCGCCGCCGGCGCCCGGTGTTGGTGCCGAACTCATGGCCGCGGTCGCCGATCAGCGTGCCGATCTCGTCGTGCAGCTCAGTGGGGAAAGGCCCGCCGCCGACGCGCGTCGTATAGGCTTTGGCGATGCCGAGCACATAGCCGATCGCCCCCGGTCCGAGGCCGGAGCCGCTGGCCGCCGAGGCGGAGACCGTGTTGGAGGAGGTCACGTAAGGATAAGTGCCGTGGTCGACATCGAGCAGCACGCCCTGCGCGCCCTCGAACAAAATGCGCTTTCCGGCGCGGCGGAGATCCTCGAGCAGCTCCCACACCGCATCCATGTAAGGCAGCACCTGCGGCGCGACGGAGAGCAGCTCGTCGCGCACGCTCGCCGGCTCGATCTCCGGCAGACCGAGACCGCGGCGCAACGGATTGTGATGGGCGAGCAGGCGGGTGATCTTTTCGTCCAGCGTATCCGGCTCGGCGAGATCCATCAGGCGGACCGAGCGGCGGCCGACCTTGTCCTCATAGGCGGGGCCGATGCCGCGCTTGGTGGTGCCGATCTTCACGCCATTGCCGGACGCCTCCTCGCGATAAGCGTCGAGTTCGCGATGCAGCGAGAGGATGAGCGGGGCGTTCTCGGCGATCTTGAAATTCTCGGGGCCGATCTCGACGCCCTGCTCGCGCAGTCGCTCGATCTCGCCGACGAGAAAATGCGGATCGACGACGACGCCATTGCCGATGACCGAGAGCTTGCCCGGCCGCACTATGCCGGATGGCAGCAGCGCGAGCTTATAGGTCACGCCATTGATGACGAGCGTATGGCCCGCATTGTGGCCGCCCTGGAAGCGCACCACCACATCTGCCTCGAGCGAGAGCCAATCGACGATCTTGCCCTTGCCTTCGTCGCCCCATTGGGCGCCGACCACGACTACATTCGCCATGGCGCTTCAGTCTGCTTTCTCGCGTGAGCCCAAGAAAAAACCCCGGCGGGTAACGCCGGGGCTCGTTACGGCAATCGTTTAGCGCAAATCGCGGAAAGGGTCAAAGGCGGCTCGCGCGTGGGGCCGGCCGGACGCAGAAAGCCTGAGCGCGAACGCCGGATCAGAAGCGGCCGCTCTCGCGCCCCGGCGGCTGTGGCTCTTCCCCTTTGATCGCCGTGCGAGTCATCAATCTCCCACTCTCTGGATCATAGGGGGTCACGCGATGCATAACGCCGGTATTGTCCCAGATCAGCAAATCGCCGACCTGCCACTGGTGCCGATAGACATAGCGAGGCCGCGTCGCCCATTCCATCAGCTCGCGCAGCAGCATGCGGCCTTCATCCGTGTCGGCGCCGTCCACATGCGAGGCGGTGCAGCCGAGCATGAGCGATTTGCGGCCCGATTTTTTGGTCCAGACCAGCGGATGGACCTTCGGCGCATGACTGCGCCAACGACGCAGCTCCTCATAGGAGGGCGTGGGATTGACCAGCCATTGCGCCGTCTCGACATTGTGGACCACATAAAGATCGCCGACAGATTTCTTCACCGAGTCCGGCATTTCCTCCCAGGCGACGCAGCTGTTGCAGAATTCCGTCTGCCCTCCCGTCGTGGACAGCCGCTTCGCATTGAGGACAGAGGCGGCGGTCGGCGCATCGTCGGTGGCGCCGTCTATATGCCAATGGAAGGAGCCCTTCAGATATTCGGCCGCGGCCGGGTTCGCCGCCTGGTCGAGCGTTATCCGCAACAGGCCGTCATCGCCCTGCGGCAAGAGCTCGCCGATCGTTCGGGTGAAGGCGCGCTGCTGCGCGTCGTCGAGATGGAGCCCCCGAAAGACGAGGATGCCGCGTCGCTCCAAAAGATCGCGAATCTCTGCCGCATGACGTCCGCTCATCAGAGCCGCGACATCGATCGCGACCTCGGAGCCGATATGCGGCGTAAGATCCAAAACCTCCAATTTCGCTTCGGCCGAGGGCGACCTCATGGGATGATTCTCCTGGCGGCTGCGAGCCAGAGGGTCGGATCGGCGAGCCTGCCCGGCTCGAGATAGGGCGCGGAGGCGAGCCGGCATCGGCCCCCTCCTCGTCCGAGGCGGGCGCTCGCCCTTCGCCTCACTGCGGCAGGATTAGCACCCATCTTAAAAACCGTCTAGATGGTTTGTTTTTGTGGCAGCCGCATTTCTGCGGGCTTTCTCACATAAAATCAGCAGGCTGCTACTCTCTCGGCCCGGACGGCGCCGGGGAGCCATCGGCATTTTCGGACAGCTCGTCCCAAGAGGCCTCGTCGAGCAGGCGCTCGAACAAGCGGTCGCGCTCCTCCTCGCTGAGCGGGCACATGCCCAGCAGGGCGCTCAACGCCAAGCCGCGCGCCGCCGCCCAGCGCAGCAGCGCCAAATCCGGATCTTTCGCCTCCGCCTTGATCGCCTCCAAAGATTCCGCATCATTCTCGCGCGTGATGGCGAGGAGGCTCGGATCCTGCCCGAGGGCGCCGAAAATAGCGAAAGCCACGGAACGCGGCTCGATCAGCGTTTGGCGCAGCGTCGCAATTTGCGCGGCGAGGCGGGGCGCGGCCTGCCCGGCGCCGTGCTCGGCCATATAGGCGCGCGAAAAATCCGCGAAATATTCGATCTGATGCTCGAGCAGAGCCTTGAGCACGGCTTCCTTGGTGCGGAACTGATGCATCAGCCCGCCCTTGCTGACGCCGCTCTCACGGGCGATCGCGTCCAGCGTCAAGCGCCCCGGCCCGTCGCGCGCGATGATCGCCAGCGCGGCCTGGATGACCGCCCTGCGGGTTCGTTGCGACCTCGACGCATTATCCATGGCCCCTCGCGTGATCTGCGCCCGCGCCACAGGAAAGCCGGCGCTCTCGTACATATAGAGCACTCTGCGATCCTATTGGATCGGCGTTCTCACATTGGAGCCGATTCCGTTCGATCGGAAGGCGAAACATCACGGAAAACACTTACCGAAGGCCGCGAGCAGCCGTGGGTCGCCGCGCAGCCTGATCTCGAGTGTGACCAGCGCCCATAGCAGGCTCCGCTCCTTGCGCAGAAAGCGCAGCCAGCTCTGCGCATCGGCGCGGATCACGAGATCCGCCTTTCCGATCAGCCCCTCCCCGACCTCGAGCCGGCCATTGTCGATGCGCACGGTGAGGTCCTTGCGCTCCGCGCCGCTGAAGGCGAAGTGATAGACCGCCGAGAGGCCGGCCGCGCGCTTCTTCTGAAACCGCAGCGACAGGCCCCGCGCGAAGCTCGCTATGGAGGCGGCGCGCATGCCATTGGCGACGCGCTTCACCCTCTTGTGCGGAAAGCGGCGCTTCACATAATCCTCGGCGTCCGATAGCGGCGTCACATAGATTGTCTCCTTCTTCTTCTTCAGCGGATCGACGATGCTCTGCAGAAAACCGCTTCGATCGCCGCGATAAGCGCCGATCACATCCTCGCCCGCCGGACAGACCGCGAGACAATAGGCGGCCTTGTAATTCGGCCCATAGGCGAGGCTCTGCCACATGGAGACGCTCTCCGCATCCTCGACCTTCTCGCGATAGCCGGCGGCGCTTTTCGCATCGGCGATCGTCTCCACCCAATCCATGAAGCCGCCCATGAACTCGCGATAATTATGCGTGTAGCAGGCGGCAAAATCGAAGCCGCCGTCCGGCGCTATCGCGCCCGTCGGACAGACGGCGACGCAGAGCTTGCAGGAGAGACAGGGATTGTAATCGAGCGGGCGCGAATAGGAATCGAGCGCGACATCGACGACCACCGTCCCGAGCAGAATGAAATTGCCGAATTTCGGATGAATGACATTGCGATGCACGCCCATCTTGCCGAGCCCGGCGGCGACGGCGACGGGCTTATGCGAGACGACCCACATTTTGGCTGGCCAGCGCGCCGCCTCCATCGGAAAGGCCATTGCAGGATAGGCGGCGCGCACGCCCATATCCTCGAGCATTCGCGTCAGCCGATGCGACACCGCATCGGTCTCGTCGCCGACGCGGTGAAACTCCACATTGGCCAGCGAGCGCGCCGGGCTGCGGATATTCTCGCGATTCATCCGCATCACGAAAGAGACGAGCGTTCGCGCATAGGGAAAGGCGGCGAGAATCTCCGCGCGCTCGAAAGCGATCGCCGGATCGTCGATGGAGACGAAGCCGACATCATCCGCGCCGGCGGAAAGCGCCATCTCGCGCAAGCGTCGCGCCTCGAACGGTTCTCGCGCCGGCGGCGAAGCGATCTCATGAGCCTGCATAGACATGTGCATATGCCCCTTTTTGCGCGTGAGCCGTGCGATGCGCGCGCCTCACGAAAACTGGACCGCGAGCCTTCAGGCACGCTCTCGTTCGCCAAAGATACGCGTCAATCGTCCTGAACCGCCGCGGCGAGCGCGCGCAACTCGCCGACGAGATGCGCCAATCTCTCGGCGCCGAATTTCTCTTCCGCCTTGGTTTGCGCCGCGCGCCAAAGCGGCAGCGCAATGGCGAGAATGGCGCGGCCCTGCTTGGTCAGCGTCACCTCGCGCGTGCGGCGATCCTCGCCGGCCTTCACGCGCAAGAGCCCCCGCTTTTCCATCACCGCCAGATTGCGCGCGAGCGCGCTGCGATCCAGAACGAAAACCTCCGCCAGCTTGCTGACTGTCCAACCTTCCGCCAGCGAGCAGGCGACGAGCAGCGAATATTGCGTCGGCTCGAGATCGAGCCCGGAAAGACTCTCCGCATAGAGCTTGCCGATAGCACGCGCCGCGCGTCGCACATTGGCGACCGCGCAGCTCGCGGCGCAGGCTCTGACTTCGGCCGGATCGGGCTCGTTCATAAGATAGATGCATATGCCCCTATCGTGCCGACGTCAAGCGCGAGCGTCCGCGCCATCGACGAGCGAAGGCTCAGAACGGCAATGGCGCGCGGTCCGGCTCCACCCAGGCCCGCCGGGCGGCGACGCTGAACAGAGTCTCGCGACTCCAATAGGACAAGAGCCAGTCTGGATGACCGAGCGGCGAGGCCATGAGCGATAGAAGCACCGCATGAAGCGGCGCATCCGGGGAGTGAGCGCGCAAATGTTCGGCGGCGGCCCGCATCGAAGCCAGCGTGATGGTGTGATGATAGCCGCTCGCATCCGTATTGGCCGTGTTCGTCGCCTCATTGTAGCGCGTTATGATTTCGCGGATTTCCAGGGGCGTCGCGAGGTCGGGCCGGTTCCGCAAAAGCCATAGCGCCGTCGCGAAATGCGCCGCATGGGTCCATTCCGCCTTCGGCAAGCTTCGATCGATCACTTTCGAAGCGAGCCGTTCGATCGCATCGTCCTCGGATAAAGCCATCGCATCTGGTCCTCTATGAGGAGCCGCCCGTCCATCGTCACGAGCGTCGCGACGAAATCACGTCACCACCGTCAGCTTGCGCGCGGCGCGCGTCACGCCCGTATAGAGCCAGCGCGCGCGATGCTCACGAAAGGCGAAGGACTCGTCGAACAGCGCGACATCGTCCCATTGCGAGCCCTGCGACTTGTGCACGGTGAGGCAATAGCCGAAGTCGAACTCATCCGAATCCTTGCGCTGCGCGTAAGGAATCTCGGCGTCGCCGCCTTCGAAGAATTGCGGCAGCACGCCGACGCGCTGGAATTTCCCCGCCGTCTCCTCCGGCTCGACCAGCAGCCGCACCTTGCCGCGCCGCACCGCGCCGGCGCTCTTCACCTTGAACAGCGCGCCATTGAGCAGGCCCTTCTTGCGATTATTGCGCAGACAGACCAGCTTCTCGCCCGATTGCGGCAGCGAGCCTGTGAAGCCGCGCAATTGCCGCAGGCGATTATTATAGGCGCGGCGCGTGCGATTGAGGCCGACGAGCACCTGATCGGCATTGGTGATGAGCGCGGGATCGAGCGCGTCGCGCCGCACCACCTGCGTCTCGCCATAGACGCCATAATCGAGCCGTCCGCCCTCGCGAATGATCATGGAGAGACGCACGATCGGATTATCCGCCGCCTGGCGATGGACTTCCGTCAGCATCACATCCGGCTCGGCCTCGGTGAAATAGCCGCCGCCCTTCACCGGCGGCAATTGCGCCGGATCGCCCAGCACCAGCACTTTCTTGCCGAAGGAGAGAAGATCGCGGCCGAGCTCCTCATCGACCATGGAGCATTCGTCGATGATGATGAGCTTGGCTTTCGCCGCGTCGCTGTCCTCGTTCAGCTCGAAAGCCGGCTCCTCCGTCTCCGTATCGGTGGCGCGATAGATGAGGCTGTGAATGGTGCGCGCATCCTTGCACCCCTTGGAGCGCATCACCAGCGCCGCCTTGCCGGTGAAGGCGCCGAAGGCGACATCGCCATCGACGCTCTCGGCGATATATTGCGCCAGCGTCGATTTGCCCGTGCCGGCATAGCCGAACAGACGAAACAGCTGCGCCTTTCCGTCCTTCAGCCATGCGGCGACGGCCGAGAGCGCGCGCTCCTGTTCATTGGTCCAGACGGGCATGGGAAATTTTTCGACTCGATCGATTGTATCGCGGCCAGGATGGCGGAAGCGGCGGAGTGCGGCAAGTGTCAAAACAATTCACCGCGCCGAATGGACGCCCGCACCGCCCTTGACAAGCTGGTCCCGGGAAAATCAAATAGTTCAGGTTCAACAAAAATAGATTGAGAGCGGCCATGCGAAGTCTGTGGTGCGGAATAGCTATGCTTTTTGTGACTCCTCTACACGCCGACCCTGTCGATTTCGACGCGTTCTTCAACGAAGCAGCGAGCTGCCGTCAATCACAAGCTTTCACGACTCTCCATAAAAATATCGGAGATCGCTACGGCAATGACGCAGACTCCAAGAATACGAAAGTAAACCAGTCGGTTAGCGTAAAAATTCCTCCCGAGATAAGAGCCGGAATTGGCAAAGCGCGATCCGTCAACAAGGGAGAATATACGCAGGTCGTGGTGCCGCTGGACGGATTTTGGCGAGGACTCAAGTTGCAAGAGCTGGAGTTCGCAGTGGGAAATGAAAACGGCGTACAGCAATGGCGGATTCGATTCTCGGAACCGCGTTCCGCGGTGCTCCGCGTTTTCGGAACCGAAGTTTCGGCGGCAAACCGCGCTCTAAAGACGGACCCGGATCGCGCTCCCTTTGGTCATTCCGCCAAAATTCCGAAGGGATCCAGCGGCGAAATCGTCTGTGACTTTTCGACCTGATCAATAACAGAGACGAACGAGAGATCGCCTATCTGGGCGTTCCCTTCACCAACTTCGCTATTTGTTCAGCTTCCCCTTCACGACCTTCGTCCCCGCCTTGCCCGCCATCGACCGCGGCGCGGGACGCGACAGCGGCCGCGCTTCGCCGCCGCCGAAATTATGCGGACCCATATCGGCGTCGGTCGGCTTGTGCGCGCGTGTGCCGGAGATCGCAGGCGCCTCCCCTCCCCTTCCGCGCGGACGCATCAGCGGATTGGCCTCGGCGAGAAGCTCGGCGCGTTGCAGGCGGGAAATCTCGTCGCGCAGCCTTGCCGCCTCCTCGAAGGCGAGATCGGCGGCGGCCGCCTTCATGCGCTTCTCGAGATCGGCGAGCGTCGCCTGCATATTGTGGCCCGGCGCCAGCTCGGAGAGGCCAGCGTCCACCGTCACATGATCCTGCTCGGCGAGCGAGCCGAGAATATCGGCGATGTCGCGCTTTATGCTCGCTGGCGTGATGCCATGCTCGGCATTATAGGCCTGCTGCTTGGCGCGGCGGCGGTCGGTCTCGTCCATGGCGCGCTGCATGGAGCCGGTGATGTGATCCGCATAGAGGATCACGCGTCCGTCGACATTGCGCGCGGCGCGGCCGATCGTCTGCACCAGCGAGGTCTCGGAACGCAGAAAACCTTCCTTATCGGCGTCGAGAATAGCGACGAAGCCGCACTCGGGAATGTCCAATCCCTCGCGCAGAAGATTAATGCCGACCAGCACGTCGAAGGCGCCGAGCCTGAGATCGCGAATGATCTCGATACGCTCGATCGTGTCTATGTCCGAATGCATGTAGCGCACGCGCACGCCATTCTCATGCAGATATTCGGTCAAGTCCTCCGCCATGCGCTTGGTCAGCACGGTGACGAGCGAGCGATAGCCCGCGTCACTCACCGCCTTCACCTCGCCGAGAAGATCATCGACCTGCGAGCGCGCCGGACGTATCTCCACCGGCGGATCGATAAGGCCGGTCGGACGAATGACCTGCTCGACGAAGACGCCGCCCGTGCGCTCCATCTCCCAATTGCCCGGCGTCGCCGAGACGGCGACCGATTGCGGGCGCATCGCATCCCATTCCTCGAAGCGCAGCGGACGATTGTCCATGCAGGACGGCAGGCGAAAGCCATATTCGGCGAGCGTCGCCTTGCGGCGAAAGTCGCCCTTATACATGGCGCCGATCTGCGGAATGCTCACATGGCTCTCGTCGGCGAAGACGATGGAATTGTCCGGCAGATATTCGAACAGAGTCGGCGGCGGCTCACCGGGCCTACGCCCGGTGAGATAGCGCGAATAATTCTCGATGCCGGCGCAAGAGCCGGTCGCCTCCATCATCTCGAGATCATAGCGCGTACGCTGCTCCAATCGCTGCGCCTCGACGAGACGTCCGGCGTTGTTCAGCTCGCCGAGCCGCCCGCGCAATTCGTCCTTGATCGCTTTGATCGATTGCAGCAGCGTCGGACGCGGCGTCACATAATGCGAATTGGCGTAGACCTTCACGAATTCCAGGTCCTGCGTCTTCTTGCCGGTGAGCGGATCGAACTCGCAGATCGACTCGACCTCATCGCCGAAGAAGGAGACGCGCCAGCCGCGGTCTTCATAATGGGCCGGGAAAATATCGACCGTATCGCCGCGCACGCGAAATGTGCCGCGCGTGAAATCGGAGCCGATACGGCGATATTGCAGAGCGACGAGATCGGTGACCAGCTGACGCTGCTCCAGCTTCTCGCCCATGCTGACGCCGAATGTCATCGCCGTATAGGTCTCGACCGAGCCTATGCCGTAGATGCAGGAGACAGAGGCGACGATGATGACGTCGTCGCGCTCGAGCAGCGCGCGCGTGGCGGCGTGGCGCATGCGGTCGATCTGCTCATTCACCGAGGATTCTTTCTCGATGTATGTGTCGGTGCGCGGCACATAGGCCTCGGGCTGATAATAATCGTAATAGGACACGAAATATTCGACGGCGTTGTTGGGGAAGAAGCTTTTGAACTCGCCATAGAGCTGGGCCGCGAGCGTCTTATTGGGCGCCAGCACCAGCGCCGGCCGCTGCGTGCGCGCGATCACCTGCGCCATTGTGAATGTCTTGCCGGAGCCGGTGACGCCGAGCAGCACCTGATCGCGTTCATTCGCCTCTATGCCGGCGACCAGCTCCTCGATCGCCTGCGGCTGGTCGCCGCGCGGCTGATAATCGGAAACGAGATCGAATTTGACGCCGCCTTCGCTCTTTTGCGGCCGCTCCGGCCGATGCGGCGTCCAGGGCTTTTTCTCGCGCAGATTGGGATCGCCGAGCTTCAGCAGCTGCTCGAGGCTCTCCATCGTCGCCGAGACGCCGCCCGCGCCACCGAGATCGAGCCGTTCGGCCAGCTCCCCATCGACCGAGCCGACGTCATAGGCCGCCTGAGGCGCCTCCTCGAAGCCGGCCTGCCGCTCGGCGAGGCCGGGATTGAGCAGCGCCTGCAAATGCGGCGCGATCGGCGACACCTCGGGCTTGGCGGCCTTGGCGCGCGTCGGGCGAGCAGGGTTTTTCGGCTTTTTCGGAGCAGAGGCCATGGCCGCGAATATGGCCCCGGAATCACGAGGATGGAAGCGCGAAGAAACGCCCCGCGCCACCGCCGGCGCTACAGGCCGCCCAAAAGCTTGGCGAGCAGCCGGTCGAGAGTCTTCTGCTCGTCTTCCGTCAGCGCGGACAAGATCGTAGCTTCGGCCTTCACATGGCGGGGCAAGACCTCGTCGATCAGCGACCTCCCCTGCTCGGTCAGCCCCACCAACGCGGCGCGCCGATCCGTCGGATGCTTGACGCGCGCCACATGGCCGGCTTTTTCCAGCCGATCGATACGCGCCGTCATGCCGCCAGAGGAGATCATCGTCGCCTCATAGAGCGCCGTGGGCGTCAGCGCATAGGGCGGGCCGGCGCGGCGGAGCGTCGCCATTACGTCGAAATCCCCGTTCTGCAAGCCGAAAGCGGCGAAGACGGGAGCGAGCCGGTCGCGAGAGATCCGCGACGCCAGCTCGAGCAGCCGACCCAGCGCCTCCATCGGAAAAGTGTCCAAATCGGGCCTTTCGCGGCTCCATTGCCGAGCGGCCAGCGCAGCGCGGTCCTGGTTCATTTTGTGAGTCCGCCCATATATCTTGACATAAAGATACTTATCATCGAGATATTATCCGCCGAATGAATTTGCCGCAAGCGCGCCTCGCCTCCCTTGAAATTGCGAGTGAACACATGACCGTCCCAGCCGATATCGCCGCCGCCGCCGCTTCCGAAACCCGCGCCCGAAACGAGGGGCATGGCTTCACCCTGATCGCGATCCTGTGCCTCGCGCTCAATCTCCGGCCGATCATGGCCGGACTCGGGCCGATTCTCGACATTATCGAAAATTCCGCGGGGCTGTCTTCGGCGCAAGCCGGACTGCTCACGACCTTGCCGGTGTTTCTCATGGGCGTCGGCGCATTTGCAGGACGGCGTCTGACGCGGCTTCTCGGCGCGAAGACCGGCGTCGCGATCGGAATCGCGATCATTTCCCTCGCCTGCGCGAGCCGATCGGAATGGGCCGACGCCGCCGGAATGCTGATGACGGCGGCGGCGGCTGGCCTCGGCGTCGCCATCGTGCAAGCGCTTCTGCCCGGTTTCGTCAAAGGGCGCTTCGGAGCCGGCGCCGGCCGCGTCATGGCGCTCTACACGACCAGCATAATGGCCGGCGCGGCTTTGTCCGCCGCCACCGCCGCCGGGCTGGAGCGCGACTTCGGCCTGCCCGCCGCGCTGGCCGTCTGGGCGATCCCGGCTTTCGTCGCCGCGCTCGTCTGGCTGCTGCTCCCATTCCCCAGGAGAGGCGCCGGCGGCGGCGTGAGCCGAGCGACCGAGCCCCTGTGGCGTCACGGCCGCGCCTGGACGCTGATGCTGTTTTTCGGCGTCGGCACCGGCGCCTTCACGCTGGTCCTCGCCTGGCTGCCGCCCTATTACACGAGCCTCGGCCAGAGCCGCGCCTATAGCGGCTATCTGCTCGCCGGCGTTACCCTCGCGGAAGTGGCCGCGAGCCTCGCTGTCTCCGCTTTCATTGCGCGCTTTCCCGATCGCCGCGGGCCGCTTTTCGTCGTGCTGACGAGCATAACGGCAGGCTTGATCGGCGTGGCCGTGGCGCCTCTGTCGCTCGCATGGCCGGCGGCGATTCTGCTAGGACTCGGCCTCGGCGCATTGTTTCCACTGTCCTTGATCGTCACGCTCGATCATGTCGACGATCCGTCCCGCGCCGGCGAGCTCGCAGCCTTCGTGCAGGGAGGCGGATATATCATCGCCAGCCTGACGCCTTTCGCCGCCGGCGCGATCCGAGACCGTTTCGCCGATCTCACCGGGGCTTGGGAAGCAATGGCGGTCGGCGTTTTTCTGACGATCGCCATCGCTATGCGCTTTTCTCCGCAAAGCCGCCTGAGCGATGATCGCGGCGCGACGCCCCGCTAGAGTGTTTTCGAGCGATGTGGGAACCGGTTCGCGTGAAGAAAATACGACCGAACAAGGAGATCCAGAGTCATTCCGGTTCAATCTGAACCGGAATGACTCTAGCGCTCACGCGGGCAATTCCACCGTCTCGCGTCGCTCGGCCTCGCCGCGCGGCGAGCCTTCCTCATCCGCCTGACGCTGGCGGCGCCACATGGCGGCATAGGCGCCGTTCTTCTCCAACAATTGCAGATGCGCGCCGCGCTCCACGATGCGGCCGTGATCGAGGAACAGAATTTCATCCGCGTCCACCACGGTGGAGAGACGATGCGCGATCACGAGCGTCGTGCGGCCGCGCGAGACGCGCGCCAACGCCTCTTGAATCTCATGCTCCGTGAAGCTGTCGAGCGCGGACGTCGCCTCGTCGAGAATGAGCAGCGGCGGGCCTTTCAAAATCGTGCGCGCTATGGCGACGCGCTGCTTCTCGCCGCCCGAGAGCTTCAGCCCGCGCTCGCCGACCTGGGCGTCATAGCCATCGGGAAGCGAGCGGATGAAGCTGTCGATCTGCGCGAGACGCGCCGCTTCGCGCACCTCCTCCATGCTCGCGTCCCAACGGCCATAGCGTATGTTGTAGGCGATGCTGTCGTTGAACAGCACCGTATCCTGCGGCACCATGCCGATCGCCTCGCGCAGCGAGCGCTGCGTCACCGCGGAAATATCCTGCCCGTCGATGGTGATGCGGCCCGCTTGCGGCTCATAGAAGCGGAACATGAGCCGCGAGATCGTCGATTTTCCGGCGCCCGAGGGGCCGACGATGGCGATGGTCGCGCCGGGCTCCGCGGTGAAGCTCACGCCCTGCAATATTGGCCGCTTGCTGTCATAGGCGAAGACCACATCGTCGAAGACGATGCGCCCTTCCCGCACATCGAGGTCCGCGGCGCCGGGACGGTCGGCGATCTCCGGCTGCTGCGACAGAATGGCGAACATTTTCTCGATATCGACGATCGCCTGGCGCGTCTCGCGATAGAGCGTGCCCATGAAATTGAGCGGCTGATAGAGCTGGATCATCATGGCGTTCACCAGCACGAAATCGCCGACGCTGTTGCGCCCGCTGCGCACGCCCTGCACGCACAGGACCATCATGACCGCTAGGCCGATCGTGTAGATCACCGCCTGCCCGGCGTTCAGCAGCGCGAGCGATATGTAGGAGCGTATGCTGGCGTTCTCATAGATCGCCATGGATTTGTCATAGCGCTCCGCCTCGCGCCGCTCGGCGACGAAATATTTCACCGTCTCATAGTTCAGCAGGCTGTCGATCGCCTTCACATTGGCGTCGACGTCGCTATCGTTCATCGAGCGGCGAATGGCGATGCGCCAATTGGTGGCGATGAGCGTGTAGCCGAGAAAGGCGGCGATCGTCGCCATGGCGACCAGCGCATAATCCCAATCGAATTGCACGCTGAGCACGCCGACGACGAGCGCGAACTCGACGATGGTCGGGACCGCCGTCGACATGACGAGCCGGGTGAGCGTCTCTATGCCGTCGCGGCCGCGCTCCAGCACGCGCGTCAAGCCGCCGGTCTTGCGGCCGATGTGAAAACGCAGCGACAATTGATGCATATGCACGAAGACATGATTGGCGAGCCGCCGCACCGCATGCATGGCGACGGCCGCGAAAAGCGCGTCGCGCGCCTGCGTCAGCAGCGCATAGAGCGCGCGCAGCACGCCATAGAGAATGGTGAAGCCGACGGCGCCGCCGAGAATGCTCGGAACGGCGGCGTCCGCAGCGAGGCCATCCGCCGCCCATTTGAAGGCGAAAGGAACGGCCATATTCACCAATTTTCCGACGAGCAGCAGAGCGAGCGCGATCAGCACGCGTCGCTCGAGGTCGCGGCGGCCTTTCGGCCATATATAGGGCCACAGGTTGCGAATGGTCGCGACGATGGAATCGCGCCGAAGCGGCTGTTCCTGCGCCTCGACCGTCCCATGTAATGAAACTTGCGCCGAAACCTGTTCTTCTTCGCTATCGACCTGTCGCATCACCCTCTTCCGATCCTTCGCACGGAGGCGCCGCTATGACATCTGGCTTTCATATAAGGGGTTTGAAGAGCGAACGCACGAGCGCCACGCTCACGCCGGCGACATCCACCGGCCTTGACGCGGCCACACCGGCGGGCCATCAAGCAAAAATGAACGACATTCGAAAAATCGAACGTGTCTGCGTCTATTGCGGCTCCTCCACCGGCGATGATCCCGTCTACGCCCATGCCGCGGAAACGCTGGGCGCGGCGCTGGCGCACGAAGGCATGGAGCTCGTCTTCGGCGGCGGCTCCTGCGGCCTGATGGGCGCCGTCGCGAGAGCCACGCTGGCGCAGGGCGGCAAGGTCACTGGAATTATTCCGAGCTTTCTCGACGAGCGCGAAATCGCGCTCTCCTCCGTCACCGAGCTGGAAGTCGTGCCGGACATGCATACGCGCAAGCGTCTGATGTTCGAGAAGTCCGACGCTTTCGTGGCGCTGCCGGGCGGCATAGGCACGCTCGAGGAGCTGACCGAGCAATTGACCTGGATTCAGCTCGGCCGCCACAGCAAGCCGCTCGTCATCGCCGACATAGGCGGCTTCTGGAAGCCGCTGCTCTCGCTCTTCGCGCATATGCATAACGCCGGCTTCATCCGCCCTGGCTATGAGGTGCGCTATATGGTCGCCGAGCGCATAGAGGATGTGATCCCCATGCTGCGCGCGACGCGCGTCGCCAAGAGCGAAGGCGAAGAAACGGCGATAGAAAAGCATTTTTGATCGTAGCGCGCTCCCTTCTTCCACAAAGTGGGAGAAGGAAGAGCTGCTAGACCGCGCCAGACCTCACCAGCTTATAGACGATCGCGTCGACCAGCGCCTCGAAAGAAGCGTCGACGACATTGGGCGAGACGCCGACGGTGGACCATATCTCCCCTTTGGCGTCCGCGCATTCGACCAGCACGCGCGTCACCGCATCGGTTCCGCCCTGGAACACGCGCACGCGATAATCGACGAGCTTCACATCCTCGATGAAGGATTGATATTTGCCGAGATCCTTGCGCAGCGCGACATCGAGCGCATTGATCGGGCCATTGCCCTCGGCGGCGGAGATCGTCGAGCGCCCGTCGATGCGCAGCTTGACGATCGCCTCCGCGCCCGCCTCTTCCGCGCCGAGATTGGCGCCGAAGCGGCGATCCACGGCGACGCTGTAACGCTCAATGTCGAAATAATGCGGAACATCGCCGAGCACGCGCTTGGCGAGCAGATAGAAAGAGGCGTCGGCGCCTTCATAGGCGTAGCCTTGCGCCTCCTTCTCCTTCACCTCGTCGAGCAGGCGCGTCAGGCGCGGATCGTCTTTCGACAAAGCGATTCCCAATCGCCCCAGCTCGGCGACGATATTGGACTTGCCCGCTTGATCCGACACCAGCACGCGGCGCTGATTGCCGACGCTCTCCGGCGGCACATGCTCGTAAGTGCGCGGATCGGTGAGCACGGCGGAAGCGTGAATGCCGGCCTTGGTGGCGAAGGCGCTGGCGCCGACGTAAGGCGCGTGACGATTGGGCGCGCGATTGAGCAATTCGTCGAGCGCATGGCTGGTGCGCGTCAAATGCGTCAGGCTCTCGCGCGTCACGCCGATCTCGAAGCGATCCGAAAACTCGCTCTTCAGCAGAAGATTGCCGATGATCGTCGTCAGATTGGCGTTGCCGCAGCGTTCGCCGAGCCCGTTGAGCGCGCCTTGGATCTGCCGCGCGCCGCCGCGCACTGCGGCGAGCGAGACTGCGACCGCCTGCCCCGTATCATCATGCGCGTGAATGCCGAGCTTGGCGCCCGGAATGACGCGCGCGACTTCGGCCACGATGCGCTCTGCCTCATTGGGCTGCGAGCCGCCATTGGTGTCGCAGAGCACGATCCAGCGCGCGCCGGCCTCATGCGCGGCATTGGCGCAGGCCAGCGCATAATCGCGATTGTCCTTATAGCCGTCGAAGAAATGCTCGCAATCGACGAGAACTTCCTTGCCGCGCGCGACGGCGGCGGCGACGGATTGGCGAATGCCGTCGAGATTATCCTCGAGCGTGGAGCGCAGCGCGACGCGCACCTGATAATCCCAGGCCTTGGCGACAAAGGTCACGCAATCGCAATCGGCGTCCAGCAGGGCGGCGACGCCGGGATCATTGGAGGCGGAGCGGCCCTGTCGGCGCGTCATGCCGAAGGCGGCGAAATGCGCTCTCAAGGGCGGGCGCTTCGCGAAGAATTCCGTATCGAGCGGATTGGCGCCGGGATAGCCGCCCTCGATGTAATCGAGGCCGAGCTCGTCGAGCATTGCGGCGATCTGGCGCTTGTCGGCGAGCGAGAAATCGACGCCGGTCGTCTGCGCGCCATCGCGCAGCGTGGTGTCGAAGAGCGTCAGCCTCTCCCGTGTCATTGCGTTGCAGCCTTGCTCTCGAGTGTCTTCTTCATCGTGGTGTTGCCGAGCCATTCGCCGCGCAGCTCGCGCATGTTGCGTTGATGGGCGACATAGCCGCGCGCGGCGAAGAAATCGCGCGCTGCGTCGGAAGCGTCGACGCTGATCTCGCGCGTTCCACGCGCGGCCGCGAGCTTTTCCATCGCGTCGGCGAGCGCCGAGGCGACGCCGCGCCGAGCCGCGCGCGGATGCACATAGAGCATGTCGAAGAGCTTATTGTCGCGCAGCGCGGCGAAGCCAGCGATCTCGCCGTCGAGCGAGGCGACGAGTGTGAGCGCGCCGGCGAGCTTCTTGGCGAAAGCCTCTTCGTCATCGGCCGCGGCGGCCCAGGCGGAGAGCTGATCCTCGCCATAATCTTCGGCCGCCAGCGTCTCGACGCTCGCGCGAAACAATTGCGCGAGGCGCGGCGCATCGGTCGGCAAAAAGGGACGAAGCCCGGGAGCGGAAGCGGCGCGCGCCATGGCTAGATCAGCTCGAAGGCCGCGAGCACATGCCATGCGGCGATGGCTGCGAGCGCGAGAATGATGAGCTTGAACACGAGATAAGACGCCCAATGCCCCGGAAAGGGCAGAAATCTGCGCCAGTCGTTCTTAAGCATGGGCGTGGTCTCCTCTCACGAAAGACGGAATCTTCGTGCGCGTCTCCTTCTCCCACTCGGGGGAGAAGGTGGCCCTCGCGTCAGCGAGGGTCGGATGAGGGTCCGCGAACATAGCCAACGATTCCAGCCGCCGCAGCGAGCCCTCATCCGACCCGGCCAAAAGCCCGTCGCTTGCGACGGGCGTCCTCTCGGACGCCCTATGGCCGGGCCACCTTCTCCCCCAAAGCGGGAGAAGGAGTCGCGCGTCTTGATTATTGGATAATGCTCGAGCGCAGTGAAGCTTCATCGCTTCACCTCCCATGTCGTCGTGCCGTCCTTATTGTCCTTCAGCGCGACGCCCATCGCCGCGAGCTCGTCGCGAATGCGGTCGGACTCGGCCCAGTTTTTTGCCGCGCGGGCGGCGAGGCGACTCGAGATCAATGAGGAAACCTGCTCCGCATCGACCGCCTGTTTCGTCTCGCCTTCGACCCATTGCCGATAGGCGCAAATGTCTATGCCGAAGAGCTTCAACGCTCCGTCGAGCGCCGCGGCGTCCAGCTCATGCAGCGATGCGAGCGCGAGTGGCGTATTCAGATCATCGGCGAGCGCATTCAAAACCTCGCCCGCTGCCGCAGGCGCAGCGGAAACCGCGCCGATCTGCGCGCTCCATTTGCGCAGGCTCGCCTCCGCCTCCTCGAGCGCCTTCACGGTAAAATCGATCGGCTGGCGATAATGCGTGCGCAGCATGGCGAGGCGCAGCACCTCGCCGGGCCATTTCCGCCCGCCGAAATTCTCCGTGTGCAGCAGTTCGTTTATCGTCACGAAATTCCCCAGGCTCTTGGACATTTTCTCGCCCTCGACCTGCAGGAATCCATTGTGCATCCAGTAATTCGCCATCGCCTCGTGACCGAAGGCGCAGCGCGTCTGGGCGATCTCGTTCTCGTGATGCGGGAAGACGAGATCGATGCCGCCGCCGTGAATGTCGAACACCTCGCCCAAATGCTTCCACGACATGGCCGAGCATTCGAGATGCCAGCCGGGCCGGCCGCGCCCCCAGGGCGAGTCCCAGCCGGGCTCGCTCTCCTTTGACGGCTTCCACAGCACGAAATCCATGTCGCCGCGCTTATAGGGCGCGACATCGACGCGGGCGCCGGCGATCATCTCGTCGAGCGGACGACGCGACAAGCGGCCATATTCGGCCATGGACGGCACATCGAACAGCACATGACCATCCGCCGCATAGGCGTGGCCGGCGGCGATCATCTTCTCGATGAGCGCGATCATCTCGGCGATATGCTCTGTGGCGCGCGGCTGCACGCTCGGCTCGAGGCAGCCGAGCGCCTTCACATCCTCCTGGAAGATTTTATTGGTGCCCTCAGTCAGTTCGCGGATCGTGATTCCACGCTCGGCGGCGCGCGCGTTGATCTTGTCATCGACGTCGGTGATGTTGCGGACGTAAGTGACATGATCGGCGCCATAGAGATGGCGCAGCAGGCGAAACAGCACGTCGAAAACGATGATCGGCCGCGCATTGCCGATATGGGCGTAGTCATAGACCGTGGGGCCGCAGACATACATGCGCACATTCGCCGGATCGAGAGGACGGAACTCCTCCTTGGCGCGCGACAGCGTATTGTAGAGCTTCAGAACGGGAGCTTCGGACGACATGAATTTCCCTCGGCCTGCCGGCCCGGGGCGTCATTGCGTGTCATGAAGAGAGACGTGACGGCTCCGGCCAGCTTTTGCGCTAGCTGATAATGATCCGACAAAGGATGCAGGAGTGGAGCGTGCTCGTCATAGCGCTAACATGCGCGCTCCGGGGCCGTCCGTCAAGTCGCAGACTCGGCCCTTCGGTCCCTGCCCCAGCCCCTCGCCAGAACGCGCCGCAGCCGCGAGCGCGGGCTTGCCAGATACATCGTTACACGATATGAATTTGATCGTAGAACGACGCAATTGCTGGCGCGCTCCCGCGTCGGCGATCGCGCCCGTTCGCATCCTGACGGCTCATCGCCGGCGGCCGCCCGTTATTCCCTCTCCAGGCGACCGGTCCGCGGAGAAAAGCGGGATGTGGCGCGCGCCGCCTTCGACCGCCCCGCAGGTCGAAGGCGGCGCGCCTGAAACGACCGAAGAAGGCCCGGACGCCCTCGCGATCGTCGCGAGCGACGTTTCGAGAGGCCCGCAATTGGAGGAAACGACAATGAAAATTCGCCTCGTCTTCACCCTCGTCCTCATTGCCGCAGCGGCCGGCGCCGGCCTCGCCCAGGCGACGCCCCATCGGGTCGGCGACCTCGGCTTCTCGCCGCGGCCGATCGAAAAAGTGAGCTGCGACAATCGCGGCGACGACAAGCAGGCGCACTGCATGGAGAGCTGCGACGAGGTCTGGATCAAGGCGTCGCAGGCCTATAATGGCAATATCGACAAAGCCAAGGTCGAGAAGAAGTCCTGCGAGGCCAAATGCGGCTGCTGAGCCGCTGAGCCGTCGTCGCCTCGGGGGAAGGCTTTCCTTGATCCCTTCGCCGGAATAAGTCACAACAGCGCGCGCTGCGGCCCTGCGCCGCGGCGCGAGTCCTTTTTCCGGAACAGGGTCAAATGGCGGAAATTTTGCGCGTCGGCGTCGCGGGCTTGGGCACGGTGGGCGCTTCGGTCGTGCGGCTGCTGCAGAGGCAGGCGCAAGCGCTGGCGGCGCGCACGGGGCGCGAGATCGTCGTCACGGCGGTTTCCGCCCGCGACAAGGGCAAGGACCGCGGCGTCGACCTCGCCGGCGCGACCTTCTATGACGATCCGATCGCCCTCGCCGCCTCCGACGGCATAGATCTTTTCGTCGAGCTGATCGGCGGGTCCGAAGGACCGGCGCGCGTCAGCGTCGAGACCGCGCTCGCCAAGGGCAAGTCGGTCGTCACCGCCAATAAGGCGCTGCTCTCCGCCCATGGCTCGGCGCTGGCCGAGCTGGCCGAGAGCCGCCATGTCGCGCTCGCCTTCGAGGCGTCGGTCGCCGGCGGCATCCCCATCGTCAAGACGCTGCGCGAAGGCCTCGCCGGCAATTCGATCGAGCGCGTCTATGGCATTCTCAACGGCACCTGCAATTACATCCTCTCGCGCATGGAGGCGGAGCGCCTCTCCTTCGAGGAATGTCTGAAGGAGGCGCAGCGCTTGGGCTACGCCGAGGCGGACCCGACATTCGACATTGGCGGGTTCGACACGGCGCATAAGCTGTCGATTCTCGCCTCCCTCGCTTTCGGCGCGCGCATCGCGCCCGAGGCGGTCGAGATAGAAGGCATAGAGCGCGTCACCTTGGCCGATATTGACGCGGCCGGGGAGCTGGGCTTCCGCATCAAGCTGCTCGGCGTCGCCCAACGCACGGCCCAGGGCATAGAGCAGCGCGTGCATCCCACAATGGTGCGCAAGACCACCGCCATCGCCCAGGTGATGGGCGTCACCAACGCCGTCACCATAGACGCCGACGCCGTGCATGAGCTGACCTTGGTCGGTCCCGGCGCCGGCGGCGACGCCACCGCCTCCG
Source organism: Methylosinus sp. sav-2 (assembly GCF_004366495.1). Taxonomy (NCBI): domain Bacteria; kingdom Pseudomonadati; phylum Pseudomonadota; class Alphaproteobacteria; order Hyphomicrobiales; family Methylocystaceae; genus Methylosinus; species Methylosinus sp. sav-2. The sequence goes on from NZ_SOEJ01000004.1 coordinate 31,849, forward strand.
CCGTCGTCGCCGATGTCGCCGATATCGCCAAAGGCGTGCGCTCGGCTCCCTTCGGCCTGCCGAGCGCCGCGCTACGCAAGCTCGAGCGCGCCCCGGCGGCGCTGCATGAGGGCGGCTATTACATCCGCCTCGCCGTGCCGGATGTGCCGGGCGCCTTCGCCGCCATCGCCACGGCCATGGCCGAGCGCAAAATCTCGCTCGAGAGCATCATGCAGCATGGCGCGCGCGCGGCGCGGCGCAGCGGCGCCGCCCATGTGGGCGCGCAAGTCGGGGTGATCCTCATCACCCATGCGACGACAGAACGTCTGGTGCGCGAAGCGCTCGACGCCATCTACGCCGACGGCGTCATCGCCGAGCCGGCGCAGGTCATCCGCATCGAGCGCGAATAGCGCATCGCCGGAGAAAAATGCATGGCGCGCCCCGCATCGGCCGCAGAAAAATCCCTCGATCGCAATCTGACCCTCGAGCTCGCCCGCGTCACCGAGCGGGCGGCCGTGGCGGCGGCGCGCTGGCGCGGGCGCGGCGATGAGATGGCCGCCGATCAAGCCGCCGTCGACGCCATGCGCAGCGAATTGGGCCGGCTGGCGATTCGCGGTCGCGTCGTCATCGGCGAGGGCGAGCGCGACTCGGCGCCCATGCTGTTCATCGGCGAGGAAGTGGGCGCTGGCGGCGGCCCGCGCGTCGATCTCGCCGTGGCGCCGCTCGAGGGCTCGACGCTCTGCGCCAAGGATATGGCGGGCGCGATCTCCATCGTCGCCATCGCCGCGGCCGGCTCGCTGCTCTATGCGCCGGATGTCTATATGGACAAGATCGCCATCGGCCCCGGCTATCCGCCGGGCGTCGTCGATCTCGACAACGAGCCGGGCGCCAATATCGCCGCCCTCGCCGCGGCCAAGGGCGTCGCGGCGCAGGACGTCACTATCTGCATTCTGGACCGGCCCCGCCATGCCGAGCTGATCGCGCGTTGCCGTGCGGCGGGCGCATGCGTGCGGCTCATCAGCGACGGCGATGTGGCGGGAATCATCTTCACCGCCCAGCCTGCGGAGACCGGCGTCGACATGTATCTCGGCGCCGGCGGCGCACCGGAGGGCGTGCTGGCGGCCGGCGTGCTGCGCTGCGTCGGCGGCCAGATGCAGGGCCGCCTCGTGCTCGACAGCCCGGCCAAGACGGCGCGCGCGGCCGAAATGGGCGTGCGCGATCCGCGCAAGAAATATGAGCTGGAGGAGCTGGCCTCCGGCGATGTGGTGGTCTGCGCGACCGGCGTCACCGACGGGCCGCTGCTGTTCGGCGTGGTCTTCGGCAAGGATGCGATCGAGACAGAGACGCTGGTCTATCGCTCCTCCACCGGCACGGTGCGGCGCATCAGCGCCCAGCATCGCGTGAGCGGGAAATTCGAGCTAGACTAAAAATCCTTCGCCCGCGACGCTTTCTTTTCCAGCCGAGGAATTGACGATTTCCGCGCCCATCTCCGATCGCACCGGCGAGCTTCTGCGCCACCTCGCCGCGAGGCCGGGCCACGATGAAGTGAAGGCCGATTTCCGCGAGCTTCTCGTCGAGGAGTTCGACGTCGAACGCAGCGCGCTCGAATTCGAGCGGCGCGTCCCCGAGGTGCGCGGACGCCTGGACGCCCTCATCGGCCGCACCGTCTTCGAGGCGAAATCGGACCTCGCGCGCGAGTGGCCGGATGTGGAACGGCGCATGCCGGACTATCTCGCCGACCGCGAGCGCGAGGAAAGGCAGAAATTCGTCGGCCTCGCTTCGGACGGCCAGAAATGGGCGGCCTTCGAGCTGGCCGAAGGGACGCTGACCCTCATCAAGGAAACGCTGCTCGACCCGGAGAGGCCCGAGGCCTTTCTCGCCTGGCTCGACGGCGTCGTCGCGCTGAAGAGCTCTCTGCCGCCGGACCCCATCACCATCCGCGCGGAGCTGGGCCAGGATTCGCTGGCCTTCCGCCGCGCCCATGCCGAGCTGGCGGCGCTCTGGACCGCGCTGGAGAACGACCCCGCCGTCGCCCTCAAGCGGCAATTATGGGCGGAGCTGCTCAAGCTCGTCTATGGCCGCGAGGTCGAGAATGAGGCGCTGTTCTTCCAGCACAGCTTTCTCGTCATCGTCGCCAAATCGATCGCGCTCGCCGTGCTGGGGCTGCGGGAGGACGATCCCGCCCGGCTGCTCTCGGGCGAGGCCTTCGGCGCCGCCGGCATTCAAGGCGCGGTGGAGAGCGATTTTTTCGACTGGGTGGTCGCCGATGCGCGCGGCCGGGCGCTGGTGCGCCGCATCATGGCGCATGTCCGGCGCTTTCGCCTGCATGAGGTCGAGAGCGACGTCCTCAAAATTCTCTATGAATCGCTCATCGACCGCGACGAGCGCCACGGCCTCGGCGAATATTACACGCCCGACTGGCTCGCCGCCAAGGTCGTCAAGACAGCGGTCGCCTCGCCTCTCGAGCAGCGCGTGCTCGATCCCGCCTGCGGCTCGGGGACCTTCCTCTTTCATGCGATTCGGCTGTTTCTGGCCGAGGCGGAGGACGCCGGCCTCGATCCGGCGCGGCGCGCCTTCGAGGTGTCGCAGCATATCGCCGGGACCGATATTCACCCGGTCGCCGTCATCATCGCCCGCGTGACCTATCTTCTCGCTCTGGCCCCGGCGCTGGCGGTGCGGGCCGGATCGATCTCCGTTCCGGTCTATCTCGGCGATGCGATGCAATTGTCGATCAGCCAGCTGATGGCGGGCAAGGAGCTGACCATTCGCGTGCCGCCGCCGCCGGCCGGCCAGGGCCGCAGCGGCGAGGTGGACGCCAACGGCCGCGAGCAATTGGATTTTCCCGACACTTTCTGCCGCGACCCGGCGCTGTTCGACAAGGCGATCGAACGTATGCGGACAGGCTCCGAGCAGAGCATGACGCGCGCGCAGATCGAGAAGGCGCTCTACCGCATCACCGAGCAGCATTACCGCGCCGATGTGACGCGCGAGCAGGAATTGGCCATCGCCGACCTCGGCAAGACCTATGTGACCTTCGACCGCCTGCGCCGCGAGGGGCGCGACTCGGTCTGGGCCTATGTGGCGCGCAATCTCTCGCGCCCGCTCGCCTATTCGGCCGGGGGCGGCTGGGCGCATGTCGTCGTCGGCAATCCGCCCTGGGTCGCCTATCGGCATATGAGCGTCGATCTGCAGAAGCGGTTCAAGGAGCTGGCCAAAGGCGAGCGGGTGCATGTGGCGCGCGTCCCGTCGCAGAACGACCTCTGCGCACTCTTTACCGTACGTGCGGCTTCGCTCTATTTGCGCTCTGCTGGTCGCATTGGCGTCGTATTGCCCTTGGCGGCATTGACCCGGGGACAATTCGAGCCCTTGCGAAAAGGGTCGTTTGAAAGCGTTCGGATCGCCTGGGACGCAGCTTGGACGATGGACGAGTCGGTCCAGCCGCTATTTCCCGTGCCTTCGTGCGCTCTCTTCGGACGACGACGTGCGACCTCGAGTCCGATCCCGGAAACGGTTCGCGCATATTCGGGAACATTGCCTTTCCGTGACGCATCCGAAGAAATTGCTGATGAGAGATTAAAAGTTGTCGAAAATGCACCGTCATTAGAGACGGCCAAACATCGAGGAGGCTCGCCCTACCGGACAGCGTTTCGAAATGGAGCTACTCTGTTTCCACGAATGCTCGTGCTCGTCGAACGAAAAAGCATGGGGCGCCTTGGTTCGGACACCGCCGCGCCTGTTGTCAAAAGCCGCAGGTCGACGCAGGAAAAAAGGCCTTGGAAGGACTTGCCTGGGATTGAAAGTCGCGTCGAGGCCGAATTCCTGCATCCCTTGTTGCTCGGTGAGAGCATATTGCCCTATCGACCGTGGAATCCATTGGAAGGTGTCGTTCCCGTCAACGAATCCGGTGTCGTGCTCGACTCAGAAGCAGCTCTAAGCCAGGGTTTCGACGGCTTAAACGGCTGGATGCGGAAGGCAGAAACGCTGTGGGATGCAAACAAGCGCTCGGAATCCGTGACGCTCGCGCAGCTATTCGACTATTTCGGTCAACTCACCGCGCAGTTTCCACTCGCTAAGCTGCGGGTCGTGTATGCAGCCTCCGGCTCGGCTCCCGCCGCCTGTATCGTGCGAGATTCGCCTGCCGTGATAGAGCACAAGCTCTACTGGTCTGCGCCCGCTTCCGAAGCCGAAGCGCGCTATCTCTGCGCTATTCTCAACTCGGAGACGACACGCGCCCGCGCGGAAGCTTGGCAGTCACGAGGCCAATGGGGCGCGCGCGATTTCGACAAGGTGATCTTCAACCTTCCCATCCCCCGCTTCGATGCGAAAGACGCCACCCATGCCGGTCTCGCCAAAACGGCGGCGAAGGCGGAAAAGCTGGCTGCGGGACTGGTTCTGCCGGAGGGCGTCAAATTCCAGCGCGCGCGCCGGCTGGTGCGGGAAGCGCTGGCCGATGCGGGCGTGGCGCAGGAGATCGACGCGCTCGTCGCCCATCTGCTCGACTCATAGGCTAGGGAGCTTTTCTTGTCCGTGAAATTTGTTCTGGCGCCCGTCTTCGCTCTCGTCGCACTCGCTCTGGGGCTGCTCGTCGCTCTCGCGCTGTCGCGCATTCGCGCGCTGCGGGGCAAAGTGGTGAAGCCGGCGGATATAGCGCTCAATCGGAACTGGCCTGACCAAATCGCCCAGCTCGCCAATTCCTACGCCAGCCAATTCGAGCTGCCCGTGCTGTTCTACGCGCTGGTCGCGCTGACGCTGGTCACGGAGAAAGCGGACCTTTTATTCGTCGCGCTGGAATGGGCCTTTGTCGCGACGCGTTACGCGCACGCCTCTATTCACGTCACCAGCAATCATGTGCAGCGGCGATTTTTCGCCTTCGCGGCGGGCTTCGCGCTGCTCGCCCTCATGTGGGCGATCTTCGCCGCGCGGATCGTCTTTTCCTGACGATCCGCGGCCGCGAGCTCGAGGCCGAATGACATTCGCTGGCCGCATTATTCATGTTCGGCGGAACATGAATAATGCCTCGTCGCTATCGACTAGAGCGCTTTCCGATCGAACGGAATCGTTCGATCGATCAGAACCACGCGAGAATCTAGCGCTTTTCCTGCCGAAGTGGATGCCGGTTCGGCGTTGGAAACGCGTCGATCAGGATCTTTCCGCGTTTCGATGAAACATGGAAAGATTCTTCTAGCCCCGACCGGCGGGAAAGGCGTTGCGCAGGCTCCGCTGGAGGGTGCGAACGGACACGCCCAGTTCCTCCGCCACCTCCTGTACCTGCGTCTTCTCCTGCCGTATGGCTTCGAAAGCGTCAGCGATCTGATCGGGGCTGAGCGATTTTGGCCGCCCGAGCGTGCAGCCGCGCGCCCGCGCAGCGGAGAGCCCCGCCCGCGTTCTTTCGCTGATGAGGGAACGCTCGAACTCGGCCAGCGCCGCCATCATATGGAACATCAGCCGGCCGCCCGATGAGGTCGTGTTGATGTTCTCGGTCAGGGACTGAAAATTAATCCCTCGCTTTCCGAGCTTATCCATCAACGCGACGAGACCTGGCAAAGACCGGCCGAGCCGATCCAGGCGCCAGACGACCAAAGTGTCGCCGGACTTCAAACTCTGCATCGCTTTCTCCAGACCGGCGCGACTGAAATCAAGTCCTGATCGCCCATGATCCGTAAAAATTTCATCACATCCTACCTTTTCTAAGGCTTTGAGCTGCAGATCGAGTTTTTGCTCGTCTGTTGATACTCGCGCATAGCCGACGATCATTATTTGTTCTCGTGTCTCGATGCCAAAACGGCGCTGCCACGTCGTAAAGAATCGGTTTTTGTCTACCAAACTATCTCATTACGAGACAGAAAGGCTTGACAAAATCGGTCCTTTGTGACCATAACTAGCGCGTAAAAATCCTGTGACATCGTGCGCATGTTAGCATTGTAATTACAGGATTATTTTAACCGAGCGCATATTTCAAGGCGCAGGCAAGAAAGGACCGTTTATGCCGCAGAATCGGGAGTTCGACGCTGCAGCCCTGCGCCGACGCGGGGATGAAAAAATGTCTTCTTTCCCTTCGAGCTTCGGCGGCGACGGGCTTGCAGTCCCGGACGAGCGCGCGGCCCACCGCGACCTCGAGGCCAGGGATATCCGCGTGTCTGACACTGTCACCGGAATGATGATCGCCGCAGTCTCCGGCGCGGTTGTCGGGTTTCTGACTGCCGGAGGAGTTGCTTGCGCGGCTCTGGTCTTCGTGTCGGCGATTGTCGGCGCCTATGCGGGCTGGCAGGCGCGAGGCGGCGAATGATGGCGGACCATTCCACACGCGGCTCCGGCGTGGCGCCTTTCGGACGGCGTGGCCTGCGCCGCGACGACGAGCCGGGCAGCCGGCGCCGATCCGGGGACGAGCAGAGCAAGTATCGGCGCGTCAGACTGCGGACGCTCGGCGCGGAGCTGACGCTCGTCTATGTCGCGGACTTTCAAGGCCTGGCGCCGCAGTTTCTGGTGCGGTTCGACGAAGACGGGCCATATCTTTCCGTCGGGGATCCAGTCGCGTTTTCACTGGCGTCGAAGGAAGAGCCGATCGGTCGTGAATCACCCCGCCGTCCTCGCGTCCTCTCCGACGCCGATTCCGAGCGGAACCGAATCCTGCTCATAGCCGGAGACGAAGACGCGATCGATCGCGCCGCCGCTCAGGCTCCTCAAAGTCGTGGACAAATTCCGCTCGACACAGCGGATATAGCCGTGGACATGCTCATCGGCTATTCGATCGAGGCCGTCGAACGGCGGCTCGTCCTGCGCACATTGCGCCGTTTCAACGGCGATTATCGACAGACTGCCTTCGCTCTGGGACTGTCCACGCAAGAATTGTCGGCAAAACTGCTGGCGCTGCTCTACGCGGACGCATCCTCGACCGCGGAATGACGCTGCGGAACGATCTTCGCCGCAGCGGATCGTCTTTTCCTGACGATCCGCTGCGGCGAAGCGAAGCTCAGTATTTGCGGCCGGTCTCGAGCTGCGTCTTGGCGTCGAGCGGCTTCTTCGGCGGCGGGGTCAGGTCGGGCTGCGACTGAGCCGCGCAGGCGGCCAGCGAGAGAGCGAGCAGAATAGCGGCGAACGGACGAAGAGAGCGCATCTTTGGCTTCCGACGGTGTGTGTGGAAAACGCCGTGGCTTTCGCGGCGCAGCATGACTTCAGCTAGGCCATTGGGGCCAGATTGTGGCCGTGAGCTCTACCATGGCGATTTTCTGAGACTTTTTGCTTTTCCATGCGCTATCTCACCTCTCGAGGCGCACTGGCGCTGGCCTGCCGGCCCGCGAGGCCGTAAAGCAAAAGCGACATGACTCCCGCCGCACAAGTCTCCGCCGCCATTGAAATCCTCGCCGAGCTCGCCGAGCGCCGCCGTCCGGCCGCCGATGCGATCAAGGATTGGGGACTTTCGCACCGATTCGCCGGCTCCAAGGACCGCGCGTCCATATCGAGCCTCGTGTTCGACACGCTGCGGAAACGCGCCTCGGCCGCTTTCCTGATGGGCGATGAATCGCCTCGCGCCGTCGTCATCGGCGCGCTGCGCGAATCGCACGGGCTTTCCGTCGATGAGATCGCGGCGCTGTTTTCCGGCGAGGGCCACGCCCCCGCCCCGCTCACGGCCGAGGAGCGCGAGCGCCTCGCCACAGCGACGCTCGAAGGCGCGCCGGCGCATATTCTCGGCGACTATCCCGAATGGCTGGCCGAGCGCTTCGACGCCGCCTTCGGCGCGGCCGCCGCCGAGGAGGGCCGCGCTCTCGCCGCGCGCGCGCCGGTCGATCTGCGCGCCAATATTTTGAAGGCCTCGCGCGAGGACGCGCTGCGCCGTCTCGCGCATCTCTCGCCGGAGCCGACGCCTTTGTCGCCGCTCGGCCTGCGCATCGCGCCGCCGGCCAAGGGCCGCGGCCCGGCGCTGACGGCCGAGCCCGCCTATGTCAAAGGCCTGGTCGAGCCGCAGGACGAAGGCTCGCAGCTCGCCGCCCTGCTCTGCGCCGCCGAGCCGGGCGAGCAGGTTTTGGATCTCTGCGCCGGCGGCGGCGGCAAGACGCTGGCGCTGGCCGGGCAGATGCACAATCGCGGGCAGATCTACGCCTATGACGACGACGGCCGCCGCCTCACCCCCATCTATCCGCGGCTCGAGCGGGCCGGCGCGCGCAATGTGCAGGTCCGCGCCCCGCGCGGGAAGACGGATGTGCTCGTCGATCTCGAGGCGCGCTGCGGCCTCGTGCTGATCGACGCGCCCTGCACCGGAACCGGAACCTGGCGCCGCCATCCCGACGCCAAATGGCGCCTCGCCCCAGGCGCGATCGAGCAGCGCATCGCCGAGCAGCGGGAGCTGCTGGACAAGGCCCCGCGCTTCGTGAAGGCGGGCGGGCGCGTGGTCTATGTCACCTGCTCGCTGCTGATCGACGAGAATGAGGCGCAGATCGCGCGCTTTCTCGAGGGACATGCGGAATTTTCCGCCGTTCCGGCGGAGGAAGCGGCGGCCAAGGCCGGGCTGCCGGAGCTAGCGCAATTCGCCTCGCCGCATGGGGCAGGCATTCGCCTGACGCCGCACACGGCAGGGACGGATGGATTCTATGTGTGCGTGCTGAAGCGCGGGTGAATAGCGAAATTTGTCAAAGCTCGTTATTGCGCTATCTTTGGCCGAAGAAACCTTTGTCCCCGAGCGAGCCCATTGCGAGCGACCCCATGAATGTGAGCCTCACCCCAGAGCTTGAGCAGCTGGTGCATCAGAAGGTGCAGACCGGCCGCTACACATCCGCGAGCGAAGTGGTGCGCGAAGCGCTGCGCCTGATGGAGGAGCGCGACCGGCTGGAGGCCTGGCGCAAGGATGAGATCCGCGCGCAGATCGCTGCGGGCCTCGAGTCGCTGCGGGCCGGAAAAGGCGAGGACGGCGAGGACGTGTTCGATCGGCTGGAAGCGGAGATCGACGCCGAGGAGCCGCGCGGCGCCGAGTGAGCCGCTTTCGCCTTTCGCCGGAAGCCCAGAGCGACCTCGACGCCATAAGGCGCTATCTGACTCGCCGAGGCGGACCGACGCTCGCCCGGCATGTGCTGGGCGAAATTCGTCGCGCGCTGCGCGTCATCGCCGAGAGCCCGGGGATAGGGCATAAAAGAGAGGACCTCACCGACGAGAAGGTGAAGTTTTGGCCGGTCTTTTCCTATTTGATCGTCTATGAGCCGTCGATGCGTCCAATCGGAATCGTGCGCGTCATTCACGGAGCACAAGACGTCGAGACGATGTTTTCCGAGAAGCCCCCGCAAATGTGAGCGGCGCTCCGCGCCAGAGCCTTCGCCTTTCGTCTCACAACATCCCGAGGGGGCGCGCCGCGCTCTTGCGCATTGCCGACGACGAGAGGTAGTCACTAGCTCTCACGCGCCCCCACACACGAAAGACCAGCATGACCGCCACTGAGAGCTTCCACCACGACATCGCCGATCGCCACGACAAGCTGCTGATCGTCGATTTCGGCTCGCAGGTGACGCAGCTCATCGCGCGGCGCGTGCGCGAGGCGGGCGTCTATTGCGAGATCGCGCCCTTCCAGAGCGCCGAGCGCGCCTTCGCCGAAATCCGCCCCAAGGCGGTGATCCTCTCCGGCGGCCCCTGCTCCGTCACCGAGGACGGCTCGCCGCGCGCGCCGCAGAGCATTTTCGACGCGAAAATCCCCGTGCTCGCCATTTGCTACGGCGAGCAGCTGCTGGCCGCGCAATTGGGCGGCGCGGTGGAGGGCGGCCATCATCGCGAATTCGGCCGCGCCGAGATCGGCGTCGTCGAGGAGAGCCCGCTCTTTGCCGGCGTGTGGGAAAAGGGCGGCCGCTATCCCGTCTGGATGAGCCATGGCGACCGCGTCACCCGCCTGCCGGAAGGCTTCCGCGTCATCGCCGCTTCCGAGAACGCCCCAATGGGCGCCATCGCCGACGAGGCGCGCCGCTACTACGGCGTGCAATTCCATCTCGAGGTGGCGCATACGCCGGACGGCGCCAAGCTCATCTCCAATTTCGTCCACAATGTCGCGGGGCTGAAATCCGATTGGACCATGTCGGCCTTTCGCGGCGAGGCGATCGAGGCCGTGCGCCGCCAAGTGGGCGCGGGCCGCGTGCTCTGCGGGCTTTCGGGCGGCGTCGATTCCGCCGTCGCCGCCGTGCTGATCCATGAGGCGATCGGCGATGCGCTCACCTGCGTCTTCGTCGATCACGGCCTGTTGCGCGGCGGCGAGGCGGAGGAGGTCGTCACCCTCTTCCGCGATCACTACAACATCCCGCTCGTGCATGTGGAGGCGCAGGAGCTGTTCCTGCAAGCGCTAGAAGGCGTGGAGGACCCGGAGGTCAAGCGCAAGACGATCGGCCGCCTGTTCATCGAGACTTTTGAAGAAGAGGCGAAGAAGATCGCCGCCGACGGGCGCGGCGCGCCGCAATTTCTGGCGCAGGGCACGCTCTATCCAGATGTGATCGAGAGCGTGTCATTCTCCGGCGGGCCTTCGGTGACGATCAAATCGCATCACAATGTCGGCGGCCTGCCCGAGCGCATGAATATGAAGCTCGTCGAGCCCTTGCGCGAATTGTTCAAGGACGAGGTGCGCGCGCTCGGCCGCGAGCTGGGCCTGCCGGAGGCTTTCGTCGGCCGCCACCCCTTCCCCGGCCCCGGCCTCGCGATCCGCTGCCCCGGCGGGATCAGCCGCGAGAAGCTGGAAATTCTGCGCAAGGCGGACGCCATCTATCTCGACGAGATCCGCAAGGCCGGGCTCTATGATGTGATCTGGCAGGCCTTCGCCGTGCTGCTGCCAGTGCGCACAGTGGGCGTGATGGGTGACGGCCGCAGCTACGACCATGTCTGCGCCCTGCGCGCGGTGACGAGCACCGACGGAATGACCGCGGATTTCTACCCCTTCAACATGAATTTTCTAGGCCGGGCGGCGACGCGCATCATCAATGAGGTGCGCGGGGTGAATCGCGTGGTGTACGACGTGACCAGCAAGCCGCCGGGGACGATCGAGTGGGAGTGAGGAGGCGAGCGGCCGGCCCATTGAAATCAGCGCGGCGCGCGGCTATGTTTGACAAACTAGAAATTCGTACAACATAGAGGCGCCGTCATGGCAAAGCCGTCAAAGAGCGAGCCCGCAATCGAAGGCGCGAAGCAATCCGCTCGAGCCAAGGGCGAAAGCGTGACAGGACGGGCGATGGCGGCAAGCCACGGCGTCAATCAGGCTCGATTCGACGCCATCATGCAGGCCGCGGAGCGATCCGGCCTGCTCGCGGAAAAGAGCGGCCGCATCGGCGGGCGCGTCAGTCCAGTTCTGGTCGCCCAGGCGAAGCGGAGGACCGGCATAGAGACGGACACCGATCTCATCGAATTCGCCCTTGCCTCCATCGCGCTCGAGGACGATTTCGCTGAAACGTTCAAAAAGTCCCGCGGCAAGATCGATCCGGATTTGAAGCTCGGCTTCTGACGTGACGGCATTCGATTTCGATGCGGCTCTACGCTGGGTTCGGCTCGATGCTCGGCGGACGCTCGCGCGGCGAGCGGACGGCGAGCTTCCCTTCGTCGATGCGAGCCGCATCGGTGGGCAAGGGCTGCTGCTCGACACTTGCGTCTATATCGATCAGATGCAGGACCGGACGCCGCAATTGCTAGACGATCTGATCGCGCGCCGGCAGGTCAATCATTCGACGGTCGCGATACAGGAGATGATGCATACGGTCGGCGCGCTGCAGCCCACAGACACGCGCACCGGCGCAGTCGTCGCCGAAATCCGCAAGCAGATTGCCGCCATGCCACCGCATCGGATTTTTACGCCCGATGCGGAGGTTCTGGGAAGAGCGGCGCTGCTGTCCGGCGCGCTCTGCCGCCTCCGAAGCTATCAGAAGGATGGCAGGCTGCGCGCGCTTCAGGACTGTGTCCTGTTCCTGCAGGCGCGAAAGCTCGGATTGGTCGTGCTGACCGCGAATATCGGCGACTTCGACCTGCTGCTCCAGCTCGTCCCCACGGGACGGGCTTTATTCTACCGCCGCAAATAAGCGCCGCTATCTCCGCCATGCCGGAACGCGGCGCGGCAGTTACGGCGCAGACGCAGCCTCACGACAGCCGCCCCAGCCGCGCTCGCCCCCATCACATCCCCGTGACCACCGGCTCTCCGGCCTTCTGCCAGCCGATGATGCCGCCGCCGAAATGCGTGCTCACGTCGCGGCGGCCGAAGAGGCGGGCCTGCTCCATGGCGTTCACCGAGCGCTTGCCGGAGCGGCAATAGACCACGACCTTCTGACCCTCGGCCGGAGCCGGAATCTTGCTCGGATCGAAGGCGGACAGCGGCACGAACAAAGCGCCGTCGATATGGCCCTGGGCGTATTCGTCCGCCTCGCGCACATCGACGAGAATGATCGATTTGTCGGCGATGCCGCTCTTCAGATCGTCGAGGCTGATCTCGCTATACCACTCGGCCATTTCGCTCTTCCCAAAATCTCTGCGCGGCCACGCGGGCTTTGGCCGCAGCCGCAAAGGCTCGGGCAGCGGCTTGAAGCGTCGCGCGGGCGCGTTAGGTGGCAAGCCCTCGGGGGCGTTGTTTCCGCCATTTGACACAGGAGCTCCACAAATGTCCAGGAATGCATCGCTCGCGCTCGCGGCCACTGTCGCGCTCGTCGTCGCGGCCTCGCCCGCCTTCGCCGAAGTGCAGATGTTCAAGGGCGATCTCTCCGGCGGCGCGGAAAATCCGCCGAGCGCGAGCAAGGGCGTCGGCTCCATCGCCGTCACGCTGGATCCCAAGACGCGGAAAATCAGCTGGAAGGGCTATTTTGTCGGCCTCGAGGGCCAGGAGCTGAAGGCGCATTTCCACGGTCCCGCCAAGGCCGGCGAGAAAGCCGCGCCGGTGCTGCCGGTCGAGGCCGTGGAGGAGACATTCCAGGGCTCGGCGACGCTCGACGCCAAGCAGGTCAAGCAGCTCGAGGACGGCCAATGGTATTTCAACATCCATTCGGCCAAGCATCCCGAAGGCGAGCTGCGCGGACAGCTGAACCGCGTCCGGTGACGCCCTGCCCTATTGCGGATTCTCGAGGCTGAAGGTCTGCGCGCCTTCGTCATAGGCGAAAATCTCGCCATAGCGGCCCCAGGTGGTGACGCTGCGCAGCGTCATCTCCGCATAATCCTCGCTCATGTAATCCTCGAGCTCCTCGCGGAAGCGGGTGGCCGGCGCGTAATGCGACGGCCGCTCGTCCAGCACGCGGCGGATGCGCTGCGCCAGCGGCACATAGGCGAGCAAATGGTCGCCGAACAGCTTCTTGCGCTGGTCGACGTCCATCTCCGCGAAGCGCTTGCCGGCCGTCGTCAGCTTTATGTCGCCCTCGGCGAGCTCGGCGAAACGCAAGAGCTGCAGCGTTTCGGCGACGGGGAAGAGATCGTCGATCTCGAGCTGCAGGCTGTCGGCGAGCGCAGGGAGATCGGCCTTGCCGTCATAGGGCGGCGCGGCGACCTCCTCGATCATGCCGGCGAGCGTGTTGGTGGAGACCGTCGGCAGCGCCATGCCGAGGCCGAGCCCGGGGAAAGTCCCCTCGCGCTTGGGCGGCTCGGCGCGGCGCGTCATCAGCGCGTAAATCTGGTCCACGAGCTGGCGGAACTCGGGATCGAGCCGATTGCGCGGATGCGCCAGCGTCACGCGAATTTCCGCGGCGATGCGGCCCGGATTGGAGGAGAGCACGACAATGCGGTCGCACATCAGCACCGCCTCCTCGATATTATGCGTCACCATCAATATCGATTTGATCGGCATGCGGCCTTCGACCCACAGATCGAGGAGATCGGTGCGCAAGGTCTCCGCGGTCAGCACGTCGAGCGCCGAGAAGGGCTCGTCCATCAAGAGAATATTGGGCGCGACGACGAGCGCGCGCGCAAAGCCGACGCGCTGGCGCATGCCGCCGGAAATCTCCTTGGGAAAAGCGTTCTCGAAGCCGTCGAGGCCGATGATGTCGATCGCCTTCAGCGCGCGGCGGCGCGCGTCCGCCTCGCGCACGCCCTTGGCGCGCAGGCCGAGCTCCACATTGGCGAGCACGGAGAGCCAGGGAAACAGGGCGAAGCTCTGAAACACCATGGCGACGCCATCGACCGGGCCGGCCACTTTCTCGCCGCGATAGAGAACGTCGCCCCCCGTCGGCCGCGCCAGGCCGGAAACGATGCGCAGCAGCGAGGATTTGCCGCAGCCGGAACGCCCGAGCAGGCCGACGATCTCGCCATCGTCGAGCCGCAGCGAGATATCGTCGAGAACGAGCGGGCCTTTTTCGCCGGAAGAGCGGCCATAGGCCTGGAAGACATTGCGGAGCTCGAGCAGAGGCGCTTTCGTCGCGGACATGGCGGAACCCTTCAGGAGAGGCGCAGGCGCCGTTCGACGAAGCCGAACAATTGGCGCCAGAAGAGACGGTTGAACAAAATGACGACGACGCTCATCAGCGAGACGCCGAGCACGATCTTCGGATAGTCGCCGGCCGCCGTCGCCGCGGCGATATAGGCGCCTATGCCCTGCGCCTCGATCGTGTCGTCGCCCCATTTCACATATTCGGCGACGATGGAGGCGTTCCAAGAGCCGCCCGAGGCGGTGAGCGCGCCGGTCACATAATAGGGGAAGATCGCCGGCAGAATGACATTCTTCCACCAGGTGAAGCCGCGAATGCGGAAATTCGCGGAGACCTCGCGCAGATCGTTCGGAAAGGCCGAGGCGCCGGCGATGACATTGAACAATATGTACCATTGCGTGCCGAAGATGATCAGCAGCGACAGCCATATGTCGGGATCGAGCCGGAAGGTGAGAATGCCGACCACCGCTATGGGGAAGAGCACATTCGCCGGAAAGGCCGCCAGAAATTGCGCCAGCGGCTGAATCTTCTCGGCGATGCGTGGACGCAGGCCCACCCAGACGCCGATCGGAACCCAGATCAGCGTGGCGAGCGCGATCAGCACGACGACACGGATCAACGTGTAGAAGGTCAGCAGCAGCGCATGGCGAAGCTCGTCCAGGCTGACGGCGCTGCGCACGAATTCGAACACGAGATAGAGCGAATAGAAGAACACCGCGCCGATCGCCGCGAACCAGACGATATCGAAGAGGACGGAGGCCCGCCGGCTCTGCGGCAGGCGCGGCGCCGCAAAGGGCAAGGCCATTTTCCAAAGCGAAGCGCGGCGCAGCAGCGAGGCCGGCCAGGAGGCCGCGACGCGCAGCCAGCGCGTGCGCACGAAGAGATCGCGCACCCAGCTCTCGGCTTCGTCCTGCGAGGCGGAGAGCTCGACGCGGAACTTGCCCGAGAAGGCGACGATGGGCCGAAACAGCAATTGGTCATAAGCGAGAATGATGAGCGCCACCGCGACCACCGCCGCCACGACGCAATCGATGCGCTTGCTCTCGATCGCGAGGGCGAGATAGGAGCCGACGCCCGGCAGACGCACATTCACGTCGCCGACGGTGATCGCCTCCGAGGCGACGACGAAGAACCAGCCGCCGGACATGGACATCATCATGTTCCAGATGAGGCCCGGCATGGCGAAGGGCGCCTCGAGCTGCCAGAATTTCTGCCAGGCTGTGAGACCGAAGCTCTTGGCCACCTCGTCGAGATCGCGCGGCACGGTGCGCAGCGACTGGTGGAAGGAGAAGGCCATGTTCCAGGCCTGACTGGTGAAGATGGCGAAAATCGCCGCGCCCTCCGCGCCCAAAGTCGAGCCGGGGAAGAGGCCGAGGAAGAAGGTCACGGTGAAGGAGAGAAAGCCGAGCACCGGCACCGACTGCAGCACATCGAGCAACGGCACGAGGATCATCTCGGCGCGCCGGCTCTTGGCGGCGAGAGTGGCGTAGACGAGCGTGAAGAGCAGCGAGAAGCCGATCGCCGCGAACATGCGCAGAGTGGTGCGCAGGCCGTAATAGGGCAGCGCCGAATAATCGAGCGACAATTGCGCCGTCTCGGGCGCCTCGAGCGGCAGCGCCATGCCGCGCCAGCCGAAAGCAGCGAGCGCGAAAACGCCGAGGACGAGCGCGAGGGCGACGATATCCCACAGATTGGGCAGAGTGCGGCGGCCGAGCGAGGTGAGCGCGACGAAATTATTGAGCATGAACGACCGGCTTTCGGCGAAGCGAGGCGCAGAGATGGCCGGCGGCTGGGGCTCCGGCGGGAGAGCATGTCGCACAGCCGGATATCGCCGTCACCTCCCGAAAGACGGGAATCGAGCGGCCCCTACGCTACGCGTCGCCGTCCAATGGCCAAGCCAGATGACAATTGCGTGTCGCCGCCGAGCGGGATCGCGGAAAAGCGGTTTCAGGCCGGCTCAGAAATTATTGGGAAAGGAATTCCGAGCGCTCAGCGCGCCCCCATGGGCGCGGCGCGGGAGTCGCGGCGGGCCTCTCCCTTGGGCAGAGAGCCGGTCGGCGCGGGATCGATGCGCGCGCTGTCGAGCCGATCGAGCCTTTGCTCGAGCCGCTCCAGCCGCGAGGCGCCCGAATCGCGCGCCGTCTCCAGCGCGCGCAGCCGCGCCCCGGCGCGCAGCGCCTCCTCGTCATGGCGTAGCGATTCGATCAGCGCCCGCGTCGCCCGCGCCTCGTCCAGCAGGCGGGCGATCTCGCGACGCTGCTCGAGCCCGAAAGAGACTTCCGGCTTCCAGTCGAGCGCCTTGGCGAGAGTCTGGCCGTCTATGCTCTGCGCGGCCTGCAGCGCATTTTTGACGCCGGTGCGCGAGCCCAGAGAAAAGCCGGCCGCTGCGCCTGCGCCGATCGATACGGCGACGACGACGAGAAGCCGGGACATTCGGAGGCCATTGGGCCGCGAAGGGGGCGCTGCGCGGCGCGCTGCCATCGACATGAGAGACCTCCTGAGCGACGCCGAGGCAATGTCTCAGTGGTCCGAGTGTCCGCGCCCATGGTTAACGGCGCGTTAAGCGCGAATGGCCGCCGGCGCGAGACGCGTCCGACGGCCGGAACGATGCGTTTCGAAGAGCGCTTCGTCAGTGCGCGCGCTGCTTCATGGCGCGATGCGGAATGTCGCTATAGGGCGCGATGCCATGGCCGCCGACCGAGGAGCGCCACTGATTATTGTAGGAGCGGCCTTGGCTGGAGGAGGAGCGGCCCTGGATCGCCGAACGGCCCTGCGAGCCGCTCTGGCCGGCGACGCGCGCCTTGCCGGAGGCATTGCCATATTTGGAATTTTTCTGAGACGACCAGCTTCCGCCCGCGGCGGAGGAGCGGCCTTTCGCCGCCTTGGAGGCGCGCGAGCCCGGATAGTCCTGATAACGAGCCTTGGCGATATCTGAGGCCGCGCCGGCGGCGAGCGCCGGAACCGCCGAGGGCAAAGCAAGCGCCGGAGCCGTCATCGCCGGTAGAGAGATGGCCAGCAATCCGAGCGCGACCGCGCCCATTGTCAGATTCGTGAGGTTCATTTGCACACTCCCGTATCGCGAGCCCTGCGTGAGGTCCCGCGGCGGCCCCCCAGGGCGTCACAACGTGCGGGACGCGGGTCGGTTCCCTCGGCTCTCGTCGCGCCCCGCCGCGCTGGAGCCCACCCGAAGGGGCGGCGGAGCGCAAGATTGCAAGTGGAGGCGACGCTACCTATAGTCCGCGCCAATTCCGGCCGCGATCATCAGGTAAAGAGCCGGAGCCCCGCAACGCCCAAGGGAAGCCCCAAATCATGCTGGAAGGCCTGCGCATCGCCTCGCAACATCGGATCGGCCGCATCATCCTCGGGCTCGTCATGGGCTTTATCGCGCTGAGCTTCGCGGTGTGGGGCATAGGCGACGTGTTCCGCGGCTTCACCTCCACGCGCCTCGCCAAGGTCGGCGCGGGCGAGATTTCGGTCGAAGCCTATCGCAGCGCCTATCAGAACGAGCTGCGCCGCCTGCAGCAGCGCGCCCGCCGCGCCATCACCAATGAGGAGGCCCGCCGCTTCGGCCTCGATCAGCAGGTGCTGCAGCGCATGATCACCGATCTCTCCCTCGACCAGAAGACGAAGGCGCTCGGCCTCGCCATCTCCGAGGACGAGACCTTGCGCCTCACCCGCGACGAGAATGTCTTCAAGGGGCCGACCGGCAAGTTCGACTCCGACCGCTTCAAGCAGCTCATTCGCGACGCCGGCTATACGGAGCGCAGCTTCCTCCTCGAGCAGAAGGGAAGCTATCTGCGCAAGGCGCTGACCGATTCCATCGTCTCCGGCCTGGAGCCGCCGCGCCTCGTGCTGGAGGCGCTGCATCGCTTCCGCAACGAGGTCCGCGAGATCGACTACTTCCTGCTCCCCGCCTCCGCCGTCGGCGAGATCGCCAAGCCGAGCGAGGAAGAGCTGAAGAAATATTTCGCCGATCGCGAGCAGAGCTTCCGGGCCCGCGAATATCGCAAGCTCGCGCTCCTCGCCGTGACGCCGGCCTCGCTCGCCAAGCCGCAGGAGGTCGCCGAGGCCGATGTCCGCAAGCTCTATGACGAGGTGAAGGCCAAGCGTTACGGCACGGCGGAGAAGCGCCATTTGCGCCAGATTCTCTTCGCCTCGAAAGACGAAGCCGAGAAGGCGCTGGAGCGTCTGAAGGGCGGCCTCTCCTTCGACGCGCTGGCCGGCGAGCGCAAGCTCTCGCAAAAGGACATAGACCTCGGCCTGCTCGAGGCGCACGACCTCGGCGACAAGCAGATCGCCGAAAAAGTCTTCGCCTCGCGCGAGCCGGGCTTCGTCGGCCCGCTGCAGACGGCTTTCGGCTCGGCGATATTGCAGGTCGAGAAGATCATCCCCAGCGTTTTCACCCGCAGCTATGAGGAGGCCGCCGAGGAGCTGCGCCGCGAGATCGCGCAGGAGCGCTCGGCGCCGTCCGTGCGCAAGCTGCATGACGCGATCGAGGATCAGCGCACCGGCGGCAAGACGTTGGCCGAGGCCGCCAAGGCCGCCGGCCTCGATGTCGCGACGATAGAGGCTGTGGATTCGACCGGCCTCGACCCCGCCGGCAAGAACGTTCCCGGCCTCTTCGGCTCCGAGGATCTGCTGAAGGCGGTGTTCGCCTCCGATGTCGGCGTCGACAATGACACTGTGCCGACGCGCGACGGCGGCTATGTCTGGTTCGAGATCGCCAAGGTGGAGCCGGCGCGCCAGCGCAGCTTCGACGAGGTGAAGGAAGCCGTCGAGACCGCTTTGCGCGGAGAGAAGCAGCAGAAGGCGCTGACCGAGCGCGCCGATGCGCTGACCGCGGAGCTGCGCGGCGGCAAGGCGATAGAGGATGTCGCCAAGGGCGCCGGCGCCGAGGTCCGGCATGTGAGCGATGTGAAGCGCGCGCCGCATCCGGAACTGTCGACCGCGGCCATCGTCGCCATTTTCGACGTGGCGTCCAAGGGCGCCGGCTCCGCCGCCGTCGATGGCGGACGCCTCGTCTTCGAGGTGAAGAGCGCATCGACGCCGGCCTATGATCCCTCCTCCATCGAGGCGAAGGCGGCGGCGGACCAGCTGCGGCCGGCCTTCACCAATGATATTCTCGAGCAATATGTCGGCGCGCTCGAGAAGGTCTTCAACGTCTCGATCAACGAGCATGCGTTGCAGGCGGCGACCGGCGGAGCGGAACAGAACCAGTGAGCGCATTGTCCGAACCTTCGTTCGACGAATTCGCCGCCGCCCATGAGACGGGCCGCGCGTCGCTGGTGGCGACGCGGCTCGTCGCCGATCTGGAGACGCCGGTCGCGGCCTATCTGAAGCTGACGCGCGCGCGGACGGCCAATGTCTTCCTGCTCGAATCGGTGGAGGGCGGCGCCGCGCGCGGCCGCTACTCGATGATCGGGCTCGATCCCGACGTCGTGTTCCGCATCCATGGCGAGAAGGCCGAGATCAATCGCCGCGCGCTGCGTGACGCGAATGCTTTCGAGCCCTGCGCGAAACCGCCGCTCGATGCGCTACGCGAGCTGCTCGCCGAATCTGAGATCGACGAGGTCGCGCATCTGCCTCCCATGGCGGCGGGCGTGTTCGGCTATCTCGGCTATGACACTGTGCGGCTGATGGAGCGCCTCGCCCCGGCCAAGGACGATAAGATCGGCGTGCCCGACGCGATCTTGCTGCGGCCGACCGTCATGGTCGTCTTCGACAATGTGCGCGACGAGATCATCGTGGTGACGCCCGCGCGCCCGGCGGCCGGCGTTTCCGCCCAGGCCGCTTATGAGGCGGCGCTCGCGCGGCTCGATTTGGTGGTCGCGACCTTAGAGGCGCCGCTCGAGCAGCGCGAGGCGGAGGCCGATCCGCATCTTCTCGCCGAGGAGCCGGTCTCCAACACGGCGCCCGGGCGTTTCCTGGAAATGGTCGAGCGCGCCAAAGATTACATTCGCGCCGGCGACATCTTTCAGGTCGTGCTGTCGCAACGCTTCACCGCGCCTTTCGCTCTGCCGGCCTTCGCGCTCTATCGCGCATTGCGCCGCGTCAATCCGGCGCCCTTTCTGTGCTTTCTCAATTTCGGCGATTTCCAGATCGTCTGCTCATCGCCGGAGATTCTGGTGCGCGTCGCCGAAGGCAAGGTGACGATCCGCCCCATCGCCGGCACGCGCTGGCGCAGCGCCGTGAAGGCGGAGGACGAGCGCCTCGCCGCCGAGCTTCTCGCCGATGAGAAAGAGCGCGCCGAGCATTTGATGCTGCTCGATCTCGGACGCAATGACGTCGGCCGCGTCGCCGCGACGGGAAGCGTGCGGGTGACGGACAGCTTCACCATCGAGCGCTACAGCCATGTGATGCATATCGTCTCCAATGTGGAAGGCGCGCTCGATCCCGCGCGCGACTGCATAGACGCGCTCGCCGCCGGCTTTCCGGCCGGCACGGTCTCCGGCGCGCCCAAGGTGCGCGCCATGGAGATCATCGACGAATTGGAGACGGACAAGCGCGGCATTTATGGCGGCTGCATCGGCTATTTCGGCGCCGGCGGGCAGATGGACACTTGCATCGTGCTGCGCACGGCGATCGTGAAAGACGGAAAGATGCATGTGCAGGCGGGCGCCGGCGTCGTCTATGACAGCGATCCCGATTACGAGCATCGCGAGACGGTGAACAAATCCAAGGCGCTGTTCCGCGCCGCCGAGGAAGCCGTGCGCTTCGCAACGCGCGCGCGGCGCGGGCAGTAGAGCCGGAGCGAAAGAGGCGGCGCGTGACCGAGCATACGCTCTATGAGGAGGCGGACGACCCGCACCGGCCGATCCGTCTCGGCGACGCGGGCGCGGCGGGGCAGTCGGCGCGCTGGGGCCATATGCTCACGCTGTTCATGCGCGTCATGGCGCTATTCTGGCTGCTGCAGGGCGTGATGCAATGGGTCATCGTGCTCACCGCGAGCAAGCCCATATTCGACGAGACGCCGACCAACGCCGCCATCGCCGTCGTGTTCTTCGCCGTGCTCGATCTCGTCGCCGGCGTCGGGCTCTGGCTGGCGACGCCCTGGGGCGGCGTGCTGTGGCTGCTCATCGCCGGCGCGCAAATCTTCGTGACCTTGAGCGTGCCGGGGTTTTTCGCCGGCGGCTATTGGCTCATCGCCCTCGATCTCGCGCTCATCGGCCTCTATTTCTTCCTCACCTTCGAGGCCGGCCGCGATTATGAGGCCCAGCGCCTGCGCGAGAAGCGCCGCCGGCGGCGCGGTCCCGAGGCCGAGGCCGTCGACGGCCGCTTCAGCCGCCTGCAACGGCAGGCGCGCGCGCTTCTCGCCCGGCTCGGCCGGTGAGGCGCGCGGCTCACGCCGCGACACGGCTAATACAATTCTAACGATTTGATTCACCACCCATTTACCGCATCGACGGTAGTGGAAGTAAACGACGGATTCAGGCTGTTGTTTAAAGCGGTCTTCATTCGCGGCGGATAGGTTCTGGTCCATCGAGACACGGACCGGACTTTCGAATATCCGGCGCAAAAGACGAGACGGAGCTTGTTCATGAATACGGCGTCGAAGACCGAGGCGGCGCAGGTCCGCTCGGAGAAGATCAACGAAATTCGTCCGATCTATCTCGAATCCCTCACTCTGGTGGAGCGTCTGCACCGCCGGCTGCTCGATGTCATCAAAGACGAGTTCGACCGCCGCAATCGCGGCGACGTCAATTCCGTGCAGGCGCTCCTGCTCTACAATATCGGCGACAAGGAGCTCACCGCGAGCGAGCTGCGCACGCGCGGCTATTATCTCGGCTCCAACGTCTCCTACAATGTCAAGAAGCTCGTCGAGATGGGCTATCTCCACCACGCCCGCTCGCGCGTCGATCGTCGCTCCGTGCGCATCAGCCTCACGCCCAAGGGCAAGGAGGTTCATGATATCGTCGCAGCCCTCTACGAGAAGCATGCGACCACGGTGGAGCAGATCGGCGGCGTTTCCACCGCCGAGTTCCGCACCGTCAACACCGCCCTGACGCGCCTCGAGCGCTTCTGGACGGATCAGATTCGCTATCGCCTCTGACGCTTCCTCCTCCTAGACTTTCTCCGCTCCACTCGGGCGATCTTCGCTTCACGCGTCGATCGCCCTTTTTCTTGGCCGCATATCGCGGATTCCTGGCCGAATGTCGCGGATTTCTGCTATGAGGAACCGTCGCGGACGTCACGTCGATAGCGAGGCCTCTTCCATGCGCTGGTCGCTCACGCTCGGCTCGTTCAAGGGCACGGCCGTCCGCATTCACATCACTTTTCTGCTGCTGCTCGCCTGGATCGGCTTTTCCGCCTATCGCAGCGGCGGCGTGCAAGCAGCGCGCGACAGCGTGATCTTCATCACGCTCATTTTCGCCTGCGTCGTGCTGCATGAGTTCGGTCATATTCTGATGGCGCGGCGCTTCGGCATTCTCTCGACCGAGGTCACGCTGCTGCCGATCGGCGGCGTCGCCAATCTCGACCATATGCCGGAAAAACCCTCTCAGGAATTGCTCGTCGCGCTCGCGGGGCCTGCGGTGAACATCGTCATCGCCACAGTCCTATTCGTTGCGCTCGGCGCCTTCCAGCCGGAGACGCTGACGCAGCTCGACGATCCGCATCTCAATGTCCTCGCGCGTCTCGCCGCCGCAAATCTGTTTCTGGCGCTGTTCAACATGATCCCGGCCTTCCCCATGGACGGCGGCCGCGTGCTGCGCGCGGCGCTCGCAATGTGGCTGCCGCGCGGAAAGGCGACGCGCATCGCCGCCTCCATCGGCCAGGGCTTCGCCTTCGCGCTCGGCTTTTTGGGGCTGTTCGGCAACCCCATGCTCGTCTTCATCGCCATTTTCGTCTACATCGCCGCCAGCGGCGAGGCGCAGATGACCGTGGCGAGCGAAGCCGCGCGCGGCCTCACCGTCGCCGACGCGATGGAGACCCGCATCGCCGCTATTGCCTGGGGCGCCGACCTCGGCGAGGCGGTCGAGACTCTGCTCGCCACCTCGCAGGATCAGTTTCCGGTGGTCGCGGCGGATGGCCGCTTCATGGGTCTGCTCGACCGCTCGGACATAATCGAGGCGCTGAAGGCCGACGACCGCAGCGCGCCGATCGCGCCCCATGTGCAACGCGACGCCCCCACCGTGAGCGCGGCTGCGCCGCTCGACGAGACGATCGAAAAATTCGCCGGAGCCTCGGCCATGGGCGTGCTGGGCGCCGATGGCGCGCTGGTCGGCCTGCTGACACGCCAGAGCATCGGCGAGATCATGCTGATCGCCAATCTGCGGCCGGACTGGCGGCTGGGCCGGCGCGACTAGAGGAGCCGGCTCCCCAGCCGAGCGGGCGCGAATGAATTGACTTGAGCGGCCGAAGAGCCGAAAAAATCGAGCCGCGGTGGGAGAGCAAGCCCACGCCGCCGAGAACCGGACCCAAGCGCGAATGACAAAAGTCACGCTCATCGACAATTACGACAGCTTCACCTTCAACCTCGTGCATTATTTCGGCTCGCTCGGGGCCGAGGTGACGGTCAAGCGAAACGATGCGGTCTCGGTCGCCGAAGTGCTCGCCGCCGGCCCGGAGGCGATCGTGCTCTCGCCCGGCCCCTGCACGCCCAAGGAGGCGGGCATCTGCCTCGATCTCATCGCGGCGGCCTGGGCGAAAATTCCGATCTTCGGCGTCTGCCTCGGCCATCAGTCCATCGGCCTGTCCTTCGGCGGCGATGTGATCCGCGCGCCCCTGCCCGTGCATGGCAAGATGGCGACCATACTGCACAAGGGCGAGACGATCTTCCGCGGCATAGAGGGGCCGTTCCAGGCGACGCGCTATCACTCGCTGATCGTCGCGCGCGAGACTTTGCCCTCCTGCCTGCGCGTCACCGCCGAGACGCCGGATGGGCTCATCATGGGCCTCTCGCATGAGAGCGCGCCCGTGCATGGCGTGCAATTCCATCCCGAGAGCATCACCTCGGAGCATGGGCACAAGATTTTGCGCAATTTCCTCGATCTCGCGCAGGAGTGGAACGCGACGCGACGCCCCGCCAAAGTCGCGTGAATCGCTGCGAGCCTGAAGGCTCGCGGTCCAGAGCCCGCCTTGGACCGCGAGCCTTCAGGCTCGCATCCTTCAACCGAGATCTTCGGCCGTGACCGACCTCAAGCCCTATCTCGCCGCCCTCGCCGCCGGCGCGACGCTCTCCCGCCAGGAGGCGCGCGCGGCGATCTCGACCGTGCTCGAAGGCGGCGCGACGCCGGCGCAGCTCGGCGCCTTTCTGATGGGCCTGCGCCAGCGCGGCGAGACGGTGGACGAAATCATCGGCGCGGCGGAGGCCATGCGCGCGGCGATGGCGCCGGTCGCGGGCGCGGAAGATGCGATCGACATTGTCGGGACCGGCGGCGACGGCGCCGGCACCTATAATGTCTCGACGCTCGCGGCGATCATTGTCGCCGGCTGCGGCGTGCGCGTCGCCAAGCATGGCGGAAGGGCCGCCTCCTCGCGCTCCGGCGCCAGCGATGTTCTGGCGGAACTCGGCGTCAAGGTCGGCGTCACGCCCGAGCATGCCGCAATTTGCCTCGCGCAAACAGGTATTTGCTTCATGGCGGCGGCGACGCATCACCGCGCCATGCGCCATGCCGCGCCAGTCCGCGGGGAACTCGGCCTGCGCACGATTTTCAACCTGCTCGGCCCGTTGTGCAATCCGGCGCGGGTGGAAAAGCAGCTGCTCGGCGTCTCCTCGCGCGCGCTGCTCGAGCCGCTGGCGCGCGTCTTGGCGGAGCTCGGCTCCAAGCGCGTCTGGCTCGTCCATGGCGAGGACGGGCTCGACGAATTGACGACGACCGCGCCCTCTCTCGTCGTCGCGCTCGAGGACGGCGCCGTCAGAGGCTTCGTAGTTTCGCCCGAGGAGGCCGGCTTGGCGCGGGCGGAGCCGCAGGCGCTCGTCGGCGGCGATCCCGCCCATAACGCCCGCGCGCTGCGGGCCGTGCTGGCCGGGGCGCGCGACGCCTATCGCGATATCGCCGTGCTCAACGCCGCGGCGGCGCTGACGGTGGCGGGGGCGGCGGCCGATCTTCGCGAAGGCGCGCAGCTCGCCGCGCGGGCGCTGGACAGCGGCGCCGCGCAGGCGAAGCTCGAGGCGCTCATTCGCGTCTCCAATGCGTGAAGGCGCCGCGCCGCCCGAAAAGACTGCGGCGCGCCGCCGCGCTGGCGGGAAATGCTTCGTGTCCTTCGTGTCTTCGTGGTAGAAAACCTCTTGAAGGCGCGAAGGACCACAAGCGGCATGACCGACATTCTGAGCAAGATCGAAGCCTATAAGCGGACCGAGATCAACGACGCCAAAGTGCGCATGCCGCTGGCGACGCTCGAGCGCAATGTGCGCGACCACGATCCCCCGCGCGGCTTCGTCCATGCGATCGAGGCCAAGCTCGCCGAGGGGCGCATCGCGCTGATCGCGGAAATCAAGAAGGCGAGCCCGTCCAAGGGCGTGCTGCGTCAGGATTTCGATCCGCCGGCGCTGGCGCGCGCCTATGAGGCCGGCGGCGCCGCCTGCCTCTCGGTGCTGACCGACGGCCCCTCCTTCCAGGGCAAGCTCGAGGATCTCGAGGCCGCGCGCAAGGCGGTAAATCTGCCGGCGATTCGCAAGGATTTCCTCTACGACCCCTATCAGGTGTTCGAGGCGCGCGCCCATGGCGCCGATTGCATTTTGATCATCATGGCCGCCGTCTCCGATGAGGAGGCCGCGCGCCTCAACACCACTGCGCATGATCTGCGCATGGATGTTCTCGTCGAAGTTCACAATGAGGAAGAGCTGGATCGCGCTCTGGCGCTGGAGACGCGGCTCATCGGCGTGAACAATCGCAATCTGCATACGTTCGACGTCACGCTGGAGACGACAGAGCGGCTCGTCGAGCGCATTCCCAAGGACAGGATCATCGTCGCCGAGAGCGGCATAACGAGCCATGAGGATTGTCTGCGGCTCGAGAAGGCCGGCGTCTTCACATTCCTCGTCGGCGAGAGCCTCATTCGCAAGGACGATGTGACGACAGCGACGCGCGAGCTGCTGCATGGCTCGGTCAAGGGCGATCACAGGCGGGCGCGCGCATAGATGCTGACGCATCTCTCGAACAAGGGCGAAGCGCATATCGTCGACGTCTCCGACAAGGCGGAGACGAAGCGCGTCGCCATCGCCCGCGGACAGATCGTGATGGACGCCGCGACGCTCGCTCTCGCGGTCGAGGGGCAGGCGAAGAAAGGCGACGTGTTCGGCGTCGCGCGCGTCGCCGGCATTATGGCGGCCAAGAAGACGCATGAGCTGATCCCGCTCTGCCATCCCCTGCCCGTCACCAAGATCGCGGTCGATCTCGAGCCGGACGCCAGCCTTCCCGGCGTGCGCGCGACGGCGGAAGTTTCGGTCACGGGCAAGACCGGCGTGGAAATGGAGGCGCTGACCGCGGTCGGCGTCGCTTTATTGACGATCTACGACATGCTGAAGGCCGTCGATCGCGGCATGCGCATCGAGGGAATCGAGCTGGTCGAGAAGCGCGGCGGACGCTCTGGCGAATGGCGCCGCGACGAAATGGACAAAAATGGCTGACGACAAATTGCTGTCCGTGGACGAGGCCCTCGCCCGCGTGCTCGCCGGCGCGACCCGGCTCTCGGGCGAAGAGGAGGTTTCGCTCTCCAAGGCGCTCGGCCGCACTTTGGCGAAGGATCTCGTCTCGCGCCGCACGCAGCCGCCGGTCGCGGTCTCCGCCATGGACGGCTATGCGCTACGCGCCGCCGATCTTTCAGCGCCCGGCGCGCGTCTGAAGCTCGTCGGCGAGAGCGCCGCGGGCCATGGCTATCACTTGGCCCTCGGCGCCGGCGAGACCGTGCGCATCTTCACCGGCGCGCCGGTTCCCGAGGGCGCGGATACGATCCTCCTGCAGGAGGACGCCACGATCGACGCCTCCGGCGTCGGCGCCGCCTCCCCGCCCCCGGCCGGCCGGCATATTCGCGAGCGCGGGCTCGATTTTCGCGAGGGCGACCCTGCCCTCTTCGCCGGAACGCGCATCGGCCCCAGCGAGCTGGCGCTCGCCGCCGCCATCAATCATCCGCTGCTTCCCGTGGCGCGGCGCCCGCGCGTGGCGCTGATCGCCTCGGGCGACGAGCTGGTTCCGCCCGGCGCCGAGCCCGGCCCGGCGCAAATCATCGCCTGCAATGGCTATGCGGTGGCGGCCATCGCCGAAGCCGCCGGCGCAGAGGTGATCGACCTCGGCATTTTCCGCGACGACATCGCCGAGCTGGAAAAAGGCCTGGAGCAGGCGCGCGCGGCCAAGGCCGATATTGTGGTGACGCTGGGCGGCGCCTCGGTCGGCGATCACGATCTCTTGCGGCCGGCCCTCGCCCGCCAGGGCATGGCGCTCGATTTTTGGCGCATCGCCATGCGGCCGGGCAAGCCGCTGATCCATGGAACGCTGGGCGAGGCGCGCATTCTGGGCCTGCCGGGCAATCCGGTCGCGGCTTTCGTCTGCGCGCTGGTCTTCCTCGGCCCGCTCGTTCGCACGCTGCAAGGTGATCCGCGCGCGGGGGCGGACGAGACCGAGGCCGCCGTCGCCGGCGCGCCGCTGAAGCCCAATAAGGGCCGCCGCGACTATATGCGCGCGACGCTGACGCGCGACGCCGAGGGGCGGCTCACCGCCACGCCGCAGGCTTTGCAGGATTCCTCGCTGCTGACCGAGCTGGCGCGCTCGCAGGCGCTGCTCATCCGCGAAGCGGGCGATGGCGCTGTGGCGGCGGGCGGCCCCTGCCGGATCTTGCGCTTGCCAGGGGCTTTCGTCGCCGAGGCGCCCGGCCGAGAGGACCAACGATCCCCCTCATGCTGAGGAGGCGCCGCAGGCGCCGTCTCGAAGCACGAGGGGCTCCAGAAGGCGGACCGAATGGCTCCGCGCGCTTCGAGACGCCCGCGTCGCGGGCTCCTCAGCATGAGGGAGACTCGGCGGCTTTGTGCGAGATATTGCGAGGCCGTCGCCTGTCTTTCTGGGACGGCGTTGCGCCAGAAGCGGGCCTCGGGAGCAAGCGAGGACGGAACTGTCATTTGACATTTGCTACGACGTCCTGATGATGATCCTCGTTCTATGGAGGATTGAATGGCTGTTAATCATACGCAAAGGGCGGCCCGCGCTTGGCCTATCCTATGTAAGTGTGCGAAGCAGCGCTCTACCATCACTTATGGCGAACTCGCTCTCAGAATCGGAATTCATCATCGCGCAATTCGGTTCGTAGCGGGCGAAATCCAAGAATACTGCATGGTCGAACGTCTGCCAGCGCTGAATGTGCTCATCGTCAATGCACAGTCAGGCATTCCAGGTCATGGATTTGTTGCCCGCCCGGACGACGAGTTAGAAACGGCTTTCGACGAGGTTTTTCAGTTCGATTGGAGCAACGTGCCGAACCCCTTCGACTACGCACGCGATGGAACGACCGAAACCGCCCTTGTCGATGCCATATTGCTGGGAACTGAAAGCCGACGTAAGGAGATTTACTCGAGGGTTAAAGTGCGCGGGGTCTTACAACGTATATTCCGTTTAGCTCTGATGAGAGCCTATGACGGACAATGTGCATTCTGTGGACTTTCTTTCGAGGAGGCGCTTGAGGCAGCGCACATTGTGCCATGGACGGAAGCTACGCACCTGCAGCGTTTGGACCCAGCAAACGGACTTCTATTATGCGCAAATCACCACAGGCTATTTGACTGTGGGTGGATGACACTGGGCATCAGCGGAACGATTCATTATTCTGATCCGCACGCACAGGACGGACCATACACGGCGTCGGATCAGACATCGTCCGTCGCTTTGCATGGTGAGAAGGCTTGGCTGCCTAGCAAGCCTGAGCATCGACCTTCGGTGGAGTCCTTACGCCATCACCATAGCGCTCATGCGTGGGAAGGCCCCATGCTGTGACCGTGTTGGCAACGATGCAGTCGGCGTCCAGAGCACACGAAGGTCGCATTAGGGCCATGTCCAGCCGATCAAGCTAGTCCCATCCATCCACCACGCTGCTCGTGGCGGGCGCCTATCTCCCCCGTTCATGCGCGCGCAGCCGTCAGCCCGCCCAATCCGTCACCATCAGCCCCGGCACGCGCGCGAACTCGCGGCCGTTCGCCGTCACCAATATCGCGCCGCGGCGGCGCGCCTGCGCGGCGATGAGATAATCATAATGGCCGATCGGCCGCCCCGTTTTTTCGAGATCGGCGCGAATGTCTCCGGCGTGACGCGCGTCCTCCTCCTCGAAAGGCAGGACAGCGATCCCCGGCGAGAGAAACTCTGCGAGCAAGGCTTCCATATGAGGCTTTCTATCGCTGCGCGCATAGCCGTAGCGAAGCTCGTACAAAACGATGACGGGCAGGCCGATCTCGACGCGCTGCGTCAGCGCCTCGCCCATGCGACGCGCGACATCGGCGTCGCGGCGGTTGATCACCGCTATGACGACATTGGTGTCGAGGCAGATCATTCGTCGATGAATTTGCGCGGATCGGGAGCGCTCGGCGGATCCTCCGGCGGGCCATCGGGCAGAAAGTCGAGCGCGCCGAGAGCGTCGAGCCGCGCGAACCACGCCTCGACATCGAAAGGCCCCTCGTGAAGCGGCTCCAAAATCACCTTGTCGCCGATCTTGGTGACTTTGACCTCCTTGCCCTCGAAACGGCAGTCCTTGGGCAGGCGCACAGCCTGGCTGCGGCCATGCATGAAGAGCTTGGCTGTGCCGCTCATCGTTGCAACTCCGTATGATATCTACTACATGATAGATATCGCGCGCCGACACATTGGTCAATTCGACCGCCGAGCCGGCGCGCCGCTCGGTTTTTCGTGCTTTCTCCGCGTCTTTCGCGGTAAAAACAATGCTATCGAATCGAGCCGTCATCCCGCCCTGCCCGAGGAGCCCAAACCCGCATGACCGACACCGAAGACGGAGCCGCCACGCCGCAAGAATATGGCGCGGATTCGATCAAAGTGCTGCGCGGCCTCGACGCCGTCCGCAAGCGCCCGGGCATGTATATCGGCGACACTGATGACGGCACCGGCCTGCATCACATGGTCTATGAGGTCGTCGACAACGCCATCGACGAAGCGCTCGCCGGCCATGCGACTCTCGTCACCGTGACGCTGAACGCCGACGGCTCCTGCACCGTCACCGACAATGGCCGCGGCGTCCCGACCGGCATTCACAAGGAGGAAGGCGTCTCCGCGGCCGAGGTCATCATGACTCAGCTGCACGCCGGCGGCAAATTCGACCAGAACTCCTACAAGGTCTCGGGCGGCCTGCACGGCGTCGGCGTCTCGGTCGTCAACGCCCTCTCCGTTTGGCTGAAGCTGCGCGTCTGGCAGGAAGGGCGCGAGCATTTCATGGAATTCGCCAATGGCGATTCCGTCGCGCCGCTCGTCGCGGTCGGCGCCGCGCCGATCGAGGACGGCAAGCCCAAGCGCGGAACGGAAGTCACCTTCCTGCCGTCGCTCGAGACATTCAAGACCGTCGTCGAGTTCGATTATGCGACCATAGAGCATCGCCTGCGCGAGCTCGCCTTTCTGAACTCGGGCGTGCACATCGTGCTCACCGACGCGCGCCATGCGGAACAAAGGCGCGAGGACCTCTATTATGAGGGCGGGCTCGAGGCTTTCGTGCGCTATCTCGATCGCGCCAAATCGCCGCTGATCGGCGCGCCGATCCTCATCCACGGCCAGCGCGAGCACATCAATGTCGAAGTCGCGCTGTGGTGGAACGATTCCTATCACGAGAATATTCTGGCCTTCACCAACAACATCCCGCAGCGCGACGGCGGCACGCATCTGGCGGGCTTTCGCGCCGCGCTGACGCGGCAGATCACCGGCTATTCCGAGCGCTCCGGCCTCACCAAGCGCGAGAAGGTCGATCTGACCGGCGACGATTGTCGCGAGGGCCTCACCTGCGTCGTCTCGGTGAAGGTGCCGGACCCGAAATTCTCCTCGCAGACGAAGGACAAGCTCGTTTCGTCCGAGGTGCGTCCGGCGGTCGAGAATGTCGTCAACGAGCTGCTCGACCAATGGCTGGAGGAGCATCCGCAGGAGGCGAAGAGCGTCGTCTCCAAAGTCTGCGAGGCCGCCGCCGCGCGCGAGGCGGCGCGCAAGGCGCGCGAGCTGACGCGGCGCAAGGGCGCGCTCGATGTCGCCAACCTTCCCGGCAAGCTCGCCGATTGTCAGGAGCGCGATCCGGCGAAGGCCGAGCTCTTCATCGTCGAGGGCGATTCCGCCGGCGGCACGGCCAAGCAGGGCCGCAATCGTGAGTTTCAGGCCGTGCTGCCGCTACGCGGCAAGATTCTCAATGTGGAGCGCGCGCGCTTCGACAAAATGCTGTCGTCCGAGCAGATCGGCACGCTGATAACCGCGCTCGGCACCGGCATAGGCCGCGACGAGTTCAACGCCGACAAGCTGCGCTATCACAAGATCATCATCATGACCGACGCCGACGTCGACGGCGCCCATATTCGCACGCTGATCCTCACCTTCTTCTATCGGCAGATGCCCCAGCTGATCGATCGCGGCCATGTGTTCATCGCGCAGGCGCCGCTCTACAAGGTGACGAAGGGCAAATCGACGCAATATTTGAAGGACGAGCGCGCGCTCGAGGATTATCTCATCGACTCGCTGCTCGACGGCGCCGTGCTCCGCTGCGGCAATGGCGAGGAGCGCGCCGGCAAGGATTTGCGCGCCGCGCTCGAGGATGCGCGTTCGTTCCGCACCATCATGAGCAGCCTGCATTCGCGCTACGACCGCAATGTGGTGGAGCAGGCGACGATGGCGAATGCGCTGCAATCGCCGCCCGACGAAGCGAAAGCGACCGAGGTCGCCGAGCGCCTCAACGCCATAGCGGAGGAGACCGAGCGCGGCTGGACCGGCGAATTGCGCGAGGGCGGCTATGTCTTCCACCGCACTTTGCGCGGCGTCGCGCAAGCGGTGACGCTGGATGCGGCGCTGCTCGCCTCGAGCGAGGCGCGCAAGCTGCAGGAGCGCGCCGAGAGCCTGCGCGAAATTTTTGCCGGCCCGGCGGCGCTGGCGCGGCGCAGCGACGAGACCGCGCTCTCCGGCCCGCTCGCGCTCTATGACGCAATGGCGGCGCAGGGCCGCAAGGGCCTCACCATTCAGCGCTACAAAGGCCTCGGCGAGATGAACGCCGAGCAATTGTGGGAGACGACGCTCGACCGCGAGGTGCGCTCGCTCTTGCAGGTGAAGGTGAAAGAGGCGGCGGAGGCCGAGGATATTTTCGTGAAGCTGATGGGCGACATCGTCGAGCCGCGCCGTGAGTTCATCCAGGAGAATGCGCTGAACGTCGCGAATTTGGACGTGTGATGGCCGAAACGCCCTGCGTCAAAATCTGCAAGATCGACCAGCCGACCGGCTTTTGCATCGGCTGCGCGCGGACGATGGCCGAGATCGCCGGCTGGCGCGACGCTTCCGAGGCGGAGCGCGAGCGCATTCTCGCCGCCCTGCCGGCGCGACGCGCGCGCTTGCGGAAAGAGCCTCACGCCTCGCCGCAGCCGAAGCGGTCATGAAGCAGAAGAACGCCTTCGGCTGCGCGGCGCGGGTTTCGCAAGGCTGGGCGGGGCGCCCACTTGCCAAGGGCGGAGCGTTCAGCCTATAGCTGATCCAATCGCCGGCGGACGGCCGCAGGAACGGGACCTGCGCGAAAAAGCGCTCGATCTTTTTGATTGTATTCCAGAAAACTTCTTCCCTCTCGCGACCTGCCGCCGCCAATTCATCCCTCGACCGAAAGGCGAGACATGACGAAAATTCTGCCGGTCATAATGTGCGGCGGGGCAGGCACGCGCGTATGGCCAGAATCGCGGGAGACGCTCCCGAAACAATTCATTCCGCTCGTCGGCGAGCTGTCGACCTTCCAGACGACCATTCAGACGCTGTCGGACGAGGCGTTCGACAAGCCCGTCATCATCTCCAACGCCGATTATCGCTTCCTCGTCACCGATCAGCTGCGCGCCATCGGCGCCTCGGCCGATGTCGTCCTCGAGCCCACCCGGCGTGATTCGGCCGCCGCGGTCGCCGTCGCCGCCGGCGTCGCCGCGCGCCGCTCGCCGCAGACCATCGTCGTCGTGCTCGCCGCCGATCATGTCGTGCGCGACCCACGAGGCCTCGTCGCTCTGTGCAAAAAAGCGGCGGCCGCCGCCGCGGACGGCTATATCGTCACGCTCGGCGTCAAGCCCGACAATCCGGCAACCGGCTATGGCTATATTCGCACCGGCGAGCGCATCGCCGGCGATGTTTTCAACCTCGAGGCCTTCGTCGAGAAGCCCGATCGCGAGACCGCGCAGCGCTATATCGACGCCGGCTATTTGTGGAACAGCGGCAATTTCATCTTCCGCGCCGATGTGATGCAGGCGGAGATCGCGCAATTCGAGCCGGCGATCGCCGATGCGGCGGAAAAGGCGATCGACGCCGGCCGCAGCGATCTCGATTTTTTGGTGCTGGACGCAGAATCTTTCGCCCGCGCGCCCAAGACCTCCATCGATTACGCCGTGATGGAGAAGACGCGCAAGGCCGCGGTGATCGAGGCCGACATAGGCTGGTCGGACGTCGGCAATTGGCGCGCCGTGTGGGAGCTGACCGAGCGCGACGAACAGGGCAATTCTGTGCGCGGCAATGGCGTCGTGCGCGATTCGCGCAATGTGCATGTGCGCTCGGACGAGACGCTGACGACCGTCGTCGGCGTCGACGACGTCATTGTGGTGACGACGCCGGATGCGGTGCTGGTGCTGGGTCACGAGCATGGCGACAATGTCAAGCAGCTCGTCGATCAATTGAAGCGCGAGAACCGCCGCGAGGCGGGCGAGCACAAGCGCATCTTCCGCCCCTGGGGCTTCTACCAATCGGTCGATTCCGGCGATCGGCATCAGGTGAAGCGCATTGTGGTGAAGCCGGGCGCGCGCCTGTCGCTGCAGAAGCATTTTCATCGCGCCGAGCATTGGATCGTCGTCAAGGGCACGGCCGAAGTCGGCCGCGACGAGGAGACGCTGCTCGTCCATGAGAACGAGTCGGTCTATCTGCCGATCGGCTGCATTCATCGCCTGAGCAATCCGGGCAAGATCGACCTCGAGATCATCGAGGTGCAGACCGGCTCCTACCTCGGCGAGGACGATATCGTGCGCCTCGCCGATTTGTATAGCCGCGCCTAGATCGTCTATAGACGGCCGCTCGGCCGATGTTGAAAGCCGCGAAAGTGGATTGAATTAAGAGGGGTGCATGACGAAACGCGCGCTGCTGACGGGCATTACCGGACAGGATGGGGCCTATCTCGCACAGCTTCTGCTCGGCAAAGGGTATGAAGTCTATGGCGTGATCCGCCGCTCCTCGCATCGCGGCGTCGAGGACCATCGCCTGCGCTGGCTCGGCGTCGCCAATGACGTGCAGCTGCTCGACGGCGATCTCGGCGATCTCTCCAGCCTGCTGCGCATCGTCCAGGAGGTGAAGCCCGACGAGGTCTACAATCTCGCCGCGCAATCCTTCGTCGCCTCCTCCTGGCGCCAGCCCATTCTCACCGCCAACATCACCGCCGTCGCCGTCGCCAATGTGCTCGAGGCGCTGCGCCTCGGCGCCCCCGGCGCGCGCTTCTATCAGGCCTCCTCCTCCGAGATGTACGGCCTCATTCAGGAGCCGATGCAGAGCGAGAAGACGCCCTTCTATCCGCGCTCGCCTTACGCCGTCGCCAAGCTCTACGGCCATTGGATCACGGTCAATTACCGCGAGAGCTTCGGCATGCACGCCTCCTCGGGCATTCTCTTCAACCATGAGAGCCCGCTGCGCGGCATAGAATTCGTCACCCGCAAGGTGACAGACAGCGTGGCGCGCATAAAGCTCGGCCTCGCCAAGGAGCTTCGCCTCGGCAACATAGACGCCAAGCGCGACTGGGGCCATGCGCGCGATTATGTGCGGGCCATGTGGCTGATGCTGCAGCAGGAGACGCCGGACGATTATGTGGTGGCGACGGGCGTCACCACCACAGTGCGCGACATGTGCCGCATCGCTTTCGCGCATGCGGGCCTCGATATGGAGGCGCATGTGGTGATCGATCCGAAATTCTACCGCCCGGCGGAGGTCGATATTCTGCTCGGCGACTCGAGCAAGGCGCGCAAGGCGCTGGGCTGGGCGCCCGAGACCTCGCTCGACCAGCTCATCCGCGAGATGGTGGACGCCGATCTCGAGCGGCTGAAGCAGGCGAAAGCCTGAGGGCGCACGTGACCGGGTCGAAAAGTGAGCAGCGAGACGGCGTGGCCTTGTCCTCGGACAGCCTCGCCGCTTTCATTTCTACGAAAGGCGCGGAGCTGCAATCGCTGCGCACGCGCGACGGCGTGGATTATCTCTGGGCCGGCGAGCCGAGCTGGCCCAAGCATAGTCCGCTGCTGTTTCCGATCGTCGGCCGGCTGGCGCAGGACCGCTATGATTATCGCGGCCACAGCTATGCGATGACGAAGCACGGCTTCGCGCGCGACAGCCTGTTCTCCATCGTCGAGGCCTCTCCGCATTCGGCGCGTTTCGCGCTGCGCGCCAGCGACGCGACGCGCGCGGTTTTCCCTTTCGAGTTTCTGCTCGAGGTGGAATTCACCCTCGACGGTCCGCGTCTCGACATTCGCCATGGCGTGACCAATCTCGGCGACGCGGACATGCATTTTTCCATCGGCGCGCATCCGGCCTTTTGCTGGCCGCTCGGCGACGCCCCCAAGGCGCAGAGCCGCATAAATTTCGAGCGCCATGAGCCGGCGCCGATCCGCAAGCTCACCGGCGGGCTTCTCGGCCGCATGAAGGATTCGCCCGTCGAGGGGCGAACGCTGCCGCTGCGGGAGGAGCTGTTCACCGATGACGCGATCATCTTCGACACTCTGGCGAGCAAAAGCCTCGTTTATTGCTGCGGCAGCGGACGATCCGTGCAAATCGCCTGGGAAGGCTTCCAGCATCTCGGCCTCTGGTCCAAGCCGGGCGCGGATTTCCTCTGCATAGAGCCGTGGCATGGCTATGATTCGCCGGTCGGCTTCGCCGGCCAGCTCGACGAGAAGCCCGGCATCGCGCATGCGCGCCCCGGCGAG
This sequence comes from Methylosinus sp. sav-2, assembly GCF_004366495.1. Taxonomy (NCBI): domain Bacteria; kingdom Pseudomonadati; phylum Pseudomonadota; class Alphaproteobacteria; order Hyphomicrobiales; family Methylocystaceae; genus Methylosinus; species Methylosinus sp. sav-2. Next base: position 68,251 of record NZ_SOEJ01000004.1, read on the forward strand.
ACGCGCGATTTCACTCTGCGCATAGAGATAGACTGAGCATGGGCGTCGCCAAGCGCCATGCGATCAAGCTGCTGCGGCGCTCGCTCGGCCTTCCGACCGGCGATCTCGACATCGTCGGCCGGCTGGACGGCGCCGCCGATGGCGTCGTTCACGGCTGGGCCTATTGTCCCGCCCATTCGGGCCGGCGCGTGCTCGTCGATATTTTCGCCGATGGCGTCTTCGTCGCCCAACAATTGGCGGATCGGCCGCGCGACGATCTCGCCGCCCATGGTTTCGGCGACGGCCGCCACGGCTTCGACGTCAAAATTCCGTCCGCTCTCCTGCGCAGCGCCGAGACGCGAATTCGCGTCCTCGCCCTCGCCGAAACACCGCTCGAGCTGACCGCGACGGAAGGGCGCCCGCTCCTCGCGCGTCGCCTCGGCCGCGACGATTATCTGCGCGCGACTTTCGCAGGCGCCTTTGGCGACGGAGCCCTCGCCGGCGACGACGCCGCGCGCGCCGCGCGCTCGCCTCTGCGCAGGACGGAGCTTTTGTTCGCGCCGACGCCCGTCCCCGCCCCGCCGCCTATTCTCGGCGAGACGCTCTGCGCCTATCTCGACCAAAATCGCTACAAATGGGACCTCGCCGATAAATTCGATGCGACCGTCTCGATCGCCGATCGCGAGGCTTTTCTCGCGCATTATGTCGAATTCTACGGCCGCGCGCGCCGCCCTCTGCGCATACCGCTCTCCGCGCGCGACATAGACTTTCTCTATGAAGGGCCGACGGCGCAGGATCGCCTCGCGCCGAGCCGGGCGATGCGCCTCTTCACGCAGACGCCTCGAGATGCGAGCGCGGATGCGCGGCTCGAGGAGATATTCCGCTGGGCCGCTTACGGCGCCGCCGCCTTCAATGTCGAGGATTGCCTCATCGCGCCGGCGCATGAGGCGCTGCTGCGCTCACATGAGGACACGGGCGCGCGCTTCCCGCTCTCTGTTTTCATGACGCGCTTTCTCGACGCGCATCCGATTCTGCGCGGCGCCGATCTCGCGCAGGAGAGCGAGCGGCGCGCGGCCTATTTCGCCGTGCTTCTCTTCGCCGCTCGCGCGCCGCATTATCTGCGCTTTATTCCGCCAGATTGGCTCGAGACGTTTTTGACGCCGCAGGCGGGCGCCGCGCCCTTCGATGAAGAGTCGCGACGCCTCTTCGGCGCCCGCGGCGTCGATATCGCGCATTGGCGCACCGCGATCGAGACACTGGGCTATGATTTCGGCGCGCGGAGCTTTCGTTCGCGCACGCCCTCCGGCCATCGCGCGCATTCGGCGACGCTGCCGGCGCCGGGCGGCGAGAGCGTGGACATTCAGCTCATCGGCCCTTTCAGCCGGCAGCTCGGCATAGCGGACAGCTGCCGCGCGCTCGCCGCCGCGCTCGAGCGCCTCGATTATTCGCTGCGGCTCTGTGACTTCACTCTCGATTATCCCAATCGCATTCGCGAAGACGCCGCGCCGCTGCCGACGACGCTGCAACGCGCAAAGATCAATATTCTCCATCTCAATCTCGAGGAGCTGCCGAGCGCCATCGCCTATCTGCCGGACATATGGTCCGAGGGCCGGCTCATCGGCTTTCCCTATCTCGAGATGGCGACGCCGCATCCGGCGCAAATGCTCGGCCTGACGCTCGTCGACGAGCTCTGGTCGGCCTCGGACTTCACAAAAGATACGCTGGCCGTCCATCGGCCGACTCGTACGGTCGGCACATCGGCGCGGCCCGTGCGCAAAAAGGGTCGCGCGGCGGCGCGCACGCTCGCCTATGCGGACATTGCGCGCGCCGACGAATTCGTCTTTCTCGCCTCCTGCGATGCGCTCTCCGGCGTCTATCGCAAGAATCCGCTCGGCGTGATGCGCGCCTTTCTCGCCGCCTTTCCGCACGAGGCGAAAGTCAAGCTCGTCATCAAGACGCATAGCGTCGATCGCGTGCGCGCGCCGCGCGAGATGGATGTGTGGCGCTCCATTCGCAATGTCGTGGCCGAATGCGATCGTATCGCGCTCGTCGATCGCATTCTCGACGATGAGGAGCAGATGGCGCTGATCGAAGGCGCCGATTGCTATGTCTCGCTGCATCGCGCCGAGGGCTTCGGCTATCATATGCTGGAAGCGATGGCGCTGGAGACGCCGGTGATCGCCACCGCCTATTCCGGCAATATGGAATTTTGCGACGATCGCACGGCGTTTCTCACGCCCTATCGCCTCGTTCCGGTCGGTCCTGGCGAATATCCGCGCATGCGCGGCGATCAGCTCTGGGCGGAGCCCGATCACACGGGCGCTGTCGCGGCGATGCGCGCCGTCTTCCATGACCGCGCGGCGCGCGAGGCCAAGGTCGCCGCGGCGCGCCTGCTCGCCGAGACGCGCTTCTCGACCGACGCTTTCGCGCAACGGCTCGACGCGCGCATAAAGGAGATCATGCGTCGCGGCGCGTTCCGCTGAGCAGGCCGCGCGCGCTCTTCTCGAGCGCCATGCCCGCTAGCATGGCGACGACGAAGAGGATGATCTGCGGATCGAGAAAGGCGAGATCGACGATCGCCGGTCCGGGACAGACGCCGCCGAGCCCCCAGCCCACGCCGAATATGGTCGAACCGAGCAGCAGCGGCGCGTCTATGGCCTTGCTCGTCGGCAGGCGCATCTCATCGCCGAGCAGCGCGCGCGAGCGGGTTCGGGCGAAGCGAAAGGCGATCAGCCCGACTCCTATGGCGCCGCCCATGACGAAGGCGAGCGACGGATCCCAAGCGCCGGCTATGTCGAGAAAGCCTTTCACCTTGCTCGGCAGAATCATGCCGGAGACGCGGAGTCCGAGGCCGAACAACAGGCCGATGGCGAAAGCGGCTATGGTCGATCTCGTCATGGCTCAACCCATTATGTGACGCAGAATGAAAACAGTGAGCGCGCCGCTCGTCATGAAGGCGGCGGTCGCGGCGAGCGCGCGCGGCGACAGGCGCGACAGGCCGCAGACGCCATGCCCGCTGGTGCAGCCGCCGCCGAGCCGCGCGCCGAAGCCGACGAGCAATCCGGCGAGGATGGTCGCGCCATAGCCTATGTCGAAGATCGGCGTTTGCACCGCGCCGAGAAGACGTAGAAGCGCGGCCGATGCGAAGAGGCCGAGGACGAAGGCGAGGCGCCAGGCCGCATCGCCCTTTACGGGTTGCAGCAGCCCGGCGACAATGCCGCTGATCCCCGCTATGCGTCCGAGCAGCAGGATCAGGAGGCCGGCGGCCAGCCCGATCGCAACGCCGCCCGCCGCCGCGCTCCACGGCGTGAAATTGGCCCAATCGATCTGCATCCTCGTCCCCCGTTCCCCGCCTCGGCTCAATAGCCGCGCGCCGATCCCGCCGCGGAGCGCGGATCATTGACGCCGGTCATCGCGCCTTCGCTGATCTCTATCGCCTCCGATGCGCCGAAGGGCGCGTGATCTTCTATTCTATGCCCCATCGCCTCGAGCCGCCGGCGCGTCTCCGCCGAGAGCGCGCCGGGCTCGGACAGCACGACATCCGGCAGCCATTGGTGATGAAGGCGCGGCGCCGCCACCGCCTGCGCCAGCGACATGTGATGATCGATGACATTGAGCGCCGTCTGCAGCGTCACCGAGATGATGCGCGGCCCATTGGGGCTGCCGAGAACCAGCGCGACCTTGCCATCCTTCATCACAATGGTCGGCGACATGGAGGAGAGCGGCCTTTTGCCGGGCGCTATGGCGTTGGCGCTTCCCTGCACGAGGCCGAAGCCGTTTGCGGCGCCGGGCGCGGCGGAAAAATCATCCATCTCGTCATTGAGCAGCACGCCCGTCTCGGGCGCCATCACCTGCGCGCCGAAATAGCCGTTGAGCGTATAGGTGACGGAGACCGCGCCGCCCTCGCCGTCGACGATGGAATAATGCGTCGTCTGCAAACGCTCGCGCGGCGCGGCGCCTTGCGCGAGATCGACGGAGCGCGTCGCATGATCGGGAGAAATGCTCGCGCGCAGCTCCGCCGCATAGGATCGCGAGGTGAGACGCGCGACGGGATTGCTGACGAAGTCGGGATCGCCGAGCGAATTATTGCGATCGAAGAAGGCGCGACGCTCCGCCTCGACGAGAAGATGCGAGGATTGCGGCGTGTGAAAGCCGAGCGCGGCGAGATCATAGCCTTCGAGAATGTTCAATATTTCGCACAGCGCGACGCCGCCCGAGCTCGGCGGCGCGGCGGAATAGAAATCATAGCCGCGATAGACGCAATGAATCGGCGTGCGCTCCATGACCTCATAGATCGCGAAATCCTGCTCCGCGATCACGCCATTTTCGGCATGCGCGGCGCGCTCGATCGCCTGCGGAATGCGCCCCTCATAAAAGGCGCGCGGCCCCTGCGCCGCGATCTCCCGCAACAAACGCGCGAGATCGCTCTGAATCAGCCGATCGCCCGCCTGCAGAGGCGAGCCGTCGGCGCGGGAAAAAATCTTCGCCGCCGCGGGATTGTCCTTCAGCCGCGTCGCCGCGCGCAGCACGCGAATATCGGCCTCCTCGAGAACAAACCCCTGCTCGGCCAGCGCGATCGCCGGCGCGATGATTTTCTCGCGCGGCAGGCGGCCGTATTTGGCGTGGGCGGTCTCGAGGCCCATCACCGTCCCCGGAACCGCCACGGCGCGATAGCCGTTGCGGCTCGCATCCTTGTCGACGGCGCCCTTCGCGTCGAGAAAGAGATCGGCGCCGGCGGCCGCGGGCGCGGTCTCACGAAAATCCAGGAAGCGCGCGCCCTGCCCCGGCAGCTGCGCCAGCAGAAATCCGCCGCCGCCGAGATTGCCGCAGCACGGATGCGCGACGGCCAGCGCATAGCCGACGGCGACGGCGGCGTCGATGGCGTTGCCGCCCGCCTTCAATATGTCGAGCCCGATGTCGCTGGCGAGATGATGCTCGCTCACCACCATTCCGCGCCGCCCGGTCGCGACCGGCTCGGCGGCGGCGGCGAAGGCGAGAGCGGAAAAGCAGAGAGCAAGAATAGATCGCATTCGCACGTCGCTCATTGCCCGCCGCCTATTCCCGCCGGCGGGCCGATGAGCACGAAGCCGCGGCTGCGTCCTTCATTGCCGGCGTCGACCGTGTTCATCGCGTCGAAGAGCTCGGCGGCCGCGATCCACACGGGCGGATATTTGTAGCGCGCGACATCGAGCAGCAGGAAGCGATCCGTCTTGGCGTCATAGGCGGCGAGCGGCGAAATGTGCCCGCTGCGCGTCTGGCCGAGCGCGGCGCGCTGATAATTGACGACGACATGCCGCCGCTTGCGCGAGAGCTGCTCGATCGCGCTGGCGCGAAACGCCGCGAGCGAGCTCTGCGCCGCATGCGTGACCTTCGCCTCGAGGCCGAAGCTGGCGACGAGGCCGCCGAACTCGTCCAGCGTCATGCCCCGGCGCAGAATGTTCTCCTGCTTCACCACCGCCTCGGTCTTCTCGCTGAACAGATTGTCCTGCGAGAAGCTCCCCGGCCCCTCGCCGCCGGCGGGCGCGGGAATGTCGAGCGCATTGAGCAGCATCGCCAGAGTGGCGACGCCGCAGAAGGAGCCGTTCTTCTGCGTGACGAATTCCGACGAGAGCGGCCAATAGGCCTCGCGCGCCTCCGATTCGAGAAACCATTCGCGCCCCTGCGCGCTGCGCAGATCGACGAGATTATCCGAGAGCGGCAGCCGCTCCGCCAGCGCCGGCGAGACTGCGGCGGCGATTGCGCAAAAGAGAAGCGCGAAAATGGCGGTCATGCGCCGCTGCGGGATCGGCCGTTTCGTCATTTCGTCCTCGAAAGCAGCGGGAGCGCGGGCGCGGCGCGGGAAGCGCGATGAGCCCATGCAATTCTTGTCCCGCAAAGGCGGCTTTATTGCGCCTCGAGCGCGGCCAATAGGCTCGCCTGATCCGGCGCCGCGGCGACGCGCACATTGGCGCAGCCGGCGGCGCGCAGCACGCGCGCGACATCCTCGGACAGAGCGAAATGCGTGACGCGCGTGCGAAGCGTGGCCGGGGCGCCGGCCGCATCCGCCAGAGCGAGGAAGATCGATGCACTGCGCGCGGAATAATGCAGCGCGGCGTCGATTTCGCCAGCGGCCAGAGCGGCGCGGGCTTCTTCCCCAAGAGCGGCGACGGCGCGCGCCTCATAGGTCTCGACCACTGTCGCCACATGTCCGCGCGCGCGCAAAAAACTTTCGAGATCGTCCTTGCGATCATGGCCAGCGAGATAGAGAAAACGCGCCGGCGCCGCGAAGCGCGCGCCGAGCAGAAGCGTCAGCGCCGCCACATCGGGCGCGCTCGCCTCCACCTGCGCGCCGCGCGCGGACAGCGCCTGCGCCGTCTTGCCGCCGACGACGAAAAACGGCGCGCTCGAGGCCGCGAGCCCTTCCGCAAATTGAATCGCGCGGGCGCTGGTCGCCAGAACCGCGTCGAAGCGCTCGGCCGGAATCGGCGCGCCCGTGGCGGCGATCTCCAGAACCGGCGCGATCAGCGGCGCAAAGCCCCGCCGCCGCAATTCTTCCGCCGTGCGCTCGGCGTCCTCTCTCGCCCGCGTGACGAGAACGCGCCTCATGTGAGACCCGCGACTCCATTGGGCAGGCGCAGCAAAATCTCATTGGCGGCGGCGTCGCCGATCAGCGCCGCATCCATGGACGGCCCGCGCCGGCGCGCCTCATAGACTTGCGAGCCATCCGCCCGCAGCGCCATGCCGTGGAATTCGATCTCCTCGCCGTCAAGCTTGGCATGGGCGGCGATGGGCGTGCGGCAGGAACCGTCCAGCACGGTGAGAAAGGCGCGCTCGGCGGCGAGCGCGGCGGCGGTCGCCGGATCGAGAATGGCGGCCAGAGCCGCGCGGACGCTCGCATCGCCGGCGCGCTTGGTGACGGCTATGGCGCCCTGTCCGGCGGCAGGAAGAAAATCCTCTATCGGCAGAATGGCGGTGGCGTGGCGCTCGAGGCCGAGCCGCTTGAGCCCGGCGAGCGCCAGCAGCGTGCCGTCCACCTCGCCGCTCTCCACCTTGCGCAGCCTGGTCTCGACATTGCCGCGCAGCAGCACGATGGAGACATCCGGCCGCAGCCGCTTCACCTGCGCGCCGCGCCGCAGCGAGGCCGTGCCCACCACCGCGCCCTTCGGCAGCGCGTCGAGCGTCGCGCCATTGCGGCCGATCCAGGCGTCGCGCACATCCTCGCGCGGGAGATAGCCGGCGATGGCGATCTGAGGCGGCAGATGCGTCGGCAAATCCTTGGAGGAATGCACGGCGAGATCGATGCGCCCCTCGATGAGGGCGACGTCCAGCTCCTTGGTGAACAGCCCCTTGCCGCCCGATTCCGAGAGCGGCCGGTCCTGGATCATGTCTCCCGTGGTGCGGATGACCTCGATCGGCAGCGTCTCCGCCTCGAGGCCGAGCGCCGCGGCCAGCAAGGCCCGCAGCTGCCGCGTCTGCGCCAGAGCGAGAGGGCTGCCGCGTGTGCCGATGCGCAATTGTGTGGTCGTCATAGCCTCGTCCGCCGTGGGAATTGTCGAGGCGGACTATAGGGAAAAGCGGCCGGGCTACAAGCGGGCGGGAGGGGGTCGGGGAGTTTCGGAGAGGGCGTTAGGAGGGGACGCTCTGGCAGGAACGTCTTAACTCCAACCTAAACGGCTAAACAGCGATCTCTCGACCGGCAGGACCAAACGATCGTCCCAATTGATCGTTTTTGTTCTCAGCTTTTTTGAGCCATCCGGCGCCACAATCGAGAGTTCGCCTTCATCGCGAAGGAACGCAATCTGACGACTAAGAATGTCTGAGGTAACTGGTGTATCATTGCAGTTCCCTGCAAACAGATCCTCGACGACGAGTCCCGTACCGTCACGGTTCGCTGCATGGATCATTCGGGGAAGCTGTTCCAAGACGGCCGCTTCCGAGCGCTTCATCGCGTCATCGTCGAACATAAAAGACATAACATCCTGCCGGAGATCTTTCGACGGATCGAAACCGAGCGCACGGAATCCAGCGCCGCCGTGATGTTGAAAATGGTTTTTTAGCCGCCAGTGCAGCTTTCCCATCTCATCTCGAGCCTGCCGATGATTTGAAAAATGCAATAACCAGTATGATCGGTGCGCCTCCACCGAATGAATAAAGAAAGGCGTGTAAAATCGTGACCCAGTCCGGCTTTGGACATGACGATATAGACCATTCTGAATTAGGTGGCGCCACCCTGCTTGGGTCTTCAGTTCGGTCAACGCCCGAACATCCTCGCGATCAAGATCGATATTCAAGAGCGCTTGTGCGTCTGCTGTCTTCACGGACAAGAAGTCGATGAGGGCATCGACAGCGAATGTCAGCAGGATTTCGGGTTTTTTCAACGTGGCCAGGATCGAACGGATCGTTTGGAGTCGAACGTCGCTCCAGCCATACTGGTCCAGAAAAAATAGGGAGCGGTTTGCGGAACCCTTATTCTGAATGTGGGCAATCAAGTTGCCGCTGACGTCCTCGAACAGGGCTTCATGGATAAAAATGTTCTTTCCGAGACGAGACCCGTAGCCGCGCTTCTCAAGCAAGTCTCTGAGAAAGGCCACGTGATAGGGGTTGGCATCGACAAAGAAGAAATCTACCTTGAGGTCAAAGCCTTTCGCACGGACCGCTTTCAGCTCCCTTTCTACGCTCTCAACAGCTGCCAACAAACGTAGTGGAGAGCCATCTACTTCGGCGGCGCCTCTTCGATAGAGTCCGCCACCGCTGAAGCCATCAACGATGGTCAGATTGAGCATCGTCTGGCTCGGGTTACGTGTTAGCCGTTCGATATAGACTTTGATGTATTGTTCGAATATATCGTGTTTCGCGACGCTGTGAGCGCCAAGATCAGGAAGCGGCTCCCCTATCCTCCAGGCATAGCTCATCGCGTAGAGTGCTCCGTTCCTTGTCGCCAACTTCGTAGAGCTCTATTATCGGAAACGCGTCGACGCGATACGCACAATTCTAGACTAACTCATTACTAAATACTATGACGAAACCAACTCTGTTTACGTCAGAAATATTCTTGGGCTGGACGCTCCAGATGGGCGCTCAGAGTGAGACGGAGGCGTTCGGAACTTCGTCCCAAACCTTGTCACGATATACGCGTCCGTTGGCCTTTTTGGAACGACGTTTATTGTCTTTTCCCCACGCCCCCCACTGCTTGAAAAAAAATGCCGTGTTGTACGTCGCACAACTATCGAAGATTTCGTCAATCCACTCCTCGCGGATTGGGCGAGCCCACCTCCCGCTCTCTCCGCCGACGATTGCCCAGTGAATCTCATGCAGATCGACAGCTCCCAGCGAGCCTATCAGCGGCTCAAACGAAATAAAACGAATTGCCGCTGGCACGGCGCGGAGACAATCGATGCGCTCGGCGACCTCAGCATTCTCCACACTCGTGCCCAACCATACGTTTGGCAGAACTTCGCCGATCTTGGAGCGAACAAGGGCGCCCATTCGTTCTGGGCGTTTGGTGAGGATTTGATAATGGTGGCGTGGAGTCGCGCGCATTACCTCCCACACTTTCAGAATGAAAGTGTCTGTCACACGTTCGTGAAATAGGTCGGACATCGAGTTTACGAAGATTTTTCGTGGCTTCTTCCAGTTCAATGGAATACCCAATGAAACTTCATCTTCGCGCACGATTCCGTTCCAAATCGCTCGCTTTCCACTGTGCCGAGTAAGTCCCCTATACTTCGGTACGCCCATCGCTTTAAGACGACTTGCCATCTCCATGGCATAGCAATTCGTGCAGCCGGCGCTGACGAGAGAACAGCCTGCAACCGGATTCCAGGTCGCGTCCGTCCACTCAATTTGAGTCTCAGCCATGACCGTCCCTTCATCACACTGTTGATGACGTCGATCTTTGAACGCGGTCAATAGCAGTTTGACGGTTAATAGCGAGTTCGGACGGGACCACTACGAGCTTCAGGGCATGAACAAACTTCCTTGACACATCCTGAAAATATTCCTATATCCCTCCCACTCCCGCCCACAAAGGGCGCGCTCCTCGGGTCGTGGGGCGCGGGCGGGGGGCGGCTCCATCCGGGATGGCGACCCCCGTCCATGGACAGGCAGCGCGTCGCCGGGCGGCGTTCTTCTCCCGTCCATAGGGAGAAAAAAGAACCGCTCCGTGATCCCAGGCCGTCGGACTCGATCGCGTCTTGATCGAGAAACCCCAGGATTCGCGGGTTCGACCAAGCCTCGGGATGTCGACGAGAACGACAACCGCGTTTCGGGACGCTCTGGACCCGATCGAATTTTTTCGCGCAACGGCCGTAAGGGGCCGGAGCGTCCCGAAACGCCCTTTCCCACCCCCGCGCAGCAAAGCGCCGGGGCGCGCTCGCGCGGGCGCGTAAACAGTCCCTCACCCTGAGGAGCCTGCGCAGCAGGCGTCTCGAAGGGTCGGCCGCCGCGCGCGGAGCATCCTTCGAGGCTTTTTGCGTTCCCGCAAAAAGCGCCTCAGGATGATGGGATTATTTTCCTACATCACCAAAAGCTCTGCGGATCGACATCCACAGCCACGCGCACGCCGCCGCGCTCCTTGGGCGCCGCCGCCAGCATGGCGCGCAGATAGGCCTGCAGATCGGCGCTCTTGGGCGCCTTCACCAGCAGGCGGAAACGATAGCGCCCGCGAATGAGCGAGATGGGCGCCTCGGCCGGGCCGAGCACCACGATCTCATCGGCCTCCGGCAGGCCGCCGGCCGGGGCGACGCGATAGCGATCGGTGGAGGGCAGCGAATGCCCCGCCCGCGCCAGAGCGCGCGCATGGGTCTCGGCGGCGCCGGCGTCCTTGGCCGAGACGATCAGCGCCGCGAGGCGTCCGAAGGGCGGCAGGCCGGCGCGCTCGCGCAATCGCGTCTCCTGCGCGTAGAACGCCTCCGCCTCGCCGGAGAGAATGGCGCGAATGACCGGATGGTCGGCCTGCCAGCTCTGAATCAGCGCGCTGCCCGGCTTGTCGCCGCGGCCGGCGCGGCCGGTCACTTGGTTCAGCAGCTGAAAAGTGCGCTCGGCGGCGCGGGGATCGCCGCTGCCGAGCCCGCTGTCGGCGTCCACCACGCCGACCAGAGTGAGAAAGGGGAAATTATGCCCCTTGGCCACCAATTGCGTGCCGATGACGATATCGAAAGCGCCGGCCGCGATCTCGGCGAGCTCGCGGCGCAAGCGCTCCTGCCCGCCTGGAAAATCCGAGGAGAGCACCAGAGTGCGGGCGTCCGGGAAGAGGATCGCCGCCTCCTCCGCCAGCCGTTCGACGCCCGGCCCGCAGGCGGTGAGCGAATCCTCCGCCTCGCATTCCGGGCATATGTGCGGGCGGCGCTCGACATGGCCGCAATGATGGCAGACCAGCGCGCGGCGAAAGCGATGCTCGACCAGCCAGGCGTCACAATTCTCGCAGCGGAAGCGATGGCCGCAGCTGCGGCACAGAGTGAGCGGCGCATAGCCGCGCCGATTGAGGAAGAAGAGAACCTGCTCGCCGCGCGCGATCGTCTCCTGCGCCTCCGCCACCAGCCGCGGCGCGAGCCAGCGTCCGCGCTCCGGCCCATTGGCGCGCATGTCGATCGCCTCTATCCGCGGCATGGGCCTCGCATTGGCGCGGGCGGTGAGGCGCAGATAGCCGTAGCGGCCGGTCTGCGCATTGACGCGCGTCTCGATGGAGGGCGTGGCCGAGGCGAGCACGATGGTCGCGCCCTCGAGCCTCGAGCGCACCACCGCCATGTCGCGGGCGTGATAGGCGACGCCATCCTCCTGCTTATAGGCGGCCTCATGCTCCTCATCGACGACGATGAGCCGCAAATTCGAAAAGGGCAGGAACAGCGCCGAGCGCGCGCCGGCGACGACCTTCACCTCGCCGAGCGCGACGCCGCGCCACAGCCGCGCGCGCTTGCGCTCGGAGACGCCGGAATGCCATTCGGCGGGCTTGGCCCCGAAACGCGCGGCAAAGCGCTCGAGGAATTGCGCGGTGAGCGCGATTTCCGGCATCAAGACCAGCGCCTGCCCGCCGGCGCGCAGAGCCGCCGCGACGGCCTCGAAATAGACCTCCGTCTTGCCGGCGCCGGTGACGCCCTCCAGCAGAAAGGGCCGATAGCCGCCCTGCTCCACAGCGCTCGTCAGCGCCTCGGCGCCCGCGAGCTGCTCGGCCTCCAGCGGCGCGCGCGCGAAATCGGGATCCAGCGCGCCGGCGACGGGCTCCGGCGGCAGAGCGACGGCCTCGAGCGCGCCGGCGTCGACCAGCGCATCGACGACACCATTGGAGCAGGCCGCCGCGCGGGCGAGCTCGCCCTTGGAGAAAGTGAGGCCGCCCTCCGCCGCCTCTATGACGCGCGCCCGCGCCGCCGTCATGCGCTCGGGCGGCGGACCGGCGAGCCGATAGCCGACGCGGGGCGTCTCCGGCGCCGCCTCCTCCACCGCGCGGGTGGCGAGGCGCAGCGCCATGCCGCGCGGCGCCAAGGTCCAGCGCGCCACCCAATCGACGAAGCTGCGCAACGTCTCGCCCAGCGGCGGCCGGTCATATTTGGCGATGACGGATTTGAGATTGCCCGGCCCGGCGGCGCCCGCCGGCGCGACCGACCAGACGACGCCGAAGGATTTGCGCGTCGCCAGCGGAACCTCGACGCAATCTCCCGGCGAAAGCCGCAGCGCCGGCGGCGCGTAATAGGAATAGGCCATATCGACGGCCACCGGCAGCAGGATCTCGACGATCTGCGCCCCTTCCCTCGTGTCCGCCTCGCCGCTCATGGGCGTTGTCTTAAAGTGTTTTCGAGCGAAGTGGGAATTGGTTCGCTTGAAGAAAACACGACCGAAGGACGAAGCTCCGATATTTTGGGCGGCGGGCGCTCAGCGGGCGGCGATCCGCTTCGCCGCGTCGCGGCGGGGCTGGGCGAATTTCGTCCGGCTCCGCTCGCTCACCGGCCTCTCGCTCGCCGGCTTGGCGCTCACGGGCTTGTCGCTCGCAGGCTTGTCGCTCGCGGGCTTGACGGCGGCCGGGGGCGCTCCCACATCCAGCTCGCTGGTGAAATAACGGGTCAATTCGGAGACGATCATCGACTTCACATCGGCGCCGAGCGCGGTGAGGACGACACGATAGCAAGCGCTCGGAGGACCATAGACCTCATGCGTCTTTTGATCGATCAGCTCGTCACGCCGCATGATCTCGACCAGCTTCTTCTCTTCCAGAGATTTGTCGATGACGGCAAAGAGGCGCGTTCGCGCATCGGCTCTGTCATAGTCGCATTTGACCGCATCGGCGCCGAGCCTGTCCATGCTCGCGGCGTCGAGCGGAAGAAGATGGATCAACCGCTCCACCTCGCGCGGCCCGAGGTTTCGCGCGCGGGCGATGAGATCGCCCATGGAGTTCTTTTTCGCGCCGAGATCGGGGTTGATCTCGAAAGCCTTTTGTCCGAGCGCAAGCTTGAAATCGCCGATCTCGACCGACTGAACCTTGGAGAGCAGCATCAGCGCCGAGTCGGGCCGCTCATAGACGAAGACCCCGGCTGCGGCGGTCGGCGCGCCGATCGCCGTCGCCAGGGTCACGCTCTTGATGAAATCAAAAAGGTTCTTGGCAAAATCGGTCATCGCAATGCTCCGTCCCAATGTCTCTTGCTCGTTTCGAACGCTGAGATATTGCGGGACGGGGCTCCGAGCTTCTGTGCTCGCGCGCACAAGCCGATGAACGAAGCGTTAAGAAATCTCCGGGGGCCGGCGGCCGAGAGCGCGCGAGGGCCGCGCGCGCAAAAGATCGATCTCCTTCGACAGCGGTCCGCCGCGATCGAAAGCGAGCTGCGCGAGCGGCGCGATGAGCGTGTGGCGCGCGCCTCCGCCGAATGCGAATTGCGTGACGCACATCACAGATTCGCCGGTCTCGAAAATAGAGGTGACGATGCAGTCGGGAGAGAGAGCGCCGGTGTGAACGAGGGATTGCGCCTTGCGCCGCAGAATGGGACGCATCCGCGCGCGGGCTGGAAGATAGAGCGACAGGTCGCGCCAGCCCCCCTGGGCGTCGCGCGAGACATGATCCATCTCGAAATCTCCTTTGGGCAAATCTCTCGTGATCCGAGCGTCGCCGATGACCGAATGGACGCCATCATAGATCAGCGCCCTGTCACCGTCCTGTCGGGAGAGCGTATCGTCAAAGGAATTTTTGGAATTTTCGGCTGAAAATCATGTTACGCGAAGGTTATGCGAGGTTCGTGTGAGCTTCGTGAAATATTCGCGTTACGTTATACGCGCTATTACGGAGACGGGCGGCGCGGCTGCTCGCGCGCCGCGCCCATCGACGGCCGCTCAGACGAGCATGGCCGCCGGATGCTCGATCAGCCGCTTGAACTCCGCGAGCAGCGTGGCGCCCAGCGCGCCATCGACGGCGCGATGATCGACGGAGAGGGTGACGCTCATGATCGTCGCCACGGCGGGCGCGCCATTTCTGGCGATGATGCGCTCCTCGCCGGCGCCGACGGCGAGAATCGTCGCATGCGGCGGATTGATCACGGCGGCGAAATTCTTGACGCCGAACATTCCGAGATTGGAGACGGCGGTCGCGCCGCCCTCATATTCATTGGGCTTCAATTTTCGTTCGCGCGCGCGCCGCGCCAAATCCTTCAGCTCGATCGCGATCTCGCGGAAATTCTTGGTCTCGGCGTTGCGCACGATGGGCGTCACCAGCCCGCCGGGGATGGAGACGGCGACGCCGACATCGGAAGATTTGTGCTTCAGCATCGCCGTCTGCGTGAAGGTGACATTGGCGTCGGGAACCTTCTGCAGCGCCAGCGCCATGGCCTTGACGATGATGTCGTTGACCGAGACCTTCCACTCGGGCTCGCCATTCGCGCCCTTGGGCGCGGCGCTGTTGTAATCCTCGCGCAGATGCAGCAGCGCGTCGATCTCGCAATCCGTCTGCAGCGCGAAATGCGGAATCGTGCGCACCGCCTCGACCATGCGCCGCGCGATCGCCTTGCGCATCGAATCATGAGGAACCTCGGTGAAGGAGCCGGGCGCGAAGAGCTGGCGCACCACGGCGTCCGACATTCCGACCGGCGCCTCGATCACCGGGGCGGAAGACGGCGCCGCCACGGGCCGCGCGCCGGAGCCGAGCGCCGATTTCACATCGCGCTCTATGATGCGGCCATGCGGGCCGGAGCCCTTCAGAGCGGAAAGATCGAGTCCGCCTTCCCTGGCCAGCCTGCGCGCCAAGGGGGAAGCGAAGATGCGTCCGTCGGCTCCGCCGGGGGCGAGCCGCTCGTCTCCAGAGAGAGCCATGAGGTCACCTATAGAGAACAGCCTTCGCCGCCGCGATCACATCGGCGACGGAAGGCAGAGCCAGCTTCTCGAGATTGGCGGCATAGGGCATGGGCACGTCCTTGCCGGTGACACGCAGAACGGGGGCGTCGAGATAATCGAAGGCCTCCTCCTGCACGCGGGCGGCGATCTCCGCGCCTATGCCGCATTGCGGCCAGCCCTCCTCCACCGCCACGCAGCGGCCGGTCTTCCTCACCGATTCGATGATGGCGGGAACATCCATCGGCCGCAGCGTGCGCAGATCGACGACCTCCGCCTCTATCCCCTCCTTGGCCAGCGCCTCGGCGGCCGAAAGACAATGGATGACGCCGATGGAGAAGGAAACGAGCGTCACATCCGTTCCCGGCCTCGCGATGCGCGCCTTGCCGATGGGAATGAGGAAATCCTCGAGCATGGGCGTGTCCCATTGCTTGCCGTAGAGAATCTCGTTCTCGAGGAAGACGACGGGATTGGGATCGCGAATGGCGCTCTTCAAGAGCCCCTTGGCGTCGGAGGCGTTGGAGGGTGCGACGACCTTCAGCCCCGGCACTTGCGAGAACCAGGCCGCGTAATCCTGGCTATGCTGCGCGGCGACACGGGCGGCGGCGCCATTGGGGCCGCGAAAGACGATGGGGCAATTGATCTGCCCGCCGGACATATAGAGCGTCTTGGCCGCGGAATTGACGATGTGGTCGATCGCCTGCATGGCGAAATTGAAGGTCATGAATTCGCAGATCGGCCGCAGCCCAGCGAAGGCGGCGCCGACGGCGAGGCCGGCGAAGCCATATTCGGTGATCGGCGTGTCGACGACGCGGCGCGGGCCGAATTCCTGCAGCAGGCCCTGCGTGACCTTATACGCCCCCTGATATTCCGCGACCTCCTCGCCGATGACGAAGACATTTTGGTCGCGGCGCATCTCCTCGGCCATGGCGTCGCGCAGAGCTTCGCGCATGGTCATGGGGAGGAGCGTCGTATCGGCCGGAATTTCGGGGACGGCGACTGCGGGCGAAGGAGCGGCGGGCTCGGCCGCAGTCGCGGCCGGCGCAGCGGGGACGGCGGCGGCGGCAGCCGCCTCCTGCGGAGCGGAGGCTGGAATATCCGGCGCCTTGGCGGGCGCAGGCGCGGCGTTCTCGGTGGGGGCGGCGGCCGGCGTCGAAGGCGGAGCCTCCGCGGGGCCGATCTCCTCGCCCTCCTCGGCGATGACGGCGATGGGCGTGTTGACGGCGACATTCTCGGCGCCGCCCGGCACGAGGATGCGGGCGAGCACGCCCTCGTCCACGGCCTCCACCTCCATCGTCGCCTTATCGGTCTCGATCTCGGCGATGACATCGCCGGCCTTGACCTTGTCGCCTTCGTTCTTGAGCCATTTGGCGAGCTTGCCCTGCTCCATCGTGGGCGACAGCGCGGGCATGAGGACATTCACGGTCATGGATTTATCCGCACAATAAAGAGGGCGCGCGCTCCCTTCTCCCACTTGTGGGAGAAGGTGGCCCGGCGAAGCCGGGTCGGATGAGGGCTATCGCTGCAACAACCGCCTCGGGCCGTAAGTCTCGAAGGAGCAGAAAAATCGCGGGCCCTCATCCGACCCTCGCTGACGCGAGGGCCACCTTCTCCCGCAAGCGGGAGAAGGAGAAGAGCGCGATGAGCCCGCCCTTCCCTCATAGAACCACATCCGTCCACAATTCGCTTGGATCTGGCTCTGGATCATTGGTCGCGAAATCCGCCGCCTCGGACACGATGCGGCGCACGGCGGCGTCGATCTGCTTCAACTCGTCCTCGCCGATCCCGCCGGCCAGCAGACGGGCGCGCACCTGCTCGATGGGATCATGCTCCTCGCGCACGCGCTGCACTTCTTCCTTGGAGCGATATTTGGCAGGATCGGACATGGAATGGCCGCGATAGCGATAGGTCTGCGCCTCGATGAGGAAAGGCCCCTTGCCGGCGCGGCACCAGTCGAGCGCCTCGCGCGCAGCGGCGGCGACGGCGCGCACATCCATGCCGTCGATCTGCCGGCCGGGAATGTTGAAAGCTGTGCCGCGCATGGAAAAATTCGCCTGCGCGGAAGAACGCTCCACCGACGTTCCCATAGCGTAGCGATTATTCTCGACGATGAAGACGATGGGCAGCTTCCAGAGCTCCGCCATATTGAAGCTCTCGTAGACCTGGCCCTGATTGGCGGCGCCGTCGCCGAAGAAGGTCAGCGAGACGGAGCCGTCGCCGCGATAGAGATCGGCGAAAGCGAGGCCGACGCCGAGCGGGGCCGGCGCGCCGACGATGCCATGGCCGCCATAAAAATTCTTCTCGCGCGAGAACATGTGCATAGAGCCGCCCTTCCCTTTGGAATAGCCGCCCCGCCGCCCGGTGAGCTCCGCCATCACCCGCCTCGGCTCCATGCCGCAGGCGAGCATATGGCCGTGGTCGCGATAGCCGGTGATGAATTGATCTGTGGATTTCGCCGACATTCGCGCGCCGACGACCACCGCCTCCTGGCCGATGTAGAGATGGCAGAAGCCGCCGATGAGGCCCATGCCATACATTTGGCCGGCCTTCTCCTCGAAGCGGCGGATCAGCAGCATCGCCCGATAGGCGGATAGCTCCTGCTCGCGCGTGAAGGCCAGAATGCCGCCCTCGGCCTGCGCGCCCTCGGCGGCGCTGGCCACATCGGCGATTTTCGCGTGTCTGTCCGCTGCCGGCATGGCCGCCCGTCCTCGTCGTCGTTTGACAATATCTGGGAGCGCGTGAGGCGAAGAGCGAGCCCTCGTCCCTCCCGCATCGCGGCGAGGGCTCCGCCTTCGGCAGAATAGCTCGAGCGCGCGCCGAAAACGAGCCGTCTCGCGGCGCTGTCCTCAGCGACGCGGCGGCGACGCAGGCGGCGTGAGGATTACAATGTCGTTGCGATGCGCGCGGCCGAGCACCAGGCGCGCCTCCTCGTCCAGAATATCGGCGTCGACGACATCGCCGCGCACCAGCGCCAGCTTACGCTCCCATTGGGAACGTTCGGCCTTCAGCCCGCCGAGCTCGGCGCGCAGCTCGGCGATGCGCTGCTCATATTCGACGCCGGTCTTGAGCCCGCGCTGGCCGTTGACGCCGTGCCAGACGAAATAGCTCGCCACGAGCCCCGCCGCTCCGTAGAGCAGCAGGGGGATCAGAAAGGAGCGCAGAACATGACGAGCGAACATGCCGCCACTTTGCGCGAACATTGTATAAGCGCCGTTAACGGCCTGGGTCTCGCCGAATCGGGCGGTCAGCGCCGCCCGCGCGCCACCCGCTCGATCTCCGCGCGCACGAGGCGCTCGACGAGATGCGGAAGATTGTCGTCGAGCCATTGCTTCAGCATGGGCCGCAACATGTCCTGCGCATAGCGCTCGATGAGATCGGCCTCGCTGATGACGATGCTCGCCGCCAGAGCCTGGAAATGCGCGCCGATCGACATGGCCGCATCGGTCGAGACCAGCGGCGTCGGATCGTCATTGGCAGGCTCGAACGGGCTCGGCTCGATGCTCGCGATCATCTGCTCCTCGACCGGCTCATCCGCTATGTCCTGCACATAGGGCTCCTCGGCCGCCGCGACGACGGGCTCGTCGAGCGTTTCATCGACGACCTCCTCCGCCGTGTCCTCGGACCAGCGGCTCTGATCCGCCGATTCGGGAGCCGGCGCGGCTTCCTCTTCGGGAGCGGCGGACGGCCGCAGCCAGAAATCGGCGGGCTTGGCGGGCTCGACCGCGGGAACGGAGACGGGAGCCGGCGCGGCGACGACCGGCGCAGGGGCCGCGGGACGAGCGGCCACAGGCGCGCGCGCGGCGGGCGCAGGCGCGAGCGGCGCCTCCTCGCGCTGCGGCGGCTCGGCCGGGCGCTTCTCCTTGTCGCGCCTCGCGGCCGGCAAAGCGTCGTCGTCGGCGATGATGCGCCGGATCGATGCGAGGATCTCCTCCATCGACGGCTCGTGCGACCGGCGCTCGGCGTCGAGCGCCGGCGCGGTGATCGAAGCGTTCACTGCGCTCATGAGATGTGCTGCTTCCCGTCTCGCGGCGACGGCTCCGCAATATCATCGCCGCGCGCTATTCTTGTCCGCTCACTTCGAGCGTCGAGTCGCATCATCCGATGATTCCCCCCTTTGGTAAAACCACAGGGGTTGTGCGTAAGGGAGTTTGCACACGATTTTTTACGCAGCGCGGCCTTATCGCGCGGCGCTCAGCGCTCGGCGGGCGTGTCGACGCCGATCCACATGCCGCGCACCTGCTCGAAATGCGTCGTCGGATCATAAGCGACGACATCGAGCTTCAAGCTGTCGGCCGAGAGGCGCCCGATGGAGCCGAGCGCCGCGTAAGACGCGACGACGCGATCGCGCTGCGCGATGATGAGCGAGACGCGCGCATTGAGCAGCGCATATTGCGCATTGAGCACATCGAGCGTGGTGCGCTGTCCGACCTGCGCCTCCTCGCGCACGCCGCGCAGAGCGATTTCCGCCGCCTTGACAGCAGCTTGACCGGAGAGAATCGAAGCGCGCGCAGTGTCGAGCTGCGCATAGCTGGAGACGACGCTGGCGCGCACGCTGTCGCGCTGCAGATCGGCGTTGAAGCGCGCCTGGCCCAATTGCTCCTTGGCTTGTCGAATCGATGCGTATTCGGAGCCGCCCTGATAGATCGGCACGTCGAGCCGTCCGCTCGCGCCGGCGGAGAATTGCCGAGTCGCGGGCGATCCGAGAAAGGAATCATATTGCTGAGAGAGCTGCGCGGCGACCGAGAGAGTCGGCGCCAGCGCGCCTTCCGCCACCTTCACCGCAGAAGCGGCGACATCCACCTGATGCTGCGCGGCGACGACGCCCGGATGCTCGACAATGGCGACGGCGATCGCCTGATCGAGCGATTTCGGCAACAGCGATTCGACCGATTGCGCCGGCTGCAGATTTTTCGCCTCGGCGCCGATGATCTGGCGATAAGTGGCGACGCTGGTCTTCAATTGCCCCTGGGCGCCATAGAGCTCGGTGCGCGCCTGAGCGAGAGTCGATTCGGCCTGGGCGACATCGGTGCGCGTCACCTCGCCCACTGCGAATCGATCCCGCGTGCGCTCGAGCTGCTGCTCCAGCACGGCGACATTGTTCTTGCGCAGATCGAGCACCGCCGTGTCGCGCAGAACATTCATATAGGCGGTTGCGCCATTCTGCAGCGTCGCCTGCTCGGTGAGCCGCATCCCCTCGCGCGCGGCGTAGACGCCCGATTCGGCCTGGCGCACGGAATTGCCGGTGCGGCCGCCGTCATAGAGAGTCTGCGACAGGCTCAGCGTGGCGCCGCGCGGATAGCCGACATATTCGTCATACATATAGGTGCGCTGGCCGGTCAGCTGGCTGCGGCCGGCCGGAATCTTGATGTTGGAGTTCTGCGGCCCAGCGCTCGCCGAAATGCTCGCTTTGGGACGCATTCCGGCGGCGGCCTTGGGCGCGTCCTCGTCCTTGGCGCGCACATTGGCGCGCTGCTGATTCATGTCTGGATTGCCGCGATAGGCGCGCGCCAGCGCCTCCTTCAGCGTCTCCGCGCCGGCGGCGGACGGAGCCGCGAGGCCGAGGGCCAAAAGCCAAAGCCCGAGCCAGGACGACGGACGCAATTCGACGATACGCATTCCACAAAGACCCGCTCTGGAACAAAGCGCGCCCGGCGCTCGACGAGAGCGCGGGGCGAGCCCTACGGCCTACTCACGGAACACGACGCTCGAAACAGGGCGAATCCAAGCCGAAACAACGAAGGCTTTGGACTGATCGCCCTCAGAACACGAAACCCGGCGCTTTTTCAAAGCCCTCCAGAACGGGAGCGGAAGCGTCGAACAAAGCGCGCGCGCCGGCCGGAGCGCCGCCGGAGCGGTCGAAGCGGGTGACGGCCCAGCCGGCGTCCGGCTCCGCCTTGGCGATGGCGAGCAGCCGGCCGTCAGGGGTGAGCTGCTCGAAGAGACGATCGAGCCCCTCCTCGACCGCGCCTTGCACGACGATGACGTCGAAGGGCGCGGCGGCGGGAACGCCGGCCGTGAGCGGGCCGGTCTCGACGCGCACATTGGTCGCGCCGATGAATTGCAGATAGGAGCGCGCCGTCGCCGTGAGGCGGGCGTCGTCCTCGAGGGCGACGATCTCGCGCGCCAGCGGCGACAGCAGCGCCGAGGAGTAGAAAGTGCCGCCGGCGATATCGAGCACGCGATCGGTCTCGCGAATGCCGGCGTCCTGCAGCAGGCGGGCGAGCACCAGCGGCGGCAGCAGCGCCCGGCCGGGACGGCCATTCTCGTCCTCGAGCGTCAGCGCGAGATCGGAATAGGCGAGCGGGGCGAGGTCGTGCGGCAGGAAGAGCTCGCGCGGCACGTTGAGGAAGCGCCGCAGCAGCGGCAAATCCGTCACATCGAATGTGCGCAGCTGCCGCTCGACCATCGTCTGGCGCAGGGTCGCGGTCGCCGCGCCTTGTTGCGAATTCGTCTCTGCGTGGAGCTCAGCAGCTTCGGCCATCGACCTTCCGGCGTCGCGCCGGCCTCTCGCGGGGGGTCTCGACGACGGCCGCCGGTCCGCCGCGGGCGCCCCGCCTCATGAAAGACGCCAAAATTCCAAAGAAGGCGTTCGGACGGGCCGGCACCTCTCGCCGAACGCATTCGCTTCGCCGCGCTGCAAGAGCTCGGCCGTGCGCTTTATAGGTTCGCGCCGCGCCCATGTCCATGGCGGCCCGGCGCGTTCCCCCCTCAATTCCGCTCGAGCTCGCCGAGCAGAGCGCCGGCGGGATCGTCCTGGGCGAGGGCGCGCATCTGCGCCAGCGTGCGATTGTCCAGCACATTGGCGATGGCGTCGCGGGCTTCCAGCATCAAGAGGCGCACGGTGCAGCGGGCCTCGTCCTCGCAATCGTCGCAGCGGCGATAGACGGTGCGGCTGGCGCATTGGATCGGCGCCAGCGGCCCGTCGAGCACCCTTATGATGTTCCCGACGCGTATCTCCTGGGGCGCGCGCGCCAGCGTGTAGCCGCCGCCCTTCCCCTTCTTGGAATGGACGAAGCCGGCGTTGCGCAGCTCGCCGAGGATGGCGTCGAGAAATTTCTTGGGGATTTGATTCGCCGCGGCGATATCGGTGACGAGCGCCGTCCGCCCCGGCTCGAAGCCGGCCAGATAGACCATCGCCTTCAATCCGTATTTCGCTTTCTTCGTCAACATCGAGCGGCGTCTCCTCGCATCCGCCTCGCCGGCGTCAGGGGTTATTTTTTCTCCGGCGAACGAATTCTACAGCAAAATGGCGCCATTGCGCGCCCATTGTCCACTCGCGGCCCACTTCCCGGCGCCCGCCGGCGCGCGGAGCCGAATGACGGTTTTCTTCTACAGCCTATAAAATACATCGAAAAATCAGACCGAAAGCCCATTCGCCGGCGCGCCGACCGCCTCGCCGCTCTTCACGCGCCAATTCGGCGGCCAGGCCGAGGATTCGTAACGCTAGGGTCACAGCCGCGGCCGACCGGCTCGAGCGTCGCTTCTTACCTTGACATGTTATAGTATTTTTGTGGACTATAGGAAAATCATTCTCGAACGCCACGGACGAGCCAATGGACGCCATCGATCGGCACATTCTTTCGATTCTGCAGGAGGACGCCTCCCTCTCCATCGCCGACATAGCGGCGCAGGTCGGGCTGTCGCAAACGCCCTGCTGGAAGCGCATTCAGCGGCTGGAGGCGAGCGGCGTTCTGCAGGGCCGGGTCGCCCTGCTCTCGCCCGAGAAGCTCGGCCTCGGCCTCAGCGTCTATGTCTCCATCGTGGCCGGCGAGCATTCGGACGCCTGGCTCGACCGCTTCACCGGCGCCGTCGCGGCCATGCCGGAGGTGGTGGAGTTCTATCGCATGGCCGGCGACGTCGATTACATGCTGCGCGTGGTCGTGTCCGACATGGTCGCCTTCGACGAATTCTACAAGCGGCTGATCGCGGTCGCGCCTCTGCGCAATGTCGTGTCGCGCTTCGCCATGGAGCGGATCAAGGCGACGACCGCTCTGCCGCTGGAAACCGCCCCGCCCATCGCTTTTCCCCGCGCGCGCCGGGTGGCCGAAGAAGCCGTTGCAGGATAAGCTCTGCGACAAGCGCGTCAGCGACCAACACTATATTCGAGGAGCAACTCATGTCAGAGGCAGTATCGGCGCCGATTTACATCCCTTCGGAAAAACCGGGGCGCGGCCGCATTTATGATTCGATCACGCAGACCCTCGGCGATACTCCGCTGGTGCGTTTCGACCGTCTCGCCAAAGAGAAGGGCGTCAAAGCCAATCTTCTCGGCAAGCTCGAATTCTTCAATCCGCTCGCCAGCGTGAAAGACCGCATCGGCGTCAATCTCATCGACTCGCTGGAGAAGAGCGGCCGCATCGCGCCGGGCCGCAATCTGCTCATCGAGCCGACCTCCGGCAACACCGGCATAGCGCTCGCCTTCGTCGCCGCCGCGCGCGGCTACCGCCTCGTTCTGGTGATGCCGGAATCCATGTCGATCGAGCGTCGGCGCATTCTCGCCGTGCTCGGCGCCGAGCTGGTGCTGACCCCCGCCGCGCAGGGCATGAAGGGCGCCGTGGCCAAGGCCACCGAGCTCGCCGCCGAAAATCCCGACGCGGTCATTCCGCAGCAATTCGAGAATCCGGCCAATCCCGAGATCCACCGGATCACGACGGCCGAGGAAATCTGGAACGACACCAAAGGAGAGGTCGATTACTTCGTCTCCGGCGTCGGCACGGGCGGCACGATCACCGGCGTCGGCCAGGTGCTGAAGCCGCGCCGGCCCGGCCTCAAGGTCGTCGCCGTGGAGCCCGAGGATTCGGCGGTGCTCTCCGGCCGTCCGCCGGGACCGCATAAGATTCAGGGCATCGGCCCGGGCTTCGTGCCGCCGATCCTCGACCGCACGGTCATCGACGAGATCATCACCATCGGCAATCAGACGGCCTTCGACACAGCGCGCCAGCTCGCCAAATTCGAAGGCATTCCGGTCGGCATCTCGTCCGGCGCCGCCGTCGCGGCCGCGCTCGAAATCGCCGCGCGTCCGGAGGCCGAGGGCAAGAATATCGTGCTGATCATCCCCGACTTCGCGGAGCGCTATCTCTCGACCGCGCTGTTCGAAGGCGTCTGATCCCGGCGGGCGCGATCCGGACATCGGTTCGGGTCGCGCCGCTTCGAGGTCGAGGAGCTTCGAACATGCCGAACGCCGCTCGCAGTCGCGCGATCGCGTTTTTCGCCGCCTTATGCGCGATTCCGGTCATTCTTCACGCGGCGCTCGACGAGCCGAAAGGCGCGGCGCCCGGCGTGGCCGAAGACACGCTCCTCTTGCGTTACGAAAAAGTCGAATTCTTGAATATCCAGCAGTTGCACCCCGACACGACGGGACTTCCTCCGACGATCGACGCGTCGTCGATGATGGTCGAGTTTTATTTTTCGCGCGACGAGCTGTCGCGGATCGAGAAATTTTCGACCGATCACAAGCTGCGCCGAACGGATGTTACGATCGACGATATCGTCGTCGCCTCCGACCTGTTCAGCCCGTTCGCGGGATTGCGCGAAATCGTCGAGCAGGGCCACGCATATCTGGCCGTCGCCACAGGCTCCTTCGACCAGCAAAGGCTGATCGAAGGAAAGGCGCAGCTGCGAATTCGGGTTCGAAAGCCGTAATCCCGGCCGTTCACGTCACATGCGGCGGCGCCGCCTTGCCGCGTCGCTCCAAATGGCGACGACCGAAGCGGCCGCTCCAATAAGCGACGAAGACGATGAAGAAATAGATCAGCAGCATCCAGGGCCAGCGCTCGCTGGCGCTCTCCGCCTTGTCGGAGAATTTGATCCAGCCTTCGAAGAGATATTCGACGCCGAAGCCGAAGATGAAGGTGAGGATCAGCACGGTCTTCCACCAGGACAGGCGAAAAAAGCCGATCGTGAGCGCGACCATCAGGGCGACGACGCCGACGCCATTGATGAACTGCTGCAACAGGCCTTCGAAGAACAATGTGATCAGGCGAACGACCAAGACCATGCGGCGCCCCTCTGCGATCGACGAAACACGCGCATACTACACATTCGGCAGATGCTGCGCGAGCGCCTCCAGCACCGCCATGCGCACGGCGACGCCCATTTCTACCTGATCTCTGATGAGCGAGCGGGGGCCATCGGCCACGCTCGAGTCGATCTCGACGCCGCGATTCATCGGGCCTGGATGCATCACCAGCGCATCGGGCGCGGCATAGGCGAGCTTCTCCTCGTCGAGACCGAAGAAATGGAAATATTCGCGGCTGCTCGGCACGAAGGCGCCATTCATGCGCTCGCGTTGCAGCCTCAGCATCATCACTATGTCCGCGCCAGCGAGCCCAGAGCGCATATCGTGGAAAACCTCGACGCCGAGCCGCGACAGCGAATCGGGCGCGAGAGTGGAGGGGCCGACCGCGCGCAGCCGCGCGCCCAGCGCGCTCAGCAGAATGATGTTGGAACGCGCGACGCGCGAATGCAGCACATCGCCGCAGATCGCCACCGTCAGCCCCTCGATGCGGCCCTTGTGGCGGCGGATCGTCAGCGCGTCCAGCAGCGCCTGCGTCGGATGCTCATGGGCGCCGTCGCCGGCGTTGACCACGGCGCAATCGACCTTGCGCGCCAGCAGATGCACGGCGCCGGCGCGGGCGTGGCGCACCACCAGAATATCCGGCCGCATGGCGTTGAGCGTCATCGCCGTGTCGAGCAGCGTCTCGCCCTTCTTCTCCGAGGAATTGGCGACCGACATGTTCATGACGTCGGCGCCGAGCCTTTTGCCTGCGATCTCGAATGAAGCCTGCGTGCGGGTGGAAGATTCGTAGAAAAGATTGACCTGGGTGCGTCCGCGCAGAGTGGCGCGCTTCTTCTCCACCTGGCGGGAGA
Organism: Methylosinus sp. sav-2; assembly: GCF_004366495.1. NCBI lineage: Bacteria > Pseudomonadati > Pseudomonadota > Alphaproteobacteria > Hyphomicrobiales > Methylocystaceae > Methylosinus > Methylosinus sp. sav-2. Next base: position 94,378 of record NZ_SOEJ01000004.1, read on the forward strand.
CCTCGATCGCCTCCTCGGCCATGTCGAGCAGAGTGAGAATGTCGATGCGCGACAGCCCCTCTATGCCGAGCAGATGGCGGTGCGGAAAAGCGGGATGCGGTTTTTGCGGCATGCCGCCGTCTATAACAGTTTCCCACGCGCTGGCCAGCCTTCCCGCCGGACGCTCATGGTTGAGAAATCCTCGAGCCGATCGCTCGAAAGCGACGGCGGAACCAAAGGGGATGAAAAAGAGTTCTCGCCTTTGCCCGTCATAGAGACGCTCTTTCCCAGAATTCTTCGCGAAACAGGAGATCGCCATGCACATTCGGCTCGGCTCGCCGCTCCTCGCGGCGGCCCTCTCCCTCTGCGCCGCCACGGCCATGGCGGCGACCACCGTCGCCACCGACTTTTCCAACATGCGCTCCGGCCCGGGAGCGCGCTGGCCGGTCATCGCCCAAATCCCGGCCGGCGCCAAAATCCGGCTCGACAATTGCGGGCCGGGCTGGAAACACGATTGGTGCCAGATCCGCTACAAGGGCAAGCGCGGCTTCGTCGCCGCCAACACGCTCGAGCCGACGATGAAGAATGTCGTCGTCGCGCCGCTCGTCACCCGCGACACCACGGCCGTGCGCTCCGGCCCCGGCGGAAATTGGAAGGTGGTCGCCAAGATCCCGCCGGGCCAGAAGGTTGCGGCGTCCGCTTGCCAAAAGGGCTGGATGACCAGCTGGTGCAAAGTCACCTATGAGGGCAAGTCCGGCTATGTGGACCGCAATTATCTGAAGCGGAAGGGCGCCGTCTTCGCCCGCTAAAGAGATTTCCCCCCGCGACGAGACAGCCCGCGGCCGCGGGCTTTTTCTCGCGCTTATGCTCTCGAAAGACTATCTTAGACGAAGCCCGCTCACGCGCCCTCGAGCCGATTGACATATGCTCAGTGAGAGCATATCTGTAGCGCGAAGAGTGGTTGGCGAGGGTTGCTCAATCCCGCCATGACACTTAAGCTACAAAATAAGCCTCCGTCGGGCGGCGCCCGAAGGAGTTTTTGATCGACCGACTTATGCTCGAATTGAGCATAAGTGAGGATGGAGCAAGGTCCATGACCCTCACCTTCCCCGAGAAGAAGCGCCTCGATGCGCCCGCCATCGGCGCGCTCGTCGGAGCGGAGCAGCGCTTTCCCGTGCTGCCCATGCCCAATCTCGCCTGGAACAAGGAGGTCGAGACCGCGACCGCCCATCTCTATGAGCGGGTGGCGAAGGTCATGCCGGCGATCGAATGGGCGTTCCATGCGCCTTATGTGAAGGCGATCAACGAGCTGAAGCGGGAACGCAACGCCGTCATCCTCGCCCACAACTATCAGACGCCGGAGATCTATCACTGCGTCGCCGATTTCGTCGGCGACAGCCTGCAGCTCGCCAAGCTCGCCGCCTCCTCGGACGCCGAGATCATCGTGCAGGGAGGCGTGCATTTCATGGCCGAGACCTCCAAGATTCTGAGCCCCGAGAAAGTGGTGCTGATGCCCGATCTCGAGGCCGGCTGCTCGCTCGCCGCCTCCATCACCGCCGCCGACGTTCGCGCGCTGCGCGCCGAATATCCGGGCGTGCCGATCGTCGCCTATGTCAACACTTCCGCCGAAGTGAAGGCGGAGGTCGACATTTGCTGCACCTCCTCCAATGCGCTGAAAGTGGTGGAGAGCCTCGGCTCCGACCGCGTCATCATGCTGCCGGACCGCTATCTCGCGGAGAATGTCGCCGCGCAGACCAAGGTGAAGATCATCGCTTGGCGCGGCGCCTGCGAAGTGCATGAGCGCTTCACCGCGGAAGAGCTCGAGACCTATCGCGCCGATCATCCGGGCGTGAAGATCATCGCCCATCCCGAATGTCCGCGCGAGGTGGTGGAGATTTCCGATTTCGCCGGCTCGACCGCGGCGATGATCGATTATGTGCGCACGAAAAAGCCGGCGCGCGTGCTGCTCGTGACCGAATGCTCCATGGCCGACAATGTCGCCGCCGAGACGACGGGCACCGAGTTCATCCGCCCCTGCAATTTCTGCCCGCATATGAAGCGCATCACACTGCCGAAGATTCTCGACGCGCTGGTCCATATTCGCGAAGAGGTGACGGTCGATCCGCTGATCGCCGCGCGCGCGCGCGTCTCCGTGCAGCGGATGATCGATCTGGGTTGATGGACGCCCTTCTCCCGCTTGCGGGAGAGGGATACTTCAAGGAGCGCGGCCATGACGGCTCGATACGAGGCTTTGATCGCAGCGATCGACGCCGCCAACGCCGACGATCCGCGCAAGGTGACGATCGACGGCGCCGAGCGCGCTTTCGAGATCGTCTATGCCGAGCGCATGACGGCGCGCCTCTCCGCGCTCTATCCCGAGGCCTCGGAACTGCTGCAAATCGCGACGCGCGCGCAGCATTTGCGCCGCTGGGACATTCCGCGCGAGAATTTCCCGCTCGGCCGCCACGGCTATAATGATTGGCGCAAGGAGTGCCGCGTGCATCACGCGCGCCGCGTCGGCGAGCTCATGCGCGCGCAGGGCTATGAGGAAGAAGAGATCGCCCATGTCGGCGCGATCATCCGCAAGGAAAAGCTGAAGAAGGACCGCGACTCCCAGGCGCTGGAGAATGTCGCGGCAATCGTCTTCCTCGAGCATTATTTCGACGATTTCCACGAGAAATACAAAGATTACGACGATGAGAAGATCGTCGACATCCTCGGCAAGACGCTGTGCAAAATGTCGCCCAAGGGCCATGGCGCGGCGCTCGCCCTGCCCTTGCCGGAGCGCACGCGCACGCTGGTGGCGGCGGCAATCGCCAAGGAGAGCGAGGCGCTCGCCAAGCTCGCAACCGTAGCGATCGACTAATGACCGCCGCGCCCCCTCCCCACTCCTCCCCCGCTTCGCGGGAGAGGGCGCAGATTCGGCGTGTCATCGAATTTTCGCGCAACGCGCCGCGCGCATGGGGCTCGCAGTGACGCAGTCTTCTCCCATCCTCATCGTCGGCGGCGGCCTCGCCGGCCTCTTCTGCGCATTGAAGCTCGCGCCGCGTCGCGTCGCTGTGCTGACGCCGGGCTCCATCGACGAAGGCGCGGCCTCCTTCTGGGCGCAGGGCGGCGTCGCGGCGGCGGTGCTCGACACGGATTCGCCAGAGCGCCACGCCGAGGACACGCTGAAGGCAGGCGCCGGCATCGTCGATACAGAAGTCGCGCTCGGCATGGCGCGAGAGGCGCGCGCGCGCATCGAAGACCTTCTCTCCTATGGCGTGCCCTTCGATCGCGCCGACGGCAAATTTACGCCCTCGCGCGAAGCTGCGCATTCGGAGCGGCGCATCGTGCGCGTGAAGGGCGACACGGCCGGCCGCGCGATAATGGAGACGCTCGTCGCCGCCGTCCGCGCGACGCCCTCGATCGAATTATTGGAAGGCTTTTCCGCGCAGGAATTGCTGACCCATGACGGCCGCGTCATCGGCCTGCGCGCATGCGGCCGCGACGGCCTGCTGCGCGATTTCTTCTCGCCCACCACAGTGCTGGCGACGGGTGGAATCGGCCATCTCTATCGCGTCACCACCAATCCGAATGAGGCGCGCGGAATCGGCCTCGCAATGGCGGCGCGCGCCGGAGCGCTCGTCGCCGATGCGGAATTCGTGCAATTCCATCCGACCGCGATCGACATAGGCGTCGATCCGGCGCCTCTGGCGACGGAATCGCTGCGCGGCGAAGGCGCGATCATCGTCGATCGCTCCGGCCATCGCTTCATGGCCGAGATCGACCCCGCCGCCGAGCTCGCGCCGCGCGATATCGTCGCGCGTGGCGTCTTCGCTTCCATCGCGGCCGGAGGCGGCGCTTTTCTCGATGCGCGCGCCACGGTTGGCGCGGAGTTTCCCACGCGTTTTCCGACCGTCTATGCGAGCTGCATGGCCGGCGGCGTCGATCCCGTGACCGCGCCCATTCCGATCGCGCCCGCTGCGCATTATCACATGGGCGGCGTCGCCACCGACGCGCGCGGGCGAACGTCGCTCGCAGGACTCTGGGCGGCCGGAGAAGTCGCCTCCACCGGCGTGCATGGCGCCAATCGCCTCGCCTCCAACTCCCTGCTCGAGGCGGTGGTGTTCGCAGCGCGCATCGCGAACGACATAGGCGAGCAGAATGTCGAGGCCACGCCCGCCCCTGCCCCATCGTCCGACGCAGCAGACGCGCCCGAGCAGAGCCTCGTCGACGAGCTGCGCGATGTGATGGCGCGCGATGTCGGCGTCATCCGTGATGCGATCGGGCTCACGCGCGCGGCGCGGGCGATCCTGCGCATAGAGGCGGAAACGCCCCATGCGCAATTGCGCAATATGGCGCTGACCGCGCTATTGGTGACGAGCGCGGCGCTCGCGCGGCGCGAGAGTCGCGGCGCGCATTTCCGCTCCGATTTTCCGCAGGCGGAGGACGCTCTCGCGCATCGCTCCTATATGACCATGGCGCAAGCGCGCGCCATAGCCGAGGAGGCGCTGAAATGACGGCCGCCCCCTGGACGCTCCCAGCTCCGCTCGTCGAAGATGTCGTGCGCGCCGCTCTCGCCGAGGATTTCGGCCGCGCCGGCGACATCACCACTCAGGCGACGATCCCCGAGACCGCCCGCGCCCGCGCCGTCATCGCCGCGCGCGAGGATGGAATCGTCGCGGGCCTCGGCGTAGCGGCTTGCGCCTTTCGCCTCGTCGATCCTGCCGTCACCTTCAGGCCTGCGATGCTGGATGGCGCGCGCATCGGCAAGGGCGATGTGCTCGCCCGTATCGAAGGCCCCGCCCGCGCCATTCTCTCGGCGGAGCGCGTCGCTCTGAATTTTCTCGGCCGGCTCTGCGGCATCGCATCGCTCACGGCGCGCTACGCCGAAAAAATCGCGCATACGAAAGCCAAGGTCTGCGACACGCGCAAGACGACGCCGCTGCTGCGCGCTTTCGAGAAATATGCGGTGCGCTGCGGCGGCGGCGCCAATCACCGCTTCGGCCTCGATGATGCGCTGCTGATCAAAGACAATCACATCGCCGTCGCCGGAGGCGTGGGCCGGGCGCTGCGCGCCGCCAAAGCCTTCGCCAGCCATATGACGAAGATCGAGATAGAGGTCGATACGCTGGAACAGCTCGAGGAGGTACTCGCCGAAGGCGCGGATATCGTGCTGCTCGACAATATGGCGCCCGAGCTGCTGCGCGCCGCGGTCGCGCTGATCGGCGGACGCATGCTCGCCGAAGCTTCCGGCGGCGTCACGCTGGAGACGATCGCCGCTGTCGCGGAGACGGGCGTCGATCTCATCTCCGTCGGCGCGCTCACGCATTCCGCGAAAACGCTGGATCTCGGCCTCGATATAGAGATCGGCTGATTTTCGACACGAAGGGGATCACACCTCGCGTCTGAGGCGCGCAAGCGCGGCGCTGCGATTGATCATCACCTCCTCGAAGCGCGATGAGAGCAGAAAGGCGAGCTCCTGCTCGCGCGTCACCGTCACCGGGTCTTGCGCGCGCAAATCCTCGTCGACGCGGCCGGGATGGCACATCACGAGATGCCGCTCGCCCGGCGCGCGCAGATAGGTTTCGAATTGCGCGGCGTAATCGCTCTGCGGATCGAAATCGGAAAAACCGGCGAAGCCTTCGTTGAGCAGAAATCCGCGCGCCACCGCCTCGCGCCGATAGCCACGGCCGATGGCGCGCACCACCAGCGCCTTGCGCATGTCGGAGCCGCGAATCACGATGCGATGCATCCGATCGCCGGCGTCGCGCAGCCAGAGCTTTTCGCCCATGAGGCCGCGCTTCTCCAGCGCGTCGAACAGCGCCGTGCGCACGCCGGGCAACGCATGAACATGCTGGTGCCCGTCGAGATGGTCCGGCGCGCGGCCCATCACCGCATAGTAACGGTCGATCTGGCGGTCGATCTCGGCGCTGATCTCCTCCATCGGCAGCTTTCCGCGCATGGCGGCGCGAATCACCTCGCGCAGCGGCGGAAACACGCCTCCGGGCGCGAATTTCGGCATATTGGTGAGCGGACGCCCAAGCGTCAGATTGAAATGCACGCCAATGTCGGCGTCATGGCGGCGGCGCGCCAGTTCCCGCCCCATGGCCGGCCAGCGATCGACATTGGTGAGCGCGGAGACGGCCGTCAGCCTGCCGGCGTCCAGCGCCTCGAGAATGCCGAGGCTGACGCCCATAGAGAGGCCATAATCGTCCGCGCAGAGCGCGATCGAGCGTTGCGCCGCCATTCGTTGTTCCCTTCCCCGCCCCTCTGACGCGCTTGCGCATTTTCGCGCGCCCGCCTAGGTCTTGCCCGGTTCGAACCTATAAGGCGAGCGATGGACGATAAAGCCGAAAATCCGCCTCCGGAGATATCCGTAGCCATCCCTGTCTTCAATGAGGCGGCCAATCTTCGCCCGCTCATCGACAGGCTGAAGCCCGTGCTGGAGCGCTCCGCCGCCTCTTTCGAGATCGTCTTCGTCGACGACGGCTCCTCGGACGAAACGCTCGCGGGATTGCGCGAATTGCATAAAGAGGACGCCCGCGTCAAAGCGGTGTCCTTCAGCCGCAATTTCGGCAAGGAGATCGCCATAGCCGCCGCGCTGGACCATTCCCGTGGCGCGGCCGTGGTGCTAATGGACGCCGATCTGCAGCATCCGCCGGAGACGATCGCGCAATTCATCGCCAAATGGCGCGAGGGATATAAAAACGTCTATGGCGTGCGCCGCGACCGCGCCGGCGAGCCGCTGCTGCGTACGCTCTTCGCCAATCTGTTCTACGGCCTGTTCGATCGTTTCGGCGAGACGCCTTTGCCGCGCGGCGCCGGCGATTTCCGCCTGCTCGATCGTCAGGCGATCGACGCGCTCTCGCGCATGCGCGAGCGGGCGCGCTTCTCCAAAGGGCTGTTCGCCTGGATCGGCTTCAAATCGATCGGCGTGCCCTTCGAGGTCGAGGAACGCGCCTCCGGCCGCTCCAAATTCAATTACGCCAAGCTCATCCGCTTCGCGCTCGACGGGCTCATGTCCTTCTCCTCCGTGCCGCTGAAGGTCTGGGCGGTGGTGGGGATCATCGTCTCCACCTTCGCGCTCGCCATGGCCGCTTATTATTTCTGGCGCACGGTGTTTTATGGCGTGGATGTCCCCGGCTACGCCTCGCTGATCGTCTCCATCGCCTTTCTCGGCGGAATGCAGCTGTTCTCGCTCGGCGTGCTCGGCGAGTATATCGCCCTCATTTTCGGCGAGGTGAAAGGACGCCCGCTCTATCTCGTCGCGGAGCGGGTGGGGGTGGAAGAACAATGACGATCCAGCACGCGCGCGCCACCTCCCTCTCGAGGGCCATTGAAAGCACACATCCTCGCCCCCGCGACGTCATGGCCGGGCTTGTCCCGGCCATCCACGCCAGGACGCCGAGGCGGCTTAAGAAGTTTGGCCTGACGCCGAAGCTCCGGCGGCGCCCGCCGTGGGATGAATCCGTCGATAGCGGGCGCTTTCCTTCGGTTTCTCAGCTGCTTGGCGTGGATGGCCGGGACAAGCCCGGCCATGACGGCCACAGCGTCTCGCAATGTGTGAATCTGTTAGCCCTCGAGGGGAGTGTGTATCGCGGGCGCCGCCGCCGATGATTCGCAATCTCCTCTCCGTCGGCGGCTTCACGCTGCTCTCGCGCATCACGGGCTTTCTGCGCGATGTGATGCTGTCCGGCATTCTCGGCGCCGGGCTCGCGGCGGATGCTTTCTTCGTCGCCTTCAAGCTGCCCAATCATTTCCGCGCCATTTTCGGCGAAGGCGCCTTCAACGCCGCTTACGTCCCCTGCTATTCCAAGGCGCTCGAGCAGCAGGGAAAAGACTCGGCGAAAGAATTTTCGAGCGAGGTGTTCACGCTTCTGCTCGCCTCGCAGATCGTGCTGCTCGTTCTGATCTACGCATTCATGCCGCAATTTGTGGCGCTGCTCGCGCCGGGCTTCGACGATCGGCCGGAGAAATTCGAGCTCACCGTTTCGCTGACGCGCATCACCTTTCCCTATCTGCTGTGCATGACTCTGGTGACGCTGCATCAGGGCACGCTCAACGCCAATGGCCGCTTCGCCGCGCCCGCCTTCGCGCCCAATCTGCTCAATCTCTCCATGATGGCGGCGCTCGCGGTCGCCTTTCTATTTCCGAGCGCGGCCTATGCCGCCGCCTGGGGCGTGACCATTTCGGGCGTCTTGCAGCTCGCGCTGCTGATGGCCAACGCGCGCATGATCGGCGTGATGGAGGGCCTCGCGCGGCCGCATTGGACGCGCGTGCGCGAATTCTTCCTGATGCTGGGGCCGGCGGTGATCGGCTCGGCGAGTGGGCAGATCGCCATTTTCGCCGATACGATCATCGCCTCTATGCTGCCCGATGGCGGCGTCTCCTCGATCACTTACGCCGATCGCATCTATCAGCTGCCCAATGGCGTCATCGGCCTCGCGGCCGGCACTGTGCTGCTGCCGGAGATGAGCCGCCGCATCGCCGCTGGCGACGAGGACGGCGCCCATGCGGCGCAAAATCGCGTGATGGCGCTGACCATCGCGCTGGCCGCGCCTTTCTTCATCGCCTTCGTGACAATCCCCGAGCTGATCATGAGCGGCGTCTTCCTGCGCGGCGCCTTCACCCACACCGACGCCGTGGCCGCCGCCGATGTGCTCGCGGCCTATGGCGGCGGGCTGATGGCGCTGGTGCTGATCGCCTCGGCGCGCGCGAGCTTTCAAGCGCATGGCGACACCAAGACGCCCATGTATATCGCGCTCGGCGCCGTCGTCGTGAATGTGGGGCTGAAGATCGCGCTCTATGAGCCCATGGGCGCGCCGGGCCTCGCCACTGCGACCTCCGTCGGCCTCTGGATCAATCTCGCGGCGCTGATCGGCCTGGCGCTGCATCGCGGGGCGATGCGCTTCGACGAGACGTTTTTGCGTGTTTCGATCGCGAGCCTTTGCGCCAGCTTACCGCTGCTGGCGACCGCGCTCTATGGCTATGGGCCGGCGATGGCGCTGGCCGGGCGCCTCGGGCCATTGCGCGACATCGCCGCGCTGCTGCTGCTCGGCGCGGCGGGAGCGCTCGTCTATGGGAGCGTTCTCGCCGTCTGCCTGCGCGCATTCGGTCTGCGCCTGTCGCAGCTGCGACGCAGACAACGCTAACTCGCTTCTGTCCACCGGCTGGACGCTCGGACGAGAGCCGTCTCACAAAAACTGCGACAGCCCCGGCACCGAATCGGTAATTTCCTTCAGCTTCTCCTTGCCGACTAGCCCCTCGGCGTGAGCGAAGAACTCCTTGGCGAGCGCCTGGCTCTGATCCATGGAGAGGCCGACGCTGGAGAGCCGTCCGGCGAGCGCCATCAGATCGCCCTTGGAGCCGCCAACGAGGCCGCCGAGCCCGCCCAGCAAGCCGCCGAGCAGCCCGCCATCCGCAGCCGGAGCCGCCTCGGCCGCGGCGATCGCCTCCTCGGCGCCGGGCAGCTTGGCGATGAGATCGGCGGCCGGACCGTCCGGGAATTCCTTGCGGAAGAAGCCGAGCACATGGCCGGCGGCGAGGCGCGCCGTCTCGGGCTCGACGCCGAGCGCTGTGGAAATGCGGGCGATCAATTCTTCCATGCTCGGCTCCTATTTTTAAAAAGCTCAGTCTCGACAATTACGCGGCGATTGCGACGAATTCGCAGCCGGCCTCACTCGGCGTCGAGGCCGTAGAGCGAATGCAGCGTGCGGACGGCGAGTTCTGTATAAGCGGCGTCGATCAGCACGGAGAATTTGATCTCCGATGTGGTGATGGCGCGAATATTGACGCCCTTGTCGGCGAGCGCCTTGAAGGCGCGGGCGGCGACGCCGGCATGGCTGCGCATGCCGATGCCGATCGCCGAGACCTTCGCCACATCCTTGGCGCCGGTGAGCCCGGCATAGCCGATCGAGGGCTTGGCCTTCTCGAGAATGGAGAGGCAGCGCTCATATTCGGCGGCCGGCACGGTGAAGGTCATGTCGGTCATGGTCGCGTCGGAGGCGACCTGCACGATCATGTCGACATTGACGCCGGCCTCGGCCAGCGGCACGAAGACGGCGGCCGCCACGCCCGGCTTGTCGGCGACGCGGCGAAGCGTGATCTGCGCCTCGTCGCGCGAGAAGGCGATGCCTGTCACGACCTGGGCTTCCACTATATCCTCCTCTTTGCAGATCAGCGTGCCGCTGTTGGGACGGGCCGGATCGTCGAAGGACGAGCGGACGAAGGTGCGGACCCCATGCACCATGGCCACCTCGACCGAGCGCACCTGCAGCACCTTGGCGCCGAGCGAGGCCATCTCCAGCATCTCCTCGAAGGCGATGCGCTCCATGCGCCGCGCCTTGGGAACGACGCGCGGATCGGTGGTGTAAACGCCGTCGACATCCGTATAAATGTCGCAGCGATCCGCCTCTATGGCGGCGGCGACGGCGACGGCGCTGGTGTCCGAGCCGCCGCGGCCGAGCGTGGTGATGCGGCCGCTCGGCTGGTGAACTCCCTGGAAGCCCGCGATGACGGCGACCTCGCCCCGATCGAAGCCGGCGCGCAAAGCGGAGCCGTCGATAGATTGGATGCGCGCCGAGCCATGGGCGTCGCTGGTCAGGATCGGGATTTGCCAGCCGAGCCAGGAGCGCGCCGGAAGACCGAGATTCTGCAAGGCGATGGCGAGCAAGCCGGCAGTCACCTGCTCGCCCGAGGCGACGACGGAATCATATTCGCGCTGATCGTGCAGAGCGGCGGCGTCCTTGCACCAGGCGACCAGCTCATTGGTCTTGCCGGACATGGCCGAGACCACGACAGCGACCTTATATCCCGCCTCCACCTCGCGCTTCACATGGAGCGCGACATTGCGGATGCGCTCCACATTGGCGACCGAGGTGCCGCCGAATTTCATCACCAGACGAGCCATGACCGACCTAGATTGGAAACACGGGCCCGGCTCGGGCGAGCCGGATGGCCGCTCGCATCCGACCAAAAGCGGGCGTATATGTGACGCCCCCGCCGCCGGTGTCAACGCCGCGGCGGGGTTCCGCGTGCTTCGAGACGCCCGCTACGCGGGCTCCTCGGCATGAGGAGCGCCACTGGTGAAGGGAGCAATCCTCTCCCTCATGCTGAGGAGGCTCCGAAGGAGCCGTCTCGAAGCACGAGGGAGAGCTCCAGATCGCGAGAGCGGCCGCCGAGGCCGAACAAAAGAGGACAAGCGTGCCGCAGCATCATGACCGCCCCCATTCCGCCAGCATCGACCCGAAAGACGTCGACCGTTTCGACCGGCTCGGCGAGCTGTGGTGGGACGCCTCGGGCAAGATGGGCATTTTGCACGACATCAACCCGGTTCGCGTCGACTACATCCGCGACCACGCATGCCGCCATTTCCGCACGGATGGTGCGCCGCGCGACCGTCATGACGCGCAACCGCTCGAAGGGCTGCGGCTCGTCGATATCGGCTGCGGCGGCGGCATATTGAGCGAATCCCTGGCTGAGCTGGGCGCGAAGGTGACAGCCGTCGATCCCGCGCCCAATAATATAGAGGTGGCGCGCCGCCATGCGGAACGCTCCGGCCTCGACATCGCCTATCGCAACAGCACCGCCGAGGCGCTGGCCGCGGAAGGCGCGCGCTTCGATATCGTCGTCGCCATGGAGGTGCTGGAGCATGTCGAAGGACAGAGCGACTTCATCGCGACGCTCGCCTCGCTGGTCGAGCCCGGCGGAATGCTGTTTCTCGCCACGATAGACCGCACGCTGAAGAGCTATGCGCTGGCAATTCTCGGCGCCGAATATGTGCTGGGCTGGGTGCCGCGCGGCACGCACAACCACGACAAATTCGTCCGGCCCGACGAATTATCCGCCTGGCTGCGCCGCGCCGGACTGCGCGAGATCGACCGCTCCGGCATGAGCTTCCAGCCGCTGACGCGCAGCTGGCGCAAGAGCCACGACACCGATGTGAATTACATGATGGCGGCGAAAAAGGACGGCTGACGTTCCGCGTCCGAGCGAGCCTCGGCGCGGATGAAGCGCCAGGCAAGCCTGACGACAGCTCCGCGCGGCAGACTATGTCCCGTTTGTTTCGGGAGCATAGCCGCATGAGTCTGCATATTTCTCCGCCGTCGCCGCCGGACCTCATCGACACGCTCGGCGTCTGGCGCGCGCGCTTTCCTCGTTTCGCTGAAATGATGGACGCCGGCGAATCGCCGGTCAAAGCATTGCGCTATCTCGGCCTCGGCCTCTGGCAGGAGGGCGATGTGACCGGCGCCGTCGCCGCTCTGACGACGGCGGCCTCGCTGACGCCCGAGGACGCCCATCTCCTCGCCGATCTCGGCGCTGTGCTCTGGCTCGACGGCCGCAAGGCCGACGCGCTGCAATGCTTCATCGCCTCGCTCGAGCGCGATCCGAGCCGGGTGCAGGTCTGGCTCACCGTCGCCAGCCTCTGCAACGAGATCGGCGAGACCGCCACCGCCGAGCATTCCTATCTCGCAGCGCTCGATCTCGACCCCGCCTGCGCCGAGGCGGCGACAGGGCTCGGCCTCATCTGCCTCGAGAGCCGCCGCTATGACGAGGCCGTCACGCTGCTGCGCGGCGCGCTGGATCGCGGCGTCGCCACGCCCGGCCTCTACGCCTGCTACGGCCAGACGCTCTATCTGATCGGCGAGTTCGCCGCCGCACGCGCCGCTCTGGAACAGGCCGCCGTCGCTCTACCGGAGGAAGCCGCGATCGTCCGCAAATATGCGCTCGCCGCTTGCGTGGAAACGGCTTTGGAAGCCTCGCCCGAGGAAGCCTTCGCCGCCTACCGGCGCGGCGCCGGGCTTCACGCGGAGGAGGATGCGCGCATCGGCCGCACCGTCTTCCGCGCTCTCTGCGGCTTCGGCCATAAGGAGGCGGCGATTCGCTTCGGCGAGGCGCTGCTGCGCGCGGCGCCTGATGATCAGATCATCCCCTTCCATCTCGACGCGCTGCGCGGGACGCCGCGCGACCGCGCCTCGCCGGCCTATATCGCCGCCTGCTTCGATCTCTATGCGCCGGACTTCGACCGTCATCTCACAGAGACGCTCGGCTATCGGCTGCCGGAGACATTGCAGCCGCTGCTGGCGGAAACCGCACGCAGCTTTCCGCGCATTCTCGACCTCGGATGCGGCACCGGCCTCGCGGCGCCCATGCTCGCCGGCTTCGGCGCGCAGATCGTCGGCGTCGACCTCTCCCCGCGCATGCTGGAAAAAGCGCGCGAGCGCGGGCTCTATGCGCAGCTCGTGGAACAGGACGCGCAGGCGTTCCTGGCCGACTGCGACGAGCGCTTCGATCTCGTCGTCGCGCTGGATTTGCTGATCTATCTCGGCGATCTCTCGGCGCTGTTCGACGGCGTGGCGGCGCATCTTGCGCCGGGCGGCGTCTTCGCGTTCAGCTTCGAGACCGGCACCGGCGCGGATTACACGCTCGATCCCGCAGGCCGCTTCACGCATGACCCGGCCTATATAGAGACGCTCTCTCAGAAGGACTTCGTCCCGCTCGTCTCGCGGGCGACGACGATCCGCATAGAGGCCAACCAGCCGGTCGATGGCCGGCTGGTCCTGCTGCGGCGGCGCGAAACTCTATAATTCGTCGAGCGCCGCCTTCGCCTGCTTCAGCAGCGCGTCGGCGGCGATGATCTTGTCCTTGTCGGGATCATGGGCGATCGCGTCGAAATCCTTGGCGAGCGCGGCGCTGAAGGCCAGCGCCGCGATCTTCTCGCGGGGATCGCTCGACCATTTGATGGCGATCTGCGCGTCTCTGCCGCCGATCGCCGCGGCCAGCTCCGGCGACAGCGCCGCAGCGGTGTCGCGCTCCGAGAAGCGAATGTCGAAGCCGGCGTCCTCGCCGTCGTATGTGCAGGGCAGATAGCCCTCGACGGCGAAGGGCGCGTAGTCGTGATCCAGCGCGACGCCGATCTTGGCGGCGTCGATCGCCTTTTGATGAGCGGCGCGGTCCGGCAATTTGCCGCGCTCGATATAGAGAATGTGCCGTCTGGCCATGGAAACATCCCGTTTCGCGCGCGTCTTTCGCGCGCCCGCGCCAAGCAGGAAACATTCCAGCGATCGGCTTTCATCTGCGACGCCGCCACTGGTTCGCCACAGGCTCGGACGATAGAATTCACGCTATGATTCGCCCTTCTGTCCTCCCCCTCCTTCTCGCCGCCGGCCTCGGCCTCACTGTCGCGGCGCCGGCGCTCGCCAAAGAAAAGCCGGCGGCCGAGGATGCGGCCGCCGAAACCAAGGCCGATAAGAAGAAACCCGCCAAGTCGGAGGCAAAAAAGCCGGAGGCGAAAAAGGCCGAGCCCGCCAAGCCGGGCGAAGCAAAAAAGCCGGACGCCGCCAAAAAGCCCGCGGACGCGAAAAAAGCCGCCGAGGCGAAGAAGCCTGCGGACGCGAAAAAGGCCGCGGCCGCGGATGATTCCGAGGAGCCTGACGCCAAGCCCGCCAAGGACAAGAACGGCAAGCCCGCCAAAGGCGGCAAGGACCAGGCGAGCAAGGACAAGGACGCCAAAGCCGGCAAGGACAAGCCGGCCGAGAAGGAGAAGGCCGGCGCCAAGACGCCGACCGCCATCGGCTCCTATGGCGATTGGAACGCCATGACCGCGCATGGGCAGGGCAAGGACAAGACCTGCTATGCGCTCGCCGAGCCGAAGGATCGCCAGCCGGCGAAGCTGCAGCGCGACAAGGCCTATGTCTTCATCTCGACGCGGCCGGCCGAAGGCGTTCGCAATGAGGTGGCGATCATTCTGGGCTTCGCGGCCAAGGACGGCGGCGCCGCCAGCGCCGACATAGACGGCGACAATTTCGAGCTCGTGACCAAAGGCGCCAACGCCTGGGTGAAGAATCCGGCGAAGGAGAAAGAATTCGTCGAGGCTCTGAAGAGCGGCTCCAAGCTCATCGTCAAGGCGCCTTCGGCCAAGGGCAATGCCACGACCGATACTTACTCGCTGAAGGGCCTCTCGGACGCGCTCGGCCGCGTGCAGAAGGAATGCCCGTAGAGGCGCCGAACGTCCCCTCTCCCCCGCAGCGGGCTATCGGATTCGCGCATCGCGAGACACTGCCGCCGTCATGGCCGGGCTTGTCCCGGCCATCCACGCCAAGCAGCTGAGAAAACGAAGGAAAGCGCCCACCATCGACGATCTCACGTCGTGCGCCGCCGGAGCTTCTGCATCACGCCAAACTTCTAAGACGATTCGGCGCGTTGGCGTGGATGGCCGGGACAAGCCCGGCCATGACGTCGCGGCGGCGAAGGTCGGCGAGAATCGCGCGACTCACTTCACGCCGACGACCATCGAATCCGGCCCGAGCAAATGCTCGACGCGCGTCTCGAAGAACCCGGCTTCGCGCATCCAGCCCTGGCAATCCGCGCCTGTGTAATCGAAGCCGCCGGGCGTCTCGATCAGCATGTTGAGGCTCATCAGCAGGCCGAAGGCGTTGGTCTTGCGCTCGTCATCGATCAGCGCCTCATAGACGATGAGCGCCCCGCCCTTCGGCAGCGCCTCATAGGCCTTCGCCAGCAGCAGGCGCTTCTCCTCGAGATTCCAATCGTGGAGAATATGCCCCATGACGATGACGTCGACCTTGGGCAGCGCATCCTTGAAGAAATCGCCCGGATAGAAACGCAGCCGATCCGATAGGCCGTTCTGCGCAACGAAATCGTCGAACACCGGCTGCACTTGCGGCAGATCGAAACCGCCGCCCGTCAGATGCGGATGCGCGCGCGCGACCGTGACGGGAACCATGCCCTGCGCGCAGCCGACATCGATGAAGCTCGCATAATCCTTCCACGGGAATTTCGCGGCGATGGCCTGCGCCGGACCGGCGCTTATGCCGCTCATCGCGGTGAGGAAGCCGCGCAGCTTTTGCGGATCGGCGTAGAGAGCGCCGAAAAAATCCCCCTCGGCGGCGTTCTCGCTCTGCGCCGCGCCGGTGCGCAACGCATCGGTGAGGCGGTTCCAGCTCGAGAACAAGCGCAGATTGGACATTTCCAATATTTGCCCGACATAGCTCGGCTTGGCGCGATCGAGAAAGAGGTCCGTCTCCGCCGTGTTGCGATAGAGGCCGTTTTCGCGCTCGAGCATTCCGAGCGCCACCAGCGCATCGAAGAAATCGCGCGCCGAACGCTGATGCAGGCCGAGGCGGGCGCGCAGCGTTTCGTCGTCGGCCGGGCCTTCCGCCAGAACGGTGAACAGGCCGAGCTCGACCGCCGAGAGCAAGACTTTCGAGTTCCAAAAGGCGAAGCCGAGACCGAGGATTTTTTCCGGTGAGAGCTGGCTCATCTTTGTCCTCACAAACGAATCTCGCCGCGCGCATCTAAAATAGCGGCTCGTCTTACCATTTCGCGCCACGGCGGTCGACCGCGCCCCTACTGGTTCGTTCGCGTAAACCATTCCTCTTCGCTGATGACCTCGACGCCGAGCTCCTTGGCCTTGGCCAGCTTGGAGCCCGCGCCCGGCCCCGCCACGACGAGATCGGTCTTTTTCGACACGGAGCCGGAGATTTTCGCGCCGAAACGTTCGGCCTGCGCCTTGGCCTCCTCGCGCGTCAGCCGCTCCAGCGCGCCGGTGAAGACCACCGTCTTGCCGGCGACGGGCGAAGCGCTTTCGATCTGCGGCATGGGCTCTAGCGTCACATGCGCGAGAAGCGCTTCGATCTCGTCCTCATTGTGTTTCTCGGCGAAGAAGTCATAGAGCGCCTCGGCGACGACGCCGCCAATGCCTTCGATCGATTCGATACGCTCGCGCGCTTCGCTTCCCGGCGCGGCCTCGCGCGCAGTATCGCGAAGGCTCGCAAAATCGGCGAAATGCCGCGCGAGGCGCTTGGCGTTGGTCTCGCCGACATGGCGAATGCCGAGCGCGAACAGAAAGCGATTGATCGGCACGCTGCGCCGCGCGTCGATCGCGACGAAGAGATTGCGCACCGAGGTCTCGCCATAGCCCTCGCGATTCTCGAGCTTGGTGAGGCTCGCTCGGTTTCGTTCGGCCAAAGTGAAGATTTCGGAGGCCGTGCGAATAAGGCCTTCCTCGAAGAAAGCCTCGATCTGCTTGTCGCCGAGCCCTTCTATGTCCATGGCGTTGCGCGAGGCGAAATGCTTCAGCCGCTCGATCGCCTGCGCCGGACAAACCAGCGAGCCGGTGCAGCGGCGCACGACATCTGCCTCGCCGGTCTTCTCATCGATCTCGCGCACCGCGGCCGAGCCACAGGCCGGGCAGACATGCGGAAACTCATAAGGCTTCGTCCCCTCCGGCCGCTTGTCGAGAACGACCTCCACGATCTGCGGAATGACGTCGCCGGCGCGCTGCACGACGACCGTGTCGCCGACGCGAATATCCTTGCGCGCGATCTCGTCCTCATTGTGCAGCGTGGCGTTGGAGACGACGACGCCGCCGACCGTCACCGGCTCCAGCCGCGCGATCGGCGTCAACGCGCCGGTGCGGCCGACATTTATGTCTATGCCGCGCACGATGGTCTTGGCCTGCTCGGCGGGAAATTTATGCGCCACCGCCCAGCGCGGCGCGCGCGAGACGAATCCGAGACGGATTTGCAGGCCAATGTCATCCACCTTGTAGACGACTCCGTCTATGTCATAGCCGAGCGTGGCGCGGCGCGCTTCTATGTCGCGGAAATGCGCGAGCATCTCCTCGGCGCTGACGCAAATTTTGGTGAGCGGATTGGTCGGCAGGCCGAAGCTCGCCAGCGCCTGCACCATGCCATATTGCGTGTCGGACGGCATGACGCTCACCTCGCCCCAACTATAGGCGAAGAAGCGCAAAGGCCGGCTCGCCGTCACTTTGGGATCGAGCTGGCGCAGCGAGCCCGCGGCGGAATTGCGCGGATTGGCGAAGAGCGGCTTATTCGCCGCCGCCTGCCGCTCATTGAGCGCGAAGAAATCCTCGCGCCGCATATAGACCTCGCCGCGCGCCTCCAGCACATCCGGCCAGCTCTCGCCATGCAGGCGCTGCGGAATTTCTTCGAGCGTGCGGATGTTGGCGGTGATGTCCTCGCCCTCATAGCCATCGCCGCGCGTCGCGGCATAGACGAGCGCGCCTTTCTCATAGCGCAGCGAGCAGGAGAGGCCGTCGATTTTCGGCTCGGCGGTAAAGAAGAGCGGCGCCTCGTCGGAAAAGCCCAGAAAGCGCCGCACGCGCGCGACGAATTCATGGACCTCCTCCTCCGCGAAGACGTTGCCGAGCGAGAGCATCGGCACGACATGTTTTATTTTCGCGAATTTCTCCGCCGGCGCCGAGCCGACCTTCTTGGTCAGCGAAACGTCGGACGAAAGCTCGGGAAAGGCTTTTTCCAAAGCCTCATAGCGCTGGCGCAGCGCGTCATAGTCGGCGTCGCTGACCGCGGGGGAGTCTTCCTGATAATAGCGGCGGTCATATTCGGCGAGCTCTTCCGCGAGCCGCGAATATTCGAGCTTCGCCCGCCGCGGCGAGAGATCTTCGATCGGCGTCAGCGGTCTTGGTCCGCGCTTGCGGGAAGGAGCGTCATCAGAGGCCATGACAACATCCGAGCATCAAAAACCAGCGCGCGCCCCTTCTCCCACTTGTGGGAGAAGGTGGCCCTCGCGTCAGCGAGGGTCGGATGAGGGCTCGCGCCGATCTCGCCGTTTACGATTATTTGCGCGATGACGCAAAGCGTATGGATATTCGAAAGGACCCTCATCCGACCCGACTTCGTCGGGCCACCTTCTCCCCGAGTGGGAGAAGGAGAGTCCCAGCCCTACGCCGCCTCGGGCGCCGCGCCCACCAGCCTTCGCGCCTCCATCGGGCTGATCGGGCGGCCGAAGGCATAGCCCTGCGCATAGGCGCAGCCGAGCTGATAGAGCTCGATAGCGTCCGATTCGGTCTCGGCGCCCTCGGCGACGACATCCATGCCGAGATCATGCGCCAGCGAGATGAGCGAGCGCAGAATCACCGCGCGCGAGCCCTTGCCGGTCTGGCGCGTGAAGGAGCGGCCGATCTTGATCGTGTCGAAGGGGAAGCTCTGCAGATAGGCGAGCGAGGAATAGCCGGAGCCGAAATCGCTCATCGCGAGGCCGGCGCCCAGCTCCTTGATGCGGCCCAGCATTTGCGCGGCATATTCGGGATTTTCCATCACCAGCCCCTCGCCGAGCGCGAGCTTGAGGCTGCCTTTGACGATGTCGTTGCGCATCAGCACGCTCTTCACATCGCGCAAGAGATCGTGCCGCAGCAATTGCCGCGAGCCGATATTGACGCAGGCGAAGATCGGCGGATCGACGGCGAGCGCGCGCTGCCAGGCGGCCAGCTCGCGGGCCGTGCGCTCCAGCGCCAAAAGGCCGAAATCGACGACGAGGCCGGTCTGCTCGGCGACCTGGCCGAACTCGCTCGGATCGAGCTGGCCGAGGCGCGGATGGTCCCAGCGCAGAAGCGCCTCGAAGCCGGCGATGGTGCGATCCTCGAGCCGCACCACGGGCTGGAAGAACACCTTGATCTCGCCGCGCTCCAGCGCGCGGCGCAGATCGGCCTCAAGGGTCAACCGATCGGAGCGTTGCGCGCGCATCGCCGGGCGGAACACCTCTATGCGATTGCCGCCGAGCTTTTTGGCGTGGCGCAGCGCGATCTCGGCGTCCTCCAGCATTTCGTGGCGGTCGGGATGCAATTCCTTGTCGAAGAGCGCCACGCCGATCGACACCGACAGCGAAATCTCGCGATCGGTGAAGCGCACCGGCGTCGCCAGCGTGCGCCGCACCGAATCGGCGAGCGTGATCACATGGTCGACGTCGGTCTCGGAGACGAGGATGATGGCGAAACGATCGCCGTCGAGCCGCGCCAGAGTGTCCTGCTGCTGCAAGAGCCGGGTCAGTCGATGGGCGATGGTGAGCAGGATCGAATCGCCGGTGGCGACGCCCACCTGCTCGTTGATCTGGCGGAAACGGTCGATATCGACGGCGAGCACGGTCGGACGCAGCCCAGCCTCAAGACCGGCGAAGACCAGCGCCACCTCCAGCCGGTCGAAAAACAGCTCGCGATTCGGCAGGCCGGTCAGATTGTCGTGGACGGCGTCATGCAGCAGCCGCTCACGGGCGTTGCGCTCGTCGGTGACGTCGATGAGCGTGCCGACGACGCGGATGACCTCGCCGTCCGGCCCGATGACCGGCCGCGCCCTCAGCCGGTAGCAGAAATAATGGCCGTCGGCGGCGCGCAGCCGGAATTCCTGATTAATGCGCCCGCGCCGCTGCTCGAGCAGCGCGTCCAGGCAGGCGCGATAGCGGTCGTGCTCGAAAGGATGCAGCAGAGCGAGCCAGGAGGAGGCCGCCCCCTCGAGCCCGCCACGGTCGAGGCCGAGCTGCTCCTCCACCTCCGGGCTCACATAGATGTAGTCGGCCGGCACGTCCCAATCGAAGACGATCTCGTTCGCGCCGGTGAGCGCCAGCGCCTTGCGTTCCGTGTCGGAGATCGCGCCATGGGCGAGGCCGCCGCTGGCGAAGGCATTTTGCATAACGGTGAAGCCGATCAGCATCACGATCAGCACCAGGCCGCCGACCAGCGCCGGCGAGACCAGATCATTGGTCAGCCAGCCGGCCACGGTAAAGCCCGCCGCGCAGACCCAGAGCAGCAGCAGAAACCATGTCGGAATCAGCATGATGGCGCGGTCGAAGCCATGCGTCGCCAAATACAGGACCAGCACGAAGCCGACGGCCGAGACGGTTGCCAGCGAGATGCGGGCGACGCCCGCCGCCACTGGCGCGTCGAAAATGGCGAGGCCGACGAGATCGGCGAGAATCAGCAGCCAGAGCGCCGCCACATGCCAGGCGCGCACATGCCAGCGGTTGAGGTTGAGATAGGCGAAGAGAAACACCACCAAGGTCGCCGACAGCACCGTCTCGGCGCCGGCGCGCCAGATGCGGTCGGCGTTGGGGTCGACGCCGAAAATCTTGGCCCAAAAGCCGAAATCGATGCAGACATAGGCCAGAACCGACCAGGCGAGCGCCGCCGCCGCCGGGAAGATCACCGCGCCTTTGACGACGAAGACGATGGTCAGGAACAGCGCCAGCAGGCCGGCGATGCCGATGACGATGCCCTTATAGAGGGTGAGGCTCGTCACCTTGTCCTTGTAGGAGTCCGGCTCCCACAGATAGAGCTGCGGCAGATTGGGCGTGCGCAGCTCGGCGACATAGGTGATCGTCGTGCCGGGATCGAGGGTCAGGCGAAAAACATCGGCGTCCCCGCTTTCCTCATGCTCCGGCGGGAACCCTTGGCTCGCGGTGATCGCCGAAATGCGCGTCGCGCCGAGATCCGGCCAGATCACTCCCGACCCCTGAAGGCGGAAATGCGGGGCAACGATCAGACGCTCCAGCTGCTCGTCCGTATCATTTGTGAGCGCAAAGACGATCCAGCTCGGGCGGGTGCCTGCTTCCTTGGCGCCCACTTCGATGCGTCGGATGATTCCATCGGAGCCGGGGGCGGTCGACACCTGCAGGCGGTCGCCCTCGGAGGAATATTTCTCGACCGCATGGGTGAGGTCGATGGCGGCGGCGTCCTGCGGCACGCGCACGGAATCGATGGCGAGCGCCCGCGACCCGCAAAGGACGAGAAACATTAGGGCGATCAGATATCTGGATAGCGGCACGAATCTCGTCTCTGGCGCGCAGGCCCAAAAAGTCCGATTGTCGCGGGGCGGACCGGTCGGCTTTCGGATTTCTTCTTGTCTGAATTTTGACTGGTACCGGCTAAGTCGTCGCTCTGCAAGCCGGTATGGTCTTTGCGTGTCGCGGGCGGCCGAGCGGCCGCGCTTGCGGAGGCCGGACGGGGCCAATATACGCTGAAACAGGAACAGGGCAGAAATTTAGAAGTTCTCTAGATTTGGGAGATGCGTCCGCGCAGAGCCCTCGTCTGGCGACTACAGCCTGTCGAAAACTAAGGAAACTGGATGCGTAGCGCTCTCGGCGGACCCCGCTTGCTGCTCCGCCGGCTTCGCGAGGTCATGGCGGAGCCGGTGAGCGCGCAGGCGCGGCTCGACAAGATCGTCGTGCTCATCGCGTCCAATATGGTGGCGGAAGTCTGCTCGGTCTATGTGCTGCGCGCCGATCAGCGGCTCGAGCTCTATGCGACCGAAGGCCTCAATCGCGAGGCGGTGCATCTCACCACAATGCACGCCGGCGAGGGCCTCGTCGGCCTCATCGCCAAAAGCGCCGAGCCTCTGAACCTCTCCGAGGCGCAAGAGCACCCCTCCTTCTCCTACAAGCCGGAGACGGGCGAGGAGATCTACCACTCCTTCCTCGGCGTGCCGATATTGCGCGGCGGCAACACGCTCGGCGTGCTCGTCGTGCAGAACCGCGTGCGGCGCATCTATTCCGAGGAGGAGATAGAGGCGCTGCAGACGACGGCGATGCTGGTCGCCGAGATGATCGCCTCGGGCGAGCTGCGCTCCATCGCCAAGACGCCGGAGAGCTTCGCGCTCGACCGCCCGGTGGCGGTGAAGGGCGCGCCCATGTGCGAGGGCGTCGGGCTCGGCTACGCCGTGCTGCACGAGCCCCGCGTCGTGGTGAAGCAGCTCATCGCCGAGGATATCGCCGCGGAGGTCCAGCGCGTCGATGCGGCGATAGAGGCGATGCGCCTCTCCATCGATGAATTGGTCGCCCATGGCGACCGCATGGGCGCCGGCGAGCATCGCGAGGTGCTGGAGGCGGTGCGCATCTTCGCCAATGACCGCGGCTGGGTGCGGCGCCTGCACGAGGCCGTGCTGAGCGGCCTGACGGCCGAGGCCGCGGTGGAGCGCGTGCAGAACGACGCCCGCGCCAAGCTGCAACGCCAGACCGACCCCTATCTGCGCGATCGGCTCCACGATCTCGACGATCTCGCCAATCGGCTGCTGCATCAGCTCACCGGGCAGAGCTATGTCGCCGAGCGCGAATCGATCCCCGAGAACGCCATTCTCATCGCCCGCAACATGGGGCCGGCCGCGCTGCTCGACTACGACCGCTCGCGGCTGCGCGGCCTCGTGCTCGAGGAAGGCGGCCCGGCGAGCCATGTCGGCATCGTCGCCCGCGCGCTCGGCATCGCCACGGTCGGCCTCGCCGCCAATGTGACCGATCTCGTCGAGGCGGGCGACGCCGTCATCGTGGACGGCGTGACCGGCGACGTCCACATCCGCCCGCCGCCGGACGTTCAGACCGCCTATGGCGAGAAGGCGCGGCTGCGCGCCCGCCGTATGGAGCAATACGCCAAGCTGCGCGACGTGCCCGCCGTCACCAAGGACGGCGTCGAGATCGCGCTGCATATGAACGCCGGCCTCATCGTCGACGTGCCGCATCTGCACGAGACCGGCGCGCGCTCCATCGGCCTGTTCCGCACCGAGCTGCAATTCATGCTGGCGCCGCGCTTCCCGCGCATGAACGAGCAGTTCCTGCTCTATAAGGCGGTATTCGACGCCGTGCAGGACCGCCCCGTGACCTTCCGCACGCTCGACATCGGCAGCGATAAAATCCTGCCCTATATGGCGACGATCGAGGAGGAGAATCCCGCGCTCGGCTGGCGCGCCATCCGCATCGGCCTCGATCGGCCGGGCCTGTTGCGGATGCAGATCCGCGCCATGCTGAAAGCGGCCGGCGGACGCGACGTGCGCATCATGTTTCCGATGATCGCCAATGTCGCGGAATTCGAGGCGGCCAAAGCGATCGCGCATCGCGAGCTCGCGCATCTCCAGCGCCACGGCCATATGCCGCCGACCGATGTGCAGCTCGGCGCCATGGTCGAGGTGCCCTCGCTGCTGTGGGAGCTGGACAGCATCGCCGCGCGCGCCGATTTTCTGTCGGTCGGCTCCAATGATCTCGTGCAATATATGTATGCGGCCGATCGCGACAACACGCGCGTCTCCAAGCGCTACGACACGCTCTCCACCCCCGTGCTGCGCGCGTTGGAGCGCATCGCCGCCGCGGGCAAGCGCGCCGGCAAGACGGTGACGCTCTGCGGCGAGATGGGCGGCCGTCCGCTGGAGGCGCTGGCGCTGCTCGCGCTCGGCTATCGCTCGCTGTCCATGTCGCCGTCGTCGATCGGACCGGTGAAGGCGATGATTCTCGCCGTCAATCTCGACGAGGCGGAGGTTTTCCTGGCCTCGCTGCTCGCCAGGGAGGACGGCGCGCCGAGCCTGCGCGAGACTTTGCGCGAATTCGCCGCCGCACGCGATATTCCGGTTTGAGCATGCGCCAAAACGCGAAAGCTGGCCGGGAGAGGCGTTTCCACCTCCCCCTCGAGGGGGGAGGTCGAGCGCCGAAGGCGATCGGGAGGGGGTGTTTCCGCCGAGTCTTTCGCGGGGAACCCCACCCCGGATGGCTTCGCCATCCGACCCTCCCGAGGGTGAACGCGTCGATTTCGGCAATCGCCGCGAAAGACCGGGGCCGCTAGCGACGCTCGCGCCTCGCTCCACGCCATCCCCTACCCTCTCGCTCGGCAAGCCCCATGTTCGCCCAAGACAAGCTCGACCTCATTCTGCGTCGTCACGAGGAGATCGCCGACAGGCTCAGCTCGGGGCCGGACGCGGCGAGCTTCGTCGCGCTGTCTCGCGAGCTCGCCATGCTCGACGATGTCGTCGCCAAGATCAAAATCTATCGCGCGACGCAGGCCGAGATCGCCGGCGCGGGCGAGATGCTCGCCGATCCGGCGATCGATCCCGATATGCGCGCCTTCGTCGAAGGCGAGCTCGATGTCGCGCAGGAAGCGCTGACCAGCGCCGAGCAAGAGCTGAAGCTCGCTTTGCTGCCGAAAGACTCCGCCGACGAGAAGGGCGTCATTCTCGAGGTGCGCGCCGGAACCGGCGGCGACGAGGCCTCGCTCTTCGCCGGCGATCTCTTCCGCGCCTATCAGCGCTACGCCGCCGTCAAGGGCTGGAGCGTCGAGATTCTCTCCGCCAGCGACGGCGCGCTCGGCGGCTATAAGGAGATCGTGGCCGAGATCGCCGGCCGCGGCGTCTATGCGAAATTGAAGTTCGAATCCGGCGTGCATCGCGTGCAGCGCGTGCCGGCGACGGAGACGCAGGGGCGCATTCACACATCCGCAGCGACGGTCGCCGTGCTGCCGCAGGCGGAGGATGTCGATATCGCCATAGACGACAAGGATCTCAACATAGAGACGATGCGCTCGGGCGGCGCCGGCGGCCAGCATGTCAACAAGACCGAATCGGCGATCCGCATCACGCATATTCCATCCGGCATCGTCGTGATGATGCAGGAGGAGCGCTCGCAGCATCGCAACAAGGCCAAGGCGATGGAGGTGCTGCGCTCGCGCCTCTATGACGCCGAGCGCCACCGCCTCGACAGCGCGCGCTCCGCCGATCGCAAGGCGCAGGTCGGCTCGGGCGATCGTTCGGAGCGCATCCGCACCTATAATTTTCCGCAAGGCCGCGTCACCGACCATCGCATCAATCTCACACTCTACAAGCTCGATCGCGTGATGGAAGGCGAGATGGACGAGATTTTCGACGCGCTGACGACGGATCATCAGGCCAAGCTGCTCGCGCAGAGCGAGGAGTGAACCGCTCGGTGCGAAGGCGCACATCCATGGCGCTCGGCGCTTCGTAAGTTCGGGACGTTCACGAGACGCGTGAACGACACCGAGCCACGGAGCGCAAGATGACCAAAAAATTCCTCACCGCCGGCCTGCTGGCCGCCACCATCGCCGCCTCGAACTTCACCGCTTCCACCGCCCAGGCGGACCCCTATTGGCATCACGGTCATCACGGCCACTACTGGGGCGGCGTCGCCGCCGCGGGCGCGCTGACCGCTCTGACGCTCGGCGCCATCGCCGCCTCCGAGGCGCCCAGCAATTGCTACATCGCCCGCCGTCCGGTGACCGATGATTGGGGCAATGTCCTCTATTTTCGCCGCATGCGCGTCTGCGAGTGAGCCAGCGCGGATGAATGAGTCCGAAAAGGCGCGGCCCTTCGATCTCGAAGCGGCTGCGCCTATCGTTCGATCGGAGAGCGCTACCGCGCCCTCTCCCCCGCCCGCTCGTTCAAGCGGCGATAGAGCGTGCTGCGATGCACGCCGAGCACGCGAGCGGCCTTGCTGAAATTGCCGTCGCAGGCGTCGAGCGCCGCGCGCATCGCCGAAAGCTCGGCGTCGCGCAGCCTATGCTCCGCGAGCCGCGCCGAGGGCGGCTCGAAGCAGATGTCCTGCAGCTCCCAGGGACAATCGGTCGGCCGCGCGCGGCAGGCGCCGGGCGTGTTGGCGAGGCCGTAATAGCGCCTTCCGTCGGTCCCGATGATCTCCCCCATTTGCGGCCCGGATCGCAGCGGCTCGAACAGCTCCTCCAATCGCGCCACATCGAGCGCGCACCAATCGCGCTGCACGAAGGAGAGGCCGCGGCGATTGGCGGCGATGAGGCGCTTGTCGTCGTCGAAGGCGAGCAGCCCTTCGCGCGGCGCGCCGACGACGGCCGGGTCGGTGTGGAAGCGCAGCAAGGTGGCCGCCGCGAAAGCGCCGCCGCCGAAGAAGCGATGCTCGATCTGCTCCACGGCGAAGCGCACGAGCCCTAGCGCATGCACGCGATGCACGGCGGCGTGAGCGGCGAGCGCCAGCGCGCCGACGACGACGCCGCGCGGATCGACGATGGGCGCCGCCGCGCCGCTCAAAATATTATGGCTCTCGTAGAAATGCTCGCCGCCATGCACGGCCGTGGCCCGCCGCTCGGCCAGCGCCGCGCCTATGGCGTTGGTGCCGGCGGCGGCCTCGCTCCAATGCGCGCCGGGCTTGAGCGCGATTTGCGCCGCATAGCCGGCGAAGCCGATATCGCCTATGGCGTCGACCACCATGCCCTGCGCATCGGCGAGAATGACGATCGCGCCCGTCTCATGCGCCTCGGCGTTCAGCGCGTCGAGCTCGGGCCGACACAAGCGACGAAGCCGCTCGTGCCGCGCGAGAAACGTCTGCAGCTCGCTCCGCTCGAGCGGCGCGACGCGCGGCGGCCGGGCGGCGTCGAGGCCGAGCTCGGCGCAGCGCAGCCAGGAGCGCAGGATCGGCTGTTTCAGCTCGACTGTCGGCAGCTCGCCGCGGCCGAAGAATTTATCACGCGCCGCCTCCGTCAGGCTGGCGGAATAGAGGGGCATTTGAGACGCCTTTTCACGGCCGCCCGAACACGCGGCGGCGGCAGCCGAACCGTCGCCGGGCCGACCGCCACCCTTTATTATGAGAGCACACTTACTTTGTGCACCGCACAAATTGTCGCAGCCAGATCCGCTATCCCTTCGATCAGAAAGAGAAAATCGTCCCGGCGACGAGCGCGTTGGTCCTCACCCCCTGCCCCAGCAGATTATGCGAGACCGAGCGCACGAACTCGCTCTGGAAGGTGACCCAATCGGTGAAGCGATATTTCACGAAGCCGATCGTCGAGGCGTTGGCGGAGACGAGCGCGCCATCGCCGAGCCGGCCCGGATAATCGGCGAGATTGGCGTCGAGATAGCTGACGCCATAGCTGCCGCCGAAAGTCAGGCGCTCGAAGATCGTATAGCCGGCCTGGGCGTAATAGCCGGAGGATTTGCGCCGCTCGCCATCATAGCCGACGCCATCGAAATAGAGCCCCGTCGTGCCGAGGCCGACGCCCTTATAGCCATAGCCGACCAGAGTCACAGGGCCGACGTCGAGCCGCCCGCCGGCGTCTATCGCCATGGACCGCACGCCCGCGCCGCGCGGCAGCAATATGGCGTCGCCGGATTCGACGCGATGCCGCTGGGTGAGGCCGGAGGTCCACAGTGTGAGCTTCATCCCCGGCGCGAGCTCGCCGATATATTTCACGCGCGCCTGAAAGCCCGGCTGGTCATGCCCGGTGATAACGCCCGAATAGGGAAGGACGCCGGCGGCCGACACATAGGAGCCGGCGTTGTCGAATTGCTGATAGGGCGAGAAGGCGCCGACCGAAACGGTGACGCCGTGGAAATCCGGCGTCGTATAGGTGAGCTGCGGAATCCAATCCGCATAGACATAGCCGAAGCCGATGCGGCCGAGGCTCGTATTGGAGGGGCTGGCGTTGGCGGCGATGGTGCCGGCGCCGAATAGCGTGAAGTCGTTGAGAATGGCGTCTGCGGCGAAGAGGCCGAGATCGCGGCCGACCTTCAGCGAGCCCAAGTCCGGCGAGCTGATTTCGCCGAACACTTGCCGCAGATCGACCCCCGGCGTGCCGAGCGCCACCGAGGCGCCGGAACTATTGCCATTGAGCAGGCCGACGCGAATATTATTGCCGCCGGCGTAGAGGCCGAGCGAGAAGGAGACCTTATAGCCCTCCTGCTCGGTCGAGAGATTGAGCGCCAAAGCGCTCGGCAGCAGGCCGGAGCGAATGGCGGAGGAGTTATTATAGAGGCTGCCGCCGCCGAGCCCGCCGGCGATGCTCGCCGTTCCCGCCTGCTTGAATTGCTCGGTCGCGAAAAAGGCGAGCTGCCCGGACAGACGCACGTCGACCGCGCCGACGCGCGCGCCGATCCCTTTGTCGAGACGCGTGATGTAGCGATCCGAAGGCGTCGCGAGCGGCTGCGCAGCGCGGCTCGCCACAGCCGCGCGGGCCGGCGCGGCGGTCTCGGCCGCGTGGCGCGCCTTGAGCTTGCGATATTCGCCCTTGGTGAGAATTCCCTTGGCCTTCAGCTGGTCGAGCAGCTGGTCGGTGGTGTCTGCGCGCGCCGGTCCGGCGAAAATAGAAATGAAGGCCAGTCCTGCCGCCACCACACTCGCCGCCTCGAGCCGCTGTGGACGCGGGGCGGCCACATCGCCGGTTCCTGTCATTGGCGTTTCCGTCTTTTTTTTTTCGAAAAGTCCCGGCCGCCCTTCGAAGAGACGGCCGGGAAAGTTAGGGAGGATTGAGTGACCGCTCGTCATCGACCCAGCGGCGCGGGCCTCTTTCCCTGGGAAGGAAAGTGAGGTGACGGCGCGACCCAGCGACGCCGCTCGTGAGAGCAGCGCGACGAGATCTGACCGAAATTGCGGGAGAGCTGCGGCATGAGCGCCATTCGAGAAGGAAAGGCGCGTCAAAATACGACAGACGGGCGATCGAAAGACTTTCGATCAGATTATTGTCGTCTCGATATCAAGCACAGCTCCCGATCTATGCTCGTCTCGAAAGAGGAGAGCGTCGTCATTGTCGGGATCATTAGGCGCCGTGCGTCGCACAATGGCAATTAGAACTGCCTGAAATCGCCTCGGAATTGTCACGCCATCGGCTGGTCGGCGGCAAAGACTGGCGCAGGCTGCGACAGTTCCCCGCGTTTCGCCGCAAAATGCGACAGCGCGACAATATGCGCAGCGCGGGGGACGCGGCACGATGTCGCGCACCCCGCGCTAAAACAACAGATTACGGAAACATATTGCGCCGCAGCGCGCGCCGGCTCAGTGCCGGAAATGGCGCACGCCGGTCAGCACCATGGCGAGGCCGGCCTCATCGGCGGCGGCGATCACATCCTTGTCATTGACCGAGCCGCCCGGCTGAATGACCGCCGTCGCGCCGGCCGAGGCCGCCGCCAGCAGCCCGTCCGGGAAGGGAAAGAACGCATCCGAGGCGACCACCGAGCCGACGGCGAAGCTCTCCCGCACGCCGGCCTCGCGCGCCGCCTCCTCCGCCTTGAAAGCCGCCGTGCGCGAAGAATCGACGCGCGACATCTGCCCCGCCCCGACGCCCACCGTCGCGAGATCGCGCGCGTAGACAATGGCGTTGGACTTCACATGCTTGGCGACGCGAAAGGCGAATTTCAAATCCGCCAGCTCCCTCGAAGTCGGCGCGCGCTTCGTCACCACGGTGAGGGTGAGATCGTCGACGACGCTATTGTCGCGCGACTGCGCCAGAAAGCCGCCCGAGACGCTGCGGAAGGTGAGCCCGCCCGCGCGCGGATCGGGCAGGCCGCCGGTGAGCAGCAGACGCAAATTCTTCTTCGCCGCAATAATGCCGATCGCCTCCTCATCCGCCTCCGGCGCGATGATGACCTCGGTGAAAATCTTCACGATCTCGCGCGCCGCCTCGGCGTCGAGCTTGCGATTGAGCGCGACGATGCCGCCAAAAGCCGAGACGGAATCGCAGCGCAGCGCCTTGCGATAGGCCTCGGCGAGGCTCGCGCCTTCGGCGACGCCGCAAGGATTGGAATGCTTGATGATCGCCACCGCCGCCGTGCGCGCGGGATCGAATTCCGCGACCAGCTCGAAGGCCGCGTCGGTGTCGTTGACATTGTTGTAGGAGAGCTGCTTGCCCTGCGCCTGCCTCGCCGTGGCGACGCCGAAGCGCTTCTCTCCCGTCAGATAGAATCCGGCGCTCTGATGCGGATTCTCGCCATAGCGCATGGGCTCGGACAAATGGCCGCCCATCGCGCGCCAGGGCGGGGTCGCCTCGCCGAGCGCGCCGGCCAGCCAATTGGAGATCGCCGCATCATAAGCCGCCGTGCGGGCATAGGCCTTTTGCGCGAGGCGCCGGCGCGTCGCCAGAGTGGCGGCGCCGCCATTGGCGGAAAGCTCGGCGAGAAACCCATCATAATCGGCCGGCTCGACCAGCACGGCGACATCATCGTGATTCTTGGCGGCGGCGCGAATCATCGCCGGCCCGCCAATGTCGATATTCTCGACGCAGGTCTCGAAAGGCGCGCCTTTGGCCAGCGTCGCCTCGAAGGGGTAGAGATTGACGACCAGCAGATCGATCTGCGGAATGTCATGGGCGAGCATGGCCGCCTCATGCTCGGGATTCTCGCGGATCGCCAGCAGGCCGCCATGCACCTTGGGATGCAGCGTCTTCAGCCGCCCGTCCATCATCTCCGGAAAGCCGGTGACATCGGCGATATCGCGCACCGAGAGGCCCGCCTCGGCCAGCGCCTTGCGCGTGCCGCCGGTGGAGATCAGCTCGACGCCATGCGCGGCGAGAGCCTTCGCCAATTCGACGAGTCCGGTCTTGTCGGAGACGGACAGCAGAGCTCTCGTGATACGGCGCAGATCGACCGGCATTCAGGTCCCTCTTTGTGGAGCGAAGACGTCGCGGGGAAAGGATGTCGCCCGGCGCTTAGCATAGATCGCCGGGGGGAGAAACCAATGCGCGCCGACCGCGCCCTCTCAGAGAAGGCGCGCGCTTTCGCGCCCGGCGCCGAAATTCGGCGCGGGAGGATGGGAGGTCCGGGACGCAGCGGCTCCGTTCGGCCGCAGCGTTGAAAAAAGTCGCGCATCGAAGCCGGAAGCATCCCGGACCACGGCCGCCTTTTCTGTTCGCCGCCTGCGGGCTCAGGGTTGTTTTCCCCTTTCGGGTAGTCTATCCCCGCGCGAGCCTCGGAAATTCGGCGCAGCTTTCGCATGTGTTCCCACATGCCTCCGCACGAAGGAGAAGCCGCGCCGGCGGCGTGGCGTCGCTCGAGACGAGAGAGGGTCTGCCCCCGCCCTTGCGAACCGCGCCCCCGCCGACGCTGCCTACCCTTCAAGGCGACGCCCCACCGGCGGAGGCAGGGAGGAAAATAGGAATTTAATCCGCTAGCGTCAAGGGGCTTTCCTTCGCGCCCCCGCGTAATAATCTAGTCAGCATGACCAGATCGGCCCGACCGACGCCACCAAAGCCCCCACGCCCGCCGAGCCATTGGGCGCTGCAGGACGCCAAGGCGCGCTTCAGCGAGCTGGTGCGGCGCGTTCGCAGCGAGGGGCCGCAGCACGTCACCATTCATGGACGCGACGAAGTGGTCGTCGTCGCCGCCGACGAGTTTCGCCGTCTCGAGGGCGAGCGAACCGGCGAGGCCCTGATCGCCGCCATGCAGTCCTCGCCCTACCGCGACATCGATATCGAGCCGAAGCGCGAGCGGGCGCCGGTGCGCGACGTCGAGCTGTGACGGGCTGGCTGCTCGACACGAATATTCTCTCGGAGCTGCGCCGCCCCAGACCCGAAGCGAAGGTCGTCGCCTTCATCGCCGCGCAGCCGCTCGATCTGCTCTATGTCAGCACCGTCACGCTCGCCGAAATTCGCTTTGGCATCGAGCTCGTCGAAGACGCGACACGACGCGCCGAGCTCGGCGACTGGCTGACGCACAGAGTGCGTCCGATGTTCGAGCGGCGCGTGCTGCCTGTGAGCGAGGATGTGATCCTCAAATGGCGGCTGCTCGTCGAGGACGGCAGCAAATCCAGACACACATTCTCGCAACCGGACCTGTTCATCGCGGCGACGGCGCTGCATCACGGCTTGACAGTGGTGACGCGCGACGCCGCCGAATTCGCGCGGGCGCGGGCGCCCGTGCTCGACCCGTGGCGGTGAGGCGGCCTTTTCTGCCGAAAGTTTTGATTTATTCACTAACAAGGTTGGCGATGACAAAACGATTGGTAAAAGTGGGATGCCAGTCATCCTTCAGTTTTAGACTAGAAAGCCTCACACGGACGCTCAGCGCTCCGACCTCATAAAGTCGGCAAAGATAGTCGTACCCCGTTCCGCCGTTGAACGACGCGGCATCGACGACAGAAGCTCCCACCCAATCCTTGCCACGCTGCGCAACGCCGAATGCAAGCCACACGTTAGGGTGTGGCCTTCCGCTCATAATCGCCTGCGAGAGCGTTTCGATCGAGGGGGCAATCGGAATGCTGGATTCGACAATCTCGCATCCAAGCCACTTAACAAAAAACAGATGTACATTCAGCATTTCATCGGATGTCGCATGGCAAAACACTCTGTTCGCCCGTATTATATCTCCTGTTTTTAGAGGCGGATGTCTATTGCGAAGCGCGCCAGATAGTCGTTTCCAAGCAAAGTCATGCGGCTGGGTTCTTGCGCTGTTGCAGCTATTGCAGATCGACGGCTCGAATTTGAGCCGCTTCGCATTGGAGCTTTGTAATTTGAGATTCCGACGCGCATCGGTATGAAAATACAATGGTCCGCTGCTGCCAAGCTGCTCCTTTATATCGGAGCGCTTGCTACGATGCTCGCTGGTCGTCGCTGGCTCTTTATTGCAAATCCAGCATAATGGCGTTTTGCCAAGCCCCACGCGGCCTCTTCCTTATTCCGTGATTTCTGCACAGTCGCCACAAGGCGAATACAACGAACCAATCGGCCTAGAGATCAACCGCCGCCAAGCATTTGGGCCGAAAAGACTGCCCGTCAGTCTATACGCTATTGCTGAAATGCCACGGGATAGTCGCGCGGGGCGAAAGTCGCATAAAGGCCGAGATGGAACCGCCCCCTCCCGCCCTCGCCGCACAGCTGCACTCCCCCTCACCCCTCCTCCACCCGCGAAAACGACCACCGCAAATGCGCGTCCTTCACGCCGCGCCCATCCACCACGATCTGCGCGCTTTTGCGCGCTGTGGCCGGGCCGGCGAGGAAGACGCTCTCCTCCACGCCCACATCGGCGTTGGCCTCGAAGACGAGATCGACGCCGAGGCTGCGCAGCAGCACCTTGCGCTTGCCGGCCGCGCTCGCCTGCACATTGGGATGCAGATGGAAGCGCAGCACGAAATTCTCGGCCCGCGCGCCATGGCGCAGCGCGACGAGCCTGTCGTCGCCGAGCAGCTGCGAGCCGTCATGCGCCAACGCCAGTCTGCGCTCGTGCAATAGGCCGAGCTCGCGCGCATAGCCGTCATGCGAAAGCTCGAGCTCATGGCTCGTGTCGGTGGAGCGGCGCGCCGCCTTCACTTGCACGGGGCCGGCGACGATGCGCTCCTCCGGCCGGCCGCGTCCCGGCCGCGCCTCTATGCGGCAGGAGGAGCGATCCTCGACGACGAGGGTGGAATGCGCCGCCGTCGAGCGCGCGACGCGGCGCAGCGCCTCCGAGCCCGCGGGCGGGGCGCCGCAATTGACGACGATGCGCTCGGCGCCGATCGAAAATTCGAAGGAGAGGCAGCCGGCATGGGCCGCGGAGGAGAAGATCGGCGGGGGCGGCGCGCCGGCGTCGACGACGACCGCGGCCGCGCCCGCCTGCAGGCGCCGATAGCCCGAATGCGGCGCGTCGAGAATGGGCGCGCCGGAGGCGTCGGCATGGGCGAGGATCGTCGCCAGCCGATCCGGCGGCGCGCGGCCCATTCCGTTGAACAAAGCCAGCGAGCCGTCGCCATGCTTCAGCACGCGCAGGAAGGAGATCATCGCGGCGATGGAGGCGGTGAGCCGTTCCGGCGGCCGGCGCCCGCGCGCGGCATAGGCTTGGCGCAGCGGCAATAGATCGAGCAGCAGATCCACCGGCGTCTCGGGATTGCGGCCGATATGGCCGCCGTCCGGCAGGATTTGGCGGAACAGCTCGGCGTCCAGCAGAGCGGTGGCGCGCATCTCGAATTTGCGGCCGGCGTCGGCGCAGACGCCGAAAGCGGCGAGCGCCACGGCGCAGAGCAGCCGGTCCGAGGCGCGCCGCTCCGAGCCCATGGCGCGCAGCAGAAAGCGAATGTTGCGCGCCAGCGCGCGCATGAAGCGCTCGTAGAAATCTTGATCGGCGCCCTCGAGCAGGATCGGCGATTGCGCCAGAAAGGACAGGGTGCGGCGCGCGACGATGCGCGGCTCATAGGCGGGATCGTCGATGAAATCGGTGCGCGTGCGCAGAAATTCGTCGACCAGCGCACGGGCGTTGGCGCGCGCGAGGGCGCGATCGGCGGCGCGCAAATGCCGCAGCCAGGAGAAGCCGGCGAGCGAGCGCCGCCAAGCGACGGATGGCGGCGCGATGGAGAAGGGCGAGCGCCCATTGGTCTCCACCACCTTGCCGTCGAAGGAGAAATAGCCGGCGTAGATTTCATCCGCGACGGTTGGATCGGCTGTGCGAATGTCCTGCGGCGCCACATAGAGCCGCTCCGGCGCGCGAACGCCCATGGCCTGCACGGCGTAATAAGGCCCGCGCACCGCGCGCGCGAAAGAGGCGACGCCACGCGCGGCGGCATTCGCCAATCGCTGTCCGGAGCCTTTGGCCGTCTCGCTCAGAGCGTCCTCCTCGCGCTCCGCGATTTGGCGCGGAGCAAAGCGAATCATGATTGGGATGACACGAATCGCAAAAGCAGGAAAGCGGCGGATGCGCGATCCTGCGCCTTCCGTCAGTCCCGCCGCACGAGCCGCGCGGCGAAGAAGCCATCGAGCCCGGCGAGGCGCGCGTCCTCATTCGGCCAATAGGATGGCAGCGTGCGCAAATCGCCGTCCGGCGTCACGAATTCCGCCGGAACGCGATCGGCGGCGGCGTCGATCGGCGCGCGGCGCATCTCGGGATGACGGCGCAGGAAGCTCGCGATTTGCGCCTCGCCCTCCTCCGGCTCCAGCGAGCAGGTGCAATAGACGAGGCGCCCGCCGGGCCGCAGCAGGGAGGCGGTGCGCTCCAATATGCGCGATTGCAGCGCGACGAGGGAATCGAGATCGCCGGGCTTCTTGATCCAGGGCACGTCGGGATGACGGCGGATCGTCCCCGTCGCCGAGCAGGGCGCATCGAGCAGAATGGCGTCGAAGGGACGCGCGGCGGAATAAGAGGCGGCGTCGCCCACCGCTATGTCGGCGTGCAGGCGGACGCGCTGCAGATTGGCGGCGAGCAGCTTCAGCCGCTCGGCGGATCGATCGAGCGCCGTCACCTGCGCGCGGGCGAGAGCGAGCTGCGCGGTCTTGCCGCCGGGCGCTGCGCACATGTCGAGCACGCGCTCGTCCGGCTCCACGGCGAGCAAGCGCGCCGGCAGAGCGGCGGCGGCGTCCTGCACCCACCATTCGCCCTCCGCATAAGCGTCGAGCTCGACGATCGGCGTGCGCGCGCGCAGCCGCACCGAGCCGGTCGGCAGAACGATTCCATCGAGACGCTGCGCCCAGCCTTCGGCGTCCGATTTCACCGTGAGGTCGATCGGCGGCTCTTGCATATGGATGGCGGCGATGGCGCGCGCCTGCGCCTCGCCATAGGATTTGATCCAGCGCTGCGCGAGCCAGGCGGGCGTGTCGAGATCGAGCGGATCGGCGCCGAGAAACTCCTCGCGGCGGCGGATGAGATTGCGCAGCACGCCATTCACCAGGCCGGCGAAGGGAGTGGTCTTCGGCTCGAGCCGGACCGCGCGCACGGCGAGATCGACGGCGGCGTGATCGGGAACGTCGAGAAAGAGGATTTGCGCCGCCGCGGCGACGAGCGGCCATTCGAGCCGCGCGGCCTGCTTGGGCAGGCCCTTCTCGAGCAGAAGC
Organism: Methylosinus sp. sav-2; assembly: GCF_004366495.1. Classification (NCBI taxonomy): domain Bacteria; kingdom Pseudomonadati; phylum Pseudomonadota; class Alphaproteobacteria; order Hyphomicrobiales; family Methylocystaceae; genus Methylosinus; species Methylosinus sp. sav-2. The sequence continues at coordinate 130,403 of NZ_SOEJ01000004.1, forward strand.
GCGAGCGCGTGGCGAATGGCGCCGAGACGGCGAACGCCGACATAGGCGATGGAGCGCGCGAGCCCGATGTCGCGCGGCTCCATTCCTGCGAGGCGGTACGGAACCGCCTGCGGAGAAAAACGTTCGTCCAGCCGGTGGCCGCCTTGCGCGACATCCGCGATCACATTGGCCGCGGCGATGCGCGCCTGCAGCCCCGGGACTTGAGCGGCCTCGGCCTCGCGCGCGGCGTCTGCCGGAAGGAAGCCGGCCCGCGCCTTGGCCTTGGCGGAGAAAGGTCTATTGTCGCGCATTCACACCTTCGACGGGGATCGAATCGTCGTTTATATCACATAAGGAGCTGACCCGAGGCGAGCGCCGATCGCGCGCCCGAGAACCAGCTCTTGTCGGGAGAGTTTCCCGGGACAATTTCCCGGGAGCGTCGCGTTCCGAGGAGGATGAATGGACGAAGCGGAGACACGCTCGGAACGAGCCGCGACCGAGCGGACCCTTCCGCCGGAAGCGCAACGCGCGCTGGCGGAAGCCGAGGAGCGCCGCGAGCGACAGAGGCGTGATCGCGTCTCGACGCAGCGCGAGCTCGGCGGCCGCGGAGGGCTCGATCCCGCTCGCTACGGCGATTGGGAGAGCAAAGGAATAGCCAGCGACTTCTGAACGCCCGGCCCGAGCCCATGCTCGAGACGGGCGCGACGAGCGCCGCCCACGGCGCTTTGAACAATTCGAGGACCCTTGATGTTGGAAAAGCTCGTGGCCTGGTGTCTGCGCCGGCCCTGGACGGTCGTCATCGTCACGCTCGCGCTCACCGTCGCCGGCGCCTATGTGACCGCCACGCGTTTCGCCATCGACACGGATACGGCGCATCTCTTCTCGCCCGAGGTTCCCTGGCGCGCCAATGAGACGCGCCTCTACAAAGCCTTTCCGCAGATCGACGACATCATCGTGGCGGTCGTCGACGCCAAGACCAGCGAGCAGGCGGAAAAAAGCGCCAATGAGCTGCGCGACGCGCTGACCGGCAAGCCGCTCATGTCCCGCGTCTGGCGCCCGGACGATAATAAATATTTTCGCGACAATGGCATTCTCTTCCTCGGCGTCGACGAGATTCGCCGCGACATGAATTCGCTCGTCGCGCAGCGCGAGTTTCTGCAGCCGCTGGCGGAAGACCCCAGCCTGCGCGGCCTGTCGGACGCTCTGCTGTTCGGCCTCAAGCAGGTGGCGACGAGCGAGCGCGGCCTCGCCTCCTTCGCCAAGGGGCTCGATAATTTCACCGACGCTTTCGACGCCGTGCTCGCCGGAAAGCCGGCCAAGGTCTCCTGGGAGAAGCTGCTGGCCGGCGGCCGCGAGCCGGAGGCGCCCTCGGTCGGCCCCAGCGCGGACCCGCGCCGCATCGTGCTCATCAAGCCGATCATCGACTATTCGGCGCTGGAGCCCGGCCATGAGGCGGTGCAGATCATTCGAGACACGGCGAAATCGCTCGGCCTCGTTCCCGACAAGGGCGTGACCGTGCGGCTGACCGGGCAAGTGCCGCTGGCGGATGAGGAATTCGCCACCGTCGCCGAGAACACCGGGCTGAATGTCTCGGCCACGCTGGCGGTGGTGACGCTCATTCTCTGGGCGGCGCTGCGCTCCAAGCGGCTCATCTTCGCCGTGCTGCTGACCATCATCGCCGGCCTCGCCATGACCTCGGGCCTCGGCATAGCGCTGATCGGCCGCTTCAACCTCATCTCGGTCGCCTTCGCGGTTCTGTTCATCGGCCTCGGCGTCGATTTCGGCATTCAGTTCGCGACGCGCTATCGCGAGGAGCGCCACAATGTCGACGATCTGCCGCAAGCTCTGCTGGCGGCGACGCGCGGCATAGGCTGGTCGCTGACGCTCGCCGCCGTCTCACTGCTCGCCGGCTTCTTCTGCTTCCTGCCGACGGAGTTTCTCGGCGTGGCCGAGCTCGGCCTCATCGCCGGCCTCGGCATGATCATCGCCTATCTGGCGACGCTCACCTTCCTGCCGGCGCTGATCCGCATTCTCGGCCCCAAGGCGGAAACGGCGCCGGTGGAGACCGCCTCGCTGGCCGCCGTCGATCATTGGATCGCAGGGCATCGCGTGCTGGTGCTCGTCGCGACGGCGATCGTCGTGCTCGCCGGCGCGCCCTTCCTGCTACATCTGCGCTTCGACTCCAATCCGATGAATCTGCGCGATCAGACTGTCGAATCGGTCGCGACCTTCCTCGACCTCTCCAAAAACCCGCAGACGGCGCCCAATAAGATCGAGGCGCTCGCGCCCTCTCTGCCCGCCGCGCGCGAGCTGGCCAAAAAAATCGCGGCGCTGCCGGAGGTCGATCATGTGACGACGATCGACCAGCTGATTCCCGCCGATCAGGACGAGAAGCTGCCGCTGCTCGAAAACGCCGCCAATCAGCTGCGCAAGATTCTCGATCCGACGGTCAAGCCCGCGCCGAGCGACGAGGAGGTGAAGAAAGCCCTCGCCCGCGCCGCCAAGACGATCCGCAAGGCCGGCTCAGCGCCCAAGGCCCCGGCTGGCCTCATCCGCTTCGCCGATTCGCTGGACGCGCTGGTCAAGGCCAGCCCGGAGATTCGCAAGGAGGCGCAGACCGCCGCCCTCTCCGATCTCGAGCGCCTCTTCGGCGAGCTGCGCAGAGCGCTCGCCGCGCAGAAGATCACGCCCGACTCGCTGCCGGAGGATCTGCGCTCGGAATGGATCTCCGCCGATGGCGAGGTGCGCGTCGAGGTGACGCCCAAGGGCGACAGCAATGATCGCGAGGTGATGACGCGCTTCGCCGAAGCGGTGCAGACGCTCGCACCGGACGCCGGCGGCCCGCCGGTGATCGTCGCCGAGGCCGGCAAGACGGTCGTCGACGCCTTTCTGCAGGCCGGCGTGCTGGCCTTCGTGGCCATATTCCTGATTCTCGTCGTCGCGCTGCGGCGGGCGAGCGATGTCGCGCTCACGCTCGGCCCGCTGGTGCTCGCGGGAATCATGAGCCTCGAGGCGGCCGATCTGCTCGGCTTATCGCTCAACTTCGCCAATATCATCGCGCTGCCGCTGATGTTCGGCGTCGGCGTCGCCTTCCACATCTATTACGTCATCGCCTGGCGCAAGGGCGTCTCGGACATGCTCGCCTCGAGCCTGACGCGCGCCATCTTCTTCAGCGCGCTCACCACGGGCACGGCCTTCGGCAGCCTGTTCCTGTCGAGCCATCCGGGCACGGCCAGCATGGGCGCGCTGCTCGCCATCTCGCTGTTCTTCACTTTGCTCGCCGCCTTCATCATCGTGCCGGCCTTCCTCGGCCCGCCGCGGATGGAGGAGGAGGCGGAGGCGATCGGCGATCCGCAGGTGGCCGCCCTCGGCGCGAGCGAAGCGACCGAGCGAACGGCTTCGCCTGTGCAGCCGCCGCGCGGCGTGTTAGGCTCGGAGCCATGATGAAGAAGGCGGCTTTTTCCCTGCTTCTCGCCCTCGTTTCCGCCGCTCCTGCGGCGGCGGCCCCCGCGGAGGCGGCGCCGGCCCCCGCCGCGCCGACCGAGCCGATCTATGGCGTATGGATGCGCGGCGGCCATCAGCAAAAGCTCGAATTCTTCGATTGCGACGGCAAGCTCTGCGCGCGCGGCGTGTTTCCGCCGCCCCCGCCCGGCCAGCAGCCCATGTTGATTCTGCGCCATGCGGCGCGGATCGAGGCCAATCGCTGGAAAGGCGATCTCTTCAATCCAGAGAACGGCAAAATCTATATCGGGATCATCACTTTGGACAGCCCGACCCAGCTCACGCTCACCGGCTGCCTGATCGCATTCTTGTGTCAGAGCGAAAGCTGGAACAAAATGCCCGGCGAGCCGACGCCTTCCCAAAAGACGCCGACGCCGCGGCGAAGAAATTAACAATCCGTAACTTGACCATAACGGCCTCGCCTCGCAGGGTCGAGCGGAGCCGCGGCGAAGGAATCGGTTTTCGGCGGCTCTTCCACGCGCCCTCGCGAGGCCATTTTTGCGGGGTCGAGTGGGATCGGCGCTCTCGATCGAGTCGCGCCGGTGGAAAATTCACGCGCCCGCTTTAACGGCGGCGCTCATTGGTCTAGGCCCTGTCACAGGGCCACGCGCCCGCCCGGGCGCAGATGCGGATAGAACGGAATTGTCCTTGTCTCCGAGACGACGACCACGGCCGCCCCTGTTCCTCGGTCGCGCCGCGGCGCTCGCCGCCGCGACGGCCCTCTCCGGCTGCGTGCTCGATTGGGAGAAGCCGGACGCCACGGTCGAGACCCCGCCCGCCTTCAAGGCCGCCAAGCCGGCCCGCTCGGCCGCGCCGATTCGCGCCGCCAAGGAATGGTCGCAGGGCTTCCGCTCGCCGGAGCTGACCCGCCTCGTCGAAAAGGCGCTCGAGCAAAATCTGGACATAGCCGCCGCGGTGGCGCGCATCCAGCAAGCCGACGCGACCGCGCGGATCAACAGCTCGCCGCTGTGGCCGTCGCTCACGATGAACGACATAGCGCGGCGCACCCAGACGCCGGCGACCATCACCAGCGCGACGAGCACCAGCGCCTCGACCAGCGCCACGACGACGACCGGCGCCGCCGGCTCGAGCGTGCTGCGCACGCGCCGCGCCAATTTCTTGCAGCTGCAGCTCGACGCCAGCTATGAGATCGACTTCTGGGGCAAGAATCAGGACGCCTCCAACGCCGCGCGGCTGCTCGCCGACGCCAGCCGCTTCGATCGCGACGTGGTCGAGATTTCCACCATCGCCTCGGTGGTGAACGCCTATTTTCAGGTGCTGACGGCGGAAGACCGGCTGCGCATCGCCCACAACAACATCAAGATCGCCGAAACCGTGCTGAAGGCCATCAAGGCCCGGCTCGACGTCGGCACCGCCACGGCGCTCGACTTTTCGCAGCAGGATTCGGTCGTCGCGCAGCAGCGCGCCTCCGTGCCGCCGCTGGAGCAGACTTTACGCCAGACGAAGAACACGCTGGCCGTGCTGCTCGGCGTCCCGCCGGAGAGCGCCGTCATCAAGGGCGGCTCGCTGACCCGGCTCAGCTTCCCGAAAGTCTCGCCCGGCCTGCCCTCCGAGCTGCTGCTGCGCCGCCCGGATATCGCAGAGGCCGAGGCCAAGCTCGAATCCGCCGAATTCTCGGTGCTGCAGGCGCGCGCCTCCTTCTTCCCGTCGATCAAGATCACCGGCTATTACGGCGTGCAGAGCATCGCGCTGCGCTCGCTGTTCCGCCCGGAGGCGATCGCCTGGCAGATCGCCGGCAATCTGACGCAGCCGGTCTTCGACGGCTATAATCTGCAGGGCCAATATCTGCTGCAGCAGGGCAAGTTCGCCGAGCTGGCGCAGGCTTACAAAAAACAAATTTTGACGGCCTTCTCGGACGTCGAGAATGCGCTCATCGCCATACAGGAGACGTCTCGCCAGCTGAAGCTGCAGGGCGAGGCGGCGGCCGCGGCGCGACGGGCCTATGAGGTGGCCGAAGCGCGGCTCCGTGAGGGAACGATCGATATCATCACCCTCTCGACCACGGAGACCACCTTGTTCCAGACCGAGGACGCGCTGGCCGTGGTTCGGCTCGCATATTTCCAGGCGGCCACCAGCCTCTATCAGGCGCTCGGCGGCGGCTGGTCCGGCGCGACGCGCGCGCTCGAGATCGCCGCCGAAGATGGCGCCTATGAGTCGGACAAGGGTCCCTGGCCGTGAAACCGCCGCTCTCCTGGCCGGCCGGCTGGCGCGCGAAGCGGCCGTCGCCGCTGGTCGCCCTGGGGGTCATCGCCGCGCTCGCGGCCGGCTATTACGTCGCCCGTCCCTGGATCTTCGGCGACGGGGCGCAAGAATCGGCCGCAGTGTCGGGCGGCAAGCGCGAGGGGCGCCGCCGCAGCCTGGATGGTCCCGTCTCCATAACGGCGACGCCGGTGCGGATCGCCGATGTGCCGGTGACAATCGACGCGGTCGGCACGGCGCAGGCGCTCAACACGGTCACTGTCCGCACGCAGGTCGATGGGCGGCTGATGAAGCTCGGCTTCGACGAGGGGCAGAGCGTCAAGAAGGGCGATATTGTCGCCCTCATCGATCCGACGCTCTATCAGGCCGCCTATGACCAGGCCGTCGCCAAAAAGGCGCAGGACGAAGCCAATCTCGCCAACGCCCGCGTCGATGTGACGCGCTATAAGAAGCTCGCGGCGAGCAATTTCGGCTCTCAGCAGCAATTTGCGACGCAGGAGTCGCTCGTCACCCAGCTCGAGGCGCAGATCCGCGCCGATCAAGGCGCGATCGACAACGCCAAGGCGACGCTGGATTACGCCACCATACGCTCGCCGATCGACGGCCGCACCGGCATAAGGCTCGTGGACGTCGGCAATATTCTGCACAGCTCGGACGCGACCGGCATCGTCGTCATCACCCAGCTGCAGCCGATCTATGTCGTCTTCACCGTGCCGCAGCAGTTTCTGCCCGCGGTGCAGAAGGCGCAGTCCCGCGCCCCGGCGCCGGCGGCCGCCCTCGGCCCGGACAATTCCAGCGTGCTGGACACGGGCGTGGTGACGGTGATCGACAATCAGATCGACCAGACCACCGGCACGGTGAAGATAAAGGCGACCTTCGAGAATAAGGGCCTCGCGCTGTGGCCGGGCCAGTTCGTCAACGTCCGGTTGACAGTCGATGTGCTACACGATGCGCGTGTGGTTCCGAGCTCGGCCATTCAACGCGGCCCCAATGGCGCCTTCGTCTATGCGCTGAACGAGGACGAGACCGTCTCGATGAAGGCGGTCTCCGTCGGACGGCAGGACGAGGTTCAGGCGGTGGTCGTCTCCGGCCTCGAGCCGGGCGAGAAGGTGGCGACGACCGGCTTCTCGCGGCTCGTCGACGGATCGCAGGTCAAGGTGATGGAGCCGACGGCCGATCGCGGCGCGGATGCTGCGAAGCGTCCGCGCAAGGAACAAAAGAGCGAGGCCGGCGGCGAGAAGCGCGGCGACGTCGGCGGCCCGCCGCAACAGAGGTGACGCTCCCGCGATGAGCGTGTCGACGCCCTTCATCGAACGGCCGGTGGCGACCTCGCTGCTGAGCTTCGCCGTGCTCTTGTTCGGCCTGCTCGGCTATGCGCGTCTGTCGATCTCGCCGCTGCCGCAGGTCGACTTCCCGACCATTCAGGTCACGACGCAATTGCCGGGCGCCAATCCCGACACGATGGCGGCGCTGGTGACGGCCTCGCTCGAGCGGCAGTTCGGGCAGATTCCGTCGCTGCAGACCATGTCGTCGCAGAGCTCCTTCGGCCTCTCGCAGATCACGCTGCAATTCGAGCTCGATCGCGACATAGACGCCGCCGCGCAGGATGTGCAATCGGCGATCAACGCCGCCGCCTCGACGCTGCCGCGCACGCTGCCCTATCCGCCCGTCTATTCGAAGGTCAATCCGGCCGACACGCCGGTGGTGACGCTCACCTTGCGCTCCAAGACCGCCAGCATGCGGCAGATGAGCGACGTCGCCGACACGCTGATCGCGCCGCGCCTCTCGGAAGTGCCGGGCGTCGGCCATGTGGCGGTGGAGGGCGGCGTGCGCCCGGCGGTGCGCATTCAGGCCGATCTCGCCCGGCTCGCCGCAAATCGCATGAGCATGGAGGATTTGCGCGCCGCCATCGCCGCCGCCAATGTCGCCGGCGCCAAGGGCTCGCTCGACGGGCTCCACCAATCCTACACGCTCGACGCCAATGACCAGCTGAAAGCGGCGCGGCAGTTCGAGACCGTCGTCGTCGCCTATCGCAATGGCGCGCCGATCATGCTGCGCGATGTGGCGACGGTGCTCGATGGGCTGGAGAACGCCAGGGTCGGCGGCTGGTATCGCGGCGAGCCGGCGATCATCCTCGACGTGCAGCGCCAGCCGGGCGCCAATATCATCAGCACAGTCGATCAGCTCCATAAGGAGCTGCCCAATGTCATGCGCGCGCTGCCCAAGGGCATGTCGCTCGAGGTGGTGAACGACCGCACCCAAACGATCCGCGCCTCGATCGAGGATGTGGAATTCACCCTGGTGCTGGCCACCGCGCTGGTGATTTTGGTGGTGCTGGTGTTTCTGCGCAGCTGGCGGGCGACGGTCATCGCCGGCGTCAGCCTGCCGCTCTCCATCATCGCCACTTTCGCGCTGATGTCGCTCGTCGGCTTCTCGCTCGACAATCTGTCGCTGATGGCGCTGACCATCGGCGCCGGCTTCGTCGTCGACGACGCCATCGTGATGATCGAGAACATCGTCCGCAACATAGAGCTCGGCAAGACGCCGCATCGCGCCGCGCTGGACGGCGCGCGGGAGATCGCCTTCACGGTGATCTCGCTCACCGTCTCGCTGATCGCCGTCTTCATCCCGCTTCTGTTCATGACCGGCCTCGTCGGCCGCATGTTCCGCGAGTTCGCGCTGACGCTCACCGCGCAGGTCGTCGTCTCGGCGATCATCTCGCTGACCTTGACGCCCATGCTCTGCGCCAAGCTGCTGAAGCCGGGCGCGGGCCACGCCTCCCATGCGCCGGAGAGCGGCTTTTCCGCCTGGCTCGACGAATTCTACGCCAAGACTCTCGCCATTGCGCTCGGCCGGCAAAAGCTGATGCTGGTCCTCACCTTCGGCACTCTGGCGCTCACCATCGCGCTCTACGCTTTCATCCCCAAGGGCTTCCTGCCGCGCCAGGACACGAGCCAGCTGAATGTCGTGCTGGAAGCCTCGCCCGATTCCTCCTTCGAGACGATGACGCGGCTGCAGGCCGAGGTCTCGAAAATCTTCGAGGCGGAGCCGGAGGCGACGGGGACCGCCTCGGTGCTCGGCGTCGGCCCGCTCAACGCCACCACCAATGTCGCCCATATGTCGGTGACGCTGCGCCCGCGCGATGTGCGCAGCGTCGGCGCGGACGAGATCGCCGAGCGGCTGAAGAAGGCGGCCGAGCGCATTCCCGGCGCGTCCGTCTACATAGAGCCGGTGCAGGACATACAGATCACGACGCGCGCCAGCCGCTCGCAATATCAATATACGCTCACCGCGCCCGATCAGGCCGAGCTGCAGGACTGGTCGCAGAAGCTGATCGACGCGATCCGCCGCGACGGCGTGTTCCGCAATGTCGCCGCCGAGACGCAGAACGGCGGGCTGCGCACCTTCCTGCACATAGACCGCGAGCTGATGGGGCGGCTCGGCGTCACCGCGCAAAATGTCGACGACACGCTGAACGACGCTTTCGGCCAGCGGCAAATCTCCACCATCTACGCCCAGTCTAACCAATATCGCGTGATATTGGAGGCGGCGCCGCAATATCAGCGCGACCCGACCGCGCTCGACAAGCTCTATGTCTCGCCCTCCAATGGCGGCCCGCAGACGCCGATCTCGACCTTCGTCTCGGTGGAGCAGACGACGGCGCCGCTCGCCGTCGCGCATCAGGAGCAGTTTCCGGCGGCGACGATCAGCTTCGACCTCGCTCCCGGCGCCGCGCTCGGCGATGCGGTGGAGGCGATCGCCCGCATAGAGCGTGAGATCGGCCTGCCCTCCTCCATCATCGGCATGTTCAGCGCCGATGCGGCGGAGTTCCGCAAATCGCTCGCCGGTCAGCCCTGGCTCATTCTGGCGGCGGCCATCGCCATCTATGTGGTGCTGGGCGTGCTCTATGAGAGCTATGCGCATCCCTTCACCGTGCTGACGACGCTGCCCTCGGCCGGCGTCGGCGCGCTGCTGGCGCTGATGGCGACCGGGCTCGACATGTCGCTGGTGGCGCTGATCGGCGTCGTGCTGCTGATGGGCATCGTCAAGAAGAACGCCATCATGATGATCGACTTCGCGCTGGAGGCGGAGAAGGCCGAGGCTCTGACGCCCTTCGACTCCATCGTGCGCGCCTGCCGGCTGCGCTTTCGGCCGATCATGATGACGACGCTGGCCGCGCTGCTCGGCGCGCTGCCGCTGGCGCTGGCGCATGGTCCGGGCAGCGAGCTGCGCATTCCGCTCGGCGTCTCGATCATCGGCGGGCTCATTCTGTCGCAGCTGCTGACGCTCTATACGACGCCGGTCATCTATCTCGCCGTCGATCGCCTGCGCGCGCGGCTGCGCGAATGGCTGCATGGATCGCCGGCGTCGCAGCCGCAGACCGCCGCCCCGACAGCGCCGCCCTCCGAGCGCAAGGAGGCGGCGGAGTGATGGGGTTTCCCAGCGATTTCGCGCGATGCGAGCCTGAAGGCTCGCGGTCCAGGGCGCGCTTCGGACCGCGAGCCTTCAGGCTCGCCCACCCACGCGCCGATCGAGCCCCGACGCCATGAACATCTCCGAGCCTTTCATCCGCCGGCCGGTGGGCGCGAGCCTGCTCGCGGCGGCGCTGTTCATGGTCGGAGCCGTCGCCTATTTCTTCCTGCCCGTCGCCAGCCTGCCGGCGATCGACTTTCCGGCGATCGGCGTCATAGCGGCGCGGCCGGGCGCCGATCCGGCGACAATGGCGGCGTCCGTCGCCGCGCCGCTGGAGCGCCGCCTCGCCGGCATCTCCGGCGTCACCGAGCTCACCTCGGTCAGCTCGCTCGGCCAGACGCAGATCGTCGCGCAATTCGACATCGGCCGGAACATCGACGCCGCCGCGCGCGACGTGCAGGCGGCGATCAACGCCGCCGCCACCGATCTGCCCTCCGATCTGCCGCTCCTGCCGGTCTTCCGCAAGGCGAGCCAGGCGACGGTGCCCTCCATCGTCCTCGCTCTGACCTCGGAGACCTTGCCGACCAGCGCCATTTTCGACGCCGCCGATACGGTCATCGCCCAGCGCATCTCGCAAGTGCCCGGCGTCGCCGAGGTCCGCATCGCCGGCGCCGAGCAGCCGGCGATCCGCGTGCAGATGGATACGGCGCGCCTCGCCGCGATGGGCCTCGGCGTCGATGCGGTGGCGAACGCCATCGTCTCCGCCAATGTGCTCTCGCCGCTCGGCGCGCTGAATGGCGAGCAGCTCGGCCGCACCATCGGCACCAGCGATCAGCTGGCGACGCCGCGCGACTTTCGCAATGTCGTCGTCTCGGCGAGCAATGGCGCCGTGGTCAAGCTCGGCGATATCGCCACTGTCGAGCGCGGCGTGCGCAATCGGCTGGCGGCCGGCTGGTTCAACGGCAAGCCCGCCGTCATCATCATCGTGACGCGGCAGCCCAACGCCAATGTGATCGCCATGGTCGATCAGGTGAAGGCGCTGCTGCCCGAGCTGCGGACATGGATTCCGAGCGGCGTCGACGTCTCCATCCTCTCCGATCGGACGCAGACGATCCGCGCCAGCGTCTCGGAAATACAGAACACGCTGCTCGTCTCCATCGCCCTCGTCATGGCGGTGGTGTTCGTCTTCCTGCGCCGGGCGACGCCGGTCTTCGCCGCGGCGGTGACAGTGCCGCTCTCCCTCGTCGGCTCCTGCGCGGCCATGTGGCTCGCCGGCTTCTCGATCAATAATCTGTCGCTGATGGCGCTCACCATCGCGGTCGGCTTCGTCATCGACGACGCCATCGTCATGATCGAGAACATAGAGACCAATGTCGAGCGCGGCATGGACCGGCTGGAGGCGGCGCTCGCCGGCGCGAAGCAGATCGGCTTCACCGTCGTCTCGATCAGCCTGTCCTTGATCGCCGTGTTCATTCCGCTGCTGCTGATGGAAGGCATCTTCGGGCGGCTGCTGCGCGAATTCGCCTTCACACTCACCTTCGCCATCGTCATCTCGACCATCGTCTCTCTGACGGTGACGCCGACGATCTGCGCGCATCTGCCCTCGCCCAAGCGAGAGACGCCGTCCCGCTTCGACCGTCTGGTCGAGGGCGCTCTGGCGCGGCTCATCGGCCTCTATGCGCGCAGCTTGCGGCCGGTCGTCGACCATCCTTGGGCGACGCTCGGCGTCATCGTGCTGACGATCGGCTGGACAGTTCACCTCTACGCCTCGGTCCCCAAGGGCAATCTGCCGCAGGACGATATCGGCCTGCTCAACGGCACGACCGAAGCCTCGGCGGATATTTCCTTCGGCGATATGGTCGCGCTGCAGAAGAAGGCCGCCGCCATCGCCGCCGCCGACCCGGACGTCGTCAATGTCGGCTCCTTTATCGGCGGCTCCAATCAGAGCATGTCCGGCAATCAGGGCCGGCTGTTTCTGGCGCTGAAGCCCGCCACCGAACGCAAGGCGTCGAGCTTCGAGGTGCTGGCGCGCCTGCGCCAGGCGTTCGGCAAGATCGCCGGCCTCTCCGTCTATATGACGCCGTCGCAGGATTTGCGCTCCGGCGGGCGCCAGAGCAAAGCGCAATATCAGTTCACCATCACCGCCTCCACGGTCGACGATTTGGAAGAATGGACCCCCAAGCTGCTCGCGCGGCTGCAAAGGCTGCCCGATCTCGCCGACGTGACCACCGATCGGCAGCAGGGCGCGCTGAAGGCCAATGTCGTCATCGACCGCACCGCCGCCTCGCGCATGGGCGTGCCTATTCAGGCGATCGACGCGGCGCTCAACAGCTCCTTCGGCCAGCGTCAGGATTCGATCATCTACACGCAGCGCAATCAATATCGCGTCATCGTCGAGGCGCCGCTGTCGCGCCAGCGCGATCCGCGCGATCTCTCCGGCCTCTATGTCTCGGCCAGCGACGGAACCCAGGTTCCGCTCACCGCTGTCGCCCGCATAGAGCGCGGGACCATGCCGCTCGTCGTCAATCATCAGGGCGTGCTGCCGGCGGCGACCATCACCTTCAACATAGCGCCTGGCCATACGCTGGACGCGGCGGCGAAAGCCATTCTCACGGCGACCGAGGAAATGCAGCTCCCCAATGGGGTGCAGGCGGAATTCGCCGGCGACGCCAAGGATTTTCGCAAGCTCTCATCGGGGATGGCGTGGCTGATCCTGGCCGCGCTGCTCGCCGTCTACATCATCCTCGGCGTGCTCTATGAGAGCCTCGCCCATCCGGTGACGATCATCTCCACCCTGCCCTCGGCCGGGCTCGGCGCGCTGCTGGCGCTCGAGGCCTTCGACACGGAATTCACGATGATCGCCTTCATCGGCATTCTGCTGCTGATCGGCATAGTGAAGAAGAACGGCATCATGCTGGTCGACTTCGCCCTGCACGCCGAGCGCGACAAGGGCTATTCCGTGCGCGATGCGGCGCTGGAGGCGGCCGTGGAGCGCTTCCGGCCGATCTTGATGACGACGCTCGCCGCCATGCTCGGCGCCCTGCCGCTCGCCTTCGCCGGCGGAATCGGCGCGGAAATGCGGCGTCCGCTCGGCGTCACCATCGTCGGCGGGCTGCTGCTCAGCCAGATGCTGACGCTCTACACGACGCCGGTGATCTATCTATTGATGAGCAAGCTGGAGAGCCGGCGGCCGCGGCGGGCGCCCGAAACGCCGAGCCGCGAGGCTGCGATCCCAGAGCCGCAGACGGCAAAAGCGTCGTGAAGCGCGGTCGTCGCTCCACCGAAACATCGGACTTGCAGCGCGGCGGCGTCTGGTGTCCGATGGATCATCGCGACGTCCCCTTCTCCCCGCATGCGGGGAGAAGGAAGACTGCGAAGGTTACGAGAAGCCCTTTTAAGATCAGTGCGTGAAGTCGCCCTGCGTCTCGAAGAACAGCCGCAGGACTGGATGCTCGCCACAATCCTCGACCGGAATGTGCCAGAATTTCGAGTCCATCTGCGGAAAGCGCGACATGGGAAGATGAATTTCCGTCAGTCGCGAATGATTGTCACGCCCCTCGATCATCGCCTCGCCGAGCAGATGCAGCAGATCTTCCAGTCGATCCGGCACTTCCGCGACAGTGAGCGTTGTCGTGTTCGAGAGAGGGCGGGCCTTATCGTAAACGAGCTCATAATCTGCTGGTTTCATAAATCCGACCCCACGATTGCCGGCCTAATGGCAAGCAAGACGCATACCGCAGGCGGAGCAGCTAGACCATGCTGCAGCGCATCCGCCCTGCGCCTTGCGCTCACTATAGACCCCTCAAGACGAAGGTCAAAAGGAGTGCGCGGCTTTCAGGGTCCAAAAAATCACAAAAGCGTGTCAATTTTGTAACCACCTCAACCCTCGGAATTATTTATGCGATTTCCCCAGCGGTCGGAGAAGATCAATTCCTCGAGCGGCAGGCGCTTGGCCCATTGCCGAATTTCGAGCTCCGGCTGCGCATAGGCCTTGGCGACGCGGCCGACGCAGAGATAGGCCACAATGGCGATTTCCGCAGGGATGTCGAAAATCGCACGTAAATCCTGCTCTCTCAATATGCTCACCCAGCCGACGCCGATTCCTTCCGCCCGCGCCGCCAGCCAGAAATTCTGCACCGCACAAGCGGTGGAGAGGAGATCGGCCTCCGGCTGCTGGGTGCGGCCGAGCCCGGTCTGGCCCTGCCGGGAGCGGTCGCAAGTGATGCAGATATTCAGCGGCGCTTTCAAAATCCCTTGCAGCTTCAAGCTTCGATATTGCGCACGGCGCTCTTGCGGCAGCAGCGCCTCCTCCGCCTCGGCGGCGCGCTCGAAAGCGGCGTGCACCGCCTCTCGCAAGCCGCGATCGCGGATGAGGAGAAAGTTCCAGGGCTGCATGAAGCCCACGGATGGCGCGTGATGCGCGGCGTCCAGCAGGCGCATCACCTCCTCGTGAGACAATTCATCGGGCAGGAATTCGTCGCGAACGTCGCGGCGCGTGTGGATGGCGCGATAGACGGCGGCGCGCTCCTCCTCCGAGAATGGCGCGCTGGCGACGAGCGACGGCTCGGGATCAAAGACCATTTCGTCCGCTCTCCAATGCGCGCTCCAGTCGTTCCCAGGCCGCGGGCGCAGCCGGCAGGCCGAAACGAAGCCGATCCGGCCGCTCGCCGAACCTACGCGTCAATATGCCGCGCCGGGCGAGATGGGCAAACCATCGATCCGCCGCCGCATGGCGAACGAGCCGAAAAAGCGACGTTCCGCCAATGATTTCGAAGCCTGCGGCGGCGAGCAGCCCGTCGAGCCGGGCGGCGTCCTGCGCGAGCGCGACGCCGCGGGCTGCGAGCCAGGGCGCATCGGCGAGCGCCGCCGCGCCGATCGCCAGCGCCGGGCCGGAGACGCTCCAAGGTCCGAGTATCGCCCGCAACGGCTCGGCGAGCGCCGCGCCGCAGAGGGCGAAGCCGAGCCGGACGCCCGGCAGCCCATAGGCCTTGCCGAAAGACCGCAAAAGCACGAGGCCATCCTCCCCCGCGAGCGGCGCGAGGCTGGCCTCGGCGGGAAGAAAATCGGCGAAAGCCTCATCGACGATGAGCAGCCCGCCCTTCGCCGCCATGGCCCGCGCCGTCTCGGCGAGACACGCGGCAGGCTCGAGGCGGCCGTCGGGATTATTGGGATTGACGACGACGCCGATCTCCGCCGCCGCGATCTCCTCCAGCGTTTCCACGCGCGCGACCTCGGCGCCGGCGGCGCGCCAGGCGGCCGCATGCTCCTCATAAGTGAGGCCGAGGACGGAGACCCGCGTCGCCGGCCTCGAGCGCGGCAGCCAATGCAAGCGTGGCAGGCTTTGAATGAAAGCCTGCGTCCCCGCCCCCGCGACGACCTGCGCCCCAGGCCCGGCGCGATAGGCGGCGGCGGCGATGCGCTCCAGCGCCGCCAGCGCAGCGACATCCGGCAAGCGGGTAAAAACCTCCGGCGAGAGCGGCGGAAACGGATAGGGATAGGGGCTGACGCCGGTCGAGAGATCGATCCAGGGCTCCGGCGCCTGCGGAAAAAGCGTCCGCGCGAGATCGAGCCGGCCGCCATGCAGGATCGACGGCAGGATCGGCGGCGAAACGCTCATCGCGCCAGCTCCAATAGCGCGTCCACGTCCAAATGGCGCTCGAAATGCTCGGCGAGACCGTCCAACGTCGCCTCGATCGACTGCTCATAGGAGAGGTCCGAGGCGCTCGCGCCATGATCGCGCAGAAAGGCGGCGCGCAGAGAATCGTCGGCGAAAAAGCCATGCACATAGACGCCGGCGCAGCGCCCATCCACTGAGGCCGCGCCGTCGCGGCGCCCATCCTCGAAGCGCAGCAGCGGACGCGCGCAATCTGGCCCATCGCTGCGGCCGGCGTGCATCTCATAGCCGTAGAAGGGGATATTTTCGGCGATGGTCGCGCCTCTCACCTGCTTCAGCACTTTCTCGGTCTCGAAGACCGTCTCCATATCGAGGAGGCCGAGCCCCTCCACCGCGCCGGGCGGCCCCTCGAGCCCTTGCGGATCGGCGATGCGACGGCCCATCATCTGATAGCCCCCGCAAATGCCGAAAACGCGCCCGCCGCGACGAATATGCGCGGCGAGGTCTATGTGCCATCCGGCCTCGCGAAAGGCGGAAAGATCGGCGATCGTCGCCTTGGAGCCCGGCAGTATCACGAGCCGCGCCTCCGCCGGCAGCGGCTCGCCCGGCCGCACCAGAATGAAGCGCACGCCCGGCTCCGCCCGCAGCGGATCGAGATCGTCGAAATTGGCGATATTGGGCAGCAGCGGCGCGGCGATCGTCAGACCGCCCTCCCCGCTCGAGGCGCCGGCGCGCAGGCCGAAAGCGTCCTCCGCCGGCAGACGCGCGGCGTCGGCGAAAAAGGGCGCGAGGCCGAGCGGCCGCCAGCCGGTGCGCTCGGCGATGAAACGCATGCCTTCGTCGAAGAGCGAAGGATCGCCACGGAATTTATTGACGATGAAGCCGCGGATCAGCGCTTCATCGTCTGGATCGAGCACGGCCTTGCAGCCGACGAGCTGCGCGATGACGCCGCCGCGGTCTATATCTCCGACCAGCACGACCGGGGCGTCGACGCGGCGCGCGAAGCCCATATTGGCGATGTCATTGGCGCGCAAATTGATCTCCGCCGCGCTGCCGGCGCCTTCGACCAGCACGATATCGCAGCTCGCGCGCAGGCGCTCATAGCTCTCCAGCACGGCGGACATGAGCCCCGCCTTCCATTGCTGATATTCACGCGCGCGCGCCGAGCCGACGATTTTTCCGCGCAGCACGACTTGCGCGCCAGCGGCGCCCTGCGGCTTCAGCAGCACGGGATTCATATCGGCGGTCGGCGCGAGACGGGCGGCGCGCGCCTGCAACGCCTGGGCGCGGCCGATCTCGGCGCCGTCCGCCGTCACCGCGGCGTTGTTCGACATATTCTGCGGCTTGAAGGGCGCGACCCGCAAGCCGCGCCGCGTCAGCGCACGCGCGAGGCCGGCGACGACGAGCGATTTGCCGACATCCGACCCCGTGCCTTGGAACATCAGAGTGACGCTCATCTAGGGCGCCTCGCAGAAGAGAAAATCGACGGCCGCCGCGACGTCATGAACAACGCGCGCCTCGCCGCCGCGCGGCGGCGTGACCATCACGACCGGCAGGCCGAGCATGCGCGCGGCTTCTATCTTCGCATTGGTCTCGCGGCCGCCGCTGTTCTTGGAGACGATGACGTCGATTGCCGAGGCGCGCATCAGGGACAATTCGCTCTCGACTGTGAAAGGACCGCGCTCCAGGATCAATTGGTAGCGTTGCGGTAGATCGTTCTCCTGCGGCTGATCGATCGTTCGGATCAGATAATAATGCTGCGGCGCACACAGAAAATCCGCGAGCCCCAGACGGCCGATGGTGAGAAAGACGCGCCGCGGCGCCTCGCCCAGCGCGGCCACGGCGCCGGCATTGTCCGCGACCTCGATCCAGCGATCCCCTTCCACGGAGCTCCAAGGCGCGCGCGTGTAGACCAGCAGCGGCAGGCTCAGCGCCGCGCAGGCCGCGCGCGCATTGGCGGAAATTCTCGCCGCAAAAGGATGGGTGGCGTCGATCACGCGCTCGATGCGCTCCTCGACGAGATAGCGCGTCAGCCCCTCGACGCCGCCGAAGCCGCCGATGCGGACCGGCAGCGGCGAGGCGAGCGGCGCGCTGGTGCGGCCCGCCAGCGAGACCACCGCGTCAAGGCGCGCGTCGCCGGCGAGACGGGCGGCGAGCGCGCGCGCCTCGCTGGTCCCGCCCAGAATGAGCGCCCGGATCGGCTCGGCCTTTTGCCGCAGCGCAGCGAGGGGCGCCGCGGCCGGCGTATTGGTCTGAGGCATGGCTTAGCCCTATACTCCCGCCCGTGATTATTCAAACGGAGGCTCGAGATGAAGCGGTCCTGGATGTGCGCGTCGATTTTTTCTGTCGTCGCGACCGCGGCGCTCGCCGATCCGATCGGCGAGTGGCGCGTCGCCGACGGCACCGCGCATATTCAGATCAGCCGCTGCGGGCAAGCGATCTGCGGCAAGATCGCCTGGCTCTCCGAGAAGGGCGTCGACGAGAACAATCCCGACCCCCGCCAGCGCAAGCGCTCGCTGCTCGGCCTGCCGATCCTGAATCTGAAGCTGACCGGCGACAATCAATGGACCGGCACAATCTACAACGCCAAGGACGGCCAGAGCTACGCCGCGAGCCTCGCGCTGCGCAGCGAGAAGGTGCTGCTCCTCGAGGGCTGCGTCAATGGCACCAATATCTGCGGCGGCGAGGAGTGGACGCGGGTGCGGTGAGCGGCTGGATTGTTTTCGAGTGACGTGGGAACCGGTTCGCGTGAAGAAAACATGACATAAATAAAGGAATCGAGCGCTTTTCCGGTTCGATCTGAACCGGAAAAGCGCTCGGCGCCGCTCTATTTGCCGCGCGCGAGATACTCCTCCTTCAGAACGCGCCGCAAAACCTTGCCGACATTGGTCTTGGGCAGGCTGTCGCGGAACTCGAAATGGCGCGGCGCCTTGTAATGCGTCAGCGTCTCGCGGCAGAAATCATGTAGCTCCTTGCCGGTGACGCTGGGATCGCGCGGCACGATGAAGGCGAGCGGCGCCTCGCCCGAATGCGGATCGGGAATGCCGATCACCGCCGCCTCGCTGACCTTGGGATGGCGCGTCAGCACATTCTCGACTTCATTGGGATAGACGTTGAAGCCGGAGACCAGGATCATCTCCTTGAGACGATCGACGATCTTCAATAGTCCGTCGGGCATCATCACAGCGACGTCGCCCGTGCGCAAGAAGCCGTCCTCCGTCGTCGCCGCGACCGTCTCTTCCGGCCTGTTCCAATAGCCGGCCATCACTTGCGGACCTTTGACGCAGAGCTCGCCGCGCTCGCCGAAAGGCGCGGGCTCGCCGGAAGGCAGGCGGATCGACACTTGCGTCGAGGGATAGGGATAGCCGATGGCGCCGGAAAATTCGACGAGATCGGGCCGGTTGCAGGTGATGACCGGCGATGTCTCCGAAAGGCCATAGCCTTCGATGATGGGATGGCCGGTGATCTCCTTCCATTTGCGCGCGACGACGTCTTGCGTCGCCATGCCGCCGGAAATGCAGAAGATGAGATTGGAGAAATCGACGCGCGGAAAATCGCGATGATTGGCGAGAGCCGCATAGAGCGTGTTGACGCCGGAGATCATGGTGAAGCGCGATTTGCGCAGCGTCTTCACGAAGCCGGGGATATCGCGCGGATTGGCGATGAGCAGGCAGGAGCCGCCGATCTTCACGATCAGCAGGCAGCAGGCGGTGAGGCCGAAGATGTGATAGAGCGGCAGCGCCGTCACCATCACCTGATCGAGCGGCGTCGGCAGATAGGGGCAGAGCCAGGCGGCCGATTGCGTGACATTGGCCGCTATGTTGCGATGCCGCAGCATCGCGCCCTTGGCGACGCCGGTCGTGCCGCCCGTATATTGCAGAAAGGCGAGATCATCCGGGCCGACGTCGGCGTCGCGCAGCGGCGCCCGGGCGCCCGCGCGCAGCACGCGCGAAAAGGGCAGGCTCTGCGGCAGGCGATAGCGCCGCACCGCGCATTTCACATAGCGCGAGACGAAATTCACGATTGGGCCGCGCAGGCCGAGAAGATCGCCCGGAGCGATGACGACGGCTTTCTCGAGGTTCATCGACGGCCATGCGGCCTCGACCGTATGAGCGAAATTCTCCAGCACGAAGATCATGCGCGCGCCGGAATCGTCGATCTGATGCGCGAGCTCCTTGGGCGTGTAGAGCGGATTGACGTTGACGACGATCGCGCCCGTGAAAAGCACGCCGAAGATCAAGGGCGGATAGGCCATCACATTGGGCGCCATGATCGCGATGCGATCGCCCTTGGCGATTCCCTGCGATTGCAGCCAAGCCGCGATCGAGCGCGCGGCGTTGCCGAATTCGGCATAGGTGAGCTTGGCGCCGAAGCTCTCGAGAGCGGTGCGGCCGGAAAATTCGACGACGCTCTGGCGGAACATGTCCACGAGGGTCGAATAGCTCGCCGGGTCGATCTCGGCGGGCACGAAAGGCGGATAGGATGCGACCCAGGGGCGGGTGGCGTAAGGGTCCGACGCGAGAGTGGCGGCAGTCATTCGTGGCCTCCGGGCATGGGCGCGATCGACCGCGGCCCAGCGGTCCGCTCATTGGATTAGCGTTTGCTCGTGATAGCGACAACTCGGGATAGCGCCAATCCGCTCACGAAAATATAGCGCGCCGCGGGCGCGAGCGCAGCCCCGGGCGCGCGACGATCGTCGTCGCAGCGCAGCATCGCCGCGACTTTCGAAATTGGAAGCCTCAGGCGCCGACGGCTCCCGCGCGCATGCCGAGCAGCAGCGTGAGACCGAAGGCGAGCACGAGGAGAGCGGCGAGCAGCTCGCCCGCGCGCAGCAGCGTCTCCGCGCGCGACGATCTGCGCGCGGCGAGACGCGCGGCGAAATCCTTGGCGAAGACGGCCGTGGCCGCCAAGGCGCCGGTGGTGATCGCCGTGCCGGCGGACATCAGCAACGTCGCCCCGGCGCCCGCTATGAAGACGCCTTGTGACAGGGTGAAGACGAGCACGAGTATGGCGCCCGAGCAGGGACGAAGCCCCGCCGCGACGACCGTCCCTAGCGCGTCGCCCCAGCGAAAGCCGGCGCCGAGGCGGGCGGCGTCGATCGCATGCATATGGCCGCAGTCCGGCCCATGAACATGGGCGGGATCGTCGTCGATCGCCTCGCAGGCGAAGGCGCCGCGGCGCGCGACGGCGAGGACAGGCGCCGGCTCCCGCAGCGCGGCGAGCAGCGCGCGCCCTTTGACATAGGCGAGGCGCGCGCCCACGGCGGCGATGGCGGCGTAGCTCGCCGTCTCGATCCATGTCGCCGCCTCGGTCATGCGCTGCGCGGTGACGCCGAAGACAATGGCCGCCACGCCGACGAGCGCTATGGCCACCACGCCCTGCAGCAACGCCGCCAGAGCGGCGAGCGTCAGACCGCGCTTCAGCGCCGTTTCATTGGCGATCATATAGGAGGCGAGCACGGCCTTGCCATGACCCGGCCCGGCGGCGTGAAAAACGCCATAGGCAAAGCTCGCGGCCGCCAGAGTGAAGAAGGCGCCGTTGTCGGTCTTCAGCGCGCGCGCAGCGTTCTGCAGCTCCATATGGAATTTGCTCTGCCAGGCGAGCAGCAGCCCGGCGAGGCCGCTCGCCGCGCCGACCGGAGCTTCCGAAGGGCCGACGGCGAAAGGATGACGCGCCGCCTGCGCCAGCGCGGCGTCCTGCGACAGCGCGAGCGCGGCCAGCGCTAGAAGAAGCAGCGCGCGATCCCGCGGAGAAACCCTCACGGGCAGGCCACCACGATGCGCGCGGCGAGCTTCATGCCGAAATCGGCGCCGGGCGACATATTGGCGAAAAAGGCTTCGCTCAGCTTTTGCGTGTCGACGGCGAGCAGCGGCTTCGGCTCCACGACGCTGGTCGAGCAGCCCGCCGGAGCGCCGGCGAGAGTCACCGGATTTTGCTTCTCGAGATCGAAGGCGACAAAGTAGGTCGGATCATAGGTCTGGAAGGAGAAAGGCTTTTGCGCAGACAGCGGCTTTTCCAGCGGCAGCGTGAAATGCATGGTGACGATGCGCTTGTCGTCGGCCTCGAGCCACACATCCTCCGGCGGGCCGAAGGCGGCCTTGGCGTTCTGATATTTCGCGAAGGTGAAATAATCGAATTCGGCGAGCGATTCGGCGTTGGTCTTGGCGAGCGGCGCGAGCTCCTCGCGGCTCGGCGGCTTGCCGTCCTTGCCGAGCCCCTGCAGCGCAAAGGCGGAATACATTTCGTCGAAGGTCCAGGCGTGGCGCACGCCCTTGATCTTACCGTCCGGCGTGAACACGATCTCGCTGCGCGTGGCGACCCAGACATGCGGATGCGCAGCGGCCGGGACGGCGGCGAGCGCCATGGCGAGGGTCAGCGAAGCGAATGTGAATCTTCTCGGCATAGGGGCTCTCGCCTCGATGGGGCCGCGGCGCTCGTCTCCGGTCCCGCGAATCGCTCCGGCTCCACGCGCGGACCCTCTAGTCGCGGAAGGCGGCGGAAACAGGGCCGGGCGCTCTGTTTCGACAGCTTTTTTGGCGCCCGCGAAGGCTCGCTTGCTGGCGTCGCGCGTCGTGACGTATAATGCCATGCCCGGCGCCGCAAGGACAAGCCGGGCGGGTCGCGCCGGGGGCGGCGGCGGCCGTCCCTCGCGGATGGGATACGGATTTTCACGGATGAGGAGGACGGGAGTCTTTCCGCCGACGCGCAAATCCGCAATATGACTCTTTCGAAAGCGCCTCGCGCGAGAGCTTTCGAGCGGCAACGCTTCATATGGGGAGCCGGCCTCACGCCGCTCTCCGAGACGATGACGTCGCGCGGCCCTGCGCGAGCGGGGCTCCCCGCGAGGGCGTCGCGCCGAGCGAGGAGAGAATACGAATGGCGGATGTAGTCGCCGGCGCCACGACAACCGGCCCCGCCTTCGGCGACGTGTCCCTCGCCGATCGTTTCGATCTTGCCAAGACGCATGTGCTCATCAACGGCACGCAGGCGATCGTGCGTCTTCTGCTGATGCAGAAGGAGATGGATCGTCGCGCCGGCCTCGCGACCGCAGGCTTCGTCTCCGGCTATCGCGGCTCGCCGCTCGGCGGCATGGACGCGCAGCTGCACAAGGCGAAGACGCTCTTCGAGCGCAACGACATTCTCTTCATGCCGGGCCTCAACGAGGATCTCGCCGCCACCGCCATATGGGGCGCGCAGCAGGCGGAGATGCGCGGCGAAGGCAAATATGACGGCGTCTTCTCCGTCTGGTACGGCAAGGGGCCGGGAGTCGATCGCTCTGGCGACGCGCTGCGCCATGTCAATCTCGCCGGCTCCTCGCGCAATGGCGGCGTGCTGGCGCTGATGGGCGACGACCACACGGCGGAATCCTCCACCACGGCGCATCAATCCGAATTCGTTTTCGTCGATATGATGATGCCGATCCTCTCGCCGGCCGGCGTGCAGGAGATTCTCGATTACGGCCTCATGGGCTTCGCGCTGTCGCGCTACGCCGGCGTCTGGGTCGGCTTGAAGCTCATCAAGGACACGGTGGAGTCCACCGCCTCCATCGACGGCTCGCTCGATCGCGTGCGCCCGATCGCGCCGCTCGATTTTCTGCTGCCGCCGGGCGGCCTCAACATACGTCCGCGCGATCCGGTGCTGACGCAGGAAGCGCGCATGCAGGAGAGCAAGCGCGACGCCATGCTCGCCTTCATCCGCGCCAATCGCCTCAATCGCATCATCACCTCCGGCGGCCCCGCCGCCAAGATCGGCGTCATCACTGTCGGCAAATCCTATCTCGACGTGCGCCAGGCGATGGACGATCTCGGCATAGACGAGGTGAAGGCCAACGACTACGGCCTGCGCCTCTATAAGATCGCCTGCCCCTGGCCGCTGGAGCCGCAAGGCCTGCGCGAGTTCGTGCGCGGGCTCGATCTCGTCATCGTCGTCGAGGAGAAGCGCTCGCTGATCGAGGTGCAGCTGCGCGAGCAGCTCTATGGCTCCTCGCATCAGCCCATCTGCATCGGCAAGAAGGACGAGGTCGGCGAATGGCTCTTCCCGGTGAAGGGCTCGCTCGACGCCAATGACATCGCCATCGCCATCGGCCGGCGCCTGCTGAATTATGTCCGCTCCGACGATCTCGAAGGGCGCGTGCGCCGGCTCGAGCAAATGCAGGAGCGGCGCAAATCGCTGACCGACGTCGGCGTGCGCGTGCCGCATTTCTGCTCCGGCTGCCCGCATTCGACATCCACCCATGTGCCGGAGGGCATGCGCGCCTATACGGGCATCGGCTGCCATTATATGGCGCAATGGATGGACCGTTCGACCGAGGGCTACACGCATATGGGCGGCGAAGGCGCCAATTGGATCGGCGAGGCGCCCTTCTCGACGCGCAAGCATGTGTTCCAAAACCTCGGCGACGGCACCTACAATCATTCCGGCTCGCTCGCCATTCGCTTCGCCGTCGCGACGAAGACGAACATAACGTTCAAGATTCTCTTCAATGGCGTCGTCGCCATGACCGGCGGACAGGCGCATGAGGGCGATCTCACCGTCGAGGCCATAGCGCATCAGGTGGCGGCCGAAGGCGTCGCCAGAATCGCGCTCGTCTCCGACGAGCCGCACAAATACGCCTCCGATATCCAGTGGCCGCCCGGTCTCGACATCTATCACCGTAACGTCATCAACAGCGTGCAGAGCGAGCTGGCCGCAACGGATGGCGTCACCGTTCTGATTTACGATCAGACCTGCGCCACGGAGAAGCGCCGCGGCCGCAAGCGCGGCGAATATCCCGACCCGGATGTGCGCGTCGTCATCAACGAGCTGGTCTGCGAAGGCTGCGGCGATTGCGGCCGCGCCTCCAATTGCGTGTCGGTGCAGCCGCTGGAGACGGAATTCGGCCGCAAGCGCCGCATCGACCAATCGAGCTGCAACAAGGATCTCTCCTGCCTCGAGGGGTTCTGCCCGAGCTTCGTCACCGTGCATGGCGCGCGCATGAAGAAAGCCGCGCCGACCAGCGAGACGCAATGTCCGCCGCCGCCGGAGCCCGCCGTTCCGCAGATCGGCGCGGCGCCTTATGGCGTGCTCGTCGCCGGCATAGGCGGGACGGGTGTGGTGACGGTGAGCGCCATTCTCGGCATGGCCGCGCATCTCGAGGGCAAGGGCGTCGGCGTCATCGATATGGCCGGCCTCGCGCAAAAGGGCGGCGCCGTCTATTGCCATGTGAAGATCGGCCGCACGCCCGACGAGGTTCACGCGATCCGCATCGCCGCGGGCGAGGCCGATCTCGTGCTCGGCTGCGATCTCGTCGTCGCCGGCGGCAAGCAGATTCTCGCGGCGATCGATCCTGCGCGCAGCCATGTCGTCGTCAACAGCGCCGAAGTGTTTCCCGGCGATATCGAGCGCGATCCCGATTTCGTGCTGCCGGCGCAGCTCATCGAGCGCGCCATACGCGAGGCCGCCGGCGAGCGCGTCGATTTCCTGAATGTGACGGAGCTGGCGCTGGCGCTGCTCGGCGATTCCATCGCCGCCAATATGTTCATGCTCGGCTACGCCTGGCAGAAGGGATTGCTGCCGCTCTCCGAGGCCGCGCTCTTGCGCGCGATCGAGCTGAATGGCGAGGCGGTGGCGATGAATCATTCCGCTTTCGCCTGGGGCCGCCGCGCCGCGCATGATCTTCCGAGCGTGACGACCGTCGTCTCCTCATTGCGCGAGCGCAATCCCGCGCGGGATGTGTCACATTCATTGGAAGAGGCGATCGATCGCCGCGTCGCCTTCCTCACCGATTATCAGAACGCCGCTTACGCCGCCCGCTATCGCGCACGCGTCGACGCCGTCGCGCGCCTCGAGAAGGAGCGCGTTCCGGGAACGAAGGAGCTGACCGAGGCGGTGGCGCGCGGGCTGTTCAAGCTGATGTCCGCCAAGGACGAATTCGAGGTGGCGCGGCTCTACACGGATGGCTCTTTCCAGCGCCAGCTCGCCGAGATCTTCGAGGGCGATCTGCGCATGGAGCTGCATCTCGCGCCCAATCTCGTCGCCTTCCAGCGCAAGAACGACATTGGCGGCTCGCGCAAGATCACCTTCGGCCCGTGGATGTTCCATGTGCTGAAATGGCTGGCGCGCTTCAAGGGCCTGCGCGGCACCATCCTCGATCCCTTCCGTCCCGACAGCGACCGCATCGCCGAGCGCAAGATGCTCGCCGATTATCAATTGCTGCTGGACGATATTCTGCCGCGCCTGTCGCCGGCCAATCACGCCACCGCTGTGGCGCTGGCCCGCATACCGGAGAAGATTCGTGGCTTTGGCCATATACGCGCCCGCAGCGTGCTGGAGGCGCGCGCCGAAATCGCGCGGCTCTATGGCGAATATTACGCGATCAAGCCCGATCTGAAGATGGCGGCGGAGTGAGGGTGAAGAGGCCGCAATGAACCCGCTCCACCCTCCCCTTCAGGGGGAGGGTCGGCCGGCGATAGCCCGGCGCTTGCGACGGGCGTTCTTCGCAGAACGCCCTATGGCCGGACCGGGTGGGGTTCAATGGCAAAGACTCGGGGTTTCACCCCCTCCCGAGCGCCTTCGGCGCTTTCAGCAGAAGCGATCTCCCGCCTCGTCGATCGCCGCATAGAGCGCGTCGAGCTCGCTCGCCTCTATGCAATAGGGCGGCAGAATATAGATCGTGTTGCCGAGCGGTCGCAGCAGCAAGCCGCGCGAGATGAAGAATTCATAGAGCGCCGGCCCGATGGTCGCGAGATAGCCGGCGTCGCGGGCGCGCAGATCGAGCGCCGCTATCGTGCCGATGCGCCGCACATTGGTAAAGCGCGCGTCATTCGCGAAGCGCAGCAGCCGCTCCTCCTGCATCGCCGCAAGACGCGCGATGCGGCCGCGCACATCCTCGCTCTCCCATATGTCGAGATTGGCCAGCGCCGCCGCGCAAGCGATGGGATTGGCGGTGAAGGAGCTCGAATGAAAGAAAGTGCGCGAGCGATCGGTGGAATAATGCGCCTCGAAAATCTCCGCCGAGCACATGGTCACGGCGAGCGGCAATGAGCCGCCGGTGATGCCCTTGGCGTAGCAGGCGATATCGGGAACGATTCCCGCCTGCTCGCAAGCGAAGAGCGTTCCGGTGCGGCCGAAGCCGGTCATCACCTCATCGGCGACGAAGAGCACGCCATGCGCGGCGCAGATGCGCCGCATCTCGCGCAGCGTATCGGCGCCATAGATGAGCATGCCGCCGGCGCCGAGCACGAGCGGCTCGACGACGAAAACGGCGGCGTCGGCGCCGCGGCAGGCCGCCTCCAGCGCGTCGAGCGTCTGCTGCTCGCATCCTGCGCTCGGAAACGGAATGCGCGTCACATCGAACAGCAGCGGCTCATAGGCCGAGTTGAAGACGGAGCGCGCGCCGGTGGACATGGCGCCGATCGTATCGCCGTGATAGCCATGCTCGAGAGCGATGACGCGATTGCGCGCGACGCCGCGATTGCGGAAATAGCCGAGCGCCATTTTGATCGCGACCTCCACCGATGTGGAGCCGCTGTCGGAATAGAACACATAATCGAGCCCCGGCGCCGTCAGCGCGACGAGGCGGCGCGCGAGCGTCTCCGCCGGCTCATGGGTGAAGCCCGCGAAGATCACCTGATCGAGCTGGTCCACCTGATTTTTGATCGCCCGCACGATCCTCGGATGGCGATGGCCATGGGTGATGACCCACCAGGAGGAGATGGCGTCGAGAATGCGGCGGCCGTCCGCGCATTCGAGCCAGGCCCCCTCCCCGCGCGCGACGAGGATCGCCTCCTTCTGCAGCGCATGCTGCGTGAATGGCCGCCAGACGGGCGATGTCATCTCGGCCATCCGCGTGAGCGCATCGTCATGGATTCGTCCCCGTGAAATCGGCGCAGCGAAAATGCGCCGCGAAAGCCGCCGCCAAATTGGCGGCCGTGAGCGGCGCGACGAAAGGCAAACGGCCGAGCGCGCGCGCGCCGGAGATTTGCGTGATGACGCCCTGCGTCTCGACATTCTCGTCGCCGATGAAAGCGACGCCGAGAATGGGAATCTCGCGACGTTGCAGCGCCTCGAGCGACAGCAGGCTGTGATTGATCGTACCGAGCGTGGTGCGCGCGCAGAGGACCACCGGAATCCGCCAGCGCGCCAGCAGATCGATCGTCAGACACGCTTCCGTCAGCGGCGTCATCAGCCCGCCGGCCGTCTCGACGACGAGCGGCGCGCGATCCGGCGGCGAGAGACGCGCCGGATCGATCTCCACCCCGTCGAGGCGCGCGGAAAGATGCGGCGAGGCCGCCGTGCGGAGGCGATAGGCCTCGGGCAGAAGCCTCTCTTCGGAAAGCCCCGAGAGCCGCGCGACAGCCATTGTATCCGTCTCGCCCTCGAGGCCCGATTGCACGGGCTTCCAATAATAGGCTCCGAGCGCGCCGGCGAGCGCGGCGGCAAACACCGTCTTGCCGACATTGGTGTCGGTTCCCGCGACGACGAGGCGCGTCATGCCGGCAAATCCGCGAGCGCATGCGCCAGATCGTCGACCATAGTGGCGATCTGCGCCTCGCTCACATGCAGAGTGAGCGAGATGCGCAGACGCGCGGTTCCTTCCGCGACGGTCGGCGGGCGGATCGCGCGAATGTCATAGCCCAGCGCCTGCATCGCCGCGGCCAGCGCCAACGCGCGCGCATTGGAGCCGACGATGACGGGCGCGATCTGCGATTGCGGCGGCGCGAACCCCGCCCCCTCCAATTTGCGCGCGGCGAGCGCGATGCGCGAGCGCAATGCGACGCGGCGGCCTTCCGCCTGCTCCACGATCGGCAGCGCGGCGCGAACGCACGCGGCGACGAGCGGCGACGGCGCCGTCGCGAAGATGAATTGCCTGCAGCGATTGATGAGGAATTCGCGCAGCGTCGCGGGCAGCAGCACGAGGGCGCCGGAGACGCCGAGCGCCTTGCCGCAAGTGTGCAGCGTGACGACGTTGTCGCGACCCTCGAGCGCGGCGGCGAGGCCGCGCCCGCCGGGGCCGTGGACGCCGGTCGCATGCGCCTCGTCGATGAGGAGGAAGCCGTCGTGACGCGCGGCGATCTTAGCGAGCGCGTCGAGCGGCGCGAAATCGCCGTCCATGCTGTAGAGGCTCTCGACGACGATCCAGGGTCGGCCCGTTCCGCCGCCACGGCGCCATGCCGCGATCTGATCCGCGAAAGCGTCGGCGTCATTATGCGCGGCGGCGACGCTCTTCGCGCGCGAGAGCCGCATGCCCTCATGCGCGCTGGCGTGCACGAGCGCGTCATGGACGATGAGATCGCCCTTTTGCGGCAAGGTCGAGAGCAGCGCCTCATTCGCCGTGAAGCCGGCGCCGAAAAACAGCGCGCTCTCCGCATGGAAGAAGGCGGCCGCCTCGCGCTCCAGCGCCTGATGCTCCTCACGGTCGCCGCGCAGCAGCCGCGAGCCGCCGGCGCCGACGGGAACCCCGCGCGCCAGCGCCGCGGCGGCGGCGGCGCGCAGCTCCTGCGACTCGGCGAGCGCGAGAAAATCATTGGAGCTGAAGTCGAGCCCACGGCGCGGCGCGAGCGCGCGCAAGCGATCCTGCGCCGAGAGGCTCGCGAGGTCCGCGGCGTAGAAGTCGAGCATTGCGCCCGCGCGATCTGTCGTCACTCGATCCTTCCCGGCTCGCCCGGATGGCCATGCGACTTTCGTCGCGCCGGGGAGGCGGTTAAATAGCCGGGCGGCGACGGGACGGCAAGAAAGCCCGGCGCCCCGCTTTTCATCCGATCGAAACTTGAAAAACCTTCCCGCCAACGCGATCTGAGCAGAAAGAGGATTCCCATGTCCATCGACGACAGCCGAGCCGAGGCCGATCCCCCGTCGCGGATCGCATGGCCGCCTTTGCTGCTCCTCGCGGCGATCGCCGGCGGGGCGCTGCTCGATCTGCTTCTGCCGCTCTCCGGGGGCGCCTGGCCGCTCGGCGCGCGCATCGCCGGCGGCCTCATTGTCGCGCTCGCGCTCGCCAATGATCTCTGGTGCGCGTCGCTGATGCGCCGGCAAGGCACCACGATCCGGCCCGATCGCGCCGTCTCCAGCCTCGTCACCGCAGGGCCTTACCAATGGTCGCGCAACCCCATCTATGTGTCGCATGTGGCGCTGATCGCAGGCCTCGGCCTCGCCCTCGGCTCGACATGGATGCTCCTGCTCACGCCCGTGGCGGCCTTTCTGCTGCAGCGGCTGGCGATAGAGCGGGAAGAGCGCCATTTGTCGCAGCGGTTCGGCGCCGAGTTCGACGCCTATGCCGCGAGAACGCGCCGCTGGTTGTAGACTGAGGCGAGAGGAGCTGATCTGATGGCCGACGCCTCGACTCGCGCAGACTCGCCCGCCGACGCGCATATCTCCTTCGGCGTGCGCGGAATGACCTGCGCCTCCTGCGTTTCTCACGTCGAGAAGGCGCTGCGCGGCGCGCCGGGCGTGGTCTCGGCCTCGGTCAATCTCGCGACAGAGCGCGCCGATGTCACGCTCACGCCGGACGCAGACCTCGCGCAGCTTGCCCGCGCGGTGGACGAGGCCGGCTATGAGCCAGCGATCGAGACGATCGAATTCGGCGTCGGCGGCATGACCTGCGCCTCCTGCGTCACCCATGTCGAAAAAGCGCTGCGCGCCGTGCCGGGGGTGATCGCGGCCGAGGTCAATCTCGCGACGGAGCGGGCGCGGGTGCGCGCGCTCGGCGGCGGCGACATGGCCCAGGCGCTGGCCAAGGCGCTGCGCCGCGCCGTGGCGGAAGCCGGATATGAGCCGCGCGAGCTCGAGACAGGCGCGAAAGCCGCCGATCGCGAGAGGTCCGCGCGCGAGCAGGAGGCCGCGTCGCTGCGCAAGCGCCTCATCGTCGCGGCGGCGCTCAGCGCGCCAGTCGTCTTCCTCGAGATGGGCGCGCATACGATTCCAGGACTGGGCGATTGGCTCATGGCCGCCATCGGCCATCAGACCATTCGCTATCTCTCCTTCATTCTCGCGACGCTGGTGCTCGTCGGGCCGGGCCGGCCCTTCTATGAGAAGGGCTTTCCCTCGCTCTGGCGCGGCCATCCGGACATGAACTCGCTCGTCGCCATCGGCACGATGAGCGCCTATCTCTATTCCGTCGTCGCCACTTTTGCGCCGAGCCTGCTGCCGCATGGCGCCGCCGATGTTTATTACGAATCCGCCGTCGTCATCATC
Source organism: Methylosinus sp. sav-2 (assembly GCF_004366495.1). Classification (NCBI taxonomy): domain Bacteria; kingdom Pseudomonadati; phylum Pseudomonadota; class Alphaproteobacteria; order Hyphomicrobiales; family Methylocystaceae; genus Methylosinus; species Methylosinus sp. sav-2. Next base: position 161,301 of record NZ_SOEJ01000004.1, read on the forward strand.
ACGCTGATCCTCTTTGGCCGCACGCTGGAGGCGCGCGCCAAGGGCCGCACGTCGGAGGCGATCCGCGCGCTCGCCGCGCTGCAGCCCAAGACCGCGCGCGTGCTGCGCGCCGCCGAGCAGATCGAGCTGCCGATCGACGACGTCGTCGTCGGCGATCTCGTCGCCGTGCGGCCGGGCGAGCGCATAGCGACGGATGGAATCGTCGTCGACGGCGCCTCTCATGTCGATGAATCGATGATTACCGGCGAGCCGGCGCCCGTCGGCAAGCGCAAAGGCTCGGAAGTGACCGGCGCCACGGTGAACACGACCGGCGCCTTCACCTTCCGCGCGACGCGCGTCGGCGCGGATACTGTGCTCGCCGGCGTCATTCGCATGGTGGAGCAAGCGCAAGGCGCCAAGCTGCCGATTCAGGCGCTGGTCGATCGCGTGACCGGCGTCTTCGTGCCCGCCGTGCTCGCCATCGCCTTCATCACCTTCATCGTCTGGCTCGCCTTCGGCCCGCAACGCGACGTCTCTTATGCTCTGGTGGCGGCGGTCGCCGTGCTCATCATCGCCTGCCCCTGCGCCATGGGCCTGGCGACGCCGGCCGCCATAATGACCGGCACGGGACGCGCGGCCGAGCTCGGCATTTTGTTTCGCAAGGGCGAGGCGTTGCAGAGCCTGCGCGATGTGACGCTGATCGCCTTCGACAAGACCGGCACGCTGACGCGCGGCAAGCCCGAGCTCACCGATCTCGAGACGGCGCAAGGCGTCTCGGCCGATGACGCGCTGCGGCTCGCCGCCAGCGTCGAGGCGCGCTCGGAACATCCGATCGCCGGCGCTCTGGTCGCCGCCGCAAAGGCGCGCGGGCTTTCCGTCGTCGAGGCGCGAGACTTTTCGGCGATGCCCGGAATGGGCGTCGAGGCGACCGCGGAAGGGCGCAAGATCGCCGTCGGCGCCGCCCGTTTCATGAGGGCGCTCGGCCTCGATATTCAAGCATTCGACACAACTGCGGCGCGGCTCTCGGCGGAAGGCAAGACGCCGCTCTATGTCGCGATCGATGGAAAGCTCGCGGCCATTCTCTGCGTCGCCGACGCGCTCGAGGAGACGAGCGTCGCCGCCGTCGCCGCTCTGCATGCGCAAGGCGTCGCCACGGCGATGATCACCGGCGACGACGAGCGCACGGCGCGCGCCATTGCGGCGAAGCTGGGCATAGACGAGGTGATCGCCGGCGTGCTGCCGGACGGCAAGGTGGCGGCGTTGCAGCGCCTGCGCGAAGGGCGGAGAATCGCCTTCGTCGGCGATGGCGTCAATGACGCGCCGGCGCTCGCCGCCGCCGATGTCGGAATCGCCATCGGCACGGGAACCGACATTGCGATCGAGGCCGCCGATGTCGTGCTGATGTCCGGCCATGTGTCGAAAGTGCCGGCCGCGCTCGCGCTCTCGCGCGCGACCATGCGCAATATCGCGCAGAATCTCTTTTGGGCCTTCGCCTATAATGTGATTCTGATTCCCGTCGCGGCGGGCGCGCTCTATCCCGTCAATGGAACGCTGCTCTCGCCCATGCTCGGCGCCGGCGCCATGGCGTTTTCCAGCGTCTTCGTGCTGACGAATGCGCTGCGGCTGCGGCGCTTCCAGCCGCCGGTGGGGGCGAGCGCGACGAGCTTTGAAACGCCGAGCGTGGAAGAGAGCGAGCCTGAAGGCGCGCGGTCCATAGCGGCGTCGGACCGCGAGCCTTCAGGCTCGCCGCTGCAAGTCAATGAGGAGGAAAACGATATGACGACGACATTCGACGTTCAGGAAATGTCTTGCGGCAAATGCGTGAAGCATGTGACCGAGGCGGTGCAGAAGGCCGAGCCGCAGGCGCAGGTGAAGATCGACCTCGCCACCGGCAAGGTGGAAGTGTCGCCCTCGCCCAAAGATCCGGAAGGCCTCGCCAAGATCATCACCGACGCCGGCTATCCGGCGCGGGTCGCGGCCTGAGCGCGCGCCCATGGCGGGATCGCTCGCAGGCAAGACTCTGCTCGTCACCGGCGCGAGCCGCGGCATAGGCCTCGCCATAGCGGAGCGCGCGGCGCGCGACGGCGCCAATGTGGCGATCGTCGCCAAAAGCGTCACGGAGCATCCCAAGCTGCCGGGGACCATCTACACCGCCGCCGCCGCGATCGAAAAAGCGGGGGGGCGGGCGCTCGCCCTGCCCTGCGACATTCGCTTCGACGCGCAGGTGGAGGAGGCCTTCGACAAGACGGCGGCGATCTTCGGCGGCGTCGATATTCTCGTCAATAATGCGAGCGCGATCGATCTGCGCGGCGTCGAAGCGATCGAGATGAAGCGCTTCGATCTGATGCATCAGATCAATGCGCGCGGGACCTTCCTCTGCGCCAAGCTCGCGCTGCCCTATCTTAAAAAATCCGCCAATCCGCACATTCTCACCCTGTCGCCGCCGCTCGATATGAGCCCGCGCTGGTTCGCGCCCAATCTCGCTTACACAATGGCGAAATATGGCATGAGCCTCGTCACTCTCGGCCTCGCGCGCGAGCTTTCCGGCAAGGTCGCGGTGAACTCGCTATGGCCGGAGACGGCGATCGCCACGGCCGCAGTGGGCAATCTGCTCGGCGGCGACGCCGTGCTGCGCCGCGCGCGCAAGCCGCAGATCGTGGCCGACGCCGCCCATGCGATATTGACGCGCGCGGCGAGCGCCTGCAGCGGCAATTTCTTCATCGATGTGAATGTGCTCGCCGAGGAAGGCGTGACGGATTTCTCGCCCTATGCGGTCGATCCGAGTCAGCCGGCGATATTGGATTTCTTCCTCGACGCGCCGATCACCGCCGGCGTGCAGAAATTCCCCTTCGGCGGCTGAGCGCGCGCTCAGCTCAGCGCTGCAAAGCCCGAATAGAGCGTGTACAGCCCCACGATGGAGATCAGCGCGCTCGAGAAATAGGGCGCCTTGCCGGCGATCTGCTCGAAGCCGGACCAGCGGTCCGAAGCATGACGCACGCCGAGCGCCGCGACGACGCCGACTGCGACCATTGTGAGCGCGAGGCCGATGCTGAAGCACAGCACCAAAGCCGCGCCCAGCGCCATCTGCCCGAGCTGAAGGCAGAGAAGGAGCACGGTGATCGAGGCCGGGCATGGGATGAGCCCGCCGGTGAGGCCGAACACGATGATCTGTCCCGTCGTCACATGGCGGGAGGCGAAGCGTCGCTTAATGTCCTCGGCATGGGCGCGCTCATGCGCATCCATCGTCTCCTCGTCGAGAAGCAGCGAAGCGCTCTCCGCGGCGGCATGGTCATGTGTGTGATGCGCATGGTCGTGATCATGCCCATGCGGATGATGATGGTCATGCGCATGATCGTGACGATGCGCGCGCGGACGGTCGCGCCAGATACGCCACGTCATCCAAGCGGCGACGCAGAGGATCAACGCGCCGGAGGCGATCTGCAGATAGGGCTCATTGGCCTCTGCGTTCCAATGCGCGCCGAGATAGAGCCCCGTGAGCGCCACGATCCACACGATCGCCGTATGCGAGAGCGTCGCCGAGAGGCCGAGCAGTATCGCCTGACCGACCGTGCCGCGCACCGCGACGATGAAGGCCGCCATCATCGTCTTGGAATGGCCGGGCTCGAGGCCGTGAAGCGCGCCGAGCGCCACCGCCGTCGGCGCGAACAGCCAAGCATTGGCTGCGCCGTCCCGAAACAGATCCGCGAGATTCGCCATGCGCCCTCTATTCTCCACCCCGTGGCATATACTGATTTTCGGTCCACTGGTTAAGTCCCCCACCGGGGCCGGCGGCGCTTTTGCCGCGGTAAGCATGAATAGCGAAAACGCCTGCCGCGCCACATCTAATCCCCGTCCCTCCCCTTGACCGGCTCACGGAGAGAGTCGAAACTCCTCGCATCGAGCCCGAAAGCCGCACGGTTTCATATGGATCGCCAACTCGCGTCGAGCGCAGCCGCCCAGGAGGCGGCGCGGCGCGCCTTGCGGAGCCGGCGCAGCGGCGGCGAAGGCCCGCGCATCCGTTTCGGAACCGATCGCGCCGGCATGACCGCCGCAGCGCGCAGCGAGAGCCTCACCATCGGCGCCGTCTCGCGGCCGACGCGACGCATTCGCTCGATTATTTTCGACACTGCCGTCAATGATCTGCGCAAGCAGAATATTCAGCTGCGCGGCTATGAGATGCACGGCGCCGCTTTCGTCGAGCTGAGCTGGTCGCGGCCTACGGCGCCGGGCGTGCGCGGCTCTATCGAGCTGCGCGTGCCGACGCTCGAGGTCGGCAAGATGCTCGGCTTCTCCGAGCCGCTGCGCCGCTCGATCGCCGATCGGCCGCTGGAGGCGCGCAGCGTCGCCGAGACGGAGCGACGCGAGCGCCTCGTCGAGCGCGCGCATACGCGCATCGCCGTCTACTTCGACGACGGCTTCGTCGAGTGCGGCGGACGCCGCGCCAATTTCCACGAGATCGAGCTGCAGCTCATCGAGGGCGCCGAGGAAGAATTCTGGAACGTCGCCGCCGAGCTCGCGCCGCGCATGAACGCGCGCTTTCTGCCGATGAGCGAGGCCGAGCTCGCGCTGGCGCGCGCGACCGGCGCCGGCGTCGCGCCGGTGAAAGCGCGGCGACCGACGCTCGCCGAGGACGCTTCGCTGGACGAAGCGATCGTCGCGGCGCTCTCCGCCTGTCTCGATCAATTCGTCGCCAATTGGCCGGCGCTGCAATTTCAGGCGCCGGAAGAAGCCATTCACCAGATGCGCGTCTCGCAGCGACGCTTGCGCGCCGGCGTCGGCATGCTGCGCCGCGGAGTCGTGAGCGAGGCGCTGGAAACCGCCGCCGCGCGCGCGAAGGAAATATCGGCGACGCTCGGCGCGGCGCGCAATCTCGATGTGCTCGTCGATATGCTGGTCTCCGGTCCGCTCGCCCAGGCCAATGGCGAGCCGAGCTTCTATGCGCTGCTCGATGCGGTCGAGCGGCGACGCATAGAGGCGCATGCCGCGGTCGCAGCGCTCGTCGCCGCGCCGCGGACGACGCAATTCGTCGTCGATCTGCGCGCCGCGCTCGCCGCCAGAAATTGGCGCCCGCAACCCGGCGACGACGGTCGCGCAGCGCTCGATACGAGCGCGCCCGGCTCGGCGAAGCAATTCGCCACGCGCTCGCTCGATCGGCTGCATCGCCGCGCGCTGAAGAAGAGCCGAGACCTCGCCGCGCTGACGCCCGAGCAACGGCACCATGCGCGCATCGCCTTCAAGAAGGCGCGCTACGCCGCCGAGTTTTTCCAGTCCCTCTTCGATTCGCAAGCAAAAGCGCGCCGCTATCTGCGGCGCACGGCCGCGCTGCAGGACGAGCTCGGCGCCTTCAATGATCTCACGGTCGCGGCCGAGCTGCTGCGCGATCTCGGCGAATCCGACGCCACTCTCGCGCCGGCCAGCGCCTTCGCCGTGGGCTGGTGCGCGCATGCGCGCGGGGGCGCCGCTGCGGACTGGAAGAAGACCGAGAAATCTTTGAAGAAGCTCGAGACCTTCTGGCGCTGACGCGCGCGCCCGCGACGCGCGAGAGCACGCGCGAGGAACCAAGACGCGCGCGAAGCGTTGAATCTCCAAATGAACACATTGCACCAGCAGTGGCGCGCGCCGATCGAATGGACGCGGCCGCCGCCTCTCAAAATCGCCCAGATCGCGCCATTGATCGAAAGCGTGCCGCCGCGTCTCTATGGCGGAACGGAGCGCATCGTCTCCTTTCTCACCGAGGAGCTCGTCGCGCAGGGCCATGAGGTCACGCTCTTTTCGAGCGGCGGCTCCGTCACTTCCGCGCGACACATCCCCTGCAGCGACCTGCCGCTGCGCCAGATGCGCGCGAGCGATCCGACGCCGAGCTATCTGCTGATGCTCGATCGCGTGCGCCGCATGGCCTCGCGATTCGACATTTTGCATTTTCATATCGATCAGCTGCATTTTCCGCTGTTTCGCGACATTGCGGCGCATACGCTGACGACGCTGCACGGACGCCAGGACCTTCCCGATCTCGAGCGCCTCTACGCCGGCTTTCCGGAAATGCCGCTCGTATCCATATCGGACTCGCAACGCGAAGCGGTTCCGCACGCCAATTTCGTCGGGACTGTGATGAACGGCCTGCCGCTCGATCTGCTCACGCCGACGCTGCGTCCTGCGGGCGATTATCTCGCCTTTCTCGGCCGCGCCTCGCCGGAGAAAGGTCTCGATCACGCAATCGCCATCGCGCGCGCCGTCGGCCTGCCGCTCGAGATCGCGGCCAAGGTCGATCTGCCGGACAAGGCCTATTTCCACGAGCGCATCGAGCCGCTGCTGTCGCTTCCGGGAATCGAGTTCGTCGGCGAGATCGACGACCGTCGCAAGAGCCGCTTTCTCGGCGAGGCGCGCGCGCTGCTGTTTCCGATCGAATGGCCCGAGCCTTTCGGCCTCGTCATGATCGAGGCCATGGCCTGCGGCACGCCAGTGCTGGCCTTTCGTCGCGGCTCCGCGCCGGAGATCATCGAGGAGGGCGTCACCGGCGCGCTGGTGGACAATGTCGAGGAGGCGATCGCGCGCCTCGGACGCGTGCTCGCGCTCGACCGCGCGCAGATCCGGCGACGCTTCGAAATGCGCTTTTCCGCCGCGCGAATGGCGGCGGAATATGTGGCCATCTACCGCCGCCTGCTGCGCGCGCCGGCGCCGGCCGAGCTGCGCGCGCATCCCATTGTGCTGCCGCCGACCTATTTCAGCAGGAATGTCGAGGAACAAATCGAACCGGACGACTCATATCCCCCGCGCTAGCGAGAGCGCGCCAGCGCGCCACGCGCAAGATTCCGGCGCGCCGCCGGACGCCGGCGCCGATGCGCCGCAGGCGCATGAGCTGCAATTCTATATTCCGGCGACCGGCCCGCCCTCGCGGCCGCGCCGCACGCTCAAGCACGACGACACATTCGCCGTATTCGACAGCCATGGCGACATTGGCGCGACGGCGGGCGGGCCGGACGGGCTCTTCGATCACGACACGCGCTATCTCTCGCATCTCGAGCTGTTGATCGAAGGCGCGCAGCCCTTGCTGCTCGACTCCGCCATACGCGACGACAATCTGAGCTTTTATGTCGATCTCACCAATCCCGACATCTTCCGCGACGAGAAGATCGCGCTGCTGAAAGACTCGGTCTATGTCTCGCGCACGCTCTACCTCAAGGACGGCTCGCTGCGCGAACGGCTCGAGGTCTCCAATCAGAGCGCCGAGGAGGTTCGGCTCAATCTGTCGATCGGCTTCGGCAATGATTTCGCCGATATTTTCGAGGTGCGCGGCGTCAGGCGCGCGCAACGCGGACGCGCCTGGGCGCAGCTTCTGGCGGCCGGCGCGGTCGCGCTCTATTATCGCGGGCTCGACGGCGTGCTGCGTGAGACGGCGCTCTCCTTCGAGCCCGATCCTTCGCTGCTCGTCGACAGCGTCGCAACCTATTCGCTGCGGCTCGCGCCGCGCCAGGCGCAAACCATCTTCCTCACCGCGGCGAGCCGCGGACGTCTGCCGAAATCGACGCAATCCTTCTTCAACGGATTGACCGGCCTGCATCGCGAATTGAAAGCCGCCGCCGGCCAGAGCGCGCATGTCGAGACCGCCGATCCGACTTTGAATCAGATTCTCTGGCGCTCGACGGCGGATGTGCGCATGCTGCTCACCAAGACGGCGGACGGCAGCTATCCTTACGCCGGCATTCCCTGGTATTCGACCACGTTCGGACGCGACGGCATCATCACCGCATTGCAGATGCTGTGGTTCGATCCCAGCATCGCCATCGGCGTGCTGAAGCGTCTCGCCGCGCATCAGGCGGAGGATTTCGACGCGCGCGCGGACAGCGAGCCCGGCAAGATTCTGCACGAGATGCGCGATGGCGAGATGGCGGCGCTCGGCGAGGTGCCCTTCGGCCTCTATTACGGCTCAGTGGATTCGACGCCGCTCTTCGTCATTCTCGCCGGCTATTATGCGCGTCGCACGGGGGATTACGCGCTGGTGCGCGAGCTGTGGCCGGCGATCGAGCGCGCGCTCGCCTGGATCGACGGACCAGGCGATCCGGACGGCGACGGCTTCGTCGAATATGCGCGCCATACCGAGCAGGGATTGCGCAATCAGGGCTGGAAGGATTCGCATGATTCCGTCTTCCACGCCGATGGACGTCTCGCGGATGGGCCGATCGCGCTGGTCGAGGCGCAGGCCTATGTCTACGCCGCGCGGCGCCTCGCAGCCCATTGCGCGCGCGAGCTCGGCCTGCATGCGCGCGCCGAGGAGCTGGCGCGCGCCGCCGAAGCGCTGCGCGTGCGTTTCGAGGAGGCCTTCTGGTGCGAGGAGATCGGCAGCTATGCGCTGGCGCTGGACGGCGAGAAAAAGCAGTGCAAGGTGCGCACCAGCAATGCGGGACATGCGCTCTATGCAGGCATTGCGCAGCCCGACCGCGCGCAGCGCGTCGCCGATGGGCTGCTCGACTCCAGGTTCTTTTCCGGCTGGGGCTTGCGCACTGTGGCGCGCGGCGAGAGCCGCTACAATCCCATGTCCTATCACAATGGCTCCATATGGCCGCACGACAATGCTCTGATCGCGCATGGGCTCGGCCGCTATGGCTTCAAGGAGGGCGTCGCGGCGATATTCGAATCGCTGACGCGCGCCGCGAGCTACATGGAAGCGCGCCGCATTCCAGAGCTCTATTGCGGCTTTCGCCGACGCCACGGGCGCGGCCCGACGCTCTATCCCGCCGCCTGCTCGCCGCAGGCCTGGGCCGCGAGCGCGCCTTTCCTCTTCATCCAGACGATGCTCGGCCTCGAATTCGACCATAAGGCGCGACAAATACGCCTGGTGAATCCGTCCGTGCCGCTCTCGGCGGGTGAGATCGTCATACGCAATCTCTCGCTCGGCGAGGCGCGCGTCGATCTGGCGCTGAAGCAGGATGCGCGCTCGGCCATTTCGCTGCATGTGCTGCGCACGATCGGCGACGTCCAAGTGTCGCTCGTCTTCGATCCCGATGTGCGCGAGCATCCGCTCACCACCAAGGGATGACGTGGCGCGGAACCTTTCCAGAGCCGCCGCGTTGCTTCGGGACGATCGCGCCCACAGGAGGAACTGCCGATGGCGAGCGCCAATCCGGACTTCAATCTCGTCTCCAGCGAGGATGTCGAAGGCACGACCGTCTTCGATCGGCTCGGCAATCAGCTTGGAGAAATCGATCATCTGATGATCGACAAAGTCTCGGGCCGCGTGCGCTACGCCGTGATGAGCTTCGGCGGCTTTCTCGGCCTCGGCCACAGCCATTATCCGCTGCCGTGGAACTCACTCTCTTATGACAATGAGCGCGAGGGCTATATCGCCGACATCATCGAGCAGCAGCTGCAGGATGCGCCGGAATTCAGCGACGACAGCTGGACCGATCGCGACTGGGAGAAGCGCGTTCACGAGCATTATCACGCGCGTCCCTATTGGGACGAGCAGCAATCGCCGCAATGGCAGAACGAGCAGCAGCCGCGTCCGCGCGGCTGAGGCGCATCGCCGAGCGCCGCCCTGCGGCTAGCTCGAGGATCGACAGGCTTCGCCGCTATGCGTTAGAAATTTCAGATCGTCGATTCGCTCTGCGCTTTTTCTCGACTCGTGTTTTCGAACGGAGATTTTCACGTGACTCTTCGACGCTTCACGGCGCGCGGCCTCATCGCCGCGCTTCTCATCGCGCCATCGGCCTCCGCTTTCGCGCAGGCCGATGGTTTTTTCGTTCCCGATCTCACCGGGCCTGTGCCGGGAGCGGTTCCGGCGCTGACGCCGGGCGTCCTCACCGCCACGCCCTATTCCTACTATTACCGCTATCCGGCGCCCTATCCTTACGTCTACGCCCGCAATGGCTGTCTCGTGAATGCGGGCGTCTACGACAATTGGGGCGCCTTTCTCGGCTATCAGAGGCTGCGCGTCGCCTGCTGATCGGCGACGCGCTTGTCGAGCAGGACCTGATTGGCGTCCAGCGAAAACTCCTTCCACGCCGCCGCAATGTCGAGCAGCGTGACCTGGAGATAATCCTTGGACGGCTTGTGCTCCTCCGGAAAATTGGAGAGCGCGCAAGAGGTTCGGTTATAGTCGATGACGCCGTCGAGCAGCTCCTGAATGAAGCCGTCGAAGGCCTTTTGCGCCAGCGGCGTCAGATCGGAGCGACCCTTGTCGACGGAGACGACGGAATGATCGAAGGGCAGGCCCTCGAGCACGGCGAGCGCCTCCTTCAGCACCGCCTCCATCGCGCCGAGCATGGCGCGCTGGGTGATCTGCTCTTTCTGGCCGTTGGAGAGGCCGAAATTCAGCCGCTGGCGATAGCTGGCGAAAGTGGGCGCGCGCTTGGCGTTCACCCATTCGCGGAAACGCGCCATGCTGGCTTCGTTGAGCGCCTCGCCCGAGGCGCCTTCGCCGGATATCATCGTCGACGTCTCCTTCTGATCGAGAAGGCGCAGCCTTATGCGCTCGGCCGCGACCAGCGCGCCTTCGAGATAGCCGCCGCCCTCACGCGCGGTCTCGGCGCCGCCGAGATAGAGCTTGCCCTCCCAGAAGGCCTGCCGCAGCAGCGGATCGCCATAGTCGGGGTGCTCGGACGGGGGCGTCAGATCGATCGTCGCGCAGGTGAAGGGCTCGTGCGCCCAATCCTGCACATGCTGCTCGCCATCCTCGACCGACCTGCCGAACAATTGGACGAATTGACTTTCGATCAGCATGGACATGCCGCCGCTGAACGCGTCCCGCAGCTCTGCGGAGAGCGCGAAGAAGCCGCCGATCGCCGCGCGCTCGCCGCTGGCGTCGCAGGCGTCGAAAATCTCGCCGAGAACGGCCTGCTCATGCGTGGCGAAAGCATTGCCGGAATGCTCGTCCGCGCGCCAGGCCGGCGCGCCGGAGAAGCCGACCAGGGCCTTGGCCTGCGCCGCCATCCAGGTCGGCGCGCTGCGCATGGCGTTGCGGCTCAGCGCATCGAGCTCCGGCTGGAAGGCGAGATGCTCGGCCAGCAGGCGCGGCGGCAGCGCCAGCACGGCCCGCTTGGCGGTCACGGTCTCGGTCTTGCCGTCCGACTCGAAGGTCAGCTCCACATGATCGCCGCGATCGGCGATGGCCCGGAGCACAGAAGAGAGATGGATCGCCTCCGCCGGAACCGCCGCAGTCAGCGCCTCGATCAGCGAGGCCATGCCGCCCTCCAGCCGACGCGCGCCGGAATGGAGATTGGGCGTCATGCGCGTCTCGGGCTTTTTGTCGCCGAAGGCGAGCAGCAGCGCCGTGCCCGGATCATATTGCGGAAAATCCGTGAGGCCGAGCTCCTTCACCAGAGCGGTGATGGTCGGCTGCGTGTCCGGCCAGAACCAAGTCGGACCCATATCGACGCGCATTCCCGAGGCTTTGTCCTCGACCGACAACACGCGGCCGCCGAGCCGCGGACGCGCCTCATAGAGCGCAAAGCTCACCCCTGCCCCGGCGAGGCCGCGCGCCAGCGCCAAGCCGCAGGCCCCGCCCCCGACAATCACAACGTCCAGCATCGTTCAGCTCCTGAGCCGTCTGGCCTTTTGCTGAAAGCGACGCAAAGGGCGTGCCGGGATTTTGTCGCTTTTGCGCCCTTTCCGGGCTGGCGCCTCGCGTGCAATAGCGGCAAGCCTCCGATGGAGAGACCGCAGTGACCGACGACCGCAACCGCCTCGGCGAGGAGACGAGCCCCTATCTCCTCCAGCACAAGGACAATCCCGTCCATTGGCGCGCGTGGTCGGCGGAGACGCTGGCGCTCGCCAAGGAGCGCGGCAAGCCCATCCTGCTCTCCAGCGGCTACGCCGCCTGCCATTGGTGCCATGTGATGGCGGCCGAGAGCTTCGAGAGCGAGGCGATCGCCGTGCTGATGAACGAGAGTTTCGTCAATGTGAAGGTCGATCGCGAGGAGCGGCCGGACATAGACCATCTCTATCAGCAGGCGCTGCAGCTCACCGGACGGCGCGGCGGCTGGCCGCTCACAATGTTCCTGACGCCGGACGGCGAGCCCTTTTGGGGCGGCACTTATTTTCCGCCGGAGCCGCGCTATGGAATGCCCGGCTTCGCCGATATTCTGAAGGCGATCTCCGAGCTCTGGCGCGAGAAGCCGGAGGTGGTGACGCGCAATGTGACGGCGATCGGCGACGGGCTGAATCGTCTCGCCGAGACCGCGCCGGCGGATCCGATCTCGCCCGATCTCGTCGAGACGATCGCCGAAAAGCTCGACGGCTATATCGATCGCGCCAATGGCGGCGTCGGCGGCGCGCCGAAATTCCCGCAGGCGGCGAGCCTCGAATTTCTCTGGCGCGCGTGGAAGCGCACGGGCCGCGCCTCTTACCGCGACGCCGTGCTGACGACGCTCGATCATATTTGCCAGGGCGGCATTTATGATCATCTCGCGGGCGGCTTCGCGCGCTATTCGACCGATGAGCGCTGGCTCGTCCCGCATTTCGAGAAAATGCTCTATGACAACGCCCAGCTCGTCGATCTGCTGACGCTCGTCTGGCAAGAAGAGAAGAAGCCGCTCTACGCCGCGCGCATAGAGGAAACCATCGACTGGGCGCTGCGCGAAATGCGCCTCGCAGAAGGCGTCTTCGCGAGCAGCCTCGACGCCGACAGCGAGCATGAAGAAGGCAAATTCTATGTCTGGACCGCGGCCGAAGCAGACGCCATTCTCGGCGAGCGCGCCGCGGCGTTCCGCGCCGTCTACGACATAGAGGACGGCGGCAATTGGGAAGGCAAATCCATTCCCAATCGCCTGCATTCGATGGAACTGCTGTCGGCGGAAGAAGAAGCCGCGCTCGCTCTGGATCGCGCGAAGCTATTGGAGGCGCGCGCGGCGCGCGTGCGGCCGGGCCGCGACGACAAGGCGCTCGCCGATTGGAACGGGCTGATGATCGCCGCAATAGCCAGCGCCGCGCAGGTCTTCGAGCGGAACGACTGGCTCGCTGCGGCGACCGCGGCCTTCGATTTCATCGCCGCGAAAATGACGACCGCCGACGGAAGGCTGCTGCACTCCTATGGCGCCGGCCGCGCGAAACATATGGCCGTGCTGGACGATTACGCCGATCTCACGCGCGCCGCTCTGGCGCTCCATGAGGCGACCGGCGAAGCGCCCTTCCTCGAGCGCGGACGCGATTGGATCGAGATCGTCGAGACGCATTATCGCGACGCCAGCGCCGGCGGCTATTTCTTCACCGCCGACGACGCGGAAGCGCTGATCCGCCGCTCGAAAATCGCCGAGGACGCCCCCTTGCCGTCTGGCAATGGGACGATGACGCATGTTCTGGCGCAGCTCTATCATCTCACCGGCGACGATCGCTATCGCGCCCGCGCCGAATCCACGCTCGCGGCTTTCGCCAGCGCCGTGCGGCGCGGCATGCTCGGCTATTCCACTCTGCTGAACGGCGCCGAGACTTTGCGCGACGGATTGCAGATCGTCATCATCGGCGCGCACGAGGCCAGCGATACAGCCGCGCTGCTGCGTATCGTTCATGGCGTGAGCCTGCCCGGCCGTACGCTCGCCACCGTCGCGCCGAGCGCCGAGCTGCCCCAAACGCATCCGGCCGCCGGCAAGACGCAGATCGATGGCGAAGCCGCGGCCTATGTCTGCCGCGGCGCGACCTGCTCGCTGCCCATTGTCGACGCTGCGGAGCTGGAAAAAGCGCTACGCGCCCCGCGCTGAAGGCGTCTTCCAAGCGAGCGCCGCCGCATAGCCCGGCGGCGCCTCGAGACGCGCGACGCGAAGATCGCCCCAATCCGCCTCGGCATGGCGCAGATCATAGAGATCGCCCTGCCCCGGCCACACAGAGAAGGCCTGCAGCTTCTCCGTTATGCCGAGGCCGAGCGCCTTCAGCGCCGCCTCCTTGGCCACCCAACGCTCGAAAAAGCCGGCGGCGTCGATCCCTTCGCGCTCTTCTCGCGTCAAGGCGATGGAGGAGAGACCGGCGACATCCACCTTTCGATCCGCGCGCTCTATGTCGACGCCGACCTCCCAATGACGCGAGACGGCGATGAGCGCGCAAGCGCTGGAATGCGAGACATTGAAGAAGACGCCCGCTCCGGCGAGCCCGAGCTTGCCGTAAGCCCCGGCGTCGAAGCGCAGCGCCGCCGGTTCGACGCCGAGCCTCTCGCCGATGAGACGCCGCAGAGCCGCGCGCGTCGAGATCATGCGCAGCCGATCCTCATGCCGCAAGAAGCGCAACGCTCTCTCGCGCTCCTCCACGCTCAGCGTGTCCCAATCGGCCTCGGACCAGGGCGCGGCGAGATCGAAATCGAGACGCGTGATCTCGATCCGCCCTTCGCTCACCGCGGGAGCCCAAGAATGCGCCACTGCATGCGCCAATGGATGCGTCACGCGTCCCCCTATCGCTGCGCCTCCGCGACCGGCGCGGCGAGCGTCTCGATCGCTCTCTCGAAAGCCGAAGCGCTCGCGCTGCGCAGCGGACAATAGGGAATGCCGTGGCTTTCGCACAAGCTCTTCACTGCGCCGACAGCGCGATGGCTGACGCAATCGACGGGAAAGAACACGGCGTCGGCGCGCCGCACCAGCTCGCTCAGCATGGCGCGATTGTCCTCCACGCCGCCGTCATGATGGATGAGCGACCCATTGCGCTGCTCGACGAGACGCTGCAGCCGGCACACTGTGCGCGGCCGGCCGCCGACATAGAGCAGGCAGCGGCCGCACAGATCCGTTTCGCTCTCGCGCGGCTCGTCGGCGATGGGCGCCGCCGCCATGGCGATCTCGGAAACGATCGGCGCCGGGGCGGCGCGCGTCTCCTTCGCCTTCGTCCGCTCGAGGCGGCGCTCGAGGCGCGCATGATCCTCGCGCAATTCGGCATGCGAGAGACGGAGCGCCGCGAGCTCGCGCAATGTCTCGTCGCTGCGCTCCGCCGCGCGCAGAGCGTCGACCTCGCGGCGCAGGCTCTCGCATTCGGCGGCGAGCGTGCGCGCCTCACGAAGCTGCGCGCCGAGCCGGGCGATCTCGTCGCGCAACACGGTCAGCTCGTCATTGCGCTCGGCGATGACGCTGGCGAGACGCCGCGCGATCTCGGCCTTCTCGCGTCGCGCTTCGGCCACCTCGCGGGCGTCGCCGCGATGCGCGGCGCCGCTCAGATGCGACATCATGTGAATATCGCCGAAAATGCGCGTCTCCACACCGGGCGTGAGCCGCGGATGGCCGATCAGCGCCCAATAGGCGCCGGGCACGAAGCCATTGTCGACCGCGCTCTCCCAATAGGCGAGCAGCGCCTCCTCGCCGTCGAGCGCCTTGGCCTTACGGATCGCGCCTTCATAGCGCGTGTCGAGATGCTTCTGCACGGCGCGCGAGACGATGTTCTCATCATGCATCTTCTCGACGAAGAGGCCATGCACCTGGTAATCATTGTAGCGCGCTTCCTCGCCGAGGAAGCCGGTGCGCCGCGCGATCTTGCGCAATTCCGCGATCGTCAGACAAGTGCCGACGATCGAGCAATGCGACGCGCCGATGATCTCCCATATGCGGCGGCGTGCGCCCGCCTCCCGCCGCGCGGCGGGCGCGAGCTCGAAGCCCTCGCTCGCCATGGCGGATTTCAGCACGCTCAATGAAACGAGAGGCCGCCGCTCGCTCATGGCGCCGTCTCCACCGCCAAATCGTCACGCGCATTGGTCTGCGCCAGCACGGCGTCGAAACCCTCGAATTCTGGATGGCCGACATAGAGCGGCTTGTTCTTGCCCGCGTCCTTATGCGAATCACGGAATTGCTGCGACGTCGTCCAGGCGAGGAAGCTCGCCTTGGTCTCCCACATCGTATGCGAGGCGTAGAGCGTGTGATCCTCGCGCTCCGGCCCGCGCAGCAGATGGAAGGAGAGGAAGCCCTCCATCTCCTCGAGGCGCGTGCGGCGCGACGCCCAAATCTGCTCGAACGCCTTTTCCTCGCCCTTGACCACCTTGAACCGATTCATTGCGATGAACATGCCGAGCTCCTTTTCGTCGGCCGCGCATGGCGGCCGGAATTGGAGGCCATCGTCGCCCGCCGCCGCGCTGCGATCAAGCCCCGCCTCGGCCGAGGAGGCTGCAAGATTTCCAAAATCCTACTCTGCAAGCTTTCCAGCCGCAGCTCCACGATATCGCCAGAAACGCCGCCATCATCGGCGCGGCGAACGCGAAAGGAGAAGGCCATGTGCGATATAGAAGGCGAGCGGAACAAGATCGACGCTCTGCTCGATGCGGCGGCGCGCGCCGCGCCCGCAGGCGCGCGAAGCGACGAGAGCGCGCTCGCGCGATTTTGTCTCGCCGCCCTCGGCGAGCATTACGCGACCGAATGTCCCGACGAGTGCCTGCGGCGACGCTGCGACGATTTCGCAGCGCGCGTCATGCGCGGCGACGCGATCGCTCAGGAGAACGCCTGAGCGATATCGGCGACGAGATCGTCTGGATGCTCTATGCCGATCGACATGCGCACCAGCGCCGGCGTGATGCCGATCTCGCGTCGCGCCTCCTCCGCCAATCCAGAATGCACGGTGGTCGCTGGATGACACACGAGCGACTCCGTGCCGCCGAGGCTCACCGCCAATTTGAAAATCTGCAGCCGGTTCAAAAAGGCGAAAGCTTCCCTTTCGCCGCCTTCGACATCGAAGGAGAAAGTGGAGCCCGCAGAGCTCGATTGACGCTGCATCAGCGCGCGCGCGGGATGGTCCGGCGGCAGCAGCGGCGGATAATGCGCGCGCGCGACCTTCGGATGCGCGGAGAGATATTCGGCGACGATCGCCGCATTGCTGGCCGCGCGGCGCATGCGCAGCGACAATGTCTCCAGCGAGCGCGCCAGCATCCAGCAGGAATGCGGATCGAGCTGCGTGCCTATGGCGTTGCGCATCGTGCGGATCGGCGCCAGCGCCGCATGCGCGCCGATGACGGCGCCGCCGATGAGATCGCTGTGGCCGCCGACATATTTGGTCAGCGAATAGAGCGAGAGATCGGCGCCATGCTCGAGCGGCGATTGAAACACGGGACCGAGCAATGTGTTGTCGCAGCACAGAATCGGACGGCGCCCTTGGCGCGCGCCGATGTCCTGCGCGATGCGCGCCACCATGTCGATGTCGACGAGGCTGTTCATCGGATTGGACGGCGTCTCGACGAAGATCATGGCGACATTGCCCATCGCCATCGCGCGCTCGGCGGCGTTGCGCACGACAGTCTCGTCGAGCCCGTCGGCGAAGCCGACGCTTTTGATATCGAATGGCGCGAGCGTGCGGCCGATCAGCACCTCGGTTCCGCCATAGAGCGGGCGGCTGTGCAAAATCACCTCGCCCGGCTTCGCATAGGCGAGGATCGTCGTGACGATCGCGGACATGCCGGATGAGAAGACGAGGCCCGCCTCCGCATTCTCATGCACGGCGAGGCGATCCTCGAGGATCTCGAGATTGGGATGATTGAAGCGCGAGTAGACGAGCCCCGGCGCCTCATTGCGCGCATGCGCGCCGCGGCCGGCGATATGGTCGAAATAATCGCGTCCATCCTCCGCCGTGCGGAAAGCGAATGTCGATGTGAGAAACACCGGAGGCTTCACCGATCCTTCGGAGAGAGCCGGATCATAGCCATAGCCGAGCATCAGCGTCTCTGCGTGGAGACGATGATCGCCGATGCGGATCTTGTGATAGCGTTCGCTGCTCATGATCTCTCTCCTGTCATCGACGCACGCGCAAATTGCTTTCGATTCGCTATATGAATTCACGCTCGCGCGCGTCTCTTCGACATTCTCCACATAAATGAATACGTAGCTTTTATCGCTAAGGTCGCATGTGCGTCACAGTCACAGAAAATCGATGAAATGTCACGTCGTTGCGGCTCACCGTCGTTGACCGAATCTCGGCGCGCGACTTAGCATTTCAATAGCCGCATTACCCACGGCGAGCGGACAGCGACAGCGCGCGGCCCATGCGGTGACAAAACTTTGTTGAAAAGGATTCCTCGATGAAGAAGTTATTCTCAGCCACCGCGATTGCACTGGCTCTTTCCGCTGGAGCGGCGCTGGCCGCGGACCTGCCGGCCCTCAAGGCTCCGCTGCCGCCCCCGCTGCCGCCGCCGCCCCTGTGGACCGGATTCTATGTCGGTTTGAATGCCGGCTATTCCTGGGGCTCGACGAACAACGTCGAAGTCGGCACGGCCAATCTTTACGACACTTTCGGCAACAATGGCCTGCTTCCTTTCGTGATCGATCCGGGCGCCGGCGCGGCCGCCCTGGCCGCGAGCGGCAATGTGAACGCTCAACGCAACGGCTTCATCGGCGGCGGTCAGGTCGGCTATAATTATCAATTCGGCAACAGCTTCCTGGTCGGTCTCGAAGCCGATTTGCAGGGAACCGGCATCCGCAGCGAGAACAGCTTCACCGGCGGCACCAGCTGGAACGCGTTCAATGTCGCGGCCGGCCCCTTCGGCCTCTCTTTCGATCGCTCCGCCGCCGGCACGACGACGGTGACGACGCGCACTGATTGGCTCGGCACGGTTCGCGGCCGTTTGGGCTACATTTGGGGACCGTCTTTCCTGATCTACGCCACCGGCGGTCTCGCCTACGGCGGCGTGCAGGCGACGACGAACCAGTCGCTTTTGCTCAACAACACCCTCTCTGCGAGCGTCCTCGGCGCGCAGGTGGCCGCCCTCAGCGTGCCCTATGCCTCGATCGGCGGCATCGGACGCTACAACGAGTCGCGCATCGGCTGGACGGTCGGCGGCGGCATCGAATGGCTGTTCGCTCCGAACCTGAGCTTCAAGGCGGAATATCTCTACTATGATCTCGGCGAGGTCCGTTATCTCAATGGCCCGCTCGCCGCGGTCGGCCCGCAGCTGACGGTGCTCGGCTTCACCTCGCCGGCGCTCACCTCGATCAACCAAGGCATCACGCGCGTGAAATTCGACGGACACATCGCGCGCGTCGGCATCAACTATCACTTCGTGTCGGCGCCGCCGGTGGCGGTCGTCGCGAGATATTGATCCGACCTTCGCTTTGAAGTCGCGATAGCCCGGCCGTCACGGCCGGGCTTTTCGTTTGTCGCGCAGAGTTCGGCGTGGATATTTCGGAGCGGTTCGCGCTAGAAGACGGCGATGCAACGAAAGCTCCGCCGCAAATGATCTCCGCTGCCGTGATGTTCGCGCCCGTGATCTTCGCTCCCACCTGGGCCTGGGTCGCATTCACTCTCATCGCCGCGGGCGGACAGACGCTGCGCAACGCTCTGCAGCGCGATCTCACCGATAAGCTCGGCGCCGCAAGCGCGACCTTCGTGCGCTTTCTTTTCGGCTGTCCCTTCGCCTTTCTCATTCTCGCCGGCGCCTGCGCCATCGCCAATGTTCCGCCGCCGGCGCCTCGAGCGCACACTCTGCTCGTCATCGCAGCGGCGGCCGCGCTGCAGATCGCGGCGACGGCGTTGATGCTCGTCTCGATGAAGGAGCGCTCCTTCGTCATCGTGACGGCGTTGCTGAAGACGGAAGCGGCGCAGCTCGTCGTCTTCGGACTATTGTTCCTCGGCGAGGCTGCGACGCCGGCGCTCGCGCTCGGCGCATTCTGCGCGACATTGGGCGTGCTCGCTCTGTCGCTGCCCGATCCCGCGGCGGCGCTGCGAGGCGCCACTTGGCGGCCGATTTTCTACGGCCTCGCCTCGGCGGCGCTGTTCGGCGGCTCCACCGTTCTGTATCGCGAGGGCGTGCTGGCGCTCGGCGGCCCCTCCATCATGGTCGCGGCCGCGACCGAGCTGGTTCTCGGCCTCGTCTTGCAAACGGCTCTGATCTTGCTCTATCTGGGCGTCTTCGACCGCGGGGGCCTTTTCGCCATCGTCGCTCAATGGCGGGAATCTCTGTCGGCGGGACTGCTCGGCGCCTTTGCGACGCTGTTCTGGTTCCTGGCCTTCGCTCTCGAAACCGCGCCGCGCGTGCGCACGCTGGCGCTGATCGAAGTCTTGTTCGCGCAAATGGTCACGCGCCGCATGTTCGCGCAGAGGACCGGAGCGCGGGAATGGCTCGGCCTGGCGATGCTGGTCGCCGGCGTCGCGGCCGTGTTGAACGGCGGATAGCGGCCCCTTTGGCCCGCGTCCTCGAGAATTGCGAGATCAAGAGATGGCGTCCCAGATCGACGGCCCCCGAATTCAGCCCAAGGCCGGCAAGGCCAAGCAGCTCGTCGTCTTCCTCCATGGCTATGGCGCGGACGGCAATGATCTCATCGAGATCGGCCGGCAATGGCGGTCCTTCCTGCCGGACGCCGCCTTCGTCTCCCCCCATGCGCCGGAGCGCTGCGCGCTGTCGCCCAATGGGCGGCAATGGTTTCCGCTGACCATGCGCGACCCCGGCGAGCGCTGGCGCGGCGTGGTGGCGACGCGGCCGCTGCTGGAGAGCTTCCTCGCTGAGGAGCTGGCCAAGAACGAGCTGGACGAGAGCAAGCTCGCTCTGGTCGGCTTCAGCCAGGGGACGATGCTGGCGCTGCATGTGGGCCTGCGGCTGCGCCGCGCGCCGGCAGCGATTCTCGGCTATTCCGGCGTTCTGGTGGCAGGCAGCGAGCCGCCGGATATCCCCCCGCAATTCGGAACCAAGCCGCCGTCGGTCCTGCTCGTCCATGGCGAGGAGGATTCGATGATCCCGGCCGATGCGCTGCTGCTCTCGGCCAATGCGCTGGCCAAGGCCGATGTGCCGACGCAATGGCATCTTTCCGCCGGGCTCGACCATGGCATAGACAATGCCGGCCTGCTGCATGGCGGCCTGTTTCTGGCCAGGAGCTTCGGCCTGTCGGTCGAGTTCGGCCGCCGCGGCGGCGGCGCGCCCCCCCGCTGAGCCTTCCTCAGAGCGCCGGGGCGTCGCGCCCGGCGCCGGCGCCCACCGGGGCCAGCACCTCGTCCAGCGGCGGCAGGGCGCGGCGCACGGCGCGACGCAGGCCGGCCGGCCGATAGAGCTGCTTGGTCGCCTCGACGATATGGACCCCGCCGCCCGGCAGCGAGAAGCGCCCGGCGATTCGCTCGAAGGCGGGAGCCGAGCGCAGCAGCGACGCGCGGGCGAAGGGCGGCACATAGAGCGCCTCTCCCCAGAAGACGGGAAGCAGCAGCGTCTCCTGCAGCAAGCTCTGCAGCTGGCCGCGCGAATAGGGATGGCCATGGCCGAAAGGCGTCGTGTCCACCCGCGCCCACAGGCCCGAGCGGCTGGGGACGACGACGATCACCCGACCGCCGGGCGCGAGAATGCGCCAAATCTCCTCCAATATGTCGCGCGGCGATTCGCCGACCTCGAGCGCATGGACGACGATAACGCGGTCGATGCTGGCGTCGGGCAGCGGCATCATCGTCGTCTCGACCAGCGCCGAGGCCGAGCGGCCGCCATTGGGCCAATGGACGACGCCCTGGGCCGCCGGCATGAAGGCGAGCACGCGCTGCGCCCGCTCCTGAAAATCGACGAGATAGGGCGTGGCGTAGCCGATTCCGAGCACACGCAGCCCGGAGTGATCCTCCCAGCGGGTCCGCGCCAAGCGCCCGACGAGGCGCAGCGCCACCTGGCCGAGCGGCGAAGCGTAAAAATTCCGCAAGTCGACGACGTCGAGCGACATATCTGCTATTTCGCATTTATCTACGGCGCGACGCAAGCGCGTGAAACGGTCGCGGCCGCGATCGCCTCACTGACCCTAGACGTTTCGACAGGAGCAGCGCAATGAGCGTCGAGGTTGTTCAGTTCATTTGCCTCACCGATAATTTCGGCCTGCTGCTGCGGGACGAGGCGACCGGCGCCGTCGCCTCCATCGACGCGCCCGACGCGCGCGCCATAGCGGCGGAATTGTCGCGGCGCGGCTGGACGCTCACCGATATTCTCGTCACCCATCACCACGCCGACCACATCCAGGGCGTGGCGGGGCTGAAGGCGCTGTTTCCAAAGGCGCGCACCGTCGGCCCGCGCAAGGATCGCGCGCGTATCCCCGGCCTCGACCTCGAGGTCGGCGAGGGCGATTCGGTGATGGTCGGCTCCGCGACGGCTCGGGTGATAGAGGCGCCGGGACACACGACCGGCCATATTCTCTATCATTTCGAGGCGGAGGAGATTCTCTTCGTCGGCGACGTGCTGTTCTCGCTGGGCTGCGGCCGCGTCTTCGAGACGCCGATGGACGTCATGTACGCCTCGCTGGAGAAGATCGCCGAATTGCCGCCGGAGACGCGCGTCTATTGCGGCCATGAATATACGCAGGCCAATGCGCGATTCGCGCGCACCGTCGATCCGGACAATCCTCTGCTCGCCGAGCGCGCGCGCGAAGTCGATGCGTTACGCGCCGCGGGCGAGCCCACTTTGCCGACGACCATCGCTCTCGAGCTCGCGACAAATCCCTTCCTGCGCGCCGAGGACCCGCAGCTGCGGCGCACGCTCGGCATGGAGACGGCCGATCCGGTCCATGTCTTCACGCAGATCCGCGAAAGAAAGAATGTGTTTCGATGACGATGGATACGAGCCTTTCGGCCGCCGATATCGCGCGGCTGCTCTCCCTCGCGCCGCATCCGGAAGGCGGCTTCTATCGCGAGACCTTTCGTGATTCCCGCGCGGTGGCGGACGGCCGCGCCGCCTCGACGGCCATCTATTATCTGCTCGGCGCGGGCGAGGTCTCCGCCTGGCATCGCGTCGACGCCGCCGAGATTTGGCATTATTACGCCGGCGCGCCGCTCGCCCTCGACATTTCCGCGACGGGCGAAACGAGCGCGCGGCATATACTCGGCGCGCAGGTGACGCAGGGCGAGCAGCCGCAGATCGTCGTGCCGGCCGATCAATGGCAGAGCGCGCGCAGCCTCGGCGCCTGGACGCTGGTCGGCTGCACGGTCGCGCCGGGCTTCGAGTTCTCCCGCTTCGAGCTGGCCTCGGCGGATTTTTCTCCGCTGCGCGACGAAAGCGCGGAATAGGCCGAATCACGCCGATTTTGGATCGCGAATGAGCGAAAACGGGCGATCCTCGCGCGCCGGCCGATGCGGCGCGCCGCGAGCCCGCGGGGCCGCGCCGACCCGCTAAACGACCCGTTTACTTTTGGCCCCCAATACTCGCTGCATCCGTATTCGTTCGATCAGGCCCAACCGATGCAATTGCGCCATCTCGCCGATAAGGCGGTTTCCACGGGATTGCAGGAGCCGGCCTCCTCCCCCACCGCGCCCGCTCCGACCGCGGAGCCGCGCCAGCCCGCGGGACCGGATGCGCTCGACATTCTCGCCTCGATCGGCATGCTCGCCTATACGTGGGACATTGCGACCGATCGGCTCGACTGGGGCGACAATCTCGCCGAGGTGCTGACCAGCTTCGCCGATGTCGATCTCTCGAGCGGGCGCGCCTATGGCGAGCGGCTCGGCGCGCAGAGCGCGACCTCGCGCTTCGACGCCATCGTCACCGCCACCGGCAGCGATGACGGCAATGGCGTGTTTTTCAACGCCATCTACGCGCTCGTGCCGCCACGCGAGACCGGCGGCGGCCCGCTGGTCTGGATCGAGGATTGCGGCAAATGGTTCGCCGGCCGCGACGGCCGCCCGAGCCGCGCCCATGGAGTCGTGCGCGTCATCACCGAGCGCCACGAGATGGAGCGCCGCATGACGCGCAGCGCGCAATTCGACGCGCTCACCGGCGCGATGAGCCGCGCTCTTTTGGCGGAACATTCGCTGCGCCTGCTCGGACAGCCCGAGAAGACGCGCAAGCCTTTCGCCATTCTGCTCGTCGCGCTGGAGAATCTCTTCGCGCTCAATCGCACCTACGGCTATGACGCCGGCGACGAGATCATCGTCGGCCTCGCCTCGCGGCTGCGGACCAATGTTCGCGTCAATGATCTCGTGGCGCGCTACGCCGGCAATAAATTCGCCGTGCTGCTCGAGAATTGCGACGTCGAGCAGGCCAAATCGACGGGCCAGCGGCTCATCGAGGTGATCGCCCAAACGCCTTTCGCGACCGAGGTCGGCGGGGTTTCCGTATCGGCGCGCATCGGCGCCGTCGTCGCGCCGCGCGACGGAAGATCGCCGGCCGTGCTGTTCCAGCACGCCGAGGAGGCGCTCGACGCCGCGCGCCAGCGCAATGCGCATCGGCTCGTCTGCTACGCCACCTCGCTGGCGCGCGACAATGGGCGGCTGCATGCGCTGCAGATTTCCGACAGCGTCGTTTCCGCGCTCAATGAGCGTCGCGTCGAGCTGGCCTTTCAGCCCATCGTGCAAGCGCAGACCGGCGATACGGCCTTTTACGAGGCGCTGCTGCGCGTGCGGCTCGCCGACGGCTCCATCGTCGTGCCCGGCGACATTCTGCCCATCGCCGAGAAATCCGGCCTGGTGCGCCTTCTCGATCAGCGCGTTCTGGAGCTGGCGCTCACGCAGCTGCGCGCCGATCCGTCGCTGCGCATCTCGGTCAACGCCTCGGTCGCCACGCTGCATGATCCCGAATGGCCGGAATGGCTCGCCAACGCCACGCGCGTCTATCCGGGCGTCGCGGATCGCCTCACAATAGAGATCACCGAGACGACGCTGATCGACGATTTCGACAAAACGCGGCAGCTGATCACCGACTGCAAGGGCCTCGGCATCAAATTCGCCATGGATGATTTCGGCGCCGGGCACACATCCTTCCGCAATCTGCGCCTGCTTGACTTCGATTTCGTCAAGATCGACGGCGTCTTCATCCAGAACATCATCAAATCGCAGGATGATCGCTTCTTCGTGCGCACCCTCACCGATCTCGCGCGGCATCTCGGCCTGAAGATCGTCGCGGAATGGGTGGAGGACGAGGAGACGGCGCAGCTGCTGCAAGGCTGGGGCGTCGATTACTTCCAGGGCTCGCTGTTCGGCTCGGCGGTGGTGGTCGCGGCGCCGGGCGAGTCGCAGAACCTCTCCCGGCGCGCCTGAGCGGCGCCGGGTCTTTCGTGGGGCTCGCCCCGAGGGCAAAGTCGCCCCGAGCGGCGCCGAGCCTTCGCGGCTCGCCCGTCGAGGGCGAGCCGATCGCGCCGAAAACCCGAGCTCAGCCGCTCTTCGTCGACAATTGATCGATGCGCTTGTTCAGCTCGTCGAGCTGGCGCTTCATCTCGTCGAGATCGGAGCGCGGCGGCTCGGCGGCGGCCGCTGTCGTCTCGGTGGAGGCGGCGGGCGGCTCGGCCGGCAGGCCGAAGGGGTTGAACATGGTCAGCGCATGGCGGAACACCGCCATATTCTTGCGCGCCTGCTCCTCGAGCGACTGAAACGCCTGACGAGTCGGCGCGCCGAAAGGCGCGCCTTCGAGCGCCTGCGAGACCTGATCGCGGAATTTCTGCTGATCGCGCGTCAGCCGATCGATGCTGAACTCGAGATAGCTCGGCACCAGCATCTGCATCGAATCGCCATAGAAGCGGATGAGCTGGCGCAAGAAGGCGATCGGCAGCAGGCTCTGGCCGTCCTTGCCCTCCTGCTCGAAGATGATCTGCGTCAGCACGGGGCGGGTGATGTCCTCCCCCGTCTTGGCGTCACAGACGACGAAATCCTCGCCGCGCTTGACCATGGCCGCGAGATCCTCGAGCGTGACATAAGTGCTCGTGCCCGTGTCATAGAGACGCCGATTGGCGTATTTCTTGATCGTCGTCGGCTTTTTTTCGGTGGCCATGTTCCGCCCGCCGCCTCCGTCGTCCTGGCGCGCCGCCACGATCTTCTCGGCTCCGGCGGGCTGAGCGCCGGCTCCCTTCTCATATTTCGGCGTGCGTAGCAAAATTTCCTCGCTTCTCGTCCAGCGACGCGCAGAGCGACCGCGGCTTCTTTCCGAACGATAGCCGCAACCGCACGCATCCCGCAATAAATTCGTCGCGAAAAGGTTTTTTCCTCCCGCAAAGGTCGAATTCGGGGCGCGGGAGCCTCTCGATAAGAGCCGCGGCCTCGGCTATATTGCGAAAGACCATTCGCCGAACGCCCATAGGAGGACGACATGCCGATCACCAAGCTGCTGCTCGCGGCGGCCGCGGCGCTCCTCGTCGGGGCCTGCAACACCACGAGCCTGGCCGAGCAGCGCGCCGCCGATGACATCCGCTGCCGAAATTATGGTTTCCGGCCCGGGACCGACCCATTCTCCAAATGCCTGATGCAGGTGGACCTCGACCGCTCCGCCGATCGACGCGCCGCCCGCTACGACTATCCCTATGGCTATGGGCCGCGCGGCGGCTATTGGGGTCGAGGCTGGTGGTGACGGCGGAAATCTGACGGAAAAAGGGTGATTTTGCGATTTTTCGCCGCAATGCGGCATGCGGTTTCCCGCAGCGCAGCAATAGGCTATGAGAGGCGCAGCGCCGCCGGGAGCCCGAGCGCTTGAGACGCGCTCGACCATATGCGAAACAGCGCGCCGAGGCGGCGCGCGCGGCGGCCGATTCGCCGATCGGCGCCCCGCCCGAGACGGGCGCTAAAGGACGCCGGCGGGAACGAGACAGGCCGGAAACGGAATTGGGCTCATGTTGTTCAACATAGAAGCCGACCGTGGCGACCAGATCGTCGGCTATGTCGTTCCGGACGATTATACCGCCTCGCCGACGCTTCGCATCACTCAGAGCGGCATTCAGATCGCGGAGCTGCCCTGCCGCGAGGCGCGGCCGTCGCTGGTAGCCGCCGGCCGTCACGCCACCGGCCTGTGCGGCTTCACCGTCGACAGCTCGATCGTTCCCGACCTCGTGTCGAATCAGAGCCTCGAGATTCGCGACGCCGAATCCGGCATCATGATCTACCGCCGGCGCAATGGCTCGGAGGTCACGCATCGTCGCGTGTTTCGGCTGGAGACGCATCTCTTTCCGCTGTGGCGGCTGGACGAGAAGGTCGAGCACAGATTTCAGTTCTTCCACAAGGGCGTGGAACGGCATGGACGCGAGACCGCGCTGCAGGTCTTCATGCTGGAGAACGTCAACTCGCTCTACGTCAGCGGCCGCCTGACCTTCTCGAGCTATTCCAACTATCTGCAAGACAAGTTCAATTCCATCATCCTGATGCACGACCCCTATCTCGAGCTCGCCGAGCGGCTGCTGACGCTCAAGCATGTCTCGCGCTTCGGCGAGGAGCTGCTGGGGCCGCGCGACATGCTCACCTATCAGCGGGCGATCGAGTTCGCGCAGCAGATCGAGCCGGACGGCTCCGGCCTGCGGCGCGCTTTCGACTCGATGCCGCGCGACGTCATCGGCGCGCTCGCCAATCCGCTGACGCGGCAGCTCGCCTCCGAGGCGCTGGATGAACCGCCGCCCAAGAACGGCGTCGCCAAGGCGCTCGCCGCTCTCGCCAGCTTTTCCGTGGTCGGGCTGCGGGAAAGTCAGGACCGTTTTCTCGAGGAGGTGGAGGCCCTGCTCGACATAGAGCCCGGCGTTCTGCCGACGCTGCCGCATTTCGCGGCGGTCGGCGAGCTGGCGCGGGAGCTGCGCCGGCTGCCGGAGGTCGATCTGCTGCTGGAGCAGGACCTCGAAATCTACCAAACCGCCAAAGCGGCGATCGAGGAGGCCTTTTGACGAAGATTTCTGACGCGGCAAAGCGCGCGCTGACGCAGGCGCGGATCGCCGGCGGGCGCCGATGATCGAGACCAGGCCGCCGCTCGACGACGAGCGCCTCCGCTCGCGCATGGATCCGAAGCTGGAGCCGAAGCCCGCGCGCGCGCTCGTTCCGGCCGCATGGCTGCGGCCGCTCGCCAATGCGCCGGAGACCGCGCGTCAGATCGTCGACCAAGTCGAGCGGATCGCGACGGAGGCCAATCGCGCGCTCGAGAGCCGCACGCGCATTCCGCCACTCTGGCTGAGCTTCATCGCCTTCGTGATCATTCCGTCCTTCGTGGCGTCGGTCTATTTCGCCTTTTTCGCCGCCGACCAATTCGCGGTCGAGACGCGTTTCGCAGTGCGCGCGATCGAGCTGGAGGCCATCGCGACGCCCAAGGGCGAATCGGCGGCCTTCACCTTCACGCCGTCCGGGCAGAACGCCTATATCGTCACGAGCTACATCCGCAGCCGGGCGATCGTCAGCGATGTGCTGGCCAAGCTCGATCTGCGCGCCCTCTACCGCCGGCCGGAGGCCGATTTCTGGGCGCGCCTGCGCCGCAACGCCACGATGGAGCAGCTGACCGATTATTGGCAGTCCATGGTCGAGACCACGGTCGACGCCAATTCCAGCCTCGTCACCGTCAATGTCCGCGCCTTCCGCAAGGAGGACGCCTACGCGCTCGCCAACGCCATCGTCGCGGCGAGCGAGGCGCTGGTCAATCGCATCTCCGAGCGCGCGCGCCGCGACGCCACAGCAATGGCGGAAAGAGACGTGCGCCGCGCCTTCGAGGCGGTGCAGGCGACGCTGTCCGATCTGCACAAGTTCCGCGACGAGTTCGGCGTCATCGACCCGACCCTGACCGGAACCGAGATCGGCAAGCTGCTGGCGCCGCTCGTCGCCCAGAAGATCAAGCTCGAGAGCGAGCTTTTCGTCGCCGGACATGAATTGTCGCCGGATGCGCCGACAGTGCGCGTGCTGCGCGAGCAGCTCGCCTCCGCCGAGAAACAGATCAAGGAGCTGAAGAGCAAGCTCACCTCCAATGACGGCGCGCGCTCCTCCACCTCCACCGTGGCTGGAATTCTGGCGAAGTTCGAGGAGCTCGAGGTTCGCAAGGCGCTCGCCGAGCGCTTCTATGCGCTCTCCAAGGCCGATCTCGATCGCGCGCAATTGCGCGCCAATCGGCAGAGCATCTATTTGACCGTCTTCGTTCCCCCGGCGGCGCCGGAGATTTCCCGCTATCCGCACCGATTGAGTTACCCCTTGCTGATCTTCCTCGGCTTCGCCATCGTGTGGAGCATCGTCGTGCTGCTGCTGGCGACGATCGAGGATCACAGGCTGTGAGCCGCGCAGGCCCGGCGACGCGATAAGCGCTAGCGGGGGGCGAATCGAAGGGAAAGCGCGAAAGGAGAGGCTTACGATCGATGGCGACGATGGACGGCGATTTCTGGGTCTTCGGCTATGGTTCCTTGATGTGGCGGCCGGGTTTCGAATTTCTCGAAAGCGCCCTCGCCTGGGTGCATGGCTATCACCGATCGCTCTGCGTCTTCTCCCATGTCCACCGCGGAACGCGGGAGCGCCCAGGCCTCGTGCTCGGCCTCGACTATGGCGGCTCCTGCCTCGGCGTCGCCTTTCGGGTCGCCGGAGCGGCGCGCGAGGAGACGATCGCCTATCTGCGCGCCCGCGAATTGGTGACCTCTGTCTATATCGAGCGCAATGTGGGGCTGCGCTTCGCCGAGGGCGGCTCGGCCCGCGCGCTCGCCTTCATCGTCGATCGCGCCCATGCGCAATATGCCGGGCGCCTGTCGATCGACGAGATGACTCGGCTCGTGGAGGGCGGCGTCGGCGCCTCGGGCGACAATCCCTCCTACGTCCGCAACACGCACGAGCATCTTCAGCAGCTCGACATTCACGATCCGGCGCTCGCCGAGATCGTGCGCCGGCTTTCGGCGCCGACGGCCTCCCTCGCCGAGAGCGCCTGAGAAAGCTCAGTTCAGCAAGGCTTTGGCGAGGTGGCGCGCGACCTCGACCGGCAGAGCGCAAAAGCGCACATGCCATTCGTTCACGCCGAGAGCGATGGCCGCCGCGCGCGCGAGACGGCCGCTCGGCGCATCGAATTCCTCGGTCGAGAGCACGCAGACCGGCCGGCGTTCCGCGCCCTCGCGCGCTACGCCGATGACGACCGCGCGGGCGAAGCCCGCCACCAGCGCCTCCTCTTCCGCCGAAAATATCGTGCAGACATAGCGTTCGCCGCGACCGGCGCGCCAGGAATAGAAGCGCTCGCGCAGCGGCGTCGCATGTAGCGCGGCCAATCCGCCTCCGCGAATGACCGACGCTGCGGCAGCCGGCCTTCTGCCCCGGTCCTGGACTCGATCGACCACGAACATGACGCCCCTCACGAAAGGCCTCGAAGAAAGACGAGAACAAACTTAGAACATAAAAGGAACTTTTGTCAAACTGTTCGTGTTCGTCCAGATGGTCCTTTTGGTCTAGGCCGCCGCGGAGCCGCCCTCCGTGCGCAGCCAGGCGGCGCCGCAGGCGCGCGCCAATTCGCGCACGCGCAGAATATAGCTCTGCCGCTCAGTGACGGAGATCACGCCGCGCGCATCCAGCAGATTGAAGGCGTGACTGGCCTTTATGCATTGATCATAGGCGGGCAGCGCCATCAGATGGCGCTCGCCCTCGCCTCTGTCGCCGAAAGCGAGCAGCTTGCGGCATTCGGCCTCGGCGGCGCGGAAATCGGAGAACAGCTTCTCCGTGTCGGCGGCCTCGAAATTATGCCGTGAATATTCCTGCTCGGCCTGCAGGAAAACATCGGCGTAAGTGACCTTGTCCTCGTCGCCGCCGTTGAAATTCAGTTCCATGATCGAATCGACGCCCTGCAGATAGCAGGCGAGCCGCTCGAGCCCATAGGTCAGCTCGCCGGCGACAGGCGCGCAATCGAAGCCCGCCACCTGCTGAAAATAGGTGAATTGCGAGATCTCCATGCCGTCGCACCAGCATTCCCAGCCCAATCCCCAGGCGCCGAGCGTCGGGCTCTCCCAATCATCCTCGACGAAGCGGATGTCATGCAGTTTCGCGTCGACGCCGATCGCCGCCAGCGAGGCGAGATAGAGCGACTGCAGATCCGGCGGCGAGGGCTTCAGAATCACCTGATATTGATAAAAGTGCTGGAGCCGATTGGGGTTTTCGCCATAGCGCCCGTCCTTCGGGCGCCGGCTCGGCTGCACATAGGCGGCCTTCCAGGGCTTGGGGCCGAGCGCCCGCAGAGTGGTGGCGGGGTGAAACGTGCCTGCGCCCATCTCCATATCGTAAGGCTGCAAAATGACGCAGCCCTGCGCCGCCCAGAAATTCTGCAGGGTCAGAATGAGGCCCTGGAACGAGCGGGTGGGAGAAAGTCTGTCTGGCGCGGTCATTTGCATCGATCCTCATGCTGCGGCCGGCAGGCTAGTCGCGGCGCGCGCGCCGGTCAACGCGGCGGGGCGCCCGCAAAAAAGCCGCGCGCTGTCCAGCCGCCCGCGCTATTGTCCAGCCGCCGGCGATGACAAAGGAGCGCAGGGCTGGAATGAGGGGGCGTGATATCGTCTTGGCGATCGGCGGGGCGGCGGCGGCAATTTGGATCGAAGGAGCGAGGCCTGCGCAGGCGCATGCCGTCCTCTCGGAATCGACGCCGCGCGAAGCGCAGATCGTCTTTGGACCCGATCTCGATGTGGAGCT
This sequence comes from Methylosinus sp. sav-2, assembly GCF_004366495.1. NCBI lineage: Bacteria > Pseudomonadati > Pseudomonadota > Alphaproteobacteria > Hyphomicrobiales > Methylocystaceae > Methylosinus > Methylosinus sp. sav-2. The sequence goes on from NZ_SOEJ01000004.1 coordinate 192,462, forward strand.
GAGATTCAACTGCCGGATAGACGCGCGCCGCTCGCGGCTGCTGCTGATCTCGCCGGACATGCATGGAACTGTGCTTCCGCTGCTGGAGGGCGCCGCCGCCGATGAGCTGCGCGCCGGGCTGCATGATCTTCGGCGCGGCGCCTATCGGCTGCATTGGCAGGTGCTGAGCGTCGACGGACACATCACCCGCGGCGACATCTCCTTTCGCGTCGGCCGCTGAGCCATGCAGCAATTCATCGAGATCTACGGCTTTCTCAGCGTCATTCTGCGCGGCTCCATCTCGGGGGCGCTGTCGCTCGCCGTCGGCGGCGTCGCCTTTCTCCTGCTCATCGCCGAACCGCTGGCGCCACGGCTCGGCGCGGCGGCGGAGCCCATAGCCGCGCGCGCCGGACGAATCGTTTTTTGGAGCGCGCTCACCCTCGCCTGTCTCGTCTCTCTCGATGCGGCGGCGCTCGCGACCATGCTCGTCGGCGCGCTGGAGCTCTCCTTCGCGGATGCGCTCACCGCCGATGCGGTGAAGGCCGATGCGCTCGCGGCGGCGCCGGCCCTCGCGCTCGCCTTCGCGATTCGCAGCGGGGCGGCGCGGCCCCTGCCCCTCGCCGCCTTCGCGGCGGCTTTGATCTGCGCCCGGCTCGGCGCCACGCACGCCATCAGCCGGCTCGACAATCCGCCGGGCCTCGTCGCCGCCGAGCTCGCGCATCTCACTGGCGTCGCTCTGTGGATCGGCGGCATTCCCTATTTCCTCATGGCGCTGGCCCGCGCCCCGGACGGCGAGGCGCAACGCGCCATCGGCCTGCGCTTCTCGCATCTCTCAATGGTCGCCGTGGCGATGATCGCCGCCGGCGGCGTCGCCATGTCGATCGTCTATATCGGCGCGGTCGAGAATTTCTACGGCGCCGCCTATGGCGTGATGGTGGGCGCCAAGACCATCCTCTTCGCCGGCCTGCTGTCGCTCGGCGCGCTCAATTTCCTCGCCGTTCGCCGCTCCCCGGCCGATCGAGGCGCCTTCGCGCGGCTGCGCCGTTTCGCGGAGGTGGAGATCGGCGTCGGCTGGACGGTCGTTTTCGCGGCCGCCTCGCTCTCCTCGCTGCCGCCGGCCGTCGATCTGGCGCGCGACCGGGTGAGCTTCGCCGAGATCGTCGAGCGGCTGACGCCACAATGGCCGCCGCGCCTCGAGAGCCCGGATCACTCCACCCTCTCCGTCTCGTTGCCGCAGGTCCAGACCGCGCGCGCCGAAGATGCGACACAGACGAATGATGCGACCGCCGCCGCCATTGCGGCGCAGCGCAACGCCGAGGATATCGCCTGGTCGGAATATAATCACCACATCGCCGGGCTCTTCGTCGCCGCCATGGGGCTGCTGGCGCTGCTCGAGCATTGGCGCCGCCTTTCCCCCGTCGCGCGCCATTGGCCGATGCTGATGCTGGGCCTCGCCGGCTTCCTGTTTCTGCGCGCCGACGAAGCCGTCTGGCCGCTCGGCCAGCTCGGACTCATCGAGAGCCTGCGCGACCCCGAGATCGCTCAGCATCGCATCTTCCTCGCGCTCATCATCGGCTTCGGAATCTTCGAGTGGCGCGTGCGGATGCGGCGCGTGAAGGCGCAATGGGCGCCGCTCGCCTTCCCCTTCATCACCGGCGTCGGCGGCGCGCTGCTGCTCGCCCATTCGCATGGGCTCTCCAACATAAGGGAAGAGTTTCTGATCGAGGTCACGCATACGCCGCTGGCGCTGGTCGGCCTGCTCGCCTCCTCGGCCCGCTGGCTGGAGATACGCCTCGAAGGCCGCGGCGCGCGCATCGCCGGCATCGTCTGGCCCATCGCCTTCACTCTGGCCGGCCTGATGCTGCTCGCCTATCGGGAAGCGTGATTTCACTCATGCAGAATGTTCATGCGCCCATGAAAATTCTGCATTTTGGACCCCGAAAGCTCACGACTTAGAAATTCCCGACGGCGAAAAGCCGAATGGCGAAAAGCCGCATGGGAGGAACAAATGACGATTCTCGCGGAAGTCTTGTCAGCGAACGACAAATATGTCGCGGATTTCGGAGACAAGGCGCAGCTCGCTCTGCCGCCGGCGCGGCGCTTCGCGATACTGACCTGCATGGACGCGCGGCTCGACCCGGCCAAATACGCCGGCCTCTCCGAAGGCGACGCGCATGTGATCCGCAACGCCGGCGGGCGCGCGTCCGACGATGCGATCCGCTCGCTGATCATCTCGCACAAGCTGCTCGGCACGCTCGAATGGTTCGTGATCCACCATTCCGATTGCGGCATGGAGCTGTTCTGCGATGAGGTGATGGCCGATCTTCTCGACGACAGCCTGGCGACGGCGGCCTTCGACGGGACCGCATGGTCCAATCCCCAGCATGGCGGCGGCTGCACGGCGGGCCATTTCGTGAAATGGCTCACCATCGAGTCTCAGGAGGAGAGCGTCTATCAGGATGTGAAGCGCATCCGCGAGAATCCGCTGACGCCGAAGAATATTCCGATCTACGGCTTCATCTATGATGTGAAGAGCGGCAAGCTGATCGAGGTCCCCAAGGCGACAGAGGCGGGCCGCGCCTGACCGTCCGAAAGAGCCGAAACCAAGAAGCCCGGCGCCGCACGCTGGGCTTTTATTTTGGGAGCCCCGTGGTATTTCGAGCTGTGTCTCGGCCTATCGGTTTCGTGTTATGGGTAAAAAGCCATTTTCGAAAAGCCCGCCCGATCTCATTCTCGGGCCTTTGCCCGTCAAGATCATAAACCGCGTCCTGGAACTCGAGCTGGAGCCCGGCGTCGTAATCTTGTCGCGTGGAGCGCAGAGGCATGCCTTTCGCCAGCACGGAGAAGATTACGCCAAATGCCAGCCGCACGTCTCGTCGATTGTCGCGGAGCCGCTCTACATTGGCGATGACTTCAAGAACCACGGAAAAATCGAGCTGGTGGGACGCGTGATCGCGGCGGAAATCATCGTGCTCGTGGCGGTCAATATCGAACGCGACCGGCATGGACGATATCATATCGCCAGCTTTTACCCGATCTCTGAGGAGAAGGTTCAGAATCGGAAACGAAAAGGTCATCTCAAATGCGCATTTTAGGCAATCCGCGCCGCGCAAAACGATAAAGGCTCCGCTTTTGGCGGAGCCTTTAGAGTGCGATGTTATCTCGCCGGACGCCCAGCTCCGGATCTCTTCGCCGATAAAACCCCGTCTCAGGACAGAATTTTAGCGCTACTTTGCCATGAGAGCGCTAGACCTTATGGCGCGTGAGGAGGCCGTTCTCACCTCGAAATCTCATCGATACGATATGTAACACTGCGGGACCACGAGTTCAATCCCACGTCGCGACTGGTCGCCGCCGCCACATCACATCTTGCAGTTGGCCGCGCTCGGCAGAATGGAGAGCTCGGTCATCTCGCCAGTGAGCGCGAAATCGCCATAGTCGAGCTTCAGCGCGCGGGAGACGCCATTCTCATAGAGGTCGAAGGACAGCACATAGACAGGCTGCTCGTCGCGCTTGCCCGGCTCGAAATAGGAGATCGACACCGGCCAGCGCTTGAGCCCTTCGAGCTCCTTGATCTGCGCGGCCTTTTCGGTGACGACGCTGCTGGTCGGCCGGCCGATGACGCTCATCGTGTCGAAGACCTTCTCGCCGTCGCCGGAGCCGTCGAAGACCTTGGCCTCGAGAATGCGCTCATTGGTGAGCGCCGCGGCTAGGATATGGCGCAGATGCTCGGTCGGGAACAGCGCGCCGCCGTCCAGCGAGAGCTGGGACTGCTTGGGCCGGGCGAGATCGACCGAGAGCGCGGCGCCGGTCTTCTTTTTGGCCTTGCCGTCTATGTCCTCGGCCTGGACATTGTCCAGCTTGGTCTCGATGCGGAAACGGAAATCCTTGCCGTCGCCGGCCTCGAAAGTGGCGGAGCGCATGTCGGAGAGGCGCGGCGGGCCTTCGGCGGGCTGCAACTCAGTGATCTGGCGGAAATTCTGCACCCAGCCCTCGCAGGAGGAGCCGGTGAAATCGAAAGCGATGCGGCCGCGCGCCGAGGTCGGCGCCTTGCTGCCCGAGGCCTGCGCCAGCGTCAGATCATAGACGGCGCGATGCGGCGTCAGCTGCGGATGGCCGGCGACGGCCGCCACAGTGGCCGCGCTCTCGGCATGGGCGGCGAGCGCGAGGAAGGAGGCGCAGGCGAGCGTCGCGCCGATGAGATATTTTGGAGCCATTTGGGGTCTTTCTCCCTCTGTCGCGCTCTTGGTTGGTTACGGTCCGGCGTCTCCCGGCGCTTCGCGTCGACGACGACAGGGGCCGGAGGCTCTATCTTCGCTCCGGCGTGTCGTCGCGGCGCGGCGCACGCGCTGACGACCACTCTATCTCGGGCGAGCAAGATGTCGAGGCGAAGTCTCGCTCGACGCATTGCCTCCCGACCTTGGCCAAATTACGGTCGGCGGCAAAGCTGCAAGTTTCTTCAGAGATTCGGAAAGGATGGCGCAATGTCCGACACAGCGAAGACGCCGCTCGAAAAGCTCGAGGCGCTGGGTCTCACCCTCCCCACCCCGGCCGCGCCGGTCGCCAATTACGTGCCCTGGACGCGTTCCGGCAATCTCGTCTTCGTCTCGGGACAATTGCCGGTCGGCCCCGGCGGCGCGATCGATCCCGCGCATAAGGGCAAGCTCGGCGCATCGGTGGCGCTCGAGGCCGGACAGGCGGCGGCGCGCGTCTGCGCGCTCAATCTTCTCGCTCAAGCCTCCGTCGCGGCGGGCGGCGATCTCGCCAAGCTGCGCGTGCTGCGGCTCGGCGGCTTCATCAACAGCGCCGGCGATTACGGCCAGATTCCACAAGTGCTGAACGGCGCCTCCGATCTCGTCGCCACCGTGCTCGGCGAGAATGGACGCCATGCGCGCTTCGCCGTCGGCGTCGCTCAGCTGCCGCTCGACGCCGCGGTGGAGGTGGACGCGACCTTCGAGATTTTGGAGTAGCCGATGAGCCCAAGCGGCGGCGGCCGTTACCATTGGCTCACGGAACATAAGATCGCGCATCGAGGCCTCCACGATCTCGCGAAAGGCGTGGCCGAGAATTCGCTGTCGGCGGCGCGCGCCGCCGCCTGCGCCGGCTACGCGATAGAATGCGACGTGCAGGCGAGCGCCGATGGCGAGGTCATCGTCTTCCACGACGAAACATTGGAGCGCCTGACCGATGCGACCGGCCGTCTCGACGCGCTGACTCGTTTCGAGATCGCGCGGCTCACATTGCGCGGAACGCGCGAGGGCGCGCCGACGCTGCGCGATCTTCTCACGACGATCGGTGGAAATGTTCCTCTCTTCATCGAGATCAAGAGCCGTTTCGACGGCGATCTCGCTCTCGCGCGCAATGTCGCGGATATTGTCGCGCATTATCGCGGCGCAGCGGCGATCGAGAGCTTCGACCCCGCGCCGATCGCCGAATTGCGCGCGCATTTCGATAGGTTGGGCGTTTCCGGCGTTCCGCTCGGCATTGTCGCGCAGGCGTCTTATGTAGGGCCGGACTGGAGCTTTCTCACCGCCGCGCAGCGGGAGGAGCTCACGCAATTCTCCCATGTCGCGCGCACGCGGCCGGATTTTCTCTCCTGGAACGTCGCCGATCTGCCGCATGCGATTCCGCGCCGCTGCCGCGAGGAGCTCGGCATTCCGGTGACGACATGGACCGTGCGCAGCGCGGAACAGGCGAAGGCCGCGCTCGCCTTCGCCGATCAGATCGTCTTCGAGGGATTTGCGCCCTGAGCGGCCTCGTCCGACGTCGTTTTCCGTCATAAATCTATCGTCGAGTTCGAGCTACGATCGAGCGCTTTTTTTATTTGGAGCTCGAAAATGATTATCGAATCGAAGTTCGACGACGCCGAATTGCGCGACCAGATCCGGTCTGGACAGGCTGCCCCGCATCCGACGCCGGATCCCGCCCGTGTGGTCGACCAGATCGTGCATCGCGTGCGCGCCGGCGCGGGCGTCGATTTCGACGCCTATGAAGCGCTGATCGGCGCGAATGATCTCGTCGAGATCAATTATCTCGAACGCGGCCTCATGGCTGCGCGCGCCGTGTGCCGCATCAACGCCCCGGCCCTCGTCGGCAATGGGAGCGAATGGGGAACGGGCTTTCTGATCGGCCCGCGCCTGCTGCTGACCAATAATCACGTATTGCCCACGCCGGAGGACGCGCTGCGCGCGACGATCGAGTTCGGTTACGAGCTCGACGGCTCGGGCCGGCTGCGCCGCAGCACCCGCTTCGCCCTGTCGCCGCAGGACGGCTTCATCACCAGTCGGAGGGATCGTCTCGACTATACGATCGTCGTCGTCGCCGAGCGAAGCGAGGACGGCGCCGCGCTCGCCGATTTCGGCTATCTGCGTCTCGACGCGCGCACCGGCAAGATCGACACTGGCAATTACGTCACGATCATCCAGCATCCCGACGCGCGCACGAAGCGCATTTCGCTGCGAGAAAACAAGATCGTCAAATATGGCGACGAGAGAGATTCTTCGAAGGACGACTTCCTCTGGTATTCGTCGGACACCGCGCCCGGCTCCTCCGGCGCGCCCGTGTGCACGGACGCTTGGCAAGTCGTCTGCCTCCATCACGCCGGCGTGCCGGAGCGCACGATCGTCGATGGCGTCGAGCATTGGACGCTCGCCGACGGATCGACCGCCCCGGCGACGGCGGCGCGGCGGCTCGAGGGCGAGAAAATCAAATGGATCGCCAATGAGGGCGTGCGTGTGTCCAAGCTGCTCGCCGACCTCGAGCAGCAGGTCAAATCCTCTGCGACGCCGCACTCCGCGCTGATCGCAGACCTGCTCGCCGACGCATTCGGCGTTGCGCCCTTTCCGGGCGCGCAGCCCTTGCAGAGCATCGTCGGCCCGCCGATCATCGGCGCTCCGGCGATCCTCGTCGCGCAATCGGCCGCGCTGGAAGCTGCGCGCGCACCGAAACGGCGCACGCATCCGGCCAATTATTTCGACGGCCGAAAAGGCTATGATCCGAACTTCCTCCCCGTGGCGGTGCCCTTGCCGGCGCTCGGCCCCGACGCGCTTCGCTTCGGCAGCCCGGCCAAGATCGCCGGCGCGTCGGACGACGTGCTGCGCTATCTGCACTTCTCGGTCGTCTTCAATGGCGACCCCAAGCGTAAGCTGGCCTTCTTCACCGCCGTCAACATAGACGGCGCCAAATGGGTCAACCTCGATCGCGGCGCCGACGCCTGGTACTATGACCCGCGCCTGCCCGAGGAATTGCAGATCGGCGACGAGCTCTATGGCAACGAGCCCGTGCCGGGGAAGAACTACTTCGACCGCGGCCATCTGGTGCGCCGGCTGGACCCGGTCTGGGGCGCGATTCGCGAAGCCAAGCAGGCGAACGACGACACCTTCCACTGGACCAATTGCTCGCCCCAATATTGGGGCTTCAATCAAGGCGCCGACCTCTGGCAGGGTCTCGAGAATTTCATTCTCTACAATACCGACGAGGAAGATATCCGCGCCAGCGTCTTCACCGGCCCCCTGTTCCGATCCGACGACGAAGAGCATCGCGGCGTGCTGATCCCGCAGTTCTTCTGGAAAATCGTCATTGTCGCCGACCGCAGGGGCGCGCTCTACTCGAGCGCCTATATCGTCAGCCAGCAGGACTATGCTCTGAACATTCCTTTCGAGCAGCTGCCGGTAGGCCCGAACAGCTCGGAGCCCGGCCAGAACTTTCAGGTTCCGGTGACGAAAATCGAAGCGGAGACGGGACTGCGTTTCCCGGATGCGGTGAGAAGCGCCGACGTCTTCACCGGCCCGGTCGCCGGACGACGGCTGCGCACGCTGGCCGACGTGCAGCATCCGAGACGCTGACCGCGTCTCGGATGCTGCGGAGCATTCAAGGCGTCGAAGGCGCGGCGACCGCTGTCGACACATGCGCGGCGAGCGCGTCGCGCAGCGCCTGCTCCTTATTGTGATCGAGCGAGGTCTTGAGCACGATGCCGCCGGTGCCCTTCACCGCATCGAGCAGCTTGTCGGCCGTCAGCTTGCGGATCAGCACGAAGAGAGCGGCATTGCCGGGCTGAAGCGTCTCCGAGAGCTGCTTCATGAAAGCGTCGTTGATGCCGTAATCGGTGAGCGCGCCGCTGAGCGCGCCCGCGCCCGCGCCGATCGCCGCGCCGAGCAGCGGATTGAGGAAGATGAGCCCGATCAGCGCGCCCCAAAAGGTGCCGCTCACGGCGCCGGCCGCGGTGGTATTGAGGAGCTGGTTCAGCTTCACATGGCCGCTCGGCTCCTTCACCGCGATGACGGCGTCGCTGATCTCGATCACATATTCCTTCTGCAGCTCGAACAGCTTCTGCCGAATGTCCTCGGCCTTGGCTTCGGTCGGATAGACGATGACAACGAGATCGGACATGAAAGCTCTCCTTTTGTCGGAAGACGCGCATCCTCATTGAAGCGCGTGAACGTGTCGTTGCGACGACCGCGCGAATGCGAGACGACGACGCGCGCTCCGCCGTCCCCGGCGAAACGCACGAATGCGAGCATCGTTTCCGCTTCTCTCTATCTAGGGAGCTAGGGCTGAATCGAAACCAGCCGGCGCCATGCTACAGGCAGGCGATCGATAATATCGTCGGCGATGAGGCCGGCGCCGAAGTCATCCGCCGCGGCGGCGTGCATCCACACCGCGCAGGAGGCTGCGGCGAAAGGCTCCATGCCTTGCGCCAGGAGGCCCGCGACAATGCCGGTGAGAACGTCGCCGGAGCCGGCGGTGGCGAGCCAAGGCGAAGCCTCCGCCAATATGGAGGCGCGCCCGTCCGGCGCGGCGACCACAGTGTCCGGCCCTTTGAAAATCACAATGGCGCCGATATCGCGCGCGGCGTCGCGCGTGCGCTCCAGCTTGGAGATGGGCGCGCCGCTGATCGTGCGCTCCCAGCGCTGGCCGTGAAAGAGCCGCGCGAACTCGCCGCCATGCGGCGTCAGCACCACCGGACCCGGCGCAGCGCGAATCGCCTCGCGCAGACGATCCGGCGCGAGCGCGAAGCTGGTCAGCGCGTCGGCGTCGAGCACGACAGCGCGGCGCTCCTTAGACGGCGCGAGCGCAGTCTCGACCAGAGCGCAGCTCGCCTCGCCGACGCCGAGCCCCGGCCCCAGAGCGACGACATTCTTGCGTTTGTCCTCGAGCAGCGCCGAAAGCCCGGCAGGCCCGTCGGCGACGCGCAGCATCACCGCGGTCAGTGCTGGCGCGTTGACGGCGAAGGCCTCCTGCGGCGTCGCCAGAGTGACGAGCCCGGCGCCGCCGCGCAGCGCCGCCAGCGCAGAAAGCCGCGCCGCGCCCGTATGCGAGGCGCCGCCCGAGACCACCACCGCATGGCCGCGCGCATATTTATGGCCCTCGACGCTCGGCAGGCGCAGAGCGTCGCGCCAGGCGGCGGGCTCGTTGACGAAGGTCTGCGGCTGGATCTTCTCCAGCACATTCGACCTTATGCCGATATGGGCGCAGGAGATCGTCCCGCAGCGTAGCCGGCCCGGCAACAGCAGATGCCCGCATTTCAGCCGGAAGAAAGTGACCGTCGAATCGGCCTGCACGGCGACGCCGCGAATGGCGCCGCTGGTGCCGTCGACGCCGGAGGGAATGTCGATGGCGATGATCTTCTGCTTGGTCTCCTCGCGCCAGGCGTTGAGGCGCAAGATCAGCTCCGCCGTCGGCCCGTCCAGATCACGCGCGAGACCCGTGCCGAACAAAGCGTCGATGACGAGATCGACGCCTTTGAAATCGCAAGTGGCGGCGTCCTCGACACGGCCGTCCCAGCTCGCCGCGGCCAAGCGCGCGTCGCCATTGAGCGTGTCCGGCGGCGTGAGCGCGGCGACGCGCACCTTGAAGCGCTGGCTGCGCAATATGCGCGCGGCGACATAGCCGTCGCCGCCATTATTGCCCGGCCCGCACAGCACCAGCACGCGCCGCCCCGCCGTCTTCACCAGAAAGGCGGTGGCCGCCGCGGCTATGGCGGCGGCGGCCTTCTCCATCAGCGCCATGCCGGCGACGCCGCTCTCTATGGTGAGGCGGTCGGCGCGCGCCATTTGCGCTGTGGTCAAAAGTTCGGGCGGATAGGGTCCGAGCGGCATGGCGCGATGGTGGGCGAAACCGCCCCGCTCCGCAACGCCTTTTCCCCGCTACGGCCGAAACCCGCGCTTTTTTGACGCGTTTGCGCCAGCGGCGCGGCCGGGCGTCGCGCATCGAGAGCGCGGCGCCGAATCGACGCCGCGCCGAATCGAGGCGGCGTCTCGTCAGGGCGCGCCTTGGGGCTGCACATCGAAATGCAGCATCATGCCCATGTCCTCATGCTCCACGAGGTGGCAGTGATAGGGATAGACGCCCGTATAGCCGCGCGGGAAATGCACGAGCAGCTCGACCAGCTCGTTGGACTGGATGCGCACAGTGTCGTGACGCACGACGCCATCGAAATCGAGCCGCCGCTCTATGCGCGCGAAGACCGAGTTCTCGGAGGCGTCCTTGCGCAGGCGAAAACGCCGCAGCACGACGAAATTCACGAGATGCATATGGAACGGATGCATGTCGGGAAGGCCATCGGCGAGATGCTCCTGATCATTGCCGATATTGACGACATACCAGCGCTCATAGCTGCCCTCGCGCGGACGGATGACGGCGCGCCCCGCCGCCGGATTATGCCGATAGAGATGCGCGTAGCGAAAGATGGGCGGATAGCCGGCGGGATCGACATTGTCGGTGGCCAGCGGCCATAGCGGATCGGCGTGACGCGCCGCATGGGGCGGATTGGGATCGGCCGGCTCGAAGAAAAAGGCGCGCGAGACCTGATAGGCGACGCCCGCAGCGGGTTGGCCCTCCTCCCAAGGCGTCGCCAGCTTTGCGTCGAACGGCACGGTGAAGGCGCTGGCGTCGCCAGCGGGCGCGGTGGAGGGCCGCAGCTCCCACATTTGCGTGTCGCGCCACGGCGCGCCGGTGATTGGATTGACTGGCTCGACATCGGCCTTGCCGGCGGTGTCGTTCATCAGCAGCACGAAGCGATTGCGCACCACGGGCGCATCGGCGTTGGCGCGCGTCAATGCGGGCTTGCTGGCGTCCCAGCGGAAGCTCTCGTCATCGGCGTAGCGCAGCAAAATCTTGTCGAGCGTGACGCGATCGAGCGGCGACGCCGCAGCGGCGTGATGCGCCGCCGGCGCAGCAGCGCCCCCGGCTCCATGCGTATGCGCGGCGTCGACGATGCGGAACTCCATCACATTGGCGAGCGGCAGATCGGCATGCGGTCCGTCGCTCTTTTGCGTGAAGGCGATCGCCTTCAGCGCGTCCGGCGTTCCCGGCGCTAAGACGGAATTGGCGTCGTTCTGAAAGATCGGCTCCTGCTCCGGCTGAGCCGGGTCATAGCCCGCGATCGACAGATTGACGAGATGAAGAGAGCCGAGGACGTCATTGTCGATTTGGGTGAGATCGAGCAGAACGTCGAGACGCTCGCCCGGCGCCAGCAAGAGATAATCCAGCTCCTCGAGCTCCTCGCCGCGGCTGAACAGGCCGCCGTCATTGCCGATGGCGGTGAGAAGATCGCCATACCAGATCTTGCCGCCGATCTTGCCGTCCGCATCGGCGAGCGTCAGCGCATAGCTGCGGGCGTTGGAGCCGTTGAGGATGCGCAGGCGATAGATCTTGGGATTGACATGGGCGTGCGGCCACGGCCGGCCATTGACCAGAATCGTGTCGCCGAGAAATTCCGGCCGAATGAAGGAGCGCTTGCCGGTCGTCGGGTCCTTTTGCAGCGGCGCGCCCTTCAGATAGCTCACTCCGGCGCCGTCGGCGTTCAGGCAGCGGTCCTGAATAACGAGCGGCAATTCCTGCGTCTCGTCGCCGATGAGATGGAACAGCTCGGCGTCCGAATTGTCGCGCACGAAATAGAGGCCCGCGAGGCCGGCATGCACCTGCACGGCGGTATTGTCCATGCCGTGATCGTGGAACCACAGCATGGCCGCGCGCTGGTCGTTGGGATAGCAATAGGAGCGATAGGCGGGCATTCCATAAGGATTGCCCTCGAAGCTCGCCGGGCTCAGCGGCCAGCCGTCCGAATCCGGCCGCGCCTTGGCGCCGTGCAGATGCGCGACGACGCCGACCGGATAATTCATCGACTTATACTGGTCTATGTCCTCGGCGAGATCCATGGGCGGCGGATCGATCGGCGGCATGGCCAGCGAGCGCGCGTCGCCGGGCTTTTCGGCCGGCATGGAGCCGATTCGGTTGATCCAGACCACCTCGAGCGGGCGCCCGCGCGTGACATTGACGATTGGGCCGAGATAATTCTCGAGGCTGGCGGCGCGCTCCTGCGGCGAGCCCTGACGAATATAGCACCAGGCGTTGGGTGAAGCCGGCGCGGCGACCGCATCGGTAAATTTGACGCTGCGCGCCTCGACCGAAATGGCGATTTTCCCCCAACCGCCGGTCTGGCCGGCGCCGATGATGTCGAGGGCGGCGAGCGGCAGGTGATTGTCGAATTTCATGAGCATGAAACGAAATCCTCGAGAGACAAAGAAATCGAACGCAAAACCGCGGACCGGGGAATGATCGCCTATATTATGGCGGACAATGTGGCGAGAATTGATCGCGCCGGCGAAGCTCGACGGATGTCCGACGCTCTGGATTGACGTTGGGCCGCGACTGCCGCAAGCTCCAATGCAATTTCGCGCTCGGTCTCGAATAGTCCCGACTATATCTCGATCGAATTTCGAGGAGATCGCTCCAATGGGAGATTTGACGCAGGATTTCTTCGCCGCTGTGCGCAGCGGCGTGCGTTGGAAGGACGCCTACGATCTCTGCAACGGCATGGACATGTTCGGCATGCTGCGCGCATTCGCTGGACTCGAGCCGCGCTACTTGCAGGAATTGCGCGCCCGCATGAACGAGTTCGACGTGTGGGGCGGTCCCAACATGCCGCGCATCCGTTTCGCCATGGACACGGTGCAGAAGCGCTCCCTGCCGACGCCGCCGCCCGGACTGCCCCAGGATCAGGTCCAGGCGGCGCGACTCTTTCTGGAATCGACGACCGCGCACCCGGTCGGCCCGGGCTCGCCCGCGCGAGCCGTGATCGAGAAATGGGCGAAACGCTTCACGACGGTCGGCATAGATCCCGGCGATCGATTTCTCTATCGCGGCGCGACCCCTTATCTCGCGTTGAAGCACAAGACTCAGGGCGGGATGACGCCGCTCGCGGACAAATGTCACGGGCCGGCGCTCGTCCGAGTGCATGGGCTGGCTGTTCATTGCACAGCGGGCGCGGCGGGACCCGACTGCTACACGGTGTCTCGTTATCGCTGCGTCGACACATGGAACAATAATGGCGCGAGCGCCCATTTCGCCATTTCCGGCAATGGCGACGTCGCGCAATTCATACCGACCAATTACATAGCCTGGGCGCAGGGTCCCGGCAACGACAATTGGATAAGCGTCGAAGTCGACAATGACGGACGCGCGCCGATGACGATCAATCAGCTCACCGCAACGAAACTGCTGTTTCAATGGGTGTGCAAGACATTCGCCACGCCGCGCACGGTGGCGACCGGCCATCTCGTGGGCGATCCGGGCTGGGACGACATCACGCGCGCGATCTGCGACGCTTCGGACGCTTCCGTCTCGATGTCACGCGCGGAAACGCTCGCTTCGCGCGGCCTCTCCTGTCATCGATGGCTGCAATTCGCAGGCGGCAAGCCCTGCCCCGGCAAAGGCATCCTCTCTCAGCTCGCGTCGATCGCCAAGCCCGGCGCCCTCTGCTGACGCGCCTCGACATTCACACCGAGGCGAGGCGGAACGGCGCGTGTGGCCGGCGCTATCGACCGGGCCGACGCCTCGCCCCTCGCGCCTCGGCCGCCGCCGTGCTAACTCCTCGCCATGCCCTCCCTCCCCCCGCAGGCGCGCGCGCTGCTCAAATCCGTGTTCGGCTATGAGGATTTCCGGCCCGGCCAGGCGGAGATCATCGCCGCCGTGCTGGCTGGCGAGCCGGTGCTCGCCATCATGCCGACGGGCAGCGGCAAATCCATGTGCTATCAGCTGCCCGCTCTCGTCGATGGCAAGCTCACCGTGGTCGTCTCGCCGCTCATCGCGCTGATGCGCGATCAGGTGCGGCAGATGCGCGCCTATGGCGTGCCGGCGGCGACGCTCAATTCCATGAATGACGCCGCCGAGAATGACGAGGCGCGCCGCGGCATTCGCTCCGGCGAGTTGCGCCTCTTATTCGTCTCGCCGGAGCGGCTGGTCATGCCCGGCCTCATCGCCGAGCTGCAGCGCGCCGGCGCAGCGCGCCTCGCCATAGACGAAGCGCATTGCGTCTCCGAATGGGGCCATGATTTCCGCCCGGAATATCGCGAGCTCGGCGCGACGGCGGCGACTCTCGGCGCGCAAGTCGTCGGCCTCACCGCCACGGCCGACAGCGCGACGCGCGCCGATATCGCGCAGCGCCTGTTCGCGACGAGCCCGCACGTCTTCCTGCATAGTTTCGACCGACCCAATCTGGCGCTCAATTTCGCCGCCAAGGACAGTCCGCGCCGCCAGCTGCAGCGCTTCCTGGACAAGCATCGCGGCGAGAGCGGCATCGTCTATTGCTCCTCGCGCGACGCGACGGAAAAGCTCGCCGCCTTCTTCGCCGAGCAGGGCCATGACACCATCGCCTATCACGCCGGGCTCGAGCAGACGCTGCGCAACCGCAATGGGGATCGCTTCCTGCAGGAGGACGGGATTATCGCCGTCGCGACCATCGCCTTCGGCATGGGCGTCAACAAGCCGGATGTGCGCTTCGTCGCCCATGCCGACATGCCGTCCAGCGTCGAATCCTATTATCAGGAGATCGGCCGCGCCGGTCGCGACGGATTGCCGGCCGACACGCTCACGCTCTACGGCCTCGACGATATGGCCTTCCGCCGCCGGCAGATCGATCAGAAAGAAGTGCCCGACGAGCGCAAGCGCATAGAGCATGATCGCTTCTCCGCGCTCGCCATGCTCTGTGAGACGCCCTCCTGCCGGCGCCAGACTCTGCTCGCCTATTTCGACGAGGAGAGCCCGCCCTGCGGACGCTGCGACGTCTGTCTCGGCCAAGTTCAGGTCTATGACGGCGCCATAGATGCGCAGAAAGCGCTGTCCGCCGCGATGCGAACGGGCCAGCGCTTCGGCGCCGGCTATCTCGCAGATATTCTCACCGGCGAGGCCAGCGAGGCGGTGCGTCGCAACGGCCATGACGGCATCAAGACCTTCGGCGTCGGCAAGGATCGCTCCAAGCAGGATTGGGGCGCGATCATTCGGCAATTATTCGCCGCGCGCGCTCTCGCGAGCACGGAGCATGGCGGCTTTCGCCTGACGCAAATGGGCGAGGATATTCTCTTCGGCCGCGCGCAGATTTCGCTGCGCCGCGATCCGCTGACAGCGAAGGCGCCGCGCGGCAAGCGCGGCGAGGCTCCGCGCGCGACGCCGCTGGACGAGCAGGAGGAGCGCGTGCTGGCGGCGCTGAAGAAAAAGCGCCTGGAGCTGGCGCGCGAAGCCGGCCTGCCGGCCTATATGGTCTTCCCCGATCGCACTTTGATCGAGATGGCGTCGCGCCGCCCGGCGACGCTCGACGAAATGCGCCGCGTGCAAGGCGTCGGCGAGCACAAGCTCGCGCAATATGGCGACGCTTTCCTCGAGGCGCTGTCGGACGCGCTGCGCTGAGCCGGCCCTCTCGGCGACGGCGATATGCGCCGGGCTTCGTCCCGGCCGCCTGTTTCACATGACCTCCGGCAAATTTTCGCGACGCGCTGCGATGTTCCCGTGACATTTGCGCTTCGCCGAAAAGCGCGCGATCTTTTCGTTGCGGCGGAAACGAAACAGGAGGTCATTGATGAATCGCGCAATCTTCGTGTGGCTGCATCGCTGGGCGGGTCTCACGATGGCGGCTTTTCTGATCGTCGTCGGGCTGACCGGCAGCATGCTCGCTTTTCTTCCAGAGCTCGATCATTTCTTCGCACCGGAAGTTCACCCCGGACGCCACGCCGGCGTCGAGCTCGAGCCAGCGACGCTGCTGCGCCGCGCCGAGGCGATCGCGCCGCAAGCGCGCGTGAACACCGTCTATCTCGGCGAGGAAGGCGTCGCGCAGATCGGCGTCGACGCCCGCCCCGGCGAGCCGCCGCTCTCTTTCGACAGTCTCTCGCTCGATCGCGTCACCGGAGAGGAGCTCGGCGACCGCTTCAAATGGAACGGCCTGCCGACGTCGCGCGCCGGCATAATGCCCTTCGTCTACAGCCTGCATTACGAGCTGGCGATGGGCCGCGTGGGCGCATGGATTCTCGGCATTGTCGCGCTCGTCTGGACGATCGATTGCTTCGTCGCCTTCTATCTCACCCTGCCGCCGCCGAGCCGCGCCAATGCGCGCTCCTATCTCGCACGCTGGAAGCCCGCCTGGCTCGTGAAGACCCGCAGCTCCGCCTATCGCCTCAATTTCGATCTGCATCGCGCCGGCGGCTTGTGGATGTGGGGCGCTCTGCTGATCTTCGCCTGGTCCAGCGTCTATATGGATCTCAATAGCGTCTACATGCGCGTGACGAGCTTGTTCTTCCATTATGAGCAGCCGATCTGGGCCGCGACGCCCGACGTCGCTCCGCCCGCAGACAAGACGCCGCTCGGCTGGGAAATCGCGCAGACGACAGGCGCCCGGCTGATGAACGAACGCGCCGCCGCCGATGGCTTTTCCGTCGGGCCGGTGACGGCCTTCTATCTGTTGCGCGAGAAAGGCGTGTTCGAATATCGCGCGCATTCGTCTCGCGACGTCGGCGACAGGCATGGCGCCACCTCCGTCTTCTTCGACGCCTATACGGGCGAGCTGCGCCGCCTCGATCTGCCGACCGGCCAGCACTCCGGCAATACGATCACCG
Organism: Methylosinus sp. sav-2; assembly: GCF_004366495.1. Classification (NCBI taxonomy): domain Bacteria; kingdom Pseudomonadati; phylum Pseudomonadota; class Alphaproteobacteria; order Hyphomicrobiales; family Methylocystaceae; genus Methylosinus; species Methylosinus sp. sav-2. The sequence continues at coordinate 209,324 of NZ_SOEJ01000004.1, forward strand.
CTTGGCTCGTCGCTCTGCATATGGCGAGCGTGTTCGGCCTTCCCTATCGCATCTTCGTCTGCGCGCTCGGCCTCGTCATCGCCATGCTGTCCGTCACCGGCGTCTATATTTGGTGGAAGAAGCGCGCGGCGCGCAAAGCGCATTCGGCCGCGCATGCATTTTCAGAAATGTCTCGCGAAAGTAACACGACAGGTTGGTGAAAGATTCGCCGATGAATTTGGTCGTTCGATTGCAGTCGAAAGCGAGTGCGTTATAAGAGAGCGGCATGCTGCGCCGGGGTGAGTTTTGCTCTGTTCAGCAGCGCGTTTCGCCGTGAGGTTCATGTGAGGTTTCATCCTGACGCATATTCTCGGGCGACGCACGCAGAGCGTCGCCCGACGAGCGTAGATCCCTTGTTTTTGCTTGATCGGAGCGAGAGGCGAGACACGCTGTCCAGCGTGCTTTCTTCCTATCGTCTGCGTCGAAGCCTACGCGACATAGCGATGATCTCTGTCTTCGCTCTGCCCGCGCCCGCTCTTTGCGAGGAGGCGACGGAGGAAGCGAGCGTCGGCGTCGCGCAAATGCGACCGGGAGAAAAAAAGGAGAAGGACGACGCTCCGAAGGCGAAGAGTCTCGGCAAGGATGTCGCCGGCGTCTTCGTCAATGCGTCGGTCGCCGATTCCGGCTATTCGCCGGGCTTCGTGATGCGCGGCTTTCCCGGCGGGCTCACCCTGTTCGACGGCGCCGCGCATGGCTTCAGCGCGCAGGACGTCAATCTCTCGACCATCGATCACGTCGAATTCTATAAAGGCCCCTCCGCCATGCTGTTCGGCAAGGCGCTCGGCGGCTATGGCGGCTCGGCGAATTACATTCGCAAGGCGCCGACGACGGACACTTTCGCGCGAGGAACGGCGACGATCGGCGCATATGACGTCTATCGCACGACCTTCGACGTGAATACGCCGCTGAACGACGCCAACACGCTGCTGTTTCGCATGACGGGCTTCGCGCAGAGCGCCGGCAGCTTCGTGGATTATGTGCGCTCGCGCGGCTTTCTCATCGCGCCGTCGGCGGCGCTCATCCTCGACAATGGCGACAAGGCGACATTGCGCGCGGAATATCACGCCGCGCGTTTCGTCTATCGCGACGGCGTCCCCGCCGCGCCGATCTTTCTGCACGCGCCGCGCTCCTTCTACGCCGGCGCGCCGGTCTATGAGCACGAAAATCCGAATTCGGCGGATTTCACCTTCACCTATGAGCACGCCTTCGACTCCGATTGGTCGCTCACATCGGTCGTCGATTATTCGCTGAACGGCAGCACATACGGCTGGTTTCTCGGTTGGGGCTATGACGGCCTCCATTCGGTGACGCTCGGGCGCCCGGTGCAAACGCATCAGGCGTCGCGAAATTTCGATGCGCAATTGCGGCTGAACGGACGCTTCACGACGGGCGATGTCGGGCACAGCGTCTTTCTCGGCCTCGAGCATTGGGATTATTTCTACGGCCATGACGAAAAATTCGCGCGCGATCCGCTGCCGGACATCGACATAGGCGCGCCCGCCTATCCGCTCGGCGTCGATTATTCCGGCGCGCAATGGGCCAATGGCGCAGCGCGCGCATGGAGCCGCTCCGTCTATGCGCAGGATCTCGTCGATCTCTCGCCGCAATGGCGCATTCTGCTCGGCGGCCGCTATGATCTCCTGGCGCAACGCGAGACCGTCTTCGATCCGTTCGGCGCGCTCTCTGGAACCTCCTCCTCCACGCTGGGCAAAGGAACGCGCGGCTATTTCAGCCCGCGCGGCGGCCTATTGTTTCGGCCAGACGAAAAAACGCATTTCTTCGTCGCATACGGCCGCTCGCTCATTCCCAACATATCCGTGCGCGTGAGAGGCGGCGATGCGCCGCCGCCGCAGCAGGACACGCAATATGAGATCGGCTTCGAGCGGCGCTTTCCCGAATATAAAGCGCGTTTCGAAGTCGGCCTGTTCGATGTGACGCGCGATCATGTCGCCATCACCGATCCGGCCGCTCCCAGCGGATTTTACGCCCTCGTCACCGGACGGCAGCACAGCCATGGCGTGGAATTCAACCTCTCGGGCGAAATTCTCCCCGGCCTTCAGGCGAGCGGCGCGGCCACATTTCTGCACGCCGTCGTCGCCAAGGACTCCAATGTCCCCTCGCAAGCGGGCAGCGATCTCCTCGGCGCGCCGCGCCGCGTCTTCAGCGTCAGCCTCGACTACAAGCCGGAATGGGATGCGCTGCGCGGATTGGAGCTGGGCGTGAGCTATTATTACGCCAGCGCGGCGGAGGCGACGCTGCCCAATGTCTATGGCTTCACCCTCGCGCCGCAGCAGATGCTCGGCGCCTCGCTCGGCTATCGTTTCGACGAGCATTGGAAGCTCGATGTGAGCGCCAGCAATCTCACCGATCGGCCGAATTTCACATCCAGCGGCGCGCTCTATCGCGGCGAGCCGCGCTCTATTTCGGCGACATTGTCGTTCAAATATTGAACGCTCACCCGCGCAGCGTCGCGCCGATCAGCACGAGGCAAGGCCCTTCGAGCGTCTCCTGCGCGACGCGCTGCGGCAGATCGCCGATCGTGCCGGCGATGATGCGCTGCTGCGGCGTGCTGGCGCGCTCGATGAGAAAGGCCGGCGTCCCAGGGTCCATGCCTTCCTCGAGCAGGCGCTTCGACAGAGCGGGAAGCGTGCGATTGCCCATATAGACCGCTGTCGTGGCGCGGCGGTCGGCGAGCGCGCGCCAATCTATGTCCTCGGGGAATTTGCCGTCGCTCGTATGCGCGGTGACGAATTGCACGCGGCGCGCCGTGTCGCGATTGGTGAGCGAGACTTCGAGCGCCGCCGCCGCGGCCAGCGCCGCCGTCACGCCGGGCACGATCTCCGCCTCGAGGCCGGCGGCGCGAATGGCGTGGATCTCCTCATTGGCGCGGCCGAAGATCATCGGATCGCCGCCCTTGAGGCGCACGACATTCTTACCTTCCTTGGCGAGCTTCACCAAGAGAGCGGTGATCTCCTCCTGCTTCACCGAAGGCGCGTAGCCGCGCTTGCCGACATTGATGCGCACCGCCTCGCGCCGCGCGAGATCGAGCACGGCGGCGGGCACCAGATCGTCGAAGAGAACGACATCGGCGCCGACGAGCGCGCGCAATCCTTTCAGCGTCAGCAGCTCCGGGTCGCCCGGCCCGGCGCCGACCAGAGTGACGCGGCCGCGCGTGGACGCTTCATCGGCGCGGCGCGTCTCCTCGAGCAGCGCGTCGAGGTCGCTGTCCTGCGGCGCATGCTCGACGCGCGCAAAGGCTTCGCGGGTGAATCGGCGCCAGAAATCACGGCGCGCGAAAAAATCGAGGCCCGAGGCCATCACGCGCGGACGCCAGGCGCGCGCCGCTCTGGTCCAGGCGGAGAAGCTCGACGGAATCAGCGTCTCGACGCGGGCGCGCACGGCTTGGGCGAAAGCCGGCGCCGCGCCGCTGGTGGAGACGCCGATGACGAGCGGAGAGCGATTGACGATGGCGCCCATCAGAAAATCGCTGAGCGCCGGCCGATCGGTGAGATTGACGGGAACGCCCTGCGCTTTCGCGGCGTCGCGAAAGGCCCGCGCCTCGGCGTCGTCCTCGATGACGGCGAGCGCCATGGCCGCGCCGGCGAGATCTTCCGCGCGCCAGCCGCGCTCATGCAGCGTGAGGCGCGCGCGCGCCGCGGCGACGGCCTGCAGGCGCGGCGATGGAGACGCTGCGAAGACATCGACCAAGGCCCCCGCCGCGGCGGCGAGGTCCGCCTTCCAGGCCGCGCCATCCGAGCCGCCGGCGACGACCACGCGCCGCCCCTCCAGCGCGTAGAACACCGGCAGGGTCGCGAGCTCCTGCATCAGCTCGGCTGGGACTTCGTCTGGCTTGCGCGTCAACTCGGCTCTCTCTCCATACGGTCACGAGGGGATTTAGCCCCTATCCGGCAAAAGAAAAAGCGGCCCGCGAGGGCCGCTTTCGCCAACCGAACGAAAGGTTCGGATTACTTCTTCTTGCCGTCGGCGCCGAACTGGCTGAGATAGGCCCAGACATTGTCCTGGTCCGCCTCGGACGGCAGGCCCGGGAACACCATCTTGGTGCCGGCGACCTTGGCCTTCGGATTCTTGACGAATTCCTTGAAGGCGGCCTCGTCCCAGGTGATGCCGGCGCCCTTCAGCGCGTCGGAATAGGTGTAGCCCTCGACCGAGGCGGCCTTGCGGCCGTTGATGCCGTTGAGCTCGGGAGCCACGGCGTTCTTCGCCGTCTCGCCGACCTGATGGCAGGCCTTGCACTTGTTGAAGACCTTCTCGCCCGCCGCGGGATCGCCGGCGGCGATCGCCTGGCCGGCCATGGCGGTGAAAACGACGCCCGCAGCGAGCGCCAGTCTGGTCACAGATTTCATCCTCGTTCCTTTCCTCGAAGCGTCGTCCCCTGGGAACCGACTATCTTGGTTTTGCCGGCCCGGGCGTGACGCCAGCGCCGATCGTTCATCCCGCGGCCGGGAAACTATATCGGAGCGCTATTGGTGACAATATGCTCGCCCGCCTGAACGGGGCCTGAAATGTCGTTAGGTAACGCGGCGCAGCGTCAGATTGATGCGTCCGCCCTCGGCGAACAGCGGCGACGCGAGCTTGGGAGCGAGCTCCGGCAGCAAGCGATCGACGCCATGAAAGCGCAGCCGCGCCGGGCCGCCCAGCGTCAGCACGTCGCCCGACGACAGAACGAAGCCGCGCGACGAATCGGAGCGCTTCACGCCGCCGAGGCGAAACCGGCAATCGGCGCCGAGAGAAATGGAGAGAATCGGCGCCGAAAAATCAGCTTCGTCGCGATCTTGATGCGCGCCCATCTTCGCTTCGCGCCCATAGTAATTCACCAGGCAGGCCTGCGGCGGCTGCGGATGCTCGGCCAGCGCCGCCCAGGCGTCGAGCAGCATTTGCGGCATGGGCGGCCAGGGCTCGCCGGTTTCGGGATGGCGCGCCTCATAACGATAGCCGCGCGCCTGATCGCTGAGCCAGCCCAGCGGGCCGCAATTGGTCATGCGCACGGAGAAGGGCTGTCCGGTGCGCGGCATGGTCGGCGTGAACAGAGGCGCGCGAGCGACGATCCGCTCCAGCTCGTGCAGCAGAGTGAGCTGCGCCGCCTCGTCGAAATAGCCGCGATAGAGGCGAACGCCCGGCTCCATCTCGGACATGATCGCTCCATCCGGCGCGGAGCGGCCGCGCATCACCGGTCGAGCACTTCCTTGGTCGCGACGGTCGAATCGGAATTGAGCCGGTAGACGATCGGCATGCCGGTGGCGATCTCGAGCGAGGACACCGATTCGGGCGTCAGCCGGTCGAGCACCATAGCCAGAGCGCGCAGCGAATTGCCATGGGCGGCGACCAGCACGCGCTCGCCCCGCAGGGCGCGCGGCAGGATCTCCTGGCAATAGAAGGGCAGCACACGCGCCACCGTATCCTTCAGGCTCTCGCCGCCGGGCGGCGCGACGTCATAGGAGCGCCGCCACAGCCGCACCTGCTCCTCACCCCATTGCTGGCGCGCCTCGTCCTTGTTGAGGCCGGAGAGGTCGCCGTAATGCCGCTCATTGAGCGCGCGGCTGCGGATGACGGGCACATCTCTCTGCCCGAGCTCATGAAAGGTGAGATCGAGCGTGTGCTGAGCGCGCAGCAACAGCGAGGTGAAGCCGATATTGAAGCGAAGATCGATGCGCTTCAGCTCCCGACCGGCTCGCCGCGCCTCTTCTATGCCCTTGGGCGTCAGATCGGGATTCTTCCAGCCCGTGAAGAGATTTTTGGCGTTCCACTCGCTTTCGCCATGGCGGAGGAGGACGAGTATACGGTCCATGCGGGCTATGTCCCTCGAATCGAACGATGCGGCGCGCGATCAGGCGCCGGCGAGGCCGAGCACATCGGCCATAGAATAGAGGCCGGCCGGCCGGCCTCGCGTCCAAACTGCAGCGGCGATCGCGCCGCGCGCGAAAATGCCGCGATCCTCGGCGCGATGCGCGAGCTCTATGCGCTCCCCCGCCCCGGCGAAAATAACCGAATGCTCGCCGACCACCGTGCCGCCGCGCAGCGAGGCGAAGCCTATGTCGCCCTCCCGGCGCGCGCCGGTGAGGCCGTCGCGGGCGCGGGCGCTATGCTCGGCGAGCGCGATCTCGCGCCCCCGCGCCGCCGCCTCGCCCAAAAGCAGCGCCGTGCCGGAGGGCGCGTCCACCTTCATGCGGTGGTGCATCTCGACGATCTCAATGTCCCAGGCGGAGCCGAGCGCCTTAGCGGCGCGCTCCACCAGAACGGCGAGAAGATTGACGCCGAGGCTCATATTGCCGGAGCGCACCACAGGAATGCGTTCGGCCGCAACGGCGAGAGTGGCGAGGTCCTCGTCCGAAAATCCGGTGGTGCCGATGACATGGGCGACGCCAGCCGCCGCCGCGAGCCCGGCCAGCGCCACAGTCGTCGCGGGCGTCGAAAAATCAATGGCCACATCGGCCATCGCCAAAGTGGCCGCCGCATCTGCGGAAAGGCGCACGCCATTGGCGGGGCGCCCCGCCAGCAGGCCGGCGTCCTCTCCGAGGACTGGCGAATCGGCCGCTACGACCGCGCCAGTCAGCGCCACGCCTTTCGTCTCGCCGGCGGCGGCGATCAGCATCCGGCCCATGCGGCCGGCGGCGCCGACGACGACCAGCCGCACATCGCTCATGACGCTCGCCCCCTTTGAATCCGCGCGGCCTCACTCGAGCCGGCGGCCAGTCTATACAGCCCCGATGCGCGAAAGAGAAGGGGAGACGCCCCACCCGATCGGGCGGCTATTTGCCCTTCGGGCGGAAGGCGGCGACGCGCGCCGGATCGGTCTCTATATAGGCCGCGCCGATGAGATCTAGACAATAGGGCACGGCCGGCATCACCGCGTCGAGGCAGAGCTCTATGGCGGCCGGCTTTCCGGGCAGGTTGATGACGAGGCATTTGCCGCGATGCGCGGCCAATTGCCGCGACAATATCGCCGTCGGCGTCTGCGCCAGCGACACTTTGCGCATCAGCTCGCCGAAGCCCGGCAATTCGCGCGGCGCGGCGGCGAGCGTCGCCTCCGGCGTCAGATCGCGCGGCGACGGCCCCGTGCCGCCCGTGGTGACGATAAGATCGCAGCCGATATTATCGGCGAGATCGATGAGCGTGTCGCGCACGCTCTCGAAACCATCGGGGATGAGGCGCCGCTCTATGCGGAACGGCGTGGTCAGCACCTTCTCGAAATAGGCGGCGATGGCCGGTCCGCTGATGTCCTCATAAACGCCGGCGCTGGCGCGGTCGGAGGCGGTGACGACGCCGATGACGGCTTGCTGTCTCTCAGTCATGCGCTGCACAATAGCGGGTCCGAGGCGCGAGACAACCGAAAGCTCCGTCGGCGACGACGAAGCCGGTTCTCGCATCGAAAGTGATGAAATCGAAATAAGGAGCGCGCCGTCGCCTTGCGAGCGCGCCGCTTCGTGGCTGACTTTTCGAGTGTCGAATGAGATCGTCGTCAGCGCATTGCGCGGCGCCGAAACGCGGCCACTGTCTGAAATTCATACACATAGCGGCGCGAGATATTCGCGCGGCGCATTCGATCGAAAACCGATCGAACGCCATTCGGCGGACGCCTCCTGGGCGCGCGAAATATCGCGCGCCCGGCGGCGTCACGATCGCGAATGCGGGAGCTGCTCCCGGCAGGACTCGCGTCGATCCGGAAGGATTACTCCTTCACCGAGGCCGGCTCGCAGCCGCACTTCTGATAGCAGGCGTCCTTGTCGGACTTGGCCTTCTCGATCGACGCAGGGGTCGAGGAGAAGCGATTCTTGATGGAGATATATTCGAAGTAGCACTTGTCGACGCAGACGCCCTTCGCATCTTCATCCTTGGTGTCGCAGCCGGCGAAAACCGGGCCGACCATGCCGAGCGACAGAGCAGCAGCCGTCACAATGGCGCGAATGTTCATTTGCCGTTTCCCTCTTTTGGACGTTGGAACATTAGTCCCTTATTTTGTTACAGGGCGCATCGTCCCGCGGGGCAAATAGGCTGTTTTCGCTGCGGCTGTCAATGTAATTGACATTTCGGTGTCGCGCCGAAAGCGCCTCGGGAAAAGCCTTGCTGCGACGCAAAAGGAGCTTTTCCCGAGGGTCGCCGAAAAAATCGCCCGCTCGCCTCACTCGGCGACGTAGATTTGCGCGCCCTTCTCCAAGAACTCGGCGCTCTTTTCCGCAAAGCCCTTCTCCCGCTCGGCGATGGCGGCGGCCTCCTCGCGCAGATCGCGCGTGATCTGCATGGAGCAGAATTTCGGCCCGCACATGGAGCAGAAATGCGCGACCTTATGCGCCTCCTTGGGCAGCGTCTCGTCGTGATAGCGGCGCGCCGTGTCGGGATCGAGTCCAATGTCGAACTGATCCTCCCAACGGAAATCGAAACGCGCCCGGCTCATGGCGTTGTCGCGTTCCTGCGCCGCGGGATGGCCCTTGGCGAGATCGGCCGCATGCGCTGCAATGCGATAAGTGATGACGCCGGTCTTCACATCCTCGCGATCGGGCAGGCCGAGATGCTCCTTGGGCGTCACATAGCAGAGCATGGCCGTGCCGAACCAGCCGATCATCGCGGCGCCGATGGCGGAAGTGATGTGATCATAGCCGGGCGCTATGTCGGTGACGAGCGGCCCGAGCGTGTAGAAGGGCGCCTCGCCGCAATCGCGCAGCTGCTTTTCCATATTCACTTTGATCTTGTGCATCGGCACATGGCCGGGGCCTTCGATCATCACCTGACAGCCCTTGTCCCAGGCGATCTTGGTCAATTCGCCCAGCGTCTCCAGCTCGGCGAATTGCGCCGCGTCATTGGCGTCGGCGATGCAGCCCGGACGCAATCCGTCGCCGAGCGAGAAGGAGACGTCATAGCGGCGCATGATGTCGCAGATCTCGTCGAAGCGCTCATAGAGGAAGCTCTCCGAATGTCGCGAGAGGCACCAGCGCGCCATGATCGAGCCGCCGCGCGAGACGATGCCGGTGACGCGATCCGCTGTGAGCGGCACATGGGCGAGGCGCACGCCGGCGTGAATGGTGAAGTAATCGACGCCCTGCTCCGCCTGCTCGATCAGCGTGTCCTTGAACACTTCCCAATCGAGCTTGGTGGCGTCGCCGCCCACCTTCTCCAGCGCCTGATAGATCGGCACTGTGCCGATCGGCACGGGCGCGTTGCGAATGATCCAGTCGCGGATGTTATGGATATTGCGGCCGGTGGAGAGATCCATCACCGTATCGGCGCCCCAGCGGATCGCCCACACCATCTTCTCCACCTCCTCGGCGACCGAGGAGGTGATGGCCGAATTGCCGATATTGGCGTTGACCTTCACCAGGAAATTGCGGCCGATGATCATCGGCTCGGCTTCCGGATGATTGATATTGGCGGGAATGATGGCGCGCCCGCGGGCGATCTCCTCGCGCACGAACTCCGGCGTCACGAAAGCCGGAAGCGCGGCGCCGAAGCCCTCCCCCGCCTCGATCCGCTCCCCCGCCTGCGCGAAGGCGCGCTCGCGGCAGAGATTCTCGCGATGCGCGACATAGATCATCTCCTCGGTGACAATTCCGGCGCGCGCGAATTCGAGCTGCGTCACCGGCGCCGAGCCGGCGGCGCGGCGAATGGCGCGCGGCGCGGGACAGGGCGGAACCAGCCGATCCTCGCCGACGAAGCCATTGTCCTCCGGCTTCACCGCGCGGCCGTCATAGGCCTCGAGCCCGGCGCGGCCGTCGAGCCAGCGCCGCGCCGCCGGCAGGCCGGCCGAAAGATCGGGCGCGAAATCGCCACAGCTATAAGGGCCGGAGGGATCATAGACGCGCAGAGGCGCGTCGCCGGCGGAGGGGTGAAGCGCGATCTCGCGGACGGGAACGCGAATGTCCTCGCGGCCGCGCGGCGCGGAATAGAGCTTGCGCGAGGCGCCGATCGGTCCGGTGGTCACGCTCTGGGGCGTCGTCGGGCGCTTGTCCTGCACGTTCATCGTCGCGCTCCATTGGTTCGGATGGATGGGCAGCGGGCGATGAAGTCGGGCGCGCCGTCCCGAAAGATCGGGCGACGCGTCCTGCTGGCCTTCCCTCGCGCCGGCATTACCCGGATCAGGTTCGATGGGTGCTTCTCAGCCGCTCCTCTCGGAGAGGCGCCCCTCGCCATGCCGTGATTTTATCCGTGGCCTCGGATCGCGGCAAGCCCGGCCGGCCGGGCCGGTCCCGAAAAAGCGGGGACTGATTTTTCGAGCGAAACCTGGACTCGCCGCTCGGCAGAAACCGCTGTTGCAAAAACGTGACAGGATCGGAAATATCGACCAGAGCCCGGGCGACGACGCTGTCGCACGCCGCCCGCTCTGATAGATTCTCGGGCAATAGTGAGTCGTAAGGTGCGAACGCCGCCGGGTTGCCGAGTGCTTCTAAATGGCGTGTGAACGGCGACCGATCTGGGCGGGGCAATAGATAATGAACGGATTTTACTGGCGTAATCTGGCCTCGGCGGCTGCGCTCACCGTCGCTTTGACGGCTCCGTCGCTGGCGGCGGACGGCTATTTTCTGATCGGCTATGGCCCGCGTCAGAAGGCGCTGGGGGGCGCCGGCGTCGCCGATTCGCGGGACGCCATGTCGCTGTCGGTCAATCCGGCCGGCCTCGTCGATCTCGAGCGCCAGATGCAGCTCGGCCTGACCGCCCTTCTGCCGGAGCGCGGCTATTCGACCGACGGCCTGCCCAAGGTGCTCGCGCCGGGCGACGTCCGCAGCGGGCGGCCGATCTTCCCCGTGCCGCATGACGCCTATGCCTCGCCGCTCGACGCCGACTCGGCCTGGGGCACGGCGTCCTACGCCAATGGCGGCATCAACACCTCTTTCGACTTCGGCCATTACCATTCGCCGCTCGGCGGGCCATTCGGCGGCGGCTATGCGGGCGTCGATCTCGAGCAGGCCTTCACCAGCATCGGCTATGCGCGCAAGTTCGGCGCGCTGTCGCTCGGCGTCGCGCCGACGATCGCGGTGCAGACCATCAATCTGCAGGGGCTGAAGACCTTCGCGCCCTATTCCTCCGACATGTATCGCCTGTCCGACAATGGATATGACTGGTCGTTCGGCGGCGGCGTGCGGCTCGGCCTGCAGTGGCGGGTGACGGATCAGTTCCGCATCGGCGTCGCAGGCTCGACGCCCATGTTCATGACCCGCTTCGGCAAATATTCGGGCCTCTTCGCCGACCATGGCAGCTTCGATATTCCGGCCAATATCACCGCCGGCCTCGCCTATGATCTGACGCCCGATCTGACCGTCATGGCCGACTGGCGCCACATCTTCTATTCGGGCGTATCGACCGTGAGCAATGCGAGCTTCCCGGTGCTGCTCCGCTCGCTCGGTTCGTCCGGCGGCCCCGGCTTCGGCTGGAAGGACACTGATTCGGCCTCGTTCGGCGTCGAGTGGCGCATGCAGCCGGGCCTCGCGCTGCGCGCCGGCTATCATTATGTGACCAATCCGATCCCGACCAATTCGGTGACGCTCAACATTCTCGCGCCGATCATCAACGCGCATCACGTCAGCGGCGGTCTCAGCTACGCCGTCACCAAGAATTCGACGCTCGACCTCGCCGTCGTCTACGCTTTCAAGAACAATGTGCGCGGCCCCGAGGCGCTGCCGCAGACGGCGGCGACGCCATTCGGCGCCTATAACCCCGCCGCCAATGTCAATATCTGGCTGCGCGGACTCGAGATTACTGTGGGCTGGAGCTATAAATTCGACCTCGGCGACAATTCGCTGATCCCGACCCATCTCTGACGCCATTCGCGTGAGGCGAGCCTCCGGGCTCGCCCGCGAAAAGCAAAGGCCGCGGCCCGCCAGACGGCGGCCGCGGCCTTTTCGCTTTTTTCAGCCCGGCCTTTTCACATTTCTCAGCCGATGACGATCTTCGGCGGGGCGCGGAGCGATTGAGTCTCCAGCAGGGTCTTCACCTTGGCGGCGAGCTCCTTGTAGATCGCCGCATGCGGGCCTTCCGGCGCGGAGGCGACGACCGGCGTGCCGGCGTCCGAGGTCTGGCGAATGGTGAGATCGAGCGGCACCTCGCCGAGGAAGGGCACGCCCAGCGCCTCGGCGTCCTTCCGCGCGCCGCCATGGGAGAAGATGTCGGTGCGGCCGCCGCAATGCGGGCAGAGGAAATAGCTCATATTCTCGATGATGCCGAGAATGGGCGTCGAGACCTTCTGGAACATGGCCACGCCGCGGCGCGCGTCGATCAGCGCCAGATCCTGCGGCGTCGAGACGACGACCGCGCCGGCGAGCGGCACCTGCTGCGCCATGGTCAGCTGCGCGTCGCCGGTGCCGGGCGGCATGTCGACGACGAGCGCGTCCAGCTCGCCCCAGGCGACCTCGCCCAGCATCTGGCCGAGCGCCTGCGCCACCATCGGCCCGCGCCAGACCATGGGCACATCCTCCTCGACGAGAAAGCCGATGGACATGATCTTGATCCCATAGGCCTCGAGCGGGATCATCTTATTGCCGACGACCTCAGGCTTGCCGCTGAGGCCGAACAGGCGCGGCGCCGAAGGGCCGTAGATATCCGCGTCGAGCAGGCCGACGCGCCAGCCCTGCGCCGCGAGGCCGAGCGCCAGATTGGCGGAGGTTGTCGATTTTCCGACGCCGCCTTTGCCCGAGGAAACCGCGACGATATATTTGATCTTCTCGAGCGCGGCGATGGTCTTGCGCTGCGGCGCCTGACCCGGAGGCGGCGCGGCGGGCGCCGGCGCCCTCTCCGCGGTCAAAGTCACGATCGCCGCCTCTATCCCCGGCACGGTCTTCACGGCGCCCTCCACGGCGACGCGCAGCACCTCGAGCTCCTTGGCCCGCGCCGGATCGCCGGTGAGCGAGACGAAGGCCTTGGCCCCCGACACATTGACTCCGCTGACGAGGCCGGCCGCGACAATCGATTTGCCGTCCGGACCGGCGACGCTCTCCAGCGCTTTCAAGACTGATGCTTCATCGGCCACTGTCTTCGCCCTTTCGCACGAACCCGCATCCGACGCCCTCACGAGGAGGGCGTCTTTTTGGAAGCGTTCTACGCAATCGGTATGCCGATATTCGGCCGATGCGTCTACGGGCTCGCGCGAAGGAGCGTCACGCCCGCTGCTTCTGAACGAGAGCGTTGCGGATGAGGCCGACGATGGCCGTGACGATGGCGCCCGAAACGCCGCCGCCGACGAGCTGTCCGGCGAAAACGGCGATATCGAAGCCATTGCCCGCCGCCCCGGCCAGCGCCGGAATGAGCGAGGTGAGGATGGAGCCGCCGCCCGCGCCGCCGAGCGCGCCGATGATGGCGTTAGCGATGGGGCCGAGATCGAAACTCTTATTGGCCTTAGCGACGCCTGAGCCGCCGGCCGCGCCGGCAAAGAGCTGGATGATGAGATTGATGAGCGTCTCGGACATGGGCTGCGCCTTTCGCTGACGGTTTACGACCGTAACGAACTCGCGCGTGACGACGAATTATCAACCCTGCCGACGCTGAGAGCGACGCTTGCCCGCATCGCGGGCGCCCGAAAGCCGTGAGCGCGGGCGCCGGCTTGCGGCGCCGTAACGGAACTTCGAAAGAAGATTGGTCGGAGTGGCGGGATTCGAACCCACGACCCCTTGTCCCCCAGACAAGTGCGCTAACCGGGCTGCGCTACACTCCGATGGTCGCCCTTATAGAGGCCGGCGAAGCCGCTGGCAACGCATGACAGCGCAGAAGTAGCGAGGAATTCACCGCCGCGTCAGCTCCAGCATGCGCCGGCATTCGGCGAGATCGGCCAGAGCCTGCCGCAGCAGCCGCTCATCCTGCGGGCGCAGGCCGGCGGCCGGCGCCTCGGAAAGGCGCACGGCGGGCAGCGTCAGCATGGGCGGCGGCTCGCGCGCGGCCAGCGCGACCAGAGAGGTGGAGGCTCTCGGCGCTTCCTCCTCATCGATTTCCGACGCGTGAAAGGCGGATGGCGGCTTCGCCCGCGTCGGCGATTCGCCATAAGAGAAGAGCGGAGCCTCGGCCGCGTGCGGCTCGGGCTCGTCGAAATCGGCGCGCTCCGGCCCGGCGCCGCCGCGGGCGCTCTCGATCACCGCGCGCACGCCCTGCTCGCGCAACAGGCGCTGCACGCCTTTGATCGTATAGCCGCGGCCATAGAGCAAATGGCGAATCGCCGCGACCAGCTCGACGTCGCGCGGCCGATAGTAGCGCCGTCCGCCGGCGCGCTTGACGGGCTCGATCTCGGAAAATCGCGTCTCCCAAAAGCGCAGCACATGCGGCGGAAGGTCGAGGCTCTCCGCGACCTCGCCGATCGTGCGGAAGGCGCCATCGGTCTTGGCGGTCAAAATCTGCGCTCCGCTCCCTGCCCGCGCGACGATTCGCGCGCTTCTATTTTCCTCCCTGACGTGGCGTTTTTCAGCCGGAAAATTCTCGCCCTCGGCGTTTCGGTCCCGCGGCCCCGTGGACAAGGGCGCGCGGCTCCCCTTAATTGGCATGCGAGAGCCTCTCACATCGAGCCGCCCCATGACCGACTGGATCCAATTTCCCGCTCCCACGCCCGCCATCGTCGCGCCGCCGAGCGAGGAGAGCGCGACCGATGTGCGCCTGTGGCTGCTCGTCATAGCGGCGCTCGTCTTCGCCATGGTGGTGGTGGGCGGCGCGACGCGGCTCACCGAATCGGGCCTCTCCATTACCGAATGGAAGCCGATAACGGGCGTTCTTCCACCGCTCTCCGAGGCGCAATGGACAGCCGCCTTCGAGGATTACAAAAAAATCCCGCAGTATCGCGAGATGTTCCCCAACATGGACCTCGCGCAGTTCAAGACGATCTTCGCCTGGGAGTGGAGCCATCGTCTGCTCGGCCGTATCATCGGCTTCGCTTTCGCCGTTCCGCTCGCCTGGTTCTGGCTGCGTGGACGGCTGCCGAAAAGCGTGAAGCCGAAGCTCATCGGAATATTGGCGCTGGGCGCGCTGCAGGGCGGCGTCGGCTGGTGGATGGTGTCCTCCGGCCTCGTCAACCGCGTCGAGGTGGCGCAGGAGCGGCTCGCCATTCATCTGCTGCTCGCGGCCTTCATCTTCTCCGCATGTCTGTGGGTCGCGGGCGGGCTCGGCTATGGGACGCGCATCATCGTCGCGAGCGGGCGCCGACGGCTCTCGTTTTTCGCAACGCTGCTGCTCATTCTCGTGCTCGTGCAGATCGGCGCGGGCGCGCTGGTCGCCGGGCTGCGCGCCGGCTACGCCTACAACACTTGGCCGCTGATGGACGATAGCTTCGTTCCGCCCTCGGACGAGCTGCTGCGGCTCTCGCCCTGGTGGAGCAATCTCGTCGACAATGTCGCGCTGGTGCAATTCGATCATCGCATGATCGCTTATGTATTGCTCGCGCTGTCACTGTTTCATCTCATCGACGCGGCCGGCACGGCGGGCGGCCGCGCCGCGCGTGGCGCCGGGCTTTTGTTCGGCCATGTGAGCGCGCAAGTCGTGCTCGGCATAACGACGCTTCTGCTCGTCGTGCCGCTGTGGGCCGGCCTCGCGCATCAGGCGCTGGCGATGGGCGTGCTGGCTGTAGCGACGCTGCATGCGCGTCGTCTGCACACGGCCGAGGCCCCGGCAGACGACGACTGACGTCGAACATTCAAAACCGCGCCTATCGCTCGGCGCGGTCGAATGAAGTCAGCTCACGCTCTCCGACAGCATCAGCGACAGATTCTGCACGGCGGCGCCGGACGCGCCTTTGCCGAGATTGTCGAGCCGAGCGACGAGCAGCGCATGGCGGCTCTCCTCGCGCGCGAAGACGAAAATTTCGAGATCATTGGTTCCGCTCGAGGCGAGCGGATCGAGCCGGCCGGACTTCGGCGCCGGCATGACGCGCACATAAGTCGCGCCCACATAGTGCCGCGCCAACGCCGCCTCGAGATCCACAGCGCGAGGCCTCGCAGCGAGAGACTCGAGCGCGAGCGGAATCGAGACCAGCATTCCTTGATGAAAATTGCCGACCGAGGGCACGAACAGAGGCGGCGCGGCGAGCCGCGAATAGGCGGCGATCTCCGGCAAATGCTTGTGCTCGAGCGTGAGGCCGTAGAGCTCGAAGGCCGGCGCCTCGCCTTTCTCATAGGCGGCGATCATCTGCTTGCCGCCGCCGGAATAGCCGGAGACGGCGTTGATCGTCAGCGCATCCTGCGCGGCGATCAGCCCTGCGTCGACGAGCGGGCGCAGCAGCGCGATCGCGCCCGTGGCGTAGCAGCCGGGATTGGCGACGCGACGCGCTGAGCGGATGGCGTCCGCTTGGCCGCGCGCGAGCTCGGGAAAACCATAGGTCCAGCCGGGCGCGACGCGATGCGCGGTGGAGGCGTCGAGAATGCGCGGGCCGGCGTCGCCCAATTCATCGGCGAGCGCCACCGTCTCCTTGGCCGCGGCGTCCGGCAGGCAGAGAATGGCGACATCGACGCGCGCGAGAATGTCGCGCTTGGCGGAGACCTCCTTGCGCAGCTCGGGCGCGATGGAGACGAGCTCCAAATTCTGCGCGTCCGCGAGCTTCTCGCGGATCTCGAGGCCCGTGGTGCCGCTGTCGCCGTCGATGAAGATTTTCGCCATTGGTCTTGGTTCCGATTCCCGTGAGACAAATAAAAAGGGCGGCTCGCGCCGCCCTTTGTCGCCCGTATCGCCGATCGAGAGATAATCAGCGCTTCGAGAACTGGAAGCTGCGGCGGGCTTTGCGCTTGCCGTATTTCTTACGCTCGACCACGCGCGAGTCGCGGGTCAAGAAGCCCTCGCGCTTCAGCGCGCTGCGGAGCTCGGGCTCATAATGGGTGAGCGCCTTTGCAAGACCATGACGCACCGCGCCGGCCTGGCCGGAGAGGCCGCCGCCGGCAACCGTGACGACGAGGTCGTATTGGTCGACGCGATTGGCGACGCCGAGCGGCTGCTGCAGGATCATGCGCAGCACAGGACGCGCGAAATAGACGGCGACGTCGCGGCCGTTCACGGTGATCTTGCCCGTGCCGGGCTTGATCCACACGCGAGCGACGGCGTTCTTGCGCTTGCCGGTGGCGTAGGCGCGGCCGTATTTGTCGAGCTTCTGCTCATATTTCGGCGCGTCGGAAGCTGCTGCGACCGTCGCCTGATTGAGCTCGGAGAGAGAGGAAAGCGTGGTCTCGGCCATGGTCAGGCGCTCTTAGCGTTCTTGCCGTTGCGGGCATTCTTGGGATTGAGGGCGGCGACGTCCAGCGGCTCGGGAGTCTGAGCGACGTGCGGATGTTCCGGCCCCTTGTAGACGCGCAGATTGCCGAGCTGCTTGCGGCCGAGCGGGCCGCGCGGCAGCATGCGCTGCACCGCCTTCTCGACGATGCGCTCCGGGAAGCGGCCCTCGAGGATGAACTTGGCCGAGCGCTCCTTGATGCCGCCCGGGAAGCCCGTGTGATGATAGTAGACCTTCTGGTCGCGCTTGCGGCCGGTGAGGATCACCTTGTCGGCGTTCACGACGATGATGTTGTCGCCGTCGTCGACATGGGGGGTGAAGGTCGCCTTGTGCTTGCCGCGCAGACGCAGCGCGATGAGGCTGGCGAGGCGGCCGACGACGAGGCCCTTGGCGTCGATCAGCACCCATTTCTTCTGCACTTCGGCGGGCTTCGCCGAATAGGTCTTGCCAAACATGGGAGAGCTATTTCCGTTCTTTACGGGTCCACGCCCGTGGGATCGCTGCGTGATAAGCGACCGCGCCGCCCCTGTCAAACGGAATCGGGCGCCCGTGAGCGCCCGAAAAGCCCGCATTTCCCGGCGATAGACCGCATAGGTATTATCATACCTGCAATCTCACGGCATGACGATCGGCTTGCCGCGCGGGAATTTGGCGATTGTCGCCTCGTCTATGTTGAGATGCTGGGCGACCATGGCCGGCGGCGTATGGGTCAGCCAATCGACGAGCGAGACGTCGCGGAAATGCGCGGCGCGGAACACTTCCAGGAATTGCAGCTCGCCGTCGCCCACATTCTGCACGTAATGCCCATGGGCGCGCTTCACATAGCCTATGTCGCCGGCGTGGAAATCCTGCGTCACCGCCTTCGGCCCGGCGTCGAACAGCGTCATGCGGCCATGGCCTTTGATCCAATATTGCCATTCGTCGCCATTGGGATGCCAATGCATCTCGCGCAGCGCGCCCGGCGCGAGCGTGACCAGCGCCGCAGCTATGGTGGAGGAGACCTTGAAATTGTCGCTGTCGGCGACGCGCACCTCGCCGCCTTTGGTCTTCTTGGCGGCGGCGCTGCCTTTCAGCGAGAATGTATAGGGATAGGGCGGCGCCCCCTCCCCTTGCGCCGATGAGGCCTGATCCGCGGCCAAGGGACCGGGGACCTCGCCTTGGAAAATATAGAGCTGATTGAGCGGGATATTGGCGAAGGTCTCGGCCGGGAGGCCGAAATTGGCGGCGAGAATCTCGGGCGGCGTGTGGGCGATCCAGTCGGTCACGAGCAAGGTGTTGTATTCGGTCGCCTTGCCGTCGTCGAAACAGAGCAGGAACTCGCAGCCGTCCGGCCCCAGCCCCTGCAGCGAATGCGGCTGGCCGGCGGGGAAATACCAAATGTCCCCTTCCTTCACATCGGAGACATAGGCGCGGCCCTGATCGTCGAGCACGGTGATGCGGCAGGAGCCATAGGAGACATAGCCCCATTCGGCGGCGAGGTGCCAATGCATCTCCCTTATCCCGCCGGCCGTCAGCCGCATATCGACGCCGGAAATCTCCTCGGCGATGGCGAAATCATATTGCGTCACCTGCCGCGCCCAGCCGCCGTTCTGCACGCGCTTCGGCGCATTGTTGAAGGAGGCCCAGAACATGGGCATGTCGCTAACGTCGGTGGGCGGCGGAAACTGAGCCGAAGGAAACTGCCCGCCGATCGCCTCGCTGCGGGGGCCGGGATCGGTGAGGCTGGCCTTGTTCTGCGCATTGATCGCGCCCTGGGGCGGAAGATCGGGATTGCCGAAGGAGGGGATCGGGCGGCGCGCGGCGGTCTCGCGCTTCGATGCAGTGGCCATTTGCTTCTTTCTCCGGGGGAAAAGGGAAGGCGACCGCTTCTGTCAGATTGCGCCGACAGCGCGAGGGTCAACGGCGCGGTGAAAAACGCGGCGATCGCTAAAATCCGAGCGTTCAAATTGGCGGGTGGGCAAAAAGGCCTCGCGCATTCTCGGCCTCGATGGCGAGGGACGCCGCAGCGGCGGGCTGCGGCGCTCCACGCCGGCTTCGGGGGGTCGCGTGGCCTATTTTCTCATTCGCGTCTTGAGTCCGCTCGCTCTGGCGCTCATCGTCTTCAGCGCCTCGGCCGCGCGCGCGGAGGTTCCGCGCGCGAGCTTCGTCGTCACCGGCGAGCCGACCTCCATTCCCTATGGCTGGATGGATTTTTGCGGCCGCCAGCCGCAGGAATGCCGACAGACGGTCCTGCCCGCCGCCGATCTCGATCTCTCGCGTGAAGCCTGGGCGCGGCTGAACGAGATCAATCGCGCGGTGAACGCCTCGATCCAGCCGCTCTCCAATCTCGAGCATTGGGGCACGATGGCCGATCATTGGGATTATCCCATCGACGGCAAGGGCGACTGCAAGATCTACGCGCTGCAAAAGCGCCGGCTGCTGATGGAGCTGGGCTTTCCGCGCCAGGCGCTGCTGATGACGATCGTGCGCGACAGGAACGACCAGGGCCATGCGATTCTGACAGCGCGCACCAATCGCGGCGATTTCATCCTCGACAATCTCACCGACGAGCTGAAGCCCTGGGACGCGACCGGCTATCGCTTCGTGAAGCGCCAGTCGCAGCAAGACCCGAATGTGTGGGTGACGATAGAGACGCGGCGGCGCATCGGCGCGCGATAACGACCGCAAATTCCCTCTCCCGCGAGTGGGAGAAGGAGACTCGCCTCTTTTTTCAAGGACTCTTATTTCGGCTACTGCTCCTAGCGTATAGTCCCCCTGCGCCTCTCAGCGCATCGACGCAATCGGAGCCCGATTCTTTGACCACCCCTCCCCGCCGACTGGTGACGCCCGAAAAACGCGACGACGATCCGGACGCCTCGCTGCGTCCGCTCTCGCTCGGCGATTTCACCGGCCAGGAGGCGGCGCGCAAGAATCTCAAAATCTTCATCGAGGCGGCCAAGACGCGCGGCGAGGCGCTCGATCATGTGCTGCTCGTCGGTCCGCCCGGCCTCGGCAAGACGACCATGGCGCAGATCGTCGCCCGCGAGCTGGGGGTCAATTTCCGCTCCACCTCCGGCCCGGTCATCGCCAAAGCCGGCGATCTCGCGGCGCAGCTCACCAATCTCGAGCCGCGCGACGTTCTCTTCATCGACGAGATCCATCGCCTCAATCCGGCGGTGGAGGAAATCCTCTATCCGGCCATGGAGGATTTCCAGCTCGATCTCATCATCGGCGAAGGCCCGGCGGCGCGCTCGGTGAAGATCGATCTCGCCAAATTCACCCTCGTCGGCGCGACGACGCGCGCCGGCCTGCTGACGACGCCGCTGCGCGATCGCTTCGGCATTCCGATCCGGCTCAATTTCTACACGGCGGAAGAATTGGAGCTGATCGTGCGGCGCGGCGCGCGCGTGCTCGGCGTCTCCATGAGCGAGGATGGCGCGCGCGAGATCGCGCGGCGCTCGCGCGGCACGCCGCGCATCGCCGGCCGGCTGCTGCGCCGCGTGCGCGATTTCGCCATCGTCGAGAATGCGGGACAAATCACGCGCGAGCTCGCCGACCGCTCGCTGGCTCTGCTCGAGGTCGACAGCATAGGGCTCGATGTGATGGACCGCCGCTATTTGGAAATGGTGGCCGTCAATTTCGGCGGCGGCCCGGTGGGGATAGAGACGATCGCCGCCGCCCTCTCCGAGCCGCGCGACGCGATCGAGGACATTATCGAGCCCTTCCTGCTGCAGCAGGGTTTCTTGCAGCGCACGCCGCGCGGCCGGCTGCTGACGCCGCACGCCTTCCGCCATCTCGGCCTCGCCGAGCCGTCGCGCCCGGCGGCGCAATTCGGAATGTTCGACGAAGAGGAAGATTGAGCGAGGGCCGCTTCCCCAAGCTCTCAATCACTCACTCACGCACGGCCGCCGCATCGAAATCCAACAGCTCGTTCGTATAAGTCTCGCGCACTTCCGAGACCGGCTTGCCGTCGCCGCCATGCACGATGGCGCGATGCTCGAACAGCGCGTGCGGCGGATCGAGGTCCGCCTTCTTCGGCCGCTCCCGCATGATCGCCTCGCGCGTCTCGCCTTCCCAGCCCGGAGGCAGCGGCGACCATCGCATCTCCGCCGAGAATGTGCGGCGGAACGGCCGCAGCGGCGCGATCACCTTGCCGAAGGGCGCGTCGCTCGTCTCCAGCGCGCGATTCATCTCCGGCGTCAGCCGCGAGGGCACATACCAATTGTCGGCCTCGGAAAGCGTATGCGCGCCGCAGCGAAGAGCGACGCGGCGATATTTCACGGGCTCGTCCGCGCCGACCGCCAGCCGCTCGCGCTGCTCGGCGCTCGGCTCGGCGACGGTGCCCGACGCGACGCGCGCGACGATCTTCGGCTCCGCGGCCATGTGATGGTCGGCGCACCATTTCTCCAGCACCAATGTGGCGCTGCGGCCGGCGAGCAACTCGGCGTTCAGCGTCTCGACCAGCGCCAGCGCCTCGAGACGGCCGACGAAATCATCCGGCCAGGGCGCGCGCGCCAATGCCGGCGCCGCCGACAGAAAAGCGAGCCCCGCGAAAGCCGCTCGTCTCATCCTCGCTCGCATCACAGCGCTCCTCCGCCCGGTCTCGATGTGAATAGCGCAAGCAGCCGCCCCTGTCCCGCGTCGCAGACGGCGGCGATTTCGCGGCGGCCGTGTCGCTGCGTGGCGACTCTGTGACGCTTCGAAGGTATTCCGGCGAAGTCCGTGTTTTTGCTTACTGCCAAGCTTGTGAACCGCAATGCCCTCGCATAGTCCTAGTCACGAACGAGACAAGAGGACGCGATGAAGAACGTCGAATATCGTCTTTTCGCGGCTGCCCTTTGCTTGGCGGCTGCGCCACTATCCTCCTCCACCGCGGAAGCCGGCGTCACCCAGCAGGCGAAATTCTCCGCCGCCGCGCGGCTCGAGCCGACGAAAGTGCTGGTGCTCGGCTCCGAGCGCCGCGCCAACGCCGACCAATACGCCGCGCGTCAAAAGCTCGACGCCGGCTCGCTGAAGCAGTCGCACGCAGCTTCCGGACTCATCCAATGCGGACGCGCGCATGGCGCCGGGCAGCTGACGCTCTCCAACAATGTCATCACCACTGCGGCGCATGTCTTCTTCGACGAGCGCGGCGCCAAGCGCGCGCGCGTCTGCCAATTCGTCACCGAGGTGGATGGCAAGAAGCGTCGCATAGCGGTTGATATGTCGTCGATCGTCGCCGGCTCCGCCAAGCCCTACGCCGTCAAGGCGATCAATGATTGGGCGGTGGCGCGGCTCGCGCAGCCGCTCGACGATGTGAAGCCCTATGAGCTCGCCGATCAGCTCGCCGTCGAGCAGACGGTGGAGTTCGTCTCGCGCGGCCATTCCGATTGGCGCGACGCCGAGACAATGTCCTTCGAGGCCTGCCGCCTGCGCGCGCAGACCAATCAGCTGAAGGGCGGCGCGCGCGAGTTCGCTTTCGATTGCGGCACTGGCGACGGCGCCTCCGGCGGCGCGGTTCTCGCGGGCGAGCAGCGCGCCAAGCTCGGCGCCATTCTGGTCGGCTGGCGCAGCAATGATCCCTCGCACATCGGGCCTTATTCGACGTCGAATTACAATTTCGTCGTCTCGGTCGAAGGCGCCTTCCGCGAGGCGGTGCTCGCCGCCGCCGGCAATGGAACGCCGCCCGCCACCGCCAGCGCGACGCCCGCCGGCGAGAAGGCCGAGGGCGACAAGGCTGCGGACAGCGAGCAGCGCCGCTCCGCCGGCCGCGACTGACAGCAAAGGGATTTGCGAGCCTGAAGGCTCGCGGTCCAGGGCGCGGGTCGGACCGCGAGCCTTCAGGCTCGCATCCCGGACCACGCATTCAAAACGCCCGGCGTCGCTCTCAGCGGCCGCCGGGCGTTTCGATTCCGCCCCCGATTCCGCCCCATGAGTCCTTCACCGCATCGAAATGCGCGGAAGCGTCATAGGCCGCGACGGAGAGGCCGAGCTGCTGCGCCGACAATCGGCCCATCGCCGCCAGCACGGCGTAGGAGGCGACGACCCGGTCCCGCTGCGCGACCACCAGCGCCAGACGCGCGCCGAGCAGCTCCTGCTGCGCGTTCAAAATCTCCAGCGTGGTGCGCTTGCCGGCCTTGGCCTCCTCGCGCACGCCCTCGAGCGCGCGCTCGGCCGCGGCGATCTGCGCGCTGGCGGCGGCGATCTGCGCCTTGGCGGCCTGCAGCCCGCCCCAATTGGCGCGGGTCAGCGCCATCAGCTCGGCGCGCGCGGCGTCGACGTCGAATTTCTTCTGCCCCGCCGTCTCTTTCGCCTGGCGCAGCCGCGCCGAGGTCCCGCCGCCGGAATAGATCGGCACGGATAATTTGCCGAGCACTTGCGCGCCGAGCGCGCGATTGCCGCGGCCGTCGATATCGGACTCGGTGTAGACCTTGCCGACCATGGAGAGGCTGGGCAGAAAATCGCTCTCGATCACCCTTATGTCGAGATCGGCGGCCTCGGCGTCATGCTGCGCCGCGCGCACCACCGGATGCTCGGCGAGCGCGATGCGCTCCGCCGCCTCGCGCGATTTCGGCAGCAGGCGATCGATCGGCTCGGCCGGCGCGAGGCGCCGCGCCTCTGCTCCCATGATTTGCGCATAACGCGCGAGGCCGGCGTCGAGCTCGGCGCGCGCCGTCGCGGCTTGCGAGCGGCCGGCGGAGAGGCGCGCCTCGGCTTGCGCAATGTCGGTCGGCGTGATCTCGCCGGCCGCATAGCGCTCCTTGGTCTGGCGCAGCTGCTCCTCGAGCACGGAAACATGGTTCTGCTGCAAGCGCAGCGCAGCGGTGTCGCGTAGCACGTTCATATAGACGGAGACGGCCTCGAACAGCAGGCGCTGCTCCATGAGCCGCAGCCGCTCGCGTCCCGCATGCACATTGGTCTGCGCGGAAAGCGCGGCGTTATGCGTGCGAAAGCCGTCGAACAATGGCTGCTCGACGCTGAGCACGGCGGAACGCGGCGGCCCGCCGCGATTGTTCTGAATGCTCTCGACCCAGAGCGGCTCGAGACGATTGCCATTGTCGTATTCGAAGGACTTCTGCACCGAACGCCGCCGCTCGACGCCGAGAAAGGCGTCGGTCCTCACGCTGGGGCGGAATTGCGCGAGCGCGCGCGGCACATTCTCGTCATTGGCGCGCTGGCCGGCGCGCGCGGAATTGATCGTCGGATTGAGCTCATAGGCGCGCGCCAGCGCGCCGGCGAGGGTTTCTCCCGAGGCGGCGGCCGGCGTCAGCAGAGCGAGCCCCAAAGCAAAGACGGAAACGCCTCTCATGCGTCGGCGCCTCGCGGCTCGGCGACGACATCCTCCTCCGGCGCAACAACCGCTTCATCGCGGCCGAACAGCGCATAGAGCGCCGGCAGCACGAAGAGCGTGAGCACCGTCGCGCTGACCAGCCCGCCGATCACCACTGTCGCAATGGGCTTTTGCACCTCCGCGCCCGTGCCGGTCGCAAAGGCCATGGGCAGAAAGCCGAGCGAGGCGACGAGCGCCGTCATGGCGACAGGACGCAGGCGCGTCATCGCGCCTTCGACAATGGCCTCACGCGGCGCGCGGCCCTGCTGCACCAGCTGCAGAATATAGCTGCGCATGACGAGGCCATTGAGCACGGCGACGCCGGAGAGCGCGATGAAGCCGACCGCGGCGGAGACCGACATGGGCATGCCGCGCAGCCATAGCGCGGCGACGCCGCCGGAGAGCGCCAAAGGCACGGCGCTGAACACGATGAGCGCATCACGCGCCGAGCCCAGCGCCGAATAGAGCAAGAGGAAGATGAGGAAGAAGCACAGCGGCACGACGAGAACGAGCTTTTGCCGCGCGGCGGCGAGATTCTCGAACTGGCCGCCCCAGGAGAGCCAATCGCCGGCGGCGAGCGTGACTTTCGCTTTCACCTTGTCCTGCGCCTCGGAGACGACGGAGGCG
The DNA here is from genome assembly GCF_004366495.1 of Methylosinus sp. sav-2. Taxonomy (NCBI): domain Bacteria; kingdom Pseudomonadati; phylum Pseudomonadota; class Alphaproteobacteria; order Hyphomicrobiales; family Methylocystaceae; genus Methylosinus; species Methylosinus sp. sav-2. Next base: position 234,448 of record NZ_SOEJ01000004.1, read on the forward strand.
ATATCGCGCCCGCGCACATTGGCGGTGACGACGACGCGGCGCTTGCCATTCTCGCGCGAAATCTGGTTCGGCCCCTCATGGAAGGAGAAGGAGGCGACCTGCTTCAGCGGCACGGTGCGCGTCTGCCCCGTGTCATGCCCGCGCACGGAGACGGGCAGATTCTCGAGCGCGCGAATGTCTCGGCGCAATTCGTCCTTCAGACGCACGATGATCGGAAAGCGCCGATCGCCCTCGAAGACGACGCCGGCGCGCTGACCGCCGACAGCAGCGCCGATGACGTCCTGCACTTCCGCGACGCTGAGGCCGAGATGCGCGATCTCGGTCTTGTCGATCTTGATCTCGAGGAAGGGCAAGCCCGCGATCTGCTCGACCTTCACATCCTCGGCGCCGGAGACGCCGCGCAGCACGCCGGCGATCTGCTCCGCCTCCTTGAGCATAGGCTCGAAATCCTCGCCGAACACCTTTACCGCCAGATCGCCGCGCACGCCGGCGAGCAGCTCGTTGAAGCGCAGCTGAATGGGCTGCGAAAACTCATAGAGATTGCCGGGCAGCTCGGAGACATGGCCGTCGATGCGGCGGATCAGCTCCTCCTTGGGGAGCTTGGGATCGGCCCATTCCTCGCGCGGCTTCAAGAAAATATAGGTGTCGGTGAGATTGGGCGGCATGGGGTCCGTCGCCGCCTCCGCCGTGCCGGTCTTGGAGAAGACATAGGCGACCTCGGGCGCGCGATGAATGGCGTTCTCGACGTCGTTCTGCATCGCCTGCGATTGGGTGAGCGAGGCGCTCGGAATGCGGCCCGCCTGCATCGCGAGATTCTTCTCGTCGAGCGTCGGGATGAACTCCTGGCCGAGACGCGCGGCGAGCAGCAGCGCCAGCAGAAAAGCCCCGGCGCCGATGGCGATGGGCCTGCGCGGCGACGCGATGGCGCTCTGCAAGCGCGGCAAATAGGCGCGCTTCAGCGCCGCGATGAATTTGTTCTCGCTCTCCTCGACGCGGCCGGAGACGAGAATGGCGATCATCGCCGGCACGAAGGTGAGCGAGAGAATGAAGGCGGCGGCGAGCGCCAATATCACCGTCAGCGCCATGGGGTGGAACATTTTGCCTTCGACGCCCGAAAAGGACAGCAGAGGCACATAGACGAGGATGATGATCGCCTGGCCATAGACGGTCGGTCGGATCATCTCCACGGCGGAGGCGATCACCGTCTGCAGCCGATCCTCGAGCGAGAGCGCGCGGCCGAGCGCATGGCGCCGCTCGAAGAGATGACGCAGGCTGTTCTCGGCGACGATCACCGCGCCATCGGCGATCAGGCCGAAATCCAGCGCGCCCATGCTCATGAGATTGGCGCTGATGCGGCCATAAACCATGCCGGTGGCGAGCAGCAGCATGGTGACGGGAATGACCAGCGCGGTGATGAGCGCCGCGCGGAAATTGCCGAGCAGCAGAAACAGCACGACGATGACCAGCAGCGCGCCCTCGGCGAGATTGGAGGCGACCGTGCGGATCGTCGCATCGACGAGCACGGTGCGGTCGAGAATCGTCTTCGCCTCTATCCCCGGCGGCAGCGACGCCCTTATGACGTCGAGCTTGGCGCCGACGGCGGCGGAGACCGAGCGGCTATTGCCGCCGATCAGCATCAAGGCCGTGCCGATGACGACCTCCTCGCCATCCATGCTGGCGCTGCCGACGCGCATCTCGCGGCCTATGCCGACCTCGGCGATGTCCTTCACGCGCAAAGGCACGCCATTGCGCGTCGAGACGACGACGCGTTCAATATCGTCGATCGTCTCCAGACGGCCGCCGCTGCGCACCACATAGCCTTCGCCATTGCGCTCTATATAGCCGGCGCCGCGACTCTGATTGTTGCGCTCGAGCGCCGTCGCCACATCGCCGAAGGAGAGGCCGAGCGAATAGAGCTTCATCGCATCGGGCCGCACGTCGAACTGCTTCACAAAGCCGCCGAGGGAATCGATGCTCGCTATATTGGGCACGGTTTTGAGCTGCGGCTTGACGATCCAATCCTGCACCGTGCGCAGATAGGCGGCGCGCTCGAGCTCGTTGCGCAAGAGCTGCCCGTCGGGCGTCAGATAGGAACCGTCATTCTGCCAGCCCGGCTCGCCGTCGAGATATTTGCGGCCCGGCGTCTTCGGCGCATAGCGGATCGCCCACATATAGATTTCGCTGAGGCCGGTCGCGATCGGCCCCATGCGCGCCTCCACGCCGACGGGGAAATTCTCCTTGGCTTCCGCGAGCCGCTCATTCACCTGCTGGCGCGCGAAATAAATGTCGAGCTTCTCGGCGAACACCGCCGTCACCTGCGAGAAGCCGTTGCGCGAGAGCGAGCGCGTATATTCGAGGCCGGGAATGCCGGCGATCGCGTTCTCTATGGGGAAGGTGATCTGCTTCTCGACCTCGGTCGGCGACAACGCCGGCGCGATGGCGTTGATCTGCACCTGATTATTGGTGATGTCCGGCACGGCGTCGATCGGCAGGCGATCGAGCGATGAGGCGCCAATGAGGCAGGCGAGCAGAGTCAGCAGCGCGACGAGCCACCGCTGGCGAACCGAAAAGGCGATGCAACGCTCGATCATCTACTGTCACACATTCCCCGTCGCGCGCCGCCGTCATCGACGAGGCGGGCGGTCAGTCCAACCCTTCGAGCCGCGACTTGCCGAGCTCCGCCTTCAGCACGAAGACATTGGTCGCGGCCGCCTGCTCTCCCTCCTCGATCCCGGAGACGATCTCGATCGCCTCATTGTCGCTCGCCCCGGTCTCCACCTTGCGCTTCACGAAGCCTTCGGGCGTGCGCACGAAGACGACCGTCTCGCCCTCGAAAGTGAGCAGCGCCGAGCGCGGCAGGCGCAAGCGCGCGTTCTTCTCCTCGAGGGTGATGCGCGCCGTCATCGCCGTGCCGGGACGAAGAGCGAAATCCGCATTGGGGAAAGAAGCGACGGCGCGGCCCGAATGCGTCTCATGGTCGAGCATGGGGCCGATGAAGACGATGCGGCCCTCGGCCTCGTCCTCGCCGTCATGCGAGAGGCGCACGCTCTGCCCCTCGCGCACCGACGGCAGGTCGGCGATGGCGACGGCGATATCGGCGAAGACGGTGGAAAGATCGGCGACGACATAGATCTGCGCATCGCCGCCGACCGGCTGGCCGAGATCGGCGCGGCGCTCGATCACCTTGCCGGAGATGGGCGCGCGAATCTCCTTGCGGCGCAATTCGCCGACTGGCTGGCCGGCGAGAGCGGCGATCTCGCCTTCCGAGAGATCGAGCGCGGCGAGCTTCTGCCGCGCCAACTCGACGCGGAGCTTGGCCTCCTCATAGGCGCCGCGGGCTTTCAGAAAATTCTGCTCGGCGGAGATCTTCTTGTCGAAGAGCCCCTTCTCGCGCTGGAACAGCGCCGATTGTAGATCGAGGCCCACTTTGGCGGCGAGATAGTCGCTCTTGGCGTCGGCGACCTCGCGGCTCTCGACAATGGCGATCACCTCGCCTTTCTCGACCGGATCGCCGAGCCTCTTGCGCAATTCTGCGACCGCGCCGACGACCTTGGCGGCGACGCGACCGATGCGGTCGGGATCGACCGAGACGACGGCGGGAGCCGCCACATCGCGCGTCAACACGCCGGGGGCCGCCGCGACCGTGGCGATCTTGGCGGCGGCGATCTGCTCGACCGTCAGCTTGACGAGGCCCTCCGCGCCCTTGGCGGCAGCGCTCTCGGCGGCTTTCTCGCCAGCGGCGAGCAACGCGCGAATCGGCGCGGAGATTTGCGGAAACAGCGAGCCGAGCATGGCGCTCGTCAGCGTTGCGGCGACGAGGCGCAGAGCGCGCGAGCGCCCCGAATTAGAAGTGCTCCAAACAGGAATGACGCTCGGCCGTCGCGCTTCTGCGTCGGTCGGAACGACGTCGGATACCGCCAGTCGGCGGAGCAAGTGGGCCAAGTCTCGCGCGCGCATCTCGAGACTTCTTTAACCCGTACGGCCGGCTGCGTCCACGCCAGAGCGCCGGAAAAATGGGCGCCGCGCCTGCTTCTCGAACAGGAATCACGCGCAGGACTCACGCGAACGAAAAAAGCCCGGCGCGATGCGCCGGGCTCCTCTCCCCCCAATGTCGGAAGAGATCAGTATTTCGCGACCACCGGAGCCGGCGCGCCGAACAGATTGCAGTGATAGTTCAGGCCGACGCGAACGGAGTGGAACGTGTTCTCCACGCCGCGCTGGCCGACGAACAGCACGGGCGGGAAGGTCGGGGTTCCGATCGCATTGCCGCGCTCGAGCTCCGTGTAGAGATACTCGACCTTGGCCGACCAGCTCGGCAGAAAGGCCCATTCCACGCCGCCGCCGGCGGTCCAGCCGGTGCGCGTGCCGGACTCGGAGCCGAAGGCGGCGAAGCCGGCGCCATCCGCATAAGAGAAGGTCGTCGAGCCCTGGCCATAGGCGAAGCCGCCCGTGCCATAGACCAGCAGGGTCGGCAGAACGGCGTAGCCGACGCGGCCGCGCACCGTGCCGAACCAGTCGAGACGCTGATTCACGGTCACGCCGGACGGCAGCAGGCCGAAGCCGAAGCCGCCGGTGGAGCCCTTCAGATCGGCGCCCTGGAAATCGGCCTCGAGGCCGACCACGAAGCCCGTGCCGGCGAACTGATAATTATAGCCGAGCTGCACGCCGCCGAGCACGCCGTCGGCGTTGGAGGCGCCATAGGACCAGGCCGAAACCGGCAGCAGGCCGAAGGACGACAGGCCGCTGACATTGTTATTGTCGGTCCAGCCATAGCCGATGTTCACGCCGGCGTAGACGCCGGTCCAGCTGAAGGCCGGCGCGGCCGGAGCGACGAAGGCGGGCGCGCCCTTCTGCGACGGAAGGTCGGCCGCGAAAGCCGGAGCGGCGGCGATGGCCAGCGCGATAGCGCCAACGGCGGAAAGAGTCTTCATAGGTTCCCCTCACAGGATCAGTGCGACCGTCGCTCGTGTCCGTTGCGCCCCCCGACGCCGGAACCGAGCGGCCGCTGGTGTTGCCGATCGAGCGTGATCTAGGCCCCGGTGCAAAGCCGCGTCAACGCTGGCAGCGCCAATTTGCTTCGCCGCTGCTCCGATTTCATTATGGTTGTGACAATTTCGTCACATTGAATACGCTCTATCGAAATCTATGCTTGACATCTTGGAATGCGCAGATTTCCACTTGCGCGAATCGTGATAGTGTCTAATTTATATAATATTATCAATTATATAATACAGCGACCACGACGCGCCGCAGCAGCGGAGGCGCAGAGGCGGCCGCCGAAGACGACGAGCGCCATAGAGGCTCGAACAGCGAATGTGAACAAGCGCTTGAAGATAAGTCGCGGCGCGATGGAAGCATCGGAGATGAATATCTCGCCCCGTGCAGCGAGTTTCGCCATCCGAGAACGACTCTTCTTTCAATGATTTGCGCGCTATCAGCCGCCGCGCCGCTCGCGCCGCAGCCGCTCCCAATAGTCGAGCCGCTTGGCGATCTCGCGCTCGAAGCCGCGCTCCACCGGACGGTAGAGATTCTGCCGGCCGAGCGCCTCCGGCCAATAATCCTGTCCGGAGAAAGCGTCCGGCTCATCGTGATCGTAGCGATAGCCGTCGCCATAGCCTTCGCTCTTCATCAATTTGGTCGGCGCATTGAGGATGGTCTTGGGCGGCATGGGCGAGCCGCTCTCCTCGGCGAGGCGGCGAGCGGCCTTATAGGCGACATAGCCGGCGTTGGATTTGGGCGCGGTCGCCACATAGAGGACGGCCTGCGCGAGGGCCAGCTCGCCCTCCGGGCTGCCCAGAAAATCATAGGCGTCCTTGGCGGCGTTGGCGACGACCAGCGCCTGCGGATCGGCGAGGCCGATATCCTCCACCGCCATGCGGACGATTCGCCGGGCCAGGAACAGCGGATCCTCGCCGGCGACCAGCATTCGCGCGAAATAATAGAGGGCGGCGTCCGGGTCCGAGCCGCGCACGCATTTGTGCAGCGCGCTGATGAGATTGTAATGGCCTTCCTGCGCCTTGTCGTAGATGGGCGCGCGCCGCTGCACGATCTCGGCGAGCCGGGCGCGATCGAAGACCTCGCCCTCCCCCGCCGCGCGCCAGACATCCTCGGCGAGGGTCAAAGATGCGCGGCCGTCGCCATCGGCCATGGCCACGAGAGCGGCGCGGGCGTCCTCATCGAGCGGCAGGGGCTTGCCCTCGGCCTGCTCGGCGCGCTGCAGCAGCTTCTCGATCGCCTCGGCGCCCAGCGACTTGAAGGTCAGAACGCGGGCGCGCGACAACAGCGCGGCGTTGAGCTCGAAGGAGGGATTTTCGGTCGTCGCGCCGATGAGCGTGACCGAGCCGTCCTCCATCACCGGCAGGAAGGAATCCTGCTGGCCGCGGTTGAACCGGTGAATCTCGTCGACGAAGAGCAGAGTCCCCTGCCCCATGCCGCGACGGGCGCGCGCCGCCTCGAAAGTCTTTTTCAAATCGGCGACGCCGGTGAAGATCGCCGAGATTTGCACGAAGGAGAGATCGGTCTCATGGGCGAGAAGGCGCGCCACCGTCGTCTTGCCGGTGCCGGGCGGCCCCCAGAAGATCAGCGAGCCGATCGAGCCGGAGCGGATCGCGCGCGTCAGCGCTCCGTCCGGGCCGACGAGATGGTCCTGGCCGGCGACTTCCTCCAGCCGCTGCGGACGCAGGCGGTCGGCCAGCGGATGCGGCGCATTGCGATCGAGCCCGGCGGCGGCGAACAAATCACTCATGGGGCGCCTTTATAGACGATCGTCGGCGCCGACGCCCCGCCCGCGCGCCCGCGCCGGCTTAGTTCGTAGTTTCCGAACCTTTACCTTTGCCGGGGCCTATTTAACCGCCGGTTAACCATTCGGAGGCTATTACGATTCTGTAAAATTCTAGCGACCTTCCCCTGTTCTCTCGTGGCGTCCTGGCGGCGTAGGAGCCCTAAACTTTCAACCACAGGTCGATCAGCATGCGCACTATCGCATTCGTCACGCAGAAGGGCGGCGCCGGAAAGAGCACGCTCGCTAGCAGCATCGCCGTCGCCGCAAGTTGCGCGGGCGAACGTGTTTTCATTATCGATTTGGATCCGCTCCAATCATTGGTCAAATGGTCGAAGGCGCGTGAGGCGACCGATGTTCCGGTCGAGCATGTGCCGCCGGCCAAGCTCGGCAAAGCGCTCGCCGCGCTCGAGAAGAAGGGCGTCACCCTCGTCGTCATCGATGCGCCCGGCGCCGACAGCGAATATTCGGACGCCGCCATTCGCGTCGCCGATCTCTGCATCATTCCCGCGCGCCCCAATGTCTTCGATCTGTGGGCATGCGAGCTGACCCGCGCCAGCATCAAGGACAAGAAGAAGGATTACGCCTTTCTTCTCAACCAGTGCCCGCCCGCGCAGCAGAACGCCCGCGTCGATCAGGGCGCGCAAGCGCTGCAGTCGATCGGCGCGCTGCTCTCCCCCATGGTCTCGGCGCGCGTCGATTATCAGGAGGCGGCCCGCCTCGGACTCGGCGTCTGCGAGCTCAATCCGGAGGGCGTCGCCGCCCAGGAGATGCGCGAATTGTGGCAGTCGGTGAAGCGCCGCCTCAAGAAGGGCTTCACGCCCGTGGCCGCCGCCAAGCCGGAGACGAAGGCGGAAGCTCCGGCCAAGGTCGAGGCGAAGCCTGCCGTCAAGGCGGAAGCCAAGGTCGAGGCCAAGGCGGAGGCGAAGCCTGCGGCCAAGGTCGCCGCCAAAGCGCCCGAGAAGGCCGCGCCCGCCAAGCCGGAGAAGGTCGCGGCCAAGGCGGAGCCGCAGCCCGCGGCGCGCAAGCAGACCGCCGCCGAGGCCGCTGCGGCCGAGAAAGCCGCCAAGCCGCAGGCCAAGCCCGCGGTCAAGAAAGCGGCCTGACGCAAAGACGAACCGCGCGGTCGCCGCGCGGTTCCTCGCCCAAAAGTCAGCCGATCTCGACGATTTTGGCGCTGTGGTGGATCACCTCGACGCCATCGCCGACGCTCTTGCCGAGCAGCGCCTTGGCGAGCGGCGCGACATAGGGGATGAGCCCTTTGGCGGGATCGGCCTCGTCCTCGCCGACCAGGCGAAAGCTCTGACGCTTGCCGGTCTCGTCCTCAATGACGATGCGATGGCCGAAGCGCGCCTGCTCGTGATCGGCGATCGGCCGCACGACCTCGGCGGTGGCGCGCCGCGCCGACCAATAGCGCAGATCGCGCGCCGCCCGCGCCACGGCGCCCTTGTCGTCCTTCGCCTGCGCCGCATCGAGCTCCCCATGCAGACGCGCGAGCTCCGCATCGATCATCGCGAGGCCCTCCGGCGTGACGAGATTGCGATACGGGCTGATGGGACGATCGGGCAGCTCCTGGCGGAGCTCGTCGTCGTCCTGCTCTTTGGTGAAGGCGCTGCTCATTTCATCACGTCCTGTTCGACGCCGCTGCGCGTCAACCGATCTCGATCACCAGCCGGCCTCTGATTTTGCCGGCGACGATCGATCGCGCGCGCTCGAGCGCCTGCGCGAAAGGCGCCGTCTCGGTCATTCTCGCGAGCAATCCTTTGTCGAGATCGCGCGCCAATCGTTCCCAGCCCATGCGTCGCAAGGGCAGACTGGGCCGAACGCTTTCGACGCCGATGAGCGAAACGCCGCGCAGGATGAACGGCGCGACAGTCGTCGGCAGCTCCATTCCCTGCGCATTGCCGCAGGCCGCGACGACGCCGTCGATCGAGGTCTGCGCCAGCACATTGGCGAGCGTCACCGAGCCCACCGTATCGACGCCGCCAGCGAAGCGCTGCTTTTGCAACGGCTTGCCGGGAACGGAAAGCTCGGCGCGATCGACGATCTCCGACGCGCCCAGACCTTTGAGATAGGATTCTTCCTCGGGACGTCCAGTGGATGCGACGACACGCCAGCCGAGCGCCGCCAGCAGCGCCACCGCCACGGAGCCGACGCCGCCCGCCGCGCCCGTCACCACCACCGGCCCGCGCGAGGGCTCGAGCCCCTGTCGCTCCAAGGCCATCACGCAGAGCATGGCCGTGTAGCCGGCGCTGCCGATCGCCATCGCCTGATGCGGCGTCAGCCCCTGCGGCAAATGCACCAGCCAATCGCCGCTGACCCGCGCGCGCTGCGAGAAACCGCCGAAATGCTGCTCGCCGAGCCCGCAGCCGCCGGCGATCACTTGCTCGCCCGGCCGGAAATTCGGATGGCTCGAGCGCGTGACGACGCCCGCGAAATCGACTCCCGGAATCATCGGAAAGCGCCGCACCACCGGCGCCTTGCCGGTGACGGCGAGGCCGTCCTTGTAATTGACGGTGCTGTGCGTGACCGCGACATCGACGTCGCCCTCCATCAGCTCGCTGTCGGCGAGCTGCGCATAGGCGGCGCGATAGCCGGCCTCGTCCTTGTCGATGCGTATGGCGGTGAATGCGCTCACTTTTCCAAGTCTCCTCTCTCGCCGAGACGCGACGTGGCGCGCCGCCATCCGTGTCTATACGTAAAACTCTATGTAAACGAAAGGTTTCTAAAGCAGGACATTACCAAACATTAAGTTGCTTTTCGGCTGCCGAGAACGAATTGTCTAAGCGTCAAGTCCACCCATTCCCCCCAGGTGAACGCTCATGAAGAAACATCTCCTCGCCGCCGTCGCTGCGGTCGCTCTCACCCTTCCGCTCTCGGCTGGAGTCTTTGCAGAGCCGGCTCCCGGCGAGCATCATCATCCCCAATTCTCGGCGGAGGATCATGCCGCCTTCACCGACGCCAAGATCGCCGCTCTGAAGGCCGGCTTGAAGCTCACCCCCGCCCAGGAGAAGAACTGGCCGGCGGTGGAAGCCTCGCTGCGCGATATCGCCAAGGCGCGCGCCGCCCGCTTCGCCGAGGCCAAGGACAAGATGAAGGAAATCCACGAGCATCGCAGCGTGATCGAAGGCTTGCAGTGGCGCTCCAAGGCGCTCGCGGCGAAAGCCGCCGAGACGGAGAAGCTCGCCGAGGCGGCCAAGCCGCTCTTCGACAGCCTTGACGACGCCCAGAAGCGCCGCTTCGCCGTTCTGCTGCATACGATCGCCAAAGGCCCGCATCACGGCCATGAGTGGGGCGGCCCGCACGACGGCCCCGAGCACGACTGACGCTTCTCTAGAAACCTCGACGCCCCGCACGGCATTCGCCTGCGGGGCGTTTTCGCGTCAATAGGCGCGCTCGACGCAGAAATCGACGACCTCGAGCAGCGCCGACTTCCACGGCGAGGCCGGGAAAATCTCCAGCGCATCGCGCGCGATGGCGCCGTAGTGGCTCGCCCGCTCGACCGTGTCCTTGATGGCGTCGTGCTTTTTCATCAGCGCGCAGGCGGTCTCGACGTCGCCGTCGTTGATCTCGCCCTTCTCCAGCGTGCGGCGCCAGAACTCGCGCTCCGTCTCCGAGCCGCGGCGGAAGGCGAGCACGACCGGAAGCGTGATCTTGCCCTCGCGGAAATCATCGCCGACATTCTTGCCGAGCTTGGACGATTGTCCGCCATAGTCGAGCGCATCATCGATGAGCTGGAAGGCGATTCCGAGATTCATGCCATAGCTGCGGCAGGCCGCCTCGTCAGCCTTGGAGCGGCCGGTCAGCATGGGGCCGACCTCCGCCGCAGCGGCGAACAGCTCCGCCGTCTTGGAGCGGATGACCGCCATATAGGCGTCCTCGGTGGTCTGCGTGTCCTTGGCGGCGTTGAGCTGGAGAATCTCGCCCTCGGCGATGACAGCGGCGGCCTGCGACACGACGGAGAGGCAGGAGAGCACGCCGGGCTCGACCATCATCTTGAAGGCGTGGCCGAGCAGAAAATCGCCGACCAGCACGCAGGTCTCATTGCCCCACAGCATTCGCGCGGCGATCTTGCCGCGGCGCATGTCGCTCTCGTCGACGACATCATCGTGCAGCAGAGTGGCGGTATGCATGAACTCTATGCCGGCCGCGAATTTGATGTGACCGTCGCCTTGATAGCCGGACATGCCGGCAGTGGCGAGCACGAGCATCGGCCGCAGGCGCTTGCCGCCCGCAGAGATGAGATGATTCGCGACCTCGGGGATGGTCGTCACGTCCGAGCCGGTGCGCTGCAGGATCAGCTGGTTGACGCGCTGCAGATCGGGGCCGATCAGCGAAAGCAGATTATCGAGGCCGGCGGACTTTTTTTCCTTTTCCTCCAGCGGTATGACGATGCCCACGTAGACCCCTTTGGCTTGCCTCTGTCGAATGTGAAGGGAACTTAAGGCTTTGCAGGTCTCGCGGCAAGCCGGGATGCGCGCAGGCGCCTCCCGCGCCAAAAGCCTCGCCCGCTCCGCGGCTCGTCGCTGCGGAGGCGGCGTCTCCTCCGTGCGCAGACCAAATCGGCGCAGATCATGAGCGCGCCCGCCGCGCCGCGCGCCGACGGCTTTCTCGGCGGCAAATTGCGGCTGCTGCAGCCCTCGCGCGGCCATAGGGTGGGAACGGACGCCATTCTGCTCGCCGCCGCCGCGCCACGCGCGCTCGGCGGCCTTTTGCTCGACATAGGGGCCGGCGTCGGCGCCGTCGGCCTCATCGCCGCGCTGCGGGCGCCGCTGGCGACGATCGGCCTCGTCGAGATCGACGCTTTGTCCGCTTCGCTCGCGCGCGAGAATGTCGCGGCCAATAGGCTCGGCGAGCGCGCGCGCGTTTTCGAATGCGATGTCCTCTCCGCCGCCGCGCGCCGCGCCGCCGGGCTCGAGGGCGCGAACGCCGATCTGATCCTCACCAACCCGCCCTATCTCACGCCGGGCCGCGCGCGCGTCTCTCCCGATCCGCGACGCGCGCTCGCCCATATGAGCGCGGGCGGGCTGGAGCCCTGGCTGCGCGCCTGCGTCGCGCTGCTGCGCCCGGGCGGCGCGCTCGTGATGATCCATCGCGCCGACGCCCTGCCCGATTGCCTCGCCGGCGTCGGCGCACGGCTCGGCTCGCTCGCACTATTGCCGATCGCACCGCGCGAGGGCGAAGCGGCGACGCGCATGCTGCTGCGTGGCGTCAAAGGCTCGAAGGCGCCGCTGGCGCTCTACCCGCCGCTGATTCTGCATGGCGCCGACGGCGCCTTCACGCCAGAGGCCGAGGCGCTCCATCGCGGCGACGGCGAGCTGCCTTGGCCGTTCTAGGCTATCACATATGTATATACCACAGATGGACTAATTGTTGCGGCATAGCTGAGACTGTGGCTATATTCTAGGTATCTCTACGCAGTCGCGCTGCTCGGCAGGCGCTAAAATCACATTTTTCTAGTATGTTAGAGGCACTAATGCACCATAAGCGGCTCGTCGGACGCAATCCATCGCTCGAGGCTTCCAAGCTCGTTCTCGCTCTCATTCTCGCGGCTTCCGCCTCACGCGACGCTGCGCGCGCCCAAGCGGCGCCGGAAACTGCGCAAATCCAGGACGTGCGCGTCGGCGCCGACGTCAATGACGCAGGACTGACGCGCCAAGAGGAGAAGGTCCTCGTCAAGACGCCGCGCTCCGGCGATTTCGTCAGCGGCCAGAAGGCGCAGGTCGAGCATTTGGAGCGGCTGTCGGATTTCTCGCAGCTCGTTCCCAATTATCGTCCGAACGTCTCCAACCCGCAGACGTCCCGCCCCGCCATTCGCGGCGTCGGCCAGGGCGCCGGGACCGGCAATGGCTCGGAGAACGACACCGGCTTCATCATCGACAATGTGTTCTGGAAGGCCGTCGGCTTCCAATGGTCCGATTTCGTCGAGATCGAGAATTTCGAGCTCGGCCTCGGACCGCAGGGAACCGCCGGCGGCAAGAACACCACTGTCGGCAACATCATCGTGCGCACGCAGCTGCCATCCTTCGAGCGCAAGGCGACATTCGAGACCTCCTTCGGCAATCACACGCATCTCATCGAGAAGCTGAATGTGACCGGGCCGATCATCGACGAGAAGCTCGCCTATCGCGTCACCTTCTTCTACGACAAGGACAATGGCTTCGTGAAAGACCAGGTCACGGGCGCAGGCATTTCTAACGCCAATCGCTGGGGCGCGCGCGGGCAATTATATTACGTCGGCGAGGACGTGACGGACAGGCTCATCTTCAGCTATGCGCGATCGGCCGAATACAACAATAACAATAGCGGCCCCTTCTCCGACTCGCTGCAGATTTTCGCCAATGGCACAGTGGCGTCGAGCTATTCCTCGACGCTCTTCAGGCGGCTCGGCCGCATGGTCCTCACTTTCGATCGCTATCGCCCCTATTACACTCATCTCGGCACGCTGAGCTCGCGCACGATCACCGCCTCCAACGAGCTGAATTGGCAGATCGGCGAGAACACATTCACCTCGATCTCCGCCTGGGGCGAGTTCCGCCTGCTTCCCTACAATAATACCGGCAATCAGCTGATCGACATCAGCGACAGCCACACTAATCAATGGACCGATCAATTTTCGCAGGAGTTTCGCCTCACCTCGCCCAAGGATCAGCCGCTCGAATGGAGCGTCGGACTCTTCGGCCTCTATGAGAAGGTCTTCAACTACAGCGAAACGGAATATGGCTCGGACGCCGCGCAATGGTTCGGCACGCCGACGACCGACAAAGGTCTGCTGTGGGGCGTCGATTATCATACGAACGGCAAGGCGCTGACGATCAACGGCGCCGCCTATGGACAGGCCACCTATCACGTCGACGAGCAGCTCGCTCTGACCTTCGGTCTGCGCAACGGCTATGAGGTGAAGGGCGGATCGAATTTCGGCTGGATACAGCCCGGCTATCTCAGCGGCAATTTCACCTTACAGCAATTGGCCAACGCCGTGCGCGGCGCCAGCTCGACCCAGCAATTCTTCGACACCGGCGGAACGTCGAAGGGCGCCAATCTGCTGACCGGAATCTTCAATCCGTCCTATCGCTACAACGACAATATATTGGTCTATGGGCTCGTCGGGCGCGGCGAGAAGGCATCCGCCGTCAATTTCGCCGTTCCGATCTACGAATCGACCAACGCCTTCAAAGGATTTCAGCCGATCCTCACCAAGCGCGAAGTCTCCTGGGACTATGAGCTCGGCGCCAAGACCAATTGGTTCGACGGCAAGCTCATCGCCAATATCAATCTCTATTGGAACGATCTCTATAATTTCCAATCCAATCAGACCGACACCAGTTATGTCGACGCGACCGGCGCGCCCATCCGCTCCACCTATCTCGGCTCCGTCCCGCATGTGCGGCTGAAGGGCGTCGAATTCACCGGACGGTGGAATCCGATCGAGCGCTTGTGGATCAACGCCTCCGGCGCCTTCACAGAGGCGCGCTATGTGAGCTATCCCGACGCGGCGCCGCCGGCGGACTGGATTTGGACGACCAATATCAACGGGGTGAAGCCGCCGCTCACCATCTCGCGCTCGAACACGCGCTGGGAGAATCTGCCGATATGGGCCTTCAACATCGGCGCGAATTACGAGCATCCGCTCGGCGCCGCCTTCGCCGAATGGGGCGAATGGACCAAGCAGCCTGTGACGGCCTTCGGCTATGTCAATGCGAGCTGGTCGGACAAGATCCTCTTCACCAGCCCGGTCGCGACCAATACTTATTGGCAGGCGCCCTTCACCATTCTCAACACCGGCTTCGGACTGCGCAGCGACGACGAGCGCTGGAGCATCTCGTTCTGGGTGAAAAACCTGCTCGATCGCCGCGAGGTCACCAACGCCACGACCTCCACCAACACCAACGCCGCCAACAACAATAGCGGCTGGTCGCCCGGCTCCGCGACGACGCCCGCGACGATGGCCTTCACCAATCAGCCGCGCAGCTTCGGCGGCAGCCTGCTGGTGAAGCTCTACTGAAGCGCAGCTCTCACGCCGCGAGATCGGCCACCACCGCGTCGAGCACGGGAAACCCTTCCGAGCTCACGCGGATGCGATTGTCGCGGGTCAGCTCCACGAGCCCGTCGCCGATCAGCTCGGCGACGCGCGATTGCGACAGCTTCTTGCCGGTGAGGGCGAAGAAGCGCGCGGGATCTATCCCCTCGCGCAGGCGCAGGCCCATCAGCAGAAACTCGTCACCCTCCTGCTCCGCGGACAGCAGATCGTCCTCGACGAGGCCATGGCCCTCCGTCTCGACGCAGGTGAGCCACATTTCCGGATGCTTCTCGGTCGCTTGGGCGCGGCGGCCGCGCGGCGTGATGAGCCGCCCATGCGCGCCGGGGCCGACGCCGGCATATTCGCCATAGCGCCAATAGACGAGATTATGCCGGCATTCCGAGCCGGGCCGCGCATGGTTGGAGACCTCATAGGCCGGCAGGCCGGCGCGGGCGGTCACTTCCTGCGTCACGTCCCATAGCGCGCGCTGCGTGTCGACATCGGGCAGATCGAGCTTGCCGGCGTCCACCATGCGCTCGAACATCGTCTCCGGCTCAATGGTGAGCTGATAGAGCGAGACATGCTCCGTCACCCGCCCCAGAGCGAGTTCCAGCTCCTTGCGCCAGGCCGCCGGCGTCTGCTGCGGACGGGCGTAGATCAGATCGAACGAGGTGCGCTCGAAAATCTTATTGGCGACATCGAGCGCGGCGAGCGCCTCCGCCACCGAATGCTGGCGGCCGAGCGCGCGCAATTCTATGTCGTTGAGCGCCTGCACGCCGAGCGAGGCGCGATTGACGCCAGCCGCCTTGAAGCTGCGGAAGCGCGAGGCCTCGACGCTGGTGGGGTTCGCCTCGAGCGTGACCTCGCAATCGGCGGCCATGGGCCAATGATCGGCGATCGCTCGGAGGATCGCCTCCAGCGTGGATGGGAGCATCAGCGAGGGCGTGCCGCCGCCGAAGAACACCGAGCGCACCTCGCGTCCCGGCGCCAGAGCGGCGCGATGGGCGATCTCCGTGCGAAAGGCGTCCACAAAGCGATCTTCATCGACCTCGCCCTTGCGGACGTGGCTGTTGAAGTCGCAATAGGGGCACTTCGACAGGCAGAACGGCCAGTGCACATAGACGCCGAAGCCCGGGTCGAACGCGTTTCGAATCGTCGCAGCCATGGGGGCTTTATGCCACGGTAGGCCGAGAAGGTCACGCTGCTGAAACGCGGCCGGAAGCTTTGCCGGGACGAATGGTTTCGCATTGCCGCATTGAAAGGCGTGAAAGCGGCGTTAATTGCCGCTTCGCGGGACGTCCCGCTCGAGATGCCGCGCTGGACATGACCTATTTTCTCAGCTTTTACGGACTTTGGCTCGCCAGCGCTTTCCTCGTCGGCGCCCTCTCCGGCCTCGCCAGCCTGCGCCGTGCGGACGACGATCCCTCGTTGCTGCGCGAAGGAGACTTCTTCCTCGCGCTGACGCTGTGCCTCGTCGCCATTCTCGCCAAGGCCGCGCTCGGCCGATTCGCGCTCTATCTCGAGGGCGTGTTCGCGCTCTACGCCGCCTTTCTGGCCGGGCTCGGCGCGGCGGCGCTGTGGTCGGGGCCGATCGCGCGCGATCATCTCGGCTGGCGCATCGGCGCCGGCATGGTCGCCGTCATCGCCATTCTCGCCAATAGCGAGGCGGCCAAGAGCCTCGAGGATGCGCTGGGGCATCGCCTCGGCTCGCTGGTGCAGCGGGAGGGCGGCGATCCTTTGAATTTCGAGGTCAGCGGCCGCGATGTCTTCCTGCCCGCCGACGCTTCCGGCCATAGGGCGCTGGCCGAGCGGCTGGCGAGCGCCGCCGGCGTGCGGACGGTCTGGCGGGTAGACTCCCTCTCGCCAGACGCCGCCTCCCAGCGCGAGGAGGCGCTCGCCGCCGTCTCAGCGGAGCAGGACGCCCATCGCGCCGCCGCGGCCGCCTGGGCGGAGCGCGAGCAGGAGCGTGTCGCCGCCGCCCTCGCCGCGCCGCCCCGGCTGGTCGAGGCGCCGTCTCCCCCCAAAAAAGGCCGCAAGGTCTCGGAAGGCCGCTCGGCCGAGCGGTCCGCGCCCCCCGCCGCGCCGCCGCCGCCGCCGGCCGCGCTCGTCTGGAACAGCCCCAATGACCCGACGCTGCCGGCGCCGGAAGGGCCGAGCCTGCCGCCGCCCGCGTCCGCCGAGGAAAGCTCGCCCTGCCGCACGGCGCTCGCGGCGCTCGCCGCATCGGACAAAATTCGCTTCTCGGCCAAGAGCGTCGCGCTCGGCGCGGGGGCGGAGAAATTCCTCGCGCGGCTCGCCGGCTCGCTGAAGCAATGCCCGGATGCGACGCTCGAGCTGCGCGGCCATTCGGACTCGGTCGGCTCGCCCGAGGACAAGCGCGATTTGTCACAGCGCCGCGCTCGCGCGGTGTTCGACTATCTGCGCCGCATCGGCGTCTCGCGCGAGCGGCTGACCAGCGCCGGCGTCGGCGACGAGCAGCCCATTGTCGCGGGCGATGATCCCGCGAGCCGGGCGGAGAATCGGCGGGTGGAGATTCTGCTGCGCTGAAGCGCCCGCTTTTGTCGGAGCCTCGGCGCGAGCGACGGCCTTGCCGCTTCGCTCGAATCTCCCCAAAATGCAATGGAGCCTTGGATCGAGGCCAGGGCGCTCGGGTGAAGGTTTCCTCATCCTGAGGAGCCGCGAAGCGGCGTCTCGAAGGACGAGGGAACCTTCATGCGCGGCCATCTGGAACTCCCCATCGCGCTTCGAGACGCGCCCTTCGGGCGCTCCTCAGCATGAGGGGGAGGATTATTGACCTTCACCCGATCGCCCTGGGATCGACGCCGTTGTTTTCGGCGACGGACGTCGAACGGAGGCTTCCATGCCCAGAACCAACTCACGGCAAGAGCAGCGGCGGCTCGCATCTGAAGCATTGACGCGCGCAAAGCTCGCGCGCGTCCTTCACGAAGCCCCTGCCCGCCGCAGCGCCCAGGGGCTTTCCTCATGTCAGGCGAGGCAGGCCCGCGCCAAAGCCTGAAAGGCGCGAGCCCGATGCGACAGCGCGCGCGAGCCGTCGCCCGGCAACGCATGCTTTTCGGCCGACATCATCTCGCCGAAGGTGCGATCCAATCCATCCGGCAGAAAGATCGGATCATAGCCGAAACCCTTCTCGCCGCGCGGCGGAAACACCAGCACGCCATCGACGCGGCCCTCGAACTCTTCCACATGTCCGTCCGGCCAGACGATGGCGAGCGCGCAGATGAAATGCGCGGCGAAAGGCGCCGTCGCGCCGCGCTCATTCAGCTCGCGCTCGACGCGGCGGATGGCGGCGGAAAAATCGCGATTGTCGCCGCCCCAGCGCGCCGAATAGACGCCCGGCGCGCCATCCAGCGCATCGACGCAGAGACCGGAATCGTCCGCGAAGGCCGGCAAGCCGGTCGCCGCGCAAGAGGCGCGCGCTTTCAAAAGCGCATTGCCGGAGAAGGTCGTCTCCGTCTCCTCCGGCTCGGCGACGCCGAGCTCGCCGGCGGAGACGGCGTCGACGCCATGCGGCTCGAGCAGCTGGCGCAGTTCCCAGAGCTTGCCGGGATTATGCGTCGCGATGACGAGACGACCTTCGATTCTGCGCGTCACGCCAGCGCCGCCTTCTGCATTTGCACGAGCTTCTCGATGCCGCCGCGCGCCAGCGTCAGCATGGAGCCGAGATTATCCTCGGAGAAAACGGCGACTTCCGCTGTCGCCTGCACCTCGACGAGCCCGCCCGAGCCGGTGATGACGAAATTGGCGTCGGTCTCGGCGGTCGAGTCCTCCGTGTAATCGAGGTCGATCACGGGAGCGCCGTTGCAGACGCCGCAGGAGACGGCGGCGACATGGTCGCGCAGCGGATTGTCCTTGATGATGGAGCGCGAGCGCATCCATTGGAAGCAATCATGCAGCGCCAGCCAGGCGCCGGTGATGGAGGCCGTGCGCGTGCCGCCGTCCGCCTGGATGACGTCGCAATCGACGACGATCTGACGCTCGCCCAGCGCCGGCAGATTGGTGACGGCGCGCAGCGAGCGGCCGATGAGACGCTGAATCTCCTGCGTGCGGCCGGACGGCTTGCCGGAGGTCGACTCGCGGCGCGTGCGCGTATGGGTGGCGCGCGGCAGCATGGCGTATTCGGCCGTCACCCAGCCCCGCCCCTGCCCGCGCAGCCACGGCGGCGGCTTGTCCTCGAGCGTCGCGGCGCAAAGGACATGCGTGTTGCCGAATTTGACGAGGCACGAGCCCTCGGCGTAGCGGGCGACGCCCCGTTCGAAACTGACGGGACGCATTTCGTCTGGCGCGCGTTTGCTCGGCCGCATGAAGGCTCCTTGCTAGAGAAGCGGCCTTAGTAACGCGGTTCGGCCGCCAGTGGAAGCCGGGCGGACGGGCAGCCCGCGCGCGCCGGCCCGCCGGTCAGGCTCTGCTGTATTTCTCGAAGAGACGATCGGCGTTGGACCAGCCGGCCGCCGCCATGACGACCTTGACGTAATCGGCCGCTTTCGCGCCGAAATCCATCTGATAGGCGTGCTCGAACATGTCGAGCACGAAGATCGGATCGCCGCCCGCCAGACATTGCGTATGATCATTCGCCCAGCTGTTGACCAGCCGCCCGCCATGCTTGTCATAGGACAGAACCACCCAGCCGGAGCCGCCGCCGAGCGCCTTTCCCATGGCGACGAATTCGGCGCGCCAGCGGTCGAAAGAGCCGAAATCGCGGTCGAACGCCGCGGCGAGCGCCGCCCCCGGCTTGCCGGAGGCGCCGAGCCCGGCGAAATAGACCTCGTGCAGGATCATCGAGTTGGCGGCGATCAGCTCTTCGCGCTTCAGCCCGTTGATCTGAAATCCGGGGGCTTTGTCGAAATCGACGCCAGAGAGCTGATCGAGGATCGCATTCAAACGCTTCACTGCGCCGATGTAATTATTTTCGTAATGCGAGACGAGGATCTTCTCCGACATTCCTTCGACGCGCTGGGGATCGAAGGCCATCGGCTTCGGCTGATGGACGACGGCGGCGCGCTTCACGACGGCGGCTTTCTCCTCGGCGCGCGCTGCGCCGGCCGCCAGTGCGGCCCCGGTCGTCGCCGCTGCGCCCAGAAATTGTCTGCGATGAAAATCCTGCGTCACGCTCAGCCTCCTCGAACCGACGATCTTTCATTCTCCGCGCGCCGGAGCGAATTTGCTCCGAATGACATTCGGCCGCTTCGCGGACGGAGGGGGAGATCGTCTCAAAGTGAATTATCGCATAATTGAGCGCAGGAACGACCGATTTCTCGCCGCCGCGCCGGATTACGAAAATCGCCTATGGAGGCCTGGGAGAAATGACGAAACGCCTGCCCGATGAGATCGCCGACGCCTTTTCCTTCCAAGCGAAGGCATGCCGCGATCTCGCCTCGCCCTTCACCGCCGCGCTCTGCGAGACGCTCGCCGCCGGGCTCGACGAGAGCAGCGCCTTCGGCCGCAGGATTTGCGCCTGGGGTCCGCGCGCCAAGGCCGATGCGCTGGCGCTGCGCGCTTGCGGCGCGCTGCATTTTCTGGCGCGATCAGGCAAGGCGCGCGCGCTCGCCGCCGTTTACCCGCCCCATGCGCTCGATGAAGCGCGGCTCGCGCGCGAGGTCGCATGCGCGATAGAGGCGCATGATGATTTTCTCGCGGGCTTTCTCGATCGTCCGCCGCAGACCAATGAAACGGGCCGCTCCAGCGTTATTCTAGGCGGCGCGCTGATCGTCGCCGCGGCGACCGGCCTGCCGCTGGAGACATTCGAGATCGGCGCCAGCGCCGGCCTCAATCTGCATTTCGATCGTTATGGATATGATCTCGGCGTCGGCGCTTTCGGCGATCCTTCCGCGCGTCTTCGCCTCTCCTGCGACTGGCGCGGCGCGGCGCCTTCGCTCGATGCGCCGTTGCAGATCGTCGCGCGCGCCGGCTGCGATGTCGATCCGCTCGATCCCGGCGACGCCGCGCATCGCGCGCGGCTGCTCGCCTATGTCTGGCCGGATCAGAACGCACGTCTAACGCGCATGGAGACCGCGCTCGCTCTCGCCGCTCTGCATCGCGAGCGCGTCGAGCGCGCCGACGCCGGCGATTGGCTCGCCGCGCGACTCGCCGCTCCACCTCACCCCAATGTCACGCGCTTCGTCTATCACTCGGTCGTCTGGCAATATTTGCCGCTCGAGACCAAGCGCCGCGCCACCGCCGCTCTCGAAGCCGCAGGCGCCGCAGCGAGCCGCGAGACGCCGCTCGCGCGGCTGCAAATGGAGGCCGACGGCGACACGCGCTCCGCCGCGCTCACGCTGACGCTCTGGCCGGACGGCGAGAGCTTTGCGCTCGGCCGCGCGGATTTTCACGGGCGCTGGATCGAGTGGAGCGGCGCCGTCCCGCATCCCGCCGCATAGCTTTCGCCCTGCTCGCATCCATCCGGCGCCGCAGCGCTTTTCATCGCTTGCGCGCCGACCCATGTGGTGGGAGCATCAACCTCGACGGAGCCGACAAGGTTTCCACTCGCCGGCGCCGGGAACGGGAGCAGGACATGAGTGAAACGAGAACGTCCGGCGCGGCGCGAGCCGAAGGCGCGCGACTGATCGCGCTTGTCGGCCCTTTTCAGAGCGGCAAGACCAGCCTTTTCGAGTGCCTGCTCGCGCGCTGCGGAGCCGTGCAGCGGCAAGGGCTGGTGCGCGACGGCTCCACCGTCGGCGACGCCTCTCCAGAAGCGCGCGCCCATGCGATGAGCGTCGAATGCAACATCGGCCGCGCCGACTATCTCGGCGATCGCTACACTTTCGTCGATTGTCCCGGCTCGGTCGAATTCACCCATGAGCAACGCCGCGTCCTCGCCGTGGCCGACGCCGCGATCGTCGTCGCCGAATCCGATCCGCGCAAGCTGCCCGCCTTGCAGCTCGTGCTGCGCGCGGTGGAGGAGGCGCGCGTTCCGCATTTTCTGTTCCTCAACAAGATCGACTCCGCCACAGGCAATCTGCGCGACTCGCTCGCCCTGCTGCAATCGGCCTCGCGCACGCCGCTGCTGTTGCGGCAAATCCCGCTTTGGAACAATGGCATTGCGGTCGGCTTCATCGATCTCGCGCTGGAGCGCGCCTATGTCTATCGCGAGCACGCGCCCTCCGAGGTCGTCGCAATGCCCGACGGCAACGCCGTGCTGGAGAAGGAGGCGCGCTATTCCATGTTGGAGCGGCTCGCCGATTACGACGACGCGCTAATGGAGGAGTTGCTCAGCGACATAGAGCCGCCGCGCGACCAGATTTTCGACGATCTCGCCAAGGAGCTGCGCTTCGGCCATGTCGCGCCCGTGTTCATCGGCGCGGCGGAGCGCGGCGCCGGCGTGACGCGGCTGCTGAAAGCGTTGCGCCACGAGGCGCCGAGCGTCGCCGCGACCAGAGCCCGGCTCGGCGTCGCCGATTCAGGCCCCGCCCTCGCCCATGTGTTCCGCTCCGTCCATACGCCGCATGGCGGCAAGCTGTCGCTGGCGCGCGTGCTGCGCGGCTCCTTCTCCGACGGACAGACAGTGATCGGCTCATCCGGCGCGGAGGAGAAGATCAGCGGCGTCTCCTCCATGCTCGGCGCCACGGCGACGCGCCAGGCCAAAGCGGAGGCGGGCGAGACCGTGGCTTTCGGCCGGCTCGACGGCGTCGTAGCGGGCGAGGCTCTGCAGGATGCGCGCGCCGGCGCGCCGCCCGCCCCGGCGCCGCTGGCCGCGCCCCGCCCCGTCTATGCGCTGGCGCTGTCGGTCGGCGATCGCAAGGACGAGATGCGCCTCGCCGCCGCTCTGGCCAAGCTCATCGACGAGGACCCTTCGCTCGTCTTCCTGCATGATCAGGCGCTCGGCGAGATGAAGCTGCTCGGCCAGGGCGAGATGCATATTCGTGTCGCTTTGGAACGCCTCGCGACGCGCTATGGCGTGACCGTCTCCACGCACGGTCCCGCCATCGGCTATAAGGAGACGATCCGCCATCCGGTGAGCGTGCGCGGCCGCCACAAGAAGCAGTCCGGCGGCCATGGGCAATTCGGCGATGTGGTGCTGGAGGTGGCGCCGCGCGCACGTGGCGAAGGCTTCGCTTTCGCCGAGCGCGTCCATGGCGGCACTGTGCCAAAACAATACTTTTCCTCGGTCGAGTCCGGCTGCCGGGACGCGCTGGCGCGCGGGCCGCTCGGCTTTCCGGTCGTCGATGTGGAGGCGGTGCTGGTCGACGGCTCGTATCATAGCGTCGATTCCTCCGACATGGCCTTCCGCACGGCGGCGCGCATCGGCATGATCGAGGCGCTGGGCAGAGCCGAGCCGGTTCTGCTCGAGCCCATGCTCTCCGTGGCGATATTCGCGCCGAGCGAGGCGGTCTCACGCGCGACAGGCATTGTCTCGGCGCGGCGTGGGCAAATATTGGGCTTTGGCCCGCGCCCGGGATGGGAAGGCTGGGACGAGCTCGACGCGCTCATTCCGGAGGCGGAGATCGGCGATCTCATCGTCGAGCTGCGCTCGGCCACCTCGGGCGCCGGATTTTTCGAGGCCGCCTTCGATCATCTGACCGAGGTGGTCGGGCGACAAGCGCATGAGGTCGTGGCCGCGCGCAGCGCTGCGAGCCATTGAGAATGGCGCAGCTTCGACTCGTTTCGGGACGGGTCCTCTGTGGCGCGGTTCTTGATCGGCACAGGTGACGACGAAACATTGTCTCATTTTGACAATGTTCGCATTTGGTCCCATCCGATTGGCGGATCGAAGGCGAGCGGGCGCGCCCTGCAAACCGGAGATAGCGGCGGTCCATACTGGAATGAATAAATGCAGGCTGAGACCGCGACGGAATTCGTGACTCTTCGGTCGCGGAGCGAGCGGCTGTCGCGCCCTTCGGGAATAGAGGGCGCAGGAGATTTGCCGTGGGGCACGCATTTCTGCCAGTTCTTCGATGATGTCGACGATCTCCTCGACATTGTCGCGCCCTATTTCGCGGCCGGTCTCGCGGCCAATGAGCGCTGCATCTGGGTCGCCTCGCCGCCGCTGACTGTCGCCGCCGCCAAGACGCGCCTGGCGACGCTGGTTCCCGATCTCGAGGCCGATCTCACGCTGGGGCGCATCGACATCCTCTCCCCGGAAGAATGGTATCTTCGCGCCGGCCAGCTGGACGAGAACCGGCTGCTGGACGATTGGCGCTCGGCCCATGACTCGGCGCTGCGCGCCGGTTTCGACGGATTGCGCGCCAGCGGCAACGCCTTCGAGGTGGACGCCACGGACTGGTCGATCTTCATGACCTATGAGAACGGGCTCGCCGCCTTGCACGGCTCCGTGCGCATGCTGACGCTCTGCTCCTATTCGCTGCGGCTGATCGGCGCGCCGGAGATCGTCGAGGTGATCGCCCGGCACGAATTCGCGCTGATCCGCCGCGGCGGCCGCTGGAAGACGATCAAGAGCCTCGACTATGAGCGCGCGCGCAAGGCGCTGCGGCAGAGCGAAGAGCATTTCCGCCTGCTGGCCGAGGGCGCGCCGGCTTCGGCGATCTTCTCGCTGGACCGGCAAGAGCGCATCGTCGCCTGGAGCGAGGCGGCCGAACGCATTACCGGCTGGAGCCGCGATGAAATTTTGGGGCGCCGCCTGTCGATCCTTCATTCATCCGACACGCAGGAGGAGCTCGGCGCTCTCGTGGCGCGCAGCGTCGTCAAGCGCCAGGAGCCGCGCCGGCGCCGGGACGGCTCGATCTTTCCCGCCGAGGAGCTGATCGCCCCGCTGCGCGACGACTCCGACAATCTCTATGGCTATGCGGTGATGCTCAGCGATCTCAGCGAGAGATCGCGCGCCGAGCAGGAACGCCGCGCGAGCGAGGCGCGTCTGCGCGCGATCGTCGAAGGCGCGGTCGACGCGATCGTCATCATCGACGGCGAGGGCGTCATTCACGCCGTGAATTCCGCGGCGACGCGGCTCTTTGGCCATGAGGCGGCGGAGGCGATCGGACGCCCGGTCGATATTCTATTTCCGGAGCCGTTCCACGACCCTCGTTTCGCGACGCTGGGCGCCGACGGGGCCGCGCCCGCCGAGGCGGAGCCCGAGCGCATCGGCCGCCGCAAGGATGGCTCGCTGTTTCCGCTGGAGCTCTCCGTCAGCGAGGCGGCGCATGACGGCGAGCGGCTGCTCGTGCTGTTCCTGCGCGATCTCACCGACCGCCGCCGGGCGGAGGCGCAGATGCGCAAGCTGCGCGCCGACCGGCTCGATCTGATGGCGCAAATGGCGGCGAATGTCGCCCATGAGATCAATCAGCCGCTCTCGGCGATCTCCACCTATCTCAGCGCCGCACGCCGCGTGCTGCGACGCGCCGAGACCGCGACCGCCGATCTCGAGCCGATTCTCGACAGCGCCGTCGCCCAAGTGACGCGCGCGGCGCAGATCATCAGCCATTTGCGCGGCTTCGTGACGCGCGCCGAGCCGGACAAGACGCTGCAGAGGCTGCACGACATCATCCGCGACGCCTGCGCCTTCACCGATATGGCGCGCAACCATGTCAAGGTCGTCACCACGCTCGATCTCGCGGCGGAGGATGACGCGGTGATCGTCGATCGCGTGCAGATTCGGCAGGTGCTGGTCAATCTGAAGCGCAATGCGCTGGAGGCCATGCAGGGCTCCGAGAAGCGCGAGCTCGTCATCTCGACCCGAATCGACGAGAGCGGCATGATCCGCGTCGATATCGTGGACACGGGCGCGGGCCTCGCCGATGAAGTGGCGGATGAGCTGTTCGAGCCCTTCACCTCGACGAAGAAGCACGCGCTCGGCGTCGGCCTCGCGGTCTCGCGCGCGATCGTGGAGGCGCATTACGGGAAGCTGTGGGCGGAGCAGAACCCCGGCGGCGGCGCGCGTCTGAGCTTCACTCTGCCGCTAGTCGATGATCGGCTGGAGGAGCCGGCCGAAGAGTGATCGGCGCTAGAGTGATTCCGGTTCAGATTGAACCGGGAGCGAATTCTGATCGATCGAACGATACCGTTCGATCGGAACGCGCTCTAGGGCGGCGATCCGCGGCTCTCACAGACGGAAAACGCCCCGAGCCCCTCATCCTCGCCTTCTCCCCGCGCGGGGAGAAGGAAGAAGACGAATATGGCGCGAGGCGATCTCGAGGCGCGCCCGAGCGCTCCCGTCAGGCCAGATACTGGCCGCCATTGATGGTCAGCGTCGAGCCGGTGATGAAGCCGGCGTCGTCCGAAGCGAGGAACACCACGGCGCGCGCGATCTCCTCCGGCTCGCCGAGGCGGCCGACGGCGATATAGGGGATGATGTGCTTGTCGAGCACGTCCTGCGGCACGGCCTTCACCATCTCCGTGGCGATATAGCCGGGCGCGATGGCGTTGACGGTGATGCCCTTGGAGGCGCTCTCCTGCGCCAGCGCCTTGACGAAGCCGATGTCGCCGGCCTTGGAGGCGGAATAGTTCGTCTGACCGGCCTGGCCCTTCTGGCCATTGATCGACGAGATGACGATGATGCGGCCGAAGCCACGGTCACGCATGCCGTTGATGACAGGGCGGGTGACGTTGAACAGCGAGTTGAGGTTGGTGTCGATCACCGCGCGCCACTGCGCCAGCTCCATCTTATGGAACAGACGGTCCTTGGTGATGCCGGCGTTGTTCACGAGCACATCGACCCCGCCCAGATCCTTCTCGATCTGCGCAATGGCGGCGGCGCTGGCGTCATAGTCCGACACGTCGAACTTATAGACCGGAATGCCGGTCTCCGCCTTGAACTTGTTCGCCGCCTCGTCATTGCCGGCGTAGGTCGCGGCGACATTATAGCCCGCAGCCTTCAACGCCTTGGAAATCGCCTCGCCGATGCCGCGCGTGCCGCCCGTCACAACCGCTGTTCTGCCCACCTCGTCCTCCTTCATCGAATTTTCAAAGAATTGGACCGCGAGCCTCTCAGGCGCGCGGTCCTTTTATATTTAGCGCTCGATCGTCAGGGCGACGCCCATGCCGCCGCCGATGCAGAGCGTGGCGAGGCCGCGCTTGCCGCCGCGGCGTCCGAGCTCATAGAGCAGCGTCGTCAGAATGCGCGCGCCCGAGGCGCCGATCGGATGGCCGATGGCGATGGCGCCGCCATTGACGTTGACGATCGCCGGATCCCAGCCGAGATCCTTGTTCACGGCCAGAGCCTGCGCGGCGAAAGCCTCATTGGCCTCGATGAGATCGAGGTCGGAGATTTTCCAGCCGGCCTTCTCCAGCGCCTTGCGCGAGGCAGGGATCGGGCCGGAACCCATGAGCGACGGATCGACGCCGGCGGTCGCCCAGGAGGCGATGCGGGCGAGCGGCGTGAGGCCGCGCTTGGCCGCTTCCGCCGCCGTCATGATGACGAGCGCCGCCGCGCCGTCATTGAGGCCGGAGGCGTTGGCCGCCGTCACCGTGCCGTCCTTGGTGAAGGCCGGCTTCAGCTTGGCGACGCCCTCGAGCGTCACGCCATGCTTGATGTATTCGTCCTGATCGACGATCACATCGCCCTTGCGGGAGGAGACGGTGAAGGGGACGATCTCGTCCTTGAACTTGCCGGCCTTCTGCGCCGCCTCGGCCTTGTTCTGCGAGGCGACGGCGAAAGCGTCCTGCTCAGCGCGGCTGATCTGCCACTTGGCCGCGACATTCTCCGCCGTGATGCCCATGTGGTAATTGTTGAAGGCGTCGGTGAGGCCGTCGACGATCATCGTGTCGACGAACTTCACATCGCCCATCTTGGTGCCGGCGCGCATGTGAGCGGAATGCTGCGACAGCGACATGGACTCCTGGCCGCCGGCGACGATGATGCTCGCGTCGCCCGACTGAATCTGCTGAGCGGCGAGCGCCACGGCGCGCAGGCCCGAGCCGCACACCTGATTAATGCCGAAAGCGGTCTTGTCCTGCGGCACGCCCGCCTTGATGGCGGCCTGACGCGCGGGGTTCTGTCCCTGCGCCGCGCCGAGGACCTGACCCAGGATCACCTCGTCGACGTCGGCGGCCTCCAATTTGGCGCGCTCGATAGCGGCCTTGACAGCGACCGCGCCCAATTCATGGGCGGGCGTTGAACCGAAAGCTCCGTTGAACGATCCCACAGCAGTGCGCGCCGCGGAAACGATCACGATCTCCGTCGTCATATCGTTCTCCTGATTGGTCGGGCTGGCGCCGGCGGACGCCGCTCGCGCACGTTGAGCATTTTGAGTCGCGGCTCGTCAAGCGCCGGACGCGGGCATCGTTGACGCGGCGCGTCAATTCTTCGGGCGGCGGAGGCCGAATTCGGCGGCGAGCCGCTCCAATTCACCCGTCTCGATCTCTGCGAGGCCGGGCTCGAGCAGCGCCCGCAGGCCGAGACCACGCAGCCGATCGACGAAGCCGACCGCCGCAGGATCATCCGCCTCTCGCCCGAAATAGGCGGCGACGCGGCGCGTCAACCCCTGCGCATGGGCGGCGAGGACGGGTCGCAGCTCATCCTCCTCGCTCGCGCCCAGAACGATGGCGAGAAAGAAGCGCATCCGCCCGCGTCCGAGCATGAGATTGCGCAGCGTGTCGAAAAGCTCGTCGGCCTCCTCGGCGGCGCCCGCGCGCTCGGCGCGATCATGCGAGGCCTGCAGCAGAGCGACGAAGAGATCGGCCTTGCGCGGGAAATAATAAGTGAGATGCGACTGCCGCACGCCCGCGGCCTTGGCGACGCGCGGCTGGGTCAGCGCCTCGACGCCGTCCTTTTCGACGATATCGAGCGCGGCGTTCAATATCCGCCGTCTGACGCTGATTTCCGCCGTCACTGCCGATCTTTCCGAGCCCGATGCCGGCTCCCTACCAAAAACCTGCTCGTCTGGGCAATGCGGCGGCGCGCCCTCGCCATCCCTTTCGCATGGGGCCGAGCTTTCGTCGTGGGACGCTTGCCAAACTTGTATTGGTAACTTACCAATAATTTTCGACGATCGAAATGGGGGGCGAGATGAGTTTTTTTCGGAGAGCCGGATGCGGCGCGGCGCTTTTTTCTCTCCTCCTCGGCGCGAACGTCGCCGTCGCGGCGGCCGGCGATGACGAAGCAGCCGTGAAACATCTCCTCATGCAGACCTTCGACCGTCCCGACTCGCCGCTCGCCGTCGAGCCGATCGTCATCGACGGCGACGTCGCCATCGCCGATTGGGCGCAGGGCGAGCAAGGCGGCCGCGCGCTGCTGCGCCGCAAGGACGGCAAATGGGAGATCTCGCTCTGCGCCGGCGACGCGCTGAAGCAGAGCGCCTCGCTCGAAAAGCTCGGCCTCGCGCGGCCCCGCGCCGAGGCGCTGGCCGCTTCGCTGGCGACGGCGGAGCGCCGTCTCTCCCCCGCCCTGCTCGAGCGCATGTCGCGATTCGACGGCGTGGTCGCTGTGGACGCCGCCGGCGGCCATACGCCGCTCGACCCGCATCATCGCCCGATTCCATGACGTCGCTCAGCCGACGTGCGCTGCTCGCCGGAACGAGCCTTCTCGCCGCCGCGCCCGCTCTCGCCGGCGCCGAGACGCAATTCCGCACTCTCTCGGTCGAGCAGAGCGGCGCCGGCGAGCCTCTTGTGCTGATCCCAGGCCTCGCCTGCGGCGCCTGGGCGCTGGAGGAGATCGCCCGCCGGCTTTCCCCGCGCTTCTCGATTCACGCGCTGACGCTGCCGGGCTTCGACGGCCGCCCGCC
This sequence comes from Methylosinus sp. sav-2, assembly GCF_004366495.1. Lineage (NCBI taxonomy): Bacteria > Pseudomonadati > Pseudomonadota > Alphaproteobacteria > Hyphomicrobiales > Methylocystaceae > Methylosinus > Methylosinus sp. sav-2. The sequence continues at coordinate 263,873 of NZ_SOEJ01000004.1, forward strand.
GATCGAGGCGCCGATGATCCCGCGCATTTGCGCCGATATCGCGGCCTATGTGGCCGCTCTGAAGCGGCCGCTCCTCGTCGGCCATAGCCTCGGCGCCTTCATCGCGCTGAAGACCGCGGCGGCGCATCCCAAGCTGTTCGGCGGAATTGTCACTCTGGATGGCTATCCGGTCTTCCCCGCCCTCGCCGGCGCGACGGCCGAGGAGCGCGCAGGCACAGCGCAGCGCCTCGCCGCGCAATTTGCCGTCGGCGCCGGCGATCCTGCCCGCTTTCGAGAGACGCTGCGCGGCTTTCTCGCCGCGCGCATGAACGATTCGCGGCAGGCCGAGCGTTTCGCCGAGCGCGCCGCGCGCAGCGATCCCGCCGCGACCGCCGCTTATGTCATCGAGATGCTGTCGGCCGATCTGCGGCCGGAACTCACGCGGCTCGACGCGCCTCTGCTCGCTCTGGCGGCGACCGATTCCTACCTCGCCGGCCGCAGCGAAGAAGAGATATCGGCCTTTTACGCCAATCTTCTCGCCAAGGCGCCGAAAGCCTCGGTCCTGCTCTTGCGCGAGGCCCGCCATTTCGTCGCCGTCGATCGTCCGGATGTCGTCGCCGCAGCGATCGATTCCTTCGCCGCCGGCCTGCGCCTCGGACGCGCCTGACTGTGTCCTCGCGGTCACAACCCTCGGAAATCTCCGTTGCGAGCAGCCGCAGGCGGCCGCTTCGGCTTGCCTCGCGACTATTGGTCAGTTACCAAGAAAACGAAAGCGGAACCGAGCGACGGTTCGCGCGGCGCGAGAGGCGAATGAACCAGGCGAAGCGGATGATCGAAGCAGGCCGAGGAGCGGCGCGCCGCTCGCACGCGCTCGCGACGATCCTCGCCGTTCTTCCGCTGCTGCTGCAATTGCTGTTCGCCGCGGCGCCTTTCGCCCACGCGACGAATGCGCGGGCGGAAATCGCGCTCGCCGCGCCCGATTGCGCGACGCAGGACCATCGCCAGGCGCCCACCGGCGAAGGCGCGCATTCGCATTGCTGCCTGCTCTGCGAATGGAGCCTGCGCGACGGCGTCGCCGTCATCGGCTCCTTCATCGTCACGGCTCTGGGCGCCGACGCGCATGCGACGCCGATCCGCGCGACCGCAGATCGCCCGCGACCTGCGCCGATCGGCTGGACGACATCCTGGTCGTCACGGGCGCCGCCACTTTTCTCCTGACAGCAACGCCATGCGGCGAAAGCCGCGTTCCGACTTGGCTTCGAACGGCGCGACGCCGTCTCAGGAGAAACTCTATGTATCGCAGCCTTCTTTCGCGCGGCGTCGCCGCCGGCGCGCTTCTTCTCGCGGCTCCCGCAGCCTTTGCGCAATCGGCGCTGCCGCCGATCGACATCGGCTCCGATGCGCGCTCCGCCAATGCGGCGCCGCAGACGGGCTCGCTCACCGCTCCCTCGGTCGCGGAGCAAAAGCGCCGCATCGAGCAGACTGTCGGCTCGGTCGCTTTCGTCGACGCCGCCTCGCCGGAAATGCAGACGCGCCATATCGCCGATCTGCGCGACGCGCTGAAGGACGTTCCCGGCGTCTTCGTCGATACGCGCTACGGGCAAGAGCTGCGCCTCTCCATGCGCGGCTCCAATCTCACGCGCGATTATCATCTGCGCGGCTTCGAGCTGCTGCAGGACGGCATACCGATGAACTATGCCGACGGCGGCGGCGATTTCTACGAGATCGACCCCAAATATTTCCGCTCGATCGAGGTCTATAAGGGCGGCAACGCGCTCTCCTTCGGCTCCTCGACATTGGGCGGCGCGATCAATTTCGTCTCGCCCACCGCGCGCACGGCGCTCGCGCCCAACATGCTCGCGATCGACGGCGGCAGCTTCGGCTCCATTCGCGGACAGGCGCAGGTGTCGCGCGTCATCGGCGACTTTGATTTCCTCGTCAACGGAACCTTCTCGCATTCGGACGGGTTCCGCACCCATTCGCAATCCGATTATGTGCAGATCAACGGCAATATCGGCTATCGCTTCTCCAACAACATCGAGACGCGCTTCTACTTCGGCGTCTATGACACAAATCAGCAATTGCCCGGCACGCTGACGCTCAATAATGCGCGCAGCAATCCGACGCTCGCGACGCTGCCCTATATCGCCGGCTTCGGCGCGGATGGTTTCGGCGCCGATCAGGCGCGCAATGTCCGCAACCAGCGCATCTCCAACAAAACGACATTCGAGACAGACATCGGCCGCATCGACGTCGACAGCTGGTTCATCCACAATTACCTCTATCATCCGATCTTCGTCGTCATCGAGCAGGAAGGCGAGAGCTGGGGCTTCGCTCCGAAGCTGACGACGAAATTCGAGATCGCCGGCCATAAGAACGAGCTGACCGTCGGCGGGCGCGTGTGGGGCGGCGGCTCCACCGATAATTGGTATTCCAATTACAATGGCGCGAAGTTCAATCCCTATGGCGCGCTACCGGCGAATTTCGCCAATGCGGCCTATTCCTTCCCGCCCTATTCCTTCAACGGCCTCGCGCAATTCGGCGCCGCGGGCACCTGCTTCGGCTTTTGCGGAACCTTCATCAATCCGGGGCTGAGCGCGCAGATCCGCAACAATCGCATGGCGGCGCTCAATCTCGAGGCCTATTTCGAGGATCGCTTCTATATCGCGCCGCAGCTCGCTCTGATGTTCGGCGCAAAAATCTTCAGCGACGATCGGCGCTATTCCGTGATCGGCGGCATTCCCTATGAGCCGCTCGCCAATCACACGGAAAAGAATTATCGCGGCGTCGTGCCCAAGGTCGGACTAATGTTCCAGCCGACGCCGGAGATTCAATTCTTCGCCGATATGACCGGCAGCCGCGACGTTCCCGATTTCATCGATCTGACGCAGGGCTTTTTCCCGCCGACGCCGGGCGCCTCCTTCACGCCGCTCGCTTCGCAAAAGGCCTGGACCGGCGAGATCGGCTCGCGCGGCAAATGGGATCGCTTCTCCTGGGACGTGACTTTCTATCACACCGAGCTGCAGGACGAGCTGCTGAAGTTCAGCACCAATCCCGGCGCGGGCGTGCCGGCGACGACCTTCAACGCCAAGCGCACCATGCATCAGGGCGTCGAGCTCGCCGCAAGCGTCGATCTGTGGCGCAACATCACTGCGCCCGATGATGTGCTGAAGCTCAGCCAAGTCTGGACATGGAGCGACTTCCGTTTCGTTGGCGACGCCAATTACGGAAACAATCCGCTGGCCGGCGTTCCGCGCCATGTGCTGCGCACGACGCTCTCCTACAGCCGGCCCGACGGGCTCTATGTCGCACCGTCGATCGATTGGGTTCCGGAAGGTTCTTACGTCGATTACATGCACACGCTGCAGACGCCCGGCTATGTGCTGCTCGGCGTTCAGGCGGGCATGAAGCTGCCCTATGGGCTCACCTTCTATATCGATGCGCGCAATCTCGCCGATCGCCACTACATCAGCGATGTGACGACGATCATCGACGCGCGCGCGTCGAACCCCGCGGCCTTTTATCCGGGCTATGGCCGCGCGGTCTACGCCGGGATGAAATGGGCGTTTTGAGTCTCGATGCGCGAAGCGATCCATTGGTGTCGCTTCGCGTATTCCTCTAATCGGCGCGAACGCAACCAAGCGCATGCAACACGATCGGCGCCTCACTCCATTGCGCAGAAAGCTGTTCGATGGCGGAGGAAATCGTCGTCTTCACGTCTTCGGTCACGCGCCACGATTCATTCACGTCATCGAAATACGACAAAGCTTTCAACGTAATCATCGCGGGGACCGCCGGACCGAACAAGGATTTGACGGCGGCGAGGCCATGCGCGAGGCTCTGACCTATCGCCAGCATAGCGGCAATGTCCTGATAGTCTTTTCCCTCTGCGCGATCGTGAATCACTTTCACTTTCAGCTTTACGGGCTCGTCGTCCCGTGAAACGCTCACGGTCAATGTATTCCTCTCGCTTTGCAGCACGGAAACCCTGCCGAATTTCTGCAGCACTGCAAGAAGCGCGCCCTTGGCGTCATCGTCGAGCGGAACGTCGGAGAAAAAATCGAAATCGACCGACGTGCGATGCCCGAGACGAAGCGCGATCGCGGTGCCGCCGTAGAGCGCATAATGGCGTGGTATCCGTGCGAGCAGTGGCCAGAGACCACGTTGCGGCGCGGGCAGCGCGTCGAGCAGAGGCGTCAGCATTGGCGCTCCATCACGCGAATCTCTTGCGCGCTTTCGGCGGCGCGCCCGGCCGGCCCAATCGATAATGCCAGAACGCCAGCGATCGGCTGGAGATCGCGCCCGGCGGCGGCGATTCGAGCACATCGACGAACAGCTCTGGCCCGATCAGCTCGAGCAGCTCATTGGCGTCCTCCCAGACGCCGAGCTCCATCACATTCACGACGAGGCCTCGCAAGCCGCTCGAGACGACGATCTCCGGCGGCGTGCCCCAAACATATTTCGCCGCCAGACGAAGCGTCGCGTCGACTCGCTCTGTCGCGCCCATTTTCGAAAATCCTTTCGGCGTCGCAGAAAAGCTAGCATCAGGACTGCGCGATGTCAGCATCGGCGGCGCCGCTGCTCGATGACAGACCGAGCGTCACGCCCTAGATTTGCGACAGGCTCGCCTCGGATCACGCCCCATGCCGCAGCAACGCTCCTGGCCGTTCTTCCCTTCGCTGCCGCATGCCATGCTGCGCTATGACGTCGCGGCCGGGCTGACGCTCGCGGCGATCGCCATACCGGAGCAGATGGCCACGGCGCGGCTCGCGGGCTTTCCGCCGCAGATCGGCTTTTTCGCTTTTCTCGCCGGCTCGCTCGCCTTCGCGGCTTTCGGCTCCAACCGCTTCCTCTCCTCCGGCGCGGATTCGACGATCGCGCCGATCTTCGCCGGCGCTCTGGCGCTGCTGGCGACGCGCGGCTCGCCGCAATTCATGGCGCTCGCCTCCTTCCTCGCTCTGCTGGTCGGCGGCATTCTCATTCTCGGCTTTCTGCTGCGCGCCGGCTGGATCGCCGATCTCCTCTCCGTTCCGGTAACGACGGGCTTTCTCGCCGGCATCTCGATTCACATTTTGATCTCGCAGCTTCCCGCGCTGCTGGGCCTGCCGAGCGTCGAGGGCAGCGAATTCTATCGCGTCGCCGAAATGGCGAAGCATTGGCGTGAGGCGAATCCCGCGGCCATCGCCATCGGTCTTGACGTGCCCCCGAAGTTTCATCCAGCGGCGAGTTGAGTCCCGGCGGTTGATACGCCCGCGGGCGTGGGGTGAGCAACAGGCGATCGGCGGAGCT